>NZ_JBFAOM010000001.1:0-559382 GCF_040675235.1 Nonomuraea sp. NPDC049637
TCTGGTTGTTGTTGGTCTCTTTCCCGGTGGGGAGCGGCTGGGGGGGCCCCGCGCGGGGGGCGCCCCCCCCCCCCCCCCCCCGGCCCCGCCAGAGCCCCGGACCGGGCCAAGCCGGGGCCGAGTGGCCGTGGCCGCCACGGGGGCGCGGTCACGGCCGGGAGAATGGCCTGGCCCCCTCCTGCCCGGCCCGCCAGGTGTCTAACACCCTGCGGCAAAGAAAACTCTCGGTGAGTTAAAAATAATCTTGCGGCTGTTTGCCCCGCTCGGCGCGGCGTAGGCAGTTCATAACGCCTTTCGCATTACATGTCCATTATGTCCACTCGCCTACCCTGGGCGGCATGGGACAGTGGCGAGCCCCCGGCGGCATCCTGGTGGAGGCGATCATCCTCGATGATCGCCCACTGCTGCGCGTCTCCCACCGCGTCAACGGCCGGACGTACCTGCGCGGCTACTGCAAGACGGTCTCCGAACTCGACGAACACGGCGTGGACCTCGGCGAACTGGTGGAAGACAGCCCGCTTGACCATTTGTAGACCCCGGCCCGCCACTGTCGATCAACCCCCCGGGGTACGGCATGGTCCATGGTGGGGCTGCCGGCCTACGCGCCGATGATGGCCCAGCTGGGCACCCTGACCTCCGTCCAGGGCGAGGGCTGGGCCGTGGAGATGAAATGGGACGGCGTACGCGCCCTCGCCTACGTCGAAGGCGGCTCGGTGCGCCTGATGTCCCGTAACAACAAGGACATCACCCCCGCCTACCCCGAGCTGCAGCTCATGGCCGGCTCCACCGGCCGGCACGCGGCCGTGATCGACGGCGAGATCGTCGCCTTCGACGAGACCGGACGCCCCAGCTTCGCCGCCCTCCAGCCCCGCATGCACCAGCGCAACCCCGCCACCGTCGCCGAGCTCACCCGGGCGGTGCCGGTGACGTTCATGGCCTTCGACATCCTGCACCTCGACGCCGACAGCCTGATCGGCCGCCCCTACCGCGAACGCCGCGAACTGCTGGAGGGCACCCTGCGGCCCGGCTTCCGCTGGGAGGTGCCCGTGTGGTTCGCCGACCACGCCGACCGCGCCTTCGACTCCTCCCGGCAGCTCGGGCTCGAAGGGATCGTCTGCAAGCGGCTCGGCTCCCCCTACCGGCCCGGCCGGCGCAGCGGCGAATGGACCAAGGTCAAGAACGTCAGCGCCGCCGAGGTCGTCATCGGCGGCTGGCACCCCGGCGGCGGACGGCGGTCCGGCATGATCGGCTCGCTGCTGCTCGGCGCCTACGACCCGCGCGGCCGCCTGCTGTACGTCGGGCACGTCGGCACCGGGTTCACCCAGCAGATGCTGCGCGACCTCCAGGACCTCCTCGCCCCCCTGGAACGCCCCGGCCCGCCCTTCGACGAGCCCGTCCCGCGCGAGCACGCCCGCCACGCCCGCTGGGTCGAGCCCCGCGTCGTCGGCGAGGTCCAGTACGCCGAGGTCACCGGCGACGGCCGCCTGCGCCACCCCTCCTGGCGCGGCCTGCGCCCCGACCGCGAACCCGGCGAGGCGAGCACCGCCGAGTTCCTCGCCCCGGGGGACGCCGCGGCGGGCTGACCGGGCGCAGGACATGGCGCGACACGTCCCCTTCGGCCACGTTGAGCGATGAAGTCATGACTTACAGTGATCGGAATCGCTTCGGACCGCTCAAGAGGACATCGTGTCGAAGACTCTGGTCACCACGCTGGCCGCGTTCGCCGGCGTCTCGCTCGCCACCACACTCGCCACCGTGCTCACCACGGCGCTCACCACGGCGCTCACCACTGCGCTCACCATCGCGCCCGCCACCGCCCTCGTCGCCGCGCCCGCCACCGCCGAACCGCCGCCGCTCAAAGCGCCCGCCGCGCAGGGCTCTGTGCAGAGCCCTGCCCAGCGTCCCGCCCAGAGCCCCGCTCAGCGCTCTGCTCAGCGTCCCGCCCCGAGCCCTGCGCGGAGCCGGGACCGCAGCCCCGGCGCCGCGTCGTCGCCGCTCATGCGCCCGGGGCGCGCCACCCGCTACTGGACGCCCGGCAAACAGGCCAAGGCCAAGGCCGCCGCCCTCCCCCTCAGCACGACCGGCCACGACACGGCCGCCCAGAACGCCACCGACCACAACGCGGCCGACCCCGGCGCCACCGCCCAGAGCACCACTGCCCCCAGCACCACCGGCCTCAGCACGGCCGACCCCAGCACGGCCGGCCCCAGCGCGGCCGAGCGGCGCAGCGTGCCCGGCGCCAAACGGCTCACCCCCGGCGGCGACGCCAACGGCTACGCCCCCGTGCGCCGGCCGTACACCGCCGACGGCACCAGCCGCGTCACCGGGCGCCTGTTCTTCGTCAACGCCACCGGCCGCGACGACTCCTGCAGCGCCTCCGTCGTCCGCTCGGCCAGCAGGCTGCTGGTCATCACCGCCGCCCACTGCGTCTACAGCAGCCCCGACGGCTCAGCGTCCGGCACCTGGCACACCAACTTCGCCTTCGTCCCCGCCTACGACGGCCGCGCCGCCACCGCCGCGCAGCGCGAGCCGTACGGCAGATGGGGCGGACGCCGCGCCTGGAAGCCCGACGCCTACACCGGACGCACCGGCGGCGACTGGAACTCCGTCTACGACGTCGCGCTCGTCGAGGTCGGCGGCCGCAACCGCACCCTGCAGGACACCGTCGGCGCCTTCACCCCCCTGCGCAACGAGGGCGGCCGCTTCACCATCGCCGCCCCCGGCTACCCCGGCGTGCTCGGCCGCCGGCCCTACGACGGCCGCGACCAGCTCTGGTGCCTCGGCCGCACCCAGCAGGCCCGCGGCGAGAACACCACCGGCGACCTGCTCGCCGCCCGGCTGGCCGGCGCCGCCGACCCGGCCGGACGGATGGAGACCTACAACTGCCACCTGGCCAAGGGCCACAGCGGCGGGCCGTGGGTCGTCCGCGGCAGCGACGACCTGGTCGGCGTGCTGTCGGCGGGCAAGGAGGACGGCGAGCCCGACGGCAACTCCGTCGCCACCGCGCTCAACGTGGAGGGCTACGGCGCGATCGTCCGCCAGGCCGACCCCAAGGGCGTCTACGACTCCCTCTCCCTCGACGCCGCCGGCCCCGGCGCGCCCGTCCGCCGCGGCGGCACCGCCACCGTCACCGCGACCGTCACCATGCGCGGGCTCATGGCCGCCGCCCAGGTGCCCGTCACCCTCACGCTCCCGACCGGCGCCACCCTGGCCTCCGTCGACGGCGCCACCTGCCGCCACGGCGACCACCGCGCCGAATGCGTGATCGACGTCATCCACCCCGGCCGGCCGGTCCGCATCTCCGCCAAGGTCGCCGTCGGCCGCGACGCCGACGCCGCCCTGCCGGTCACCATGCACGTCACCTCCACCCGCCTCGACCCCGCCCAGCGCGACAACTCCGCCGTCCTGCGCCTGCGCACCGCCGCCGGCTGAGCCAGGTCCTGCGCCTGCGCACCGCCACTGGCTGAGCCGGGTCCGGCGCCGGCTCCCGCAGCGTCCGCGCCAGCAGCCAGGCCAGCACCGGGAAGGCGATCAGGCAGGCCAGCGCCGTCCTGATCGAGGCGGCCTCGGCCACCGCGCCCACCAGCGGGCTGGTCAGGCCGCCCACGCTCACCGCCAGCCCCAGCGTGACGCCGCTCGCCGTGCCCACCCGGTTCGGCAGGAGATCCTGCCCCAGGGTCACGTGCAGCGAGAACGGGACGTACAGGGCGACCGACGACGCGGCGACGAAGACGTAGACCAGCGGGCCCGGCGCCAGCACCACCCCGGCCACCGCGGGCGCCGCCGCCGCGTACGCCGCCCGCATCGCCCGCACCCGCCCCCACCGGGCCGCCAGCCGGCCCCCCAGCACCGTGCCCGCCGCCCCGCCCGCGAACAGCACGAACAACGCCGCCGCGCCCGCCGCGCCGCCGCCCACGTACAGGGCCACGAACGCGCTCAGACCGACGTACACCACCGACCGGAAGACGATCACCGACGTCAGCCGGGCGAACCCCGGCCAGTCGTCACGGCCCGCCGCCCGCCCCGCCGGACGCGCCCCGCCCCGGCCGCCCGCCAGGGCCCGCACCGCCGGGAGCGTCAGCACGGCCCCCAGCACCGCCGGCCCGGCCAGCAGCGGCGAGGCCCCCAGCCCCCACGCCGACAACAGCGGCGTCACCAGCACCGGCGCCGAGGCGAACCCCAGAGTCCCGCCCAAGGAGAACCAGCTCATCCGCACATGGCCGCCCTCGCTGGCGATCCTGGCCAGCCGCGCCGACTCCGGATGGTAGGCCGCCACCCCCAGCCCCGACACCGCCGCCGCCAGCCACGTCACCGCGTACGACCCCGTCACCCCGGCGCACGCCACGCCCGCCCCCGCCACCACCGTGGCCGACGGGATCAGCCACGGCATCCGCCACCGGTCCGTCAGCAGCCCGAAGACCGGCTGCACGACCGACGACGACAACGTGGCCGCCAGCACGATCCCCGACACCGCCACATAGCCGTACCCCCGCCCCGACACCAGGAACGGCACCAGCGCGGGCACCGCGCCCTGGTAGAAGTCCACGCACGCGTGCCCCGCCGCCAGCGACCGGATCCTGTTCACGCCACCGATGATGTCCCCGGCCCGACCTGGCCTGCTTCCGATAAAGTGCCAACCTATGCCGAATATCCGCCACACCCCCGTGGCGCCCACCGGCCGCCGCCCCCTGGCCCCCGGCACGGGCATCGACGCCCACCGGCACGACACCCACCAGATCGCCTACGCCTGCGCCGGCATGCTCTCCGTCACCACCGACGCCGGCACCTGGGTCGCCCCCGCCAACCGCGCCATCTGGGTGCCCGCCGGCACCGTGCACGAACACCGCGCCCACGGCAGCACCGACCTGCGCCTGGTCGGGCTCACCGACAACCCGCTCGGCCTCGACCGGCCCGCCGTCCTCGCCGTCGGCCCGCTGCTGCGCGAGCTCGTCATGGCCTGCACCGACGACGACGCCCCCGTGGGCGAAGAGCGCGAACGGCTGCTCGCCGTCCTGCTCGACCGGCTCAGACGCGCCCCCGAGCAGCCCTTCCACGTGCCCGCCGCGCGCGACCCGCGCCTGGCCGCCGTCTGCGCCGTCCTGCACGACGACCCCGCCGACGGGCGCACCCTGGCCACCCTCGCCGCCCTGGCAGGCACCAGCGAGCGCACGCTGGCCCGGCTGTGCCGCCGCGAGCTGGGCATGAGCTTCCCCCAGTGGCGCACCCAGGTCCGCCTGCACCAGGCGCTGCTGCTGCTGGCCGACGGCCTGCCGGTGACCGTGGTCGCCCATCGCTGCGGCTGGGCCTCGGCCAGTGCGTTCATCGACGTCTTCCGGCGGGCGCTGGGGTACACGCCGGGCCGCGCCTTTACAATGTAGATTCGCTACACTTGTCAGACGTGAGCAAAACGAAAGGCAAGGGCGGCGGCACCCCGGCCACCATGGCGCTGACCAAGGCCAAGGCCGACTTCACGCTCCACCCCTACGACCACGACCCGAACGCCCAGGCCTACGGCGAGGAGGCCGCCGACGCGCTCGGCGTGCCCTACGACCGCATCTTCAAGACGCTGGTCGCCGAGACCGAGAGCGGCCTCGCGGTGGCGGTCGTGCCGGTGTCGGGCAAGCTCGACCTCAAGGCCCTGGCCTCGGCGCTGGGCGGCAAGCGGGCCGCCATGGCCGAGGCGGCCAAGGTCGAGCGGGTGACCGGCTACGTGGTGGGCGGCATCAGCCCGCTCGGCCAGCGCAAGCAGCTTCCCACCGTGGTCGACTCCTCGGCGCTCGACCACGAGACGATCTACTTCTCGGCCGGCCGGCGCGGGCTCCAGATCGAGACCGCCCCCGACAACCTGATCACCCTCACCCGCGCGGTCACCGCCCCCATCGGCAAGGCGGGCTGAGGCGTCCGGCCGGGCGGCTACCGGGAGCGGTGGCGCGGCCGGCGGAACGACGGGTCGGGCGGGCCCTGCCCGAGCAGCCACTCGAACAACCGCCGGTGATGCCGGAAGAAGGCGCGCTCGCCCTGCCGCCGGTTCTTCTTCTTGTCCTGCTCCAGCGCCTCGGCCTCCTTCAGGCCGGGCGTGAACCCGCCGCCGAACCGGCCCATGTCCGGCCCGGGGAAGCCCCTCGGCTCGGTGTGGTCCAGCGCCTGCTGCATCGACTCGACCCAGATCGGGCCGGGCAGTGACGCCCCCTGCACCGCGCCGTAGTACTGGTCGCCGATCTGCACGCCCTGCAGCGGGTAGCGGTAGGAGCCCCGGATGTCGCCGAGGCTCACCGCCGCCGCCAGGTCCGGCGTGTACCCGGCGAACCAGGCCGAGGTGTAGCCGTTGTTGGTGCCGGTCTTGCCGGCCGCCGGGCGGCCGATGCTCTGCCCCTGCATGGTGCCCTTGTCGAACACCCCGGACAGGACGTGGTTGACGGCGTCGGCGACCGGCCGTTCCATGACCTGCTCGCAGGACGGCGGCACGTGCGCGCGCCGGCCGCTCCGGTCGGTGATCTCCACGATCGCCAGCGGCCGGCAGTGCACGCCGCGGGCCGCGAACGTGGCGAAGGCCCCCGCGACCGTCACCGGGTCCATCTCGTTGACGCCCAGCGTGAACGTCGGCACCTCGCGCAGCGGCCGGCCGTCGGCCCGCACCGCCCCGAGCGCCCTGGCCGTCTTGACCACGTTGCACAGCCCGACCTTGCGCTCCAGCATCATGTAGAAGATGTTCACCGACTTCCAGGTGCCAGTCTCGATGCTGTGCGGGCCGCCCGAGCCCTCGCCGCTGGCGTTGAGTATGCGCGTGCCGGGGTCGTTGACCGGCCGGCCGTCGCAGTTGCGGTAGCCCTGCGCGGGCACCAGCTCCCCCGGCGTCTGGAAGCCGTCGCCGAACCGCCAGCCCTGCTGCAACGCCGTGGCCAGGGTGAACACCTTGAACGTCGAGCCGGCCTGGAAGCCCTGGCCGCCGCCGTGCGCCACGTCGGCGGCCAGGTTGAAGGTGGTCCTCGGGCCGTTCTTCTTGTTGCCGCGGTTGCGGCCGAACTCCTTGCTGGCCGCCATCGCCCTGATCCGGCCGGTGCCGGGCTCGATCATGGCCTCCGCGGCGACCTCGGTGTCCTCCGGCGAGACGTGCCGCCGGATCGCCCGCTCGGCCGCGCGCTGCGCGACCGGGTCGAGGCCGGTCCTGATCACCAGGCCGCCCCTCGCCATCCTGGCCCGCCGCTCGGCCGGGGTGTTGCCGAACGCCGGGTTCGACAACATCTCGTTCTGGACGTACAGGCAGTAGTAGGGGTACGCGCTCTGCCCGCAGCCGCCCGGCTCGGGCTTCAGCCGCAGCGCCAGCGGCGCGCTCTTGGCGGCGTTCGCCTGGGCCTGCGTGATCAGCTTGAGCCCGGCCATCCGGTCCAGCACGAGGTCGCGCCGCTCCTTCAGCCGCGCCTCGTGCGAGCGGCCGAGCGAGGGATCGGTCGAGTACGGCATCCGCACCGCCCCCGCCAGCGTGGCGGCCTGGGTCAGCGTCAGCTTGGAGGCGGTGGTGGAGAAGAAGCGCCGGGCCGCCGCCTCCACGCCGTGGGCGCCGGCGCCGAAGTAGGCGATGTTGAGGTAGCGCTCAAGGATCTCGTCCTTGCGGTACTTGTGTTCCAGGGCCATCGCGTACCGCAGTTCGGTGATCTTGCGGGCCAGGTTGGGGGCGCGCGCCTTGTCCCGTTCGGCATCGGTGCGAGCGCTCTCGACCAGGATGTTCTTGACGAGCTGCTGCGTCAGCGACGAGCCGCCCTGCCGGATGCCGCCCGCCTGCGTGTTGGTGAGCAGCGCCCGCAACGTGCCCCGGACGTCGAGGCCGCCGTGCTCGTAGAAGCGGGCGTCCTCGATGGCCACGATGGCCTTGCGCATCAGGGGCGCGACGGCCCCGAGCGGCACGGCCGTCCTGTTGGCCTCGTAGAACTGGGCGAACTGCCTGCCGTCCTTGTCCAGCAGCCTGGTCACCTGCGCCAGGGGCTCCTCGCGGGGCGCGGGCGGCAGGTCGACGAAGGTGTCGGCGACGTTCTTGGCGGCCAGGCCGCCGCCGCTCACCACGGGAACGGCCAGTGCCGCCGCCAGCACCCCGCCGAGCGCCCCCGCCATGGCGAGGCCACCGATGGATCTGAGTACGGTCACGCAGATGATCTGCAACCAGCAGATCATCGGCAAACGCCCACTTCCCCGGTCTTTACCGTTCTCTTCGGATGTTCAGACCAAGCGAGGCGAACTGCTCGTACGGCCGGTGGTAGCCCCGCTCGATGTGGTGCACGCCGCGCAGCGTGGACGTCCCGTCGGCCACCGCCGCGGCCAGCACGGCCGAGAACCCGGCCCTGATGTCGGGCAGCGTCACGTCGGCGCCCCTGAGCTTGGAGACCCCGCGCACCACGGCCGAGTGCCGGGCGTTGGTGTCGTGGTAGCGGCAGGCCGGCCCGCCCAGGCACTGGTCGAACACCTCGATCTCACAGCCCATCCGCTGCAGCGCGGGCACGTAGACCAGGCGGTTCTCGAAGACCGTCTCGTGCAGCACCGACATGCCCTGGCTCTGCGTGAACAGCACCATGAGCGGCGTCTGCCAGTCGGTCATGAAGCCGGGGTGGGTGTCGGTCTGCACGGCCGCCGAGCGCAGCCCCTCGGGCGGGGCGGTGGCGCACAGGTACTCGTCGTTGATGTCGAACCGGGCGCCCATCCTGGCCAGCGTGGTGATCGCGGTCACCAGGCGGTCCTGGGGGCAGCCGTGCACCCGCACCTCTCCCCCGGTGATCAGCCCGGCCGCCAGGTAGGAGAACGCCTCGATGCGGTCGCCGGTCAGCCAGGTGGAGGCGCCGCGCAGGTGCTCGACGCCCTCGATGACGATCCGGCGGTCGGGCGACAGCTCGATCCGGGCGCCCATGCGCTGCAGGAACAGCGCCAGCTCCACCACCTCGGGCTCCATGGCGGCGTTCTTCAGCACGGTCTTGCCCTCGGCCAGCACCGCCGACATGAGGATCGTCTCCGTCGCCCCCACGCTGGGGTACGGCAGTTCGAGCCGGGCCCCGTTGAGCCGCTTGGCCTTGGCCGAGATGCCGGTGTCGCCCACCTCCACCTCCGCCCCCATCGAGCGCAACGCCTCCACGTGGAAATTCACCGGCCGCCGCCCGATCGGGTCGCCGCCGACCAGCGGCACGAACGCCTCCCCCGCCAGGTGCAGCAACGGCCCGAGCATGAGGATGGGGATGCGGTTGAGCCCGGTGAACGCGTCGGGCACCCGCGGCCTGATCTCCGCCCCGCGCTCGATGCGGATCTCGGGGCCGGCGATCTCGACATGGATGCCGAGCGCCTCCAGCATCGCCGCGGTGATGCCCACCTCGCCCACGTCGGGGGCGTTGTGGATGCTGCTCTCGCCGTTGCCCAGCATGGCGGCGACCATGTGCTTGGACACACCGTTCTTGGAGCCCCGTACGACGACGTCCCCGCGGAGGGGGCCGGAGGGCTCGATCAGCCAGACCTCTTCTGCAATCACGAAGCGAGCCTAACCGGGAGATACCATCGAGCTGGTTCGGATGCAGTTGTGAGGGGGAATGGCGTGACGAGGGAAGTACGCGCTTTTGCGGTAACTGTCCTCATACTCGCCACTCTCGGGGTCGCCGCCGGGCTGAGCTGGTCCGCGATCTCGCCGCGGGCCCCGTACCAGGTGACCGAGCACGGCCTGGTGCTGGCCGACCTCACCACGCAGGCGCTGATCGCGGCCGACGGCTGGTTCGCGGTGATCACGGGCGCGCTGGGGCTGCTCTGCGGCGGTCTGGCGTGGTTCGCCGGGCGGCGCTGGATGCTGGCGGTGCTGCTCGGGTTGTGCGCGGGCGGGGTGGCGGGCAGTTTCCTCACGTTGTGGGCCGGGTCCACGTTCACGATCGGCGCGGTGGCCGTGGAGGCCGCGGCCGAGCCCGGGGTGCGGATCGTCCCCGGGGCGCTGAAGCTGACCGCCGAGGGGGTGCTGGTGGCCTGGCCGCTGCTCGCGGTCGGCCTGTTCGGGCTGCTGGAGGGCATGCACGGCTACCGCGAGTCGCCGCTGCGGCACCCGTACGGCATCGAGCCCTAGAGCGGCGGGCGGCGCAGGCCGTGGCCGGTGGCCTGCTCGAACGCGCGGGCCACGCGCAGCACCCTGGCGTCGGCGAACGGCCGCCCGACGATCTGCACCCCGACCGGCAGCCCCTCGGGCGTGAACCCGGCCGGCACCGAGGCCGCCGGCGCGTGCAGCACGCTGATCCAGTACGCCGAACGCATCCAGGCCAGGTAGTCGGGCAGCGGCTCGCCGTTGATCTCGCTCACGTGCGGCTGCTCCACCGGGAACGGCGGCACCTGGCTGACCGGCGCGAGCAGCACGTCGTAGGTGTCGAAGAAGCCGGCCATGCGCTGGTAGAGGCCGCTGCGCAGCCGTTCGGCGCGGGCCAGGTCGGCGCCGGTGACCGTGCGGCCCCGCTCGACGTTCCAGCTCGTGTTGGGGCCGAGGCCGGTCAGGTCGCCGAAGGACAGGGCGTAGTACCAGGCGCGGTAGATCCGGAAGGCGTCCTCGGCGTCGGACAGGTCGAGCGCGACCTGCTCCACGTGCGCCCCCAGCTCCTCGAACACGGCCGGCGCCGTCGCGGTCACCGCGGCCGTGCGCGGATCGACCGGCAGCCCGCCCAGGTCGGGGCTCCACGCCACCCGCATCCCGCGCACCCCCTGCTCGGGCTCTGGCGCGAACCGCTCCTTAATCGCGAACGGCGAGCGGGCGTCGAACCCGGCGACGGCCCCCAGCATCAGCGTGAGGTCGTCGACCGTGCGCGCCATCGGCCCCGGCACCGCCAGCGTGTACCAGGCGGCCGTGTCGGAGGGGTCGGGGACGCGGCCCGGCGTGGGGCGCAGGCCCACGACGTTGCAGAACGACGCGGGGTTGCGCAGCGAGCCGCCCATGTCCGAGCCGTCGGCCAGCGGGACCATGCCGGTGGCCAGGGCCGCCGCGGCCCCGCCGCTGCTGCCGCCGGCCGACCTGGCCACGTCGTAGGGGTTCCTGGTGGCGCCGAAGACCTCGTTGACGGTGTGCGAGCCGGTGCCGAACTCGGGCGTGTTGGTCTTGCCGATCGTGATCGCCCCGGCGGCGCGCAGGCGGCGCACGATCAGGTCGTCCTTGTCGGGGACGTTCCGCGCGAACAGCGGCGAACCGTACGTGGTGCGGATGCCCGCGGTGTCCACCAGGTCCTTGTGGGCCACCGGGACGCCGTGCAGCGGCCCCTCGGGCTCGGCCGCGTCGGCCGCCCTGGCAGCTTCCAGCGCCTGCTCGGCCACCAGCGTCACGATGGCGTTGACCCGGGGGTTGACCTGCTCGATGCGGTCGAGGTGGGCCTGGAGCAGCTCCACGGCGCTCACCTGCCCGGCCCTGATCAGGCGGGCCATCTCGGTCGCGGTCAGGTAGTGCAGTTCGCTCACCCTGCGATCCTGCCCCACCCGCGCGCCGGGACACGACGGCGACCTTTGCCCACCTCCCCGGCCCGCCTTGGCACCCGCCCACAAGGCGGACCCGGCCGCCCCGGCGCGATCAGGCGCCGAGGCGGGCCGGGCCGCATTCGGAGGGGCAGCCCCTCAGGCGGACCCGGCCGCTCCGGAGGGTCAGGCGCCCAGGCAGGCCGGGCCGAGGAGTTGCTTGAGGTCGCCCATCAGCGCCGGCGACGGTGAGACCCGCAGGCGGTCGTCGACCCGCATGACGGTCGTCTTCGGCCCGTTGTGCACCTGAAGATGCACCTCCGAGGTGCCCGGATGCGTGGTGAGGATCTCCTTCAGCCGCCCGACCACCGGCGGCGTGCACCGGGTCAGCGGCAGGCTCACCAGCAGCGGCCCGCCCGCCTCCTGGGTCAGGTCGGGCGCGGTCACCTCCATGGCGATGACCTTCGCGACGTCCTCCCGCTTGTCGATGCGCCCCTTGACGAAGACGATCGCGTCCTCGGCCAGGATCGTCGAGCACAGCTGGTACGCCGACGGGAAGATCATCACCTCGATCGCGCCTTCGAGGTCCTCGAGCTGGGTGAGCACCCACGTGTCACCCTTCTTGGTGACCTTGCGCTGCACCCCGCTCAGGATGCCGCCCAGCGTCACGACCTGCCCGTCGGCCCGGCTCTCGTCCTGGACGGCGGCGATCGAGCAGTCGGCCCCCGCGGCCAGGATGTGCTCCACGCCGAACAGCGGGTGGTCGGAGACGTAGAGGCCGAGCATCTCCCGCTCGAACTGCAGCAGCGTGTTCTTGTCCCACTCCCCCGGCGGGATCTGCACGTCGAAGGTCTGGTCCTCGCCGCCGTCGATCGCGCCGAACAGGGAGTCCTGGCCGATGGCCTCGTTCTTCTTGATGTCGATGATCGCGTCGACGGCCTGCTCGTGCACCATGACCAGGCCCTTGCGCACGTGGCCGAGCGAGTCGAAGGCCCCGGCCTTGACCAGCGACTCGATCACGCGCTTGTTGCACACGATCGCGGGCACCTTGCGCAGGAAGTCCTTGAAGTCGGCGAAGCGGCCCTTGGACTTGCGCGCCGAGATGATGCCGTCGACGACGTTGCCGCCGACGTTGCGCACCGCCGACAGGCCGAAGCGGATGTCGGTGCCGCGCGGGGTGAAGTCGAAGTCGGAGTCGTTGACGTCGGGCGGGAACACCTTGATGCCCATGCGGCGGCACTCGTTGAGGTAGAGGGCCGACTTGTCCTTGTCGTCCTTGACGCTCGACAGCAGCGCCGCCATGTACGCGGCCGGGTGGTTGGCCTTGAGGTAGGCCGTCCAGTAGGAGACCAGGCCGTAGGCCGCCGAGTGGGCCTTGTTGAAGGCGTAGTCGGAGAAGGGTAGCAGGATGTCCCAGAGCGTCTTGACGGCCTCGGCGGAGTAGCCGTTGCTCTTCATGCCGCTCTCGAAGGACTCGAACTGTTTGTCCAGCTCGGCCTTCTTCTTCTTGCCCATCGCCCGGCGCAGCAGGTCGGCTTTGCCGAGCGAGAACCCGGCGACCTTCTGCGCGATGGCCATGACCTGCTCCTGATAGACGATCAGGCCGTAGGTCGTGTCGAGGATCTCGGCCAGTGAGTCCTTGAACTCGGGGTGGATCGGGGTGATCTCCTGCTGGCCGTTCTTGCGCAGGGCGTAGTTGGTGTGGGAGTTGGCGCCCATCGGGCCGGGACGGTAGAGGGCGCCGACGGCCGAGATGTCCTCGAAGTTGTCGGGCTTCATCAGCCGCAGCAGCGAGCGCATGCCGCCGCCGTCGAGCTGGAACACGCCCAGCGTGTCGCCCCTGCCCAGCAGCTCGTACGTCTTCCGGTCGTCGAGCGGCAGCTTCAGCAGGTCGATCTGCTCGCCGGTGGTGGACTCGATCATCTTCAGGCAGTCGTCGATGATCGTGAGGTTGCGCAGGCCCAGGAAGTCCATCTTCAGCAGGCCGAGCGTCTCGCAGGTCGGGTAGTCGAACTGCGTGATGATCGCGCCGTCGGAGTCGCGGCGCATGATCGGGATGTGGTCGGTGATCACCTCGCGGGACATGATCACGCCGGCGGCGTGCACGCCCGTCTGCCTGATCAGGCCCTCCAGGCCCTTGCCGAGGTCCATCGTCGCCTTGACGTCGACGTCTTCCTCGTAGAGCCGGCGCAGCTCGCCCGCCTCGTTGTAGCGCGGGTGGTCCTTGTCGAAGATGCCCGACAGCGGGATGTCCTTGCCCATCACGGCCGGCGGGAACGCCTTGGACACCTTGTCGCCCAGCGCGTAGGGATAGCCCAGGACGCGACCGGCGTCCTTGATGGCGGCCTTCGCCTTGATGGTGCCGAACGTGGCGATCATGGCGACCTTGTCGGCGCCCCACTTCTCGGTCACGTAGCGGATCACGTCGCCGCGCCGGCGCTCGTCGAAGTCGATGTCGACGTCGGGCATGGAGACGCGGTCGGGGTTGAGGAAGCGCTCGAAGATCAGGCCGTGCGGGAGCGGGTCGAGGTCGGTGATGCCCATCGCGTACGCCACCAGCGAGCCGGCCGCCGAGCCACGGCCCGGGCCGACCGGGATGCCGTTCTGCTTGGCCCACATGATGAAGTCGGCGACCACGAGGAAGTAGCTCGGGAAGCCCATCTGCTCGATGATGCCGATCTCGTACTCGGCCTGCCGCTTGTGCTCGTCGTCGTAGCCCTCGGGCCAGCGGCGGTCCATGCCCTCCCAGACGGTCTTGCGGAAGAACTCGCTCTCCGTCATGCCGTCGGGGATGGGGTAGGTGGGCATGAGGTTCTTGAACTCGAAGAACCCGGTCGGATCGACCTTCTCGGCCACCAGGAGCGTGTTGCGGCAGCCCTCGGCCCACAGGTCGGAGGAGTCGACGGCGCGCATCTCGTCGGCGGTCTTGATGTAGTAGCCGGAGCCGTCGAAGCGGAAGCGGTCGGGGTCGGACAGCTGCTTGCCGGTCTGGATGCACAGCAGGGCGTCGTGGGAGGCGGCGTCGGACTCGTAGGTGTAGTGGGAGTCGTTGGTCACCAGCGGCGGGATGGCGAGCTCTTTGCTGATGCGGGTCAGGCCGTCGCGGACCCGGCGCTCGATGTCGAGGCCGTGGTCCATGATCTCCAGGAAGAAATTGTCCTTGCCGAAGATTTCCTGATATTTCGCGGCGGCCTTGAGCGCCTCGTCGTACTGGCCGAGCCGCAGCCTCGTCTGCACCTCGCCCGACGGGCAGCCGGTGGTGGCCATCAGGCCGTCGGCGTGCTCGGCCAGGATCTCGGCGTCCATGCGGGCCCACTTGCGCACGAAGCCCTCGGTGTAGGCGCGCGAGCTGAGCTTCATCAGGTTGTGCAGGCCGGTCTTGTTGCGCGCCCAGATCGTCATGTGGGTGTAGTAGCCACCCGCCGAGACGTCGTCCTTCTTCTGGTGCGGCTCGCCCCACAGCACGGGCTTCTTGTTGTGCCGCAGCTCCGGCGCGACGTAGGCCTCGATGCCGATGATCGGCTTGATGCCGGCGCCCGTGGCCTGCTTGTAGAAGTCGTACGCGCCGTGCATGTTGCCGTGGTCGGTGATCGCGATGGCGGGCATGCCCAGGTCGCCGACCTGTTTGAACATCTGCTTGAGCCGGGCGGCCCCGTCGAGCATGGAGTATTCGGTGTGCACATGCAGATGGACGAACGAGTCGCTGGACGACATGGAGCGGCGCCTCCCCGGGTCTGGATGCGATGGTGCGCTCCGACTCTAGTGGGCCGGACCGACATCCCGGAGCCGCCTCGCGCGCCCCGCGGGACCGGCGCGCCGGAAGCGTCGCGGCCACCGGCCTCGATATCGTCTCCCTCACTCAAAGTAATGAAGGAGACACCGGGTGCGCACGCAGTCCGACGAGGGGTACAGCCACGCGCTGGGCAACCGCCAGATCCAGATGATCGCGATCGGCGGCGCGATTGGGGTCGGCCTCTTCCTCGGCGCGGGCGGCCGCCTGGCCGCCACCGGGCCCGCGCTCGTGCTCTCCTACGCCACCGCCGGGCTGGCCGCCTTCTTCGTCATGCGGGCGCTCGGCGAGCTGGTGCTCTACCGCCCGGCCTCGGGCTCCTTCGTCGAGTACGCCGGCGAGTTCATCGGCCCGTGGGCGGCCTTCGCCAGCGGCTGGATGTACTGGGTCAACTGGGCCTTCACCGGCATCGCCGAACTGACCGCCATCGCCGCCTACGTCCACTACTGGGCCGGCGGATTCCCCCAGTGGCTGACCGCGCTGCTCGCGCTGGGGTTCGTGCTGGCGGTCAACCTGCTGTCGGTGCGCGTGTTCGGCGAGCTGGAGTTCTGGTTCGCGATGCTCAAGGTGCTGGCCATCGTGATCTTCCTGGTGGTCGCGCTGGTGCTGGTGGTCTTCACCGTCGGCGACGCCGGGCCGCGCAACCTGGTCGCGCACGGCGGCTTCTTCCCCACCGGCTTCCCGCTGGTGCTGATGAGCCTGCAGTCGGTGGTGTTCGCCTACGCCTCGATCGAGCTGGTCGGCATCACCGCCGGCGAGACCGCCCGGCCGCACGAGGTCATGCCGCGGGCGATCAACGGCGTGGTCTGGCGCATCGCGATCTTCTACGTGGGCTCGGTGCTGCTGCTGGCGATGGTCCTGCCCTGGACGGCCTACAGCGCAGGCACCTCGCCGTTCGTCACGTTCTTCGCCGGGCTCGGGGTGCCCTGGGCGGCCGACGCGATGAACCTCGTGGTGATCACGGCCGCGCTCTCGTCCTGCAACTCGGGCCTGTACGCCACCGGCCGCATCCTGCGGTCGATGGCCACCAAGCGGGAGGCCCCCGCCTTCGCCGCCACGCTCAGCTCCCGGCACGTGCCGATCGGCGGGATCGTGTTCACCGCGGCCATGTTCCTCGGCGGCGTGGCGCTGTTCTACTACCTGCCCGAGCGCGCCTTCAACATCGCCACGGCGGTCGCCTCGCTCGGGGTGATCACCACGTGGGGCGTGCTGGTCCACTGCCAGACCCGGCTGCGCGCCACCGGGCACCGGTCGGCGTTCCCCATGCCGGGCTCGCCGTACACAAACTGGCTGACGCTCGGGTTCCTGGCGCTGGTGATCCTGCTGATGCCGTTCGCCGACCGCGATCAGCGGGTGGCCTTCTTCCTCATCCCGGCCCTGGTCGCGGGCATCGCGCTCGGCTGGCTGGTGGTACGCCGCCGCCGGACGCGGGCGGCCGCGCGGGAGGCGGGTTAGTCTCGTCCGGGCAGGAGTCGCCGCTCGGGGGAGGCCACACTGGACAAGCTGGACGACACACTCGATCCCGCGCTCGGCTGGGCGGCGACCGCCGTCCCCGTCGCCGGGCCGCCGCACACCGCGGAGCCCGAGCCCGCAACCGGGCCCGCAACCGGGCCCCTCGCCGTGTCCGCCCCTGGGCCCGCCACCATGCCCCTCACCGTGCCCGCCCCCGTGTCCGCCCCCGGGCCCGCAACCGGGCCCGCAACCGGGCCGTCCAGTGGGCCCGCCGTCGAGCCCGCAGCCCCGGTCGGGGTCGGGGCGGAGCGGCGGGGGCGGCAGGTGTGGCGGGTCGTGGCGGCGGCTGCGGCGGTGGGAGCCGCGCTCGCGCTGATCGGCGTGCCGCTGGGCGTCTACCCGAAGCTCGCCTGCGCCGTGCTCTCCCCCGGCTGCGGGCCGCTCCAGGAGCCGCGCGGCCGGCTGCCGCGGCTGACCCGGCTGACGCCCGTCCAGGCCGCGCTGAGCGGCACGTACGTCGCGCTCGGCGACTCCTACTCCTCCGGCGAGGGCGTCTACGAGCAGGACGCCGGCCCCGTCAACGACGGCGCCGACCGCTGCCACCGCGCCCGCGGCTCCTACGTCCCGCTGGTGGCGCAGGCCCACCCGTTCACCGGCGGCAGCGCCTTCTACGCCTGCAGCGGCGCCACCACCCGCCAGCTCCTGTCCGGCCAGTACGGCCAACAGCCCCAGATCACCCGCGTCGGCCCGTCGGCCAGCCTGGTGACGCTGAGCATCGGCGGCAACGACGCCGGGTTCACCGACGTCCTGACCGGGTGCATCGTCAAGCTGCCCTGGTCGTCGGCCTGCGTCAACCAGGACGCCGCGGTCGCCCGGCGCATCGCCGAGCTGCGGCCCAGCCTGACCAGGGTGCTCGGCGAGCTGCGCGCCCGCGCGCCGGGGGCCCGGGTCATCGTCCTCGGCTACCCCAGGCCGTTCCCCGTCTCGCCGGTCCGCACGGTCGACAACCTGAGCGTGGCCGACCAGCGGTGGCTCAACACCGTCACGCGCCGGCTCAACGACACGGTGGGCGCCGTCACGGCCGAGCACGACCGCGGCCTGGCCGGCCTCGGCGCCCCCGGCAGCGTCGAGTACGTCGACGCCTACGAGGCGTTCACCGGCCACGAGGCCGGCACGCCGCAGCCGTACCTCAACAGCCTGGCCGTGGACATGGACCCGCTGACCGTCAACGCCCGCAGCTTCCACCCCACCGGCGACGGCTACCGCCGCTTCGCCGAGCTGATCAACCAGCAGATCGCCGCCGGCCCCGGCCGCCCGTTGCACAACTACCGCCTCACCACCCCCTGAGCCGCGGGCGGCCCGCCCTCGGCAGGCCGCCGCCCCGCCGCCACACGCCGTCGGCGGGGCCGGCGCACCGGGGTTCAGGAGCGGGCGCGTTCCTCGGCCAGGTGGAGGCCCGCCTCGATGACGGCGTTCATGACGGACGCCAGCCGCTCCTCGCCCAGCTGGGGCGCCCGCGCCGCCATCCGCGCCACCAGCGCCCGCTCCCGCGCCAGGTCGCGCCCCGCGAACCCGCCCACCGGCTTGAGCCGCTGCACGACCCCCGCCAGGGCGGCGCGCCGCTCCAGGAGGGTGGCCAGCGCCGCGTCGACCCGGTCGATCGCCTCCCGGCACTCGGCCAGCGTCGCCGGCGACTCGGGCCGCAACAACGCGCCGACCAGCGTCACGGCCTCCTCGGCCGCCCGCATGTCCGCAGCCTCCTCCGCCCGCCCGGCCGCGCCGGAGCCGCCGGTACCGGCGGGCCCGGCGACCACGAGGCCGTCGGCGCCCGCCGCCACGGCCGCCGCCGCCAGCCCCGGGTCGCGCGAGACGTCGGCCAGCACCGGACGCCCCGACGCGGCCCGCGCCGCCCGCAGCACCCCGAGGTCGAGCCGGCCCCCCTCGCACAGGACCACTTGATCGTTCCCCTCGGCGGCGCAGTAGCCGGCCAGGCCCACCCATTCCTCCACCGACGCCGACGGCCGCCGCTCGACCACCACCGGCAGCCCGAGCCCGGCCGCGGCCCGCACCAGCGGGATGTCGCGCGTCCACGTGGCCCCCACCACCACGGCGTCGGCCAGCGCCGCGATCGCCGGCAGGTCGGCCGCCGAGTACGGCTCCACCAGCGTGGCCCGCTCCCCCAGCGCCTCACGCGCGTCGACCTGCCCGCGATGCGGGCGCAGGCTCACCCGCCCGCCGATCACCACGGCCGGGCCGTGGCCCACGCGCAGCCCGCCGATCGTCACCATGTGCCGCTCCAAGGTCGTTGTCATCTCGACTCCCCACTCGGGCCGGCCCAGCGAAGCCGGCAGGAAAACCAAAAAGGCAGAGACGGGGCGTCTCTGCCTTGTGCCGACTCCAGGTGGTCGCTAGCTGACGACCGGCCCTCCCGGAGCCGGCTCGGTAAAGGTGTAGCGACAAGTCATGTCTGAAACCTTACACCCGCCTCCACCTGCTGGACGTTCCTTCTCATATGGCGGACTGACCTTCCGGCGAGTCGCCGATGATCCCTCGCTATGGGAGTATTTCTTGGCCGAGAGGGAGGGTTTGAGGCCGTTGATGTCGGATCGCAAGCAGGACGGACGCCGCATCGCCGGCCGGTACGAGCTGCTGGAGCCCATCGGCAAGGGCGGCATGGGCATCGTCTGGCGCGCCCACGACGAGCTCCTCGACCGCACCGTCGCCATCAAGGAAGTCCGCTACGCCGCTGCCCTGGGCGACGAGGTGCAGCTGCTCAACCGGCGCACGATGCGCGAGGCGCGGGCCGCGGCCAGGTTCGAGCACCCCAACGTGATCGTCGTCCACGACGTGATCGAGGAGGACGGCCGGCCCTGGATCGTCATGCAGCTGGTCCAGTCGCGCTCCCTGGGGGCGGTGATCAAGCAGGAGGGGCCGCTGCCGCCCGAGCGGGTGGCCGAGATCGGCGTCGCCGTGCTCGACGCGCTGCACCGGGCGCACGAGGCCGGGGTGCTCCATCGCGACGTCAAGCCCGAGAACGTGCTGCTGGCCGACGACGGCAGGGTCGTGCTGACCGACTTCGGCATCGCCACGCTGGAGACCGAGACGCAGCTCACCGTGACGGGCCTGGCGGGCACCCCCGCCTTCATCGCGCCCGAGCGGCTCAAGGGGCTGCCCGCGCGCCGCGAGTCCGACCTGTGGTCGCTGGGCGCGACGCTCTACACGGCCGTGGAGGGCCGCTCGCCGCACGAGCGCGGCATGGCGCTGGCCACCATGCACGCCGTCCTGACCGACGAGCCCGACCCCGCGCCGCACGCCGGGCCGCTGGCCGGGGTGATCAGCGGGCTGCTGGTCAAGGAGCCGGTGCAGCGCCTGACGTACGAGGAGGCCGCGCGGATGCTGCGCGAAGCCGCCACCGCGTCGAGCCCGGCGGAGACCAGGCGGTTCCCCAGCCGGAAGCTGCGCGCCGCCGTCCCCGCCCCGGATCCCGTCGAGGACGAGGACGACACCCCGACCGACCCCGACCTGGCCGTCCCCCCGCCCAGGTCCGCCCCCCGCACCACGCCCCGGACCACGCCGAGGCCCGCGCCCCGGACCGCACCCACGCCGAGGAGCAGGGCCGCCGGCACGCCGCCGCCCGTCGGGACCGGCCGCCGGATCCCGCCCGCGACCAGGGACTCCGCGCTTCCCGACGAGCCCACCGGCGAGCCCACGGTGGGCAGCCGCCAGGAGGGCCGCAAGTTCGGGCCGATCGCGCTGGCCGCCGCGGCAGTCGTGCTGGTCGCCGGGGTCGGCGGCTATCTCGGCCTGCGCTCGGCCCCCGAGGACCACTCCGCCAGGCCGCCGCAGGCCAGGCAGTCGGCCAAGGCCCACACCTCGACGTCCGCGCCCGCCTCGGGCACCGAGTCGAAGCCGCCGGCCACGAGCACGCCCTCGTCCTCGCCGTCCTCCTCGCCCTCGGCCACGCCGGACAAGACCGAGGACGCCGACCCGCTGCCCAGCGGCTGGAAGATGTACAAGGACAAGGAGCTCGGCTTCTCCATCGGGCTGCCCAAGGGCTGGGACGTCTGGGACCGCGGCGGCCGGCAGGTCAAGTTCAAGGGCCCCGGCGCGGCCTCGAACGCCTACCTGATGATCGAGGAGGCGGCCAAGCCCGGCAAGGACCCGTACAAGGACTGGAAGAAGCAGGAGCCGTCGCTCAAGCACAACTTCGGCGGCTACAAGAAGATCGGCATCAAGAAGGTCGACTACATGAAGGCCGCCGCCGACTGGGACTTCACCTGGAACACCAACACGGGCAAGACCCGGGTGCGCGACCGCGGCTTCATCACCGAGAACGGGAAGGCGTACGCCATCTACTGGCACACCCTCAACAGCCACTGGAAGAAGGACTACCACTTCTTCGAGGGCTTCGCCGCGACCTTCAAACCCGCCAAGTAGGCTTCCCTGCGTGGAAAGGCAGGTCAGCAACCGGTATCGCCTCATCGAGCCCCTCGGGGAGGGCGGCATGGGGGTGGTCTGGCGTGCCTACGACGAGCTGCTCGACCGTACGGTGGCGATCAAGGAGGTCCGCTACACGGGCGTCGGCGACGCCAAGCGGGCCGACCTCAACCGCAGGACCATCAGGGAGGCCAGGGCGGCCGGCCGCCTCGACCACCCGTCGGTGATCGTCATCCATGACGTCGTCGAGGAGGACGGGCGGCCGTGGATCGTGATGCAGCTCGTCCGGTCCCGTTCGCTGGCCGAGGTGATCGGCGAGCGCGGGCCGCTGCCGGCGGCGCTGGTGGCGATGGTCGGCGGCCGGGTGCTCGACGCGCTGCGGGCCGCCCACGCCACCGGGGTGCTCCATCGTGACGTGAAGCCCGAGAACGTGCTGCTGGCCGACGACGGCAGGGTCGTGCTGACCGATTTCGGCATCGCCGCGCTGGAGGCCGAGTCGGGGCTGACGGCGACCGGCGGGCTGGTGGGCACCCCGGCGTACATGCCGCCGGAGCGGCTCAACGGCGAGGCCGCCCGTCCGGAGTCCGACCTATGGTCGCTGGGGGCCACCCTGTACGCGGCGGTGGAGGGGCGGCCGCCGTTCAAGCGCGACTCGTGGGCGGCCACGGTGGCGGCGGTGCTGCGCGACGAGCCCGAACCGCCCGTGCGGGCGGGGGCGTTGCAGCCGGTCGTCATGGGGCTGCTGCGGCGCGACCCGGCGGCCAGGATGCCGGCCGGCGAGGCGGCGCGGCTGCTCCACCAGGTGGCGACCGGCCAGCCGCTGCTGGCCGACCAGACCCCCATGTGGTCGGCCCCCTTCCCGGCCCCCGCCCCGACTCCCGCCGCCCCCGGCCCGTACCCCCAAGGCCGACCCCCGCACGGCCCGCCCGCCGCCCCCAGCGGCCCTTACCCGCCGCCGCAGGGAGCGCAGCCCGTCACCGGCGACGCGCGGCCGCCGCACCGGACGGTCCCGGGAGACCCGCGGCGGCGCGGCCGGACGATGTGGATCGCGGTGCCCGCCACGGTGGCCGCCCTGGCGCTCCTGGGCGGCGGCGGCGTGCTGCTCTACGACCGGTTGTCAGGGTCCGCCACGCCCACCCCGACGGCCGGCGCCCAGCCGCCCGCCACCGGCGAACCGGTCCCCGCCCCCTCGACACCGCCGTCGAAGTCCCCGTCGAAGTCCCCGACGCTCGAGCCGAGCCCGCAGCCGACCGAGGAACCCACCGGCGAACCCACCGGCGAGCCGACCGCCACGGCCCCGGCGGTGCCCGCCGGCTGGCGGCCCTTCACCAGCGCCGCCGGCCACTTCTCCATGGCCATCCCCAAGACCTGGACCGCCGCCAAGAACCCCACCAGGGACAGCATCCGCCTGTCCGGCCCCGGCACCCCCGGCGCGATGATCGTCGAGTGGACCGTCCCCGACATCCCGTGGAAGGACCCGCAACAGCACTGGCTCGGCCTGGAGAAGGAGATCAAGGCCAAGGGCGAGTTCGACCACTACACCAGGATCGGCATCACCCCCACCGAATACCTCGGCCTGCGCGCCTCCGACTGGGAGTTCACCCAGATGCGCAAGGGGCAGCTCATCCACGTCATCAACCGCGGCTTCCACACCGCGGCCGGCCGCCCGTACGCCCTGTACTGGGAGACCCTCGACTCCCGCTGGGCCGCCGACCGGCACTGGTTCGACACCTTCGTCAAGACCTTCCGCCCGGAATGACGCCGGAGCACGACGGCGAGCGCGAGCGGGCCCGGTTCTGGCGGCATCCGGCGGTCCCCGAGACCGACCTGCTCAAGGCCCGCTACGTCACCCACCGCTTCTCCCGGCACGTCCACGACGGGTACGCCATCGGGCTGATCGTGGCGGGCGTGGAGGAGTTCGACTACCGCGGCACCCTGCACCGGGCGGGCGCGGGCGAGCTGGTGCTGGTCAACCCGGACTCGGTGCACACCGGCCAGGCGGGCACGCCGGGCGGGTGGGCGTACCGGATGTTGTATCCGTCGGTCGAGGCGCTGGCCGGGATCGCGGCCGAGCTCGACGCGCCCCTGGCCACCCCGTACTTCCCTCAGCAGGTGGTGCGCGACCCGGAGGTGGCGGCGCTGCTCGGGCGGGCGCACCAGGCGGCCGAGCGCGGCGACGCGCTGGCCGCCTCCACGTTGTCGCGCACGCTGTTCGCCCGGCTGCTGAGCAGGCACGCCGCGCCCAGGCCGGACGCGAGCCCGCCGGGCGCGGGCCGGCGGGCGGTGCGCGAGGCGATGGCGCTGCTGCACGAGAGCCTGCTCGACCCGCCGACGCTGGAGGCGCTGGCGGCGGCGGTGGGGGTGCGGCCGTTCCCGCTGCTGCGCGCGTTCAAGGCCGTGACGGGCCTGCCGCCGCACGCCTATCTCACCTCGCTGCGTGTGCGGCAGGCCCGCCGGCTGCTCCTTGAGGGGGTACGTCCGGCGCAGGTGGCGGCGGACGTGGGCTTCACCGACCAGGCCCACCTGAACCGGCACTTCAAGCGCGTCGTGGGCGTGCCACCCGCCGCCTACCAAAAGGCCGCAGGAACGTACAAGACCGGATATTTGCCCAGTTCATAAGCTGTTTCCCATGGAAACGACAACTCGCCGTTCCGCCGCGGTGCGTGACGGCCTCGGTGTGGGTCTGGCCGTGGGGTTGTCCGGTCTCGCGTTCGGCGCGGCGGCGATCACCGCCGGGCTCAGCGTGCCCCAGGCGTGCGTGCTGAGCCTGCTGGCCTTCACCGGCGCCTCGCAGTTCGCGCTGGCCGGGGCGATCGGCGCGGGCGGCGACCTGACGGCCGCGGCCGCGGGCGCGCTGCTGCTCGGCGGCCGCAACACCCTTTACGGCCTGCGCCTGGCCGACCTGCTGAACGTCCGCGGCCCGCGCCGGCTGCTGGCCGCCCACGGCGTGATCGACGAGACCACGGCCGTCACGCTGGCCCAGCCGGACGAGCCGTCGGCGCGCACCGGCTTCCTCACCACCTTCGCCAGCCTGTACGTCACCTGGAACCTCACCACCCTGGCCGGCGCGGTCGGCACGTCCTTCCTGGGCGACCCGCGGGTGCTCGGGCTCGACGCCGTGGGCCCGGCCACCTTCCTGGCCATCCTGTGGCCGCGGCTGGCCGGCAGCGGGCGGCTGCGGGTGCTGGCGGTGGCCGGGGCGGCGGTCGCGCTGGCGGCCAGCCCGTTCTTCCCGCCGGGCGTGCCGGTGCTGCTGTCGGCGGTCGCGGTGCTGGCGGTGATGGTGCGATGACGGTGTGGTGGGCGATCGTCGCGGTCTGCCTCGGCTGCTACGCGCTCAAGCTGGCCGGGCTGGCCGCGCCGCGCCGGGTGCTGGACCATCCGGCGGTGCGCAGGTTCGCCGAGCTGGTGCCCGTGGCGCTGCTGTCGGCGCTGATCGCGGTGCAGATGTTCACCGAGCAGGGCAGGCTCGCGTTCGACCCGGCGCGTACGGCGGGGCTGGTGGCGGCCGTGGTCGCCCTGGTGCTGCGGGCGCCGTTCCTGGTGATCCTGGCGGCGGCGGCCGTCGTCACCGCGCTTGCCCGGATGTTTCTTGGGTAGTCGCCGTGCATGTCCGATTCTGCGGGGATGGTCGGTGGCCGCTACCGGCTGCTCAGGACGATCGGCCAGGGCGGTATGGGAACCGTGTGGCAGGCGCACGACGAGGTGCTCGGCCGTGACGTGGCCGTCAAGGAGGTGCTGCCGCCGCCGGACCTGAGCGGCCCTGAGCGCGAGGTGTTCGCCGTGCGCACGTTCCGCGAGGCGCGGGCGGCCGGCCGGGTGGCGCATCCGGGGGTGGCGGCCGTCTACGACGTGCTGGAGGAGGGCGGGCATCCGTGGATCGTCATGCAGCTCGTGCACTCCCGTACCTTGGGCGAGACCATCCGCGCCGACGGCCCGCTGCCGCCGGCCAAGGTCGCCGCCATCGGGTTGCAACTGCTGGAGGCGCTGCGCGCCGCGCACGCGGCGGGCGTGCTGCACCGTGACGTCAAGCCCGACAACGTGCTGCTGACCGAGGACGGCCGGGCGGTGCTCACCGACTTCGGCATCGCCACCACCGAGGACGAGGCCCCCGTCACCAGGACCGGCATCCTCATCGGCACCCCCGCCTTCATGGCCCCGGAACGGGCGGCCGGCGGCCAGGCCAGGCCCGCCTCCGACCTGTGGTCGCTGGGCGTGACGCTGTACATGGCGGTCGAGGGCCACTCCCCCTTCCACCGGGACAACGCCCTGGCCACGCTCGGCGCGGTCATGCACGCCGAGCCGGAACCGCTGGCCCGCGCGGGCGTGCTCGCCCCCGTGCTGCTCGGGCTGCTGCGCAAGAACCCCGCGCAGCGCATGTCGCTGGAGGAGGCCGAGCAGCGGCTGAGACTGGTCCTGACCGGCGGGCCGCTGGAGCAGACCGGCCCGGTGCCGGTGCCCCCCATGGCCGTACGCCGTCCGCGCAGGACGCCGATCCTGGCCATCGCGGCGGGCGCGCTGCTCGTGGGCCTGGTCACCGGCGGCGCGGCCTGGTGGACGAAGCAGTCGGACCAGCCGGTGCAGGGCCGCGCCCCGACGATCCCGGCGGTCGTCACCCCGCCCGGCAGCGACGCCCCGACCGACGCCCCGACGGACGCGCCGAAGACCGCCGTCACCGACTCCGAGCCCGCCCCCGCGACCTCGCCTCCCTCGCGGTCCGCCGCGCCCCGGCGCAGCGCCCCCTCGCCCACCAGCGGTGAACGGACCAGCACCCCCGCGAAGTCCCCGGCGAAGAAGCCGACGCCGACCAGGTCGGCGGCCCAGCGGGACGAGCAGGAGGACAAGAAGGACGACGCCCCCTCCAGGACCCCCGGCCAGGTCGACCCGTCGCAGGACGGCGAGGAGTAGCGGCCGGCTCAGGTGTCGGCGGCGACGGCGTCGAGCGCCTTCTGCAGGTCCTCGGGGTAGTCGGTGCTGAAGGACATCCACTCGCCGGTGGCCGGGTGCTCGAAGCCGAGCGAGACCGCGTGCAACCACTGCCGGGTGACGCCCAGCCGGGCCGCGAGCGTGGGGTCGGCGCCGTAGAGCATGTCGCCGACGCAGGGGTGGCGCAGGGCCGACATGTGCACGCGGATCTGGTGCGTACGGCCGGTCTCCAGCTTGATGTCGAGCAGCGAGGCCGCCCGGAACGCCTCGATCGTGTCGTAGTGGGTGACCGACGGCTTGCCGCCCGCGACCACGGCGAACTTGCCCTCGCCCGAGGGGTGGCGGTCGATGGGCGCGTCGACGGTGCCCCTGAACGGGTCGGGGTGGCCCTGGACCAGCGCGTGGTAGCGCTTGTCGACCGTGCGTTCCTTGAAGGCCCGCTTCAGCGCCGAGTACGCGTGCTCGCTCTTGGCCACGGCCATCGCGCCCGTGGTGTTGGCGTCGAGCCGGTGGACGATGCCCTGCCGCTCGGCCGCGCCGCTGGTGGCGATCGTGTGGCCGGCGCCGAGCAGGCCGCCGATCACGGTCGGGCCGGTCCAGCCGACGGTGGGATGGGCGGCCACCCCGATCGGCTTGTTGACCACGATGATGTCGTCGTCCTCGTAGACGATCGTCATGCCGGGCACCGGCTCGGCCACCGGCATCGGCGTGCTGACCGGGGGCGGCAGCGTCACCTCCAGCCAGGCGCCGGCGTGCACGCGGTCGGACTTGGCCGGCTGCCCGCCGTCGACCTGCACCTCGCCGGCGGCGATCAGCTCGGCCGCGCGGGTGCGCGAGAAGCCGAACAGCCGCGAGATCGCCGCGTCGACGCGCTCGCCCTCCAGCCCGTCGGGGACGGGCAGACTCCGCCGCTCAGCCATCCTGGGGCTCCTTCCCGGTCCCCGCGGTGTCCCCCGCGGTGGTGTCGGTCTCCCTGGTGCCGTCGATCTGCACGTTGCGCCAGGCCAGCAGCACCGCCAGGATGCCGCCGCAGACGATCGCCGAGTCGGCGACGTTGAACACCGGGAAGTAGTCGATCACCGGGAAGCGCCCGGGCAGCACCTCGATGAAGTCCACGACGTGCCCCTGGAGCTGCGTCGAGCGGCCGAACCCCGACGGGTAGCGCAGCAGCCTGTCGGTCAGGTTGCCGAGCGCCCCGCCGAGGAGCAGCCCGAGGGTGATCGCCCACGGCAGGCTGTGGAGCTTGCGCGCGGTGCGCACGATCGCCACCACCACGCCCGCCGCGATGAACGTGAACACGAACGTCATCCCCGTGCCGATGCTGAACGCCGCGCCCGAGTTGAAGATCACCCGGAACTGCAGGACGTCCTGGAGGACGACGAGCGGCGCCTTGCCTTCGAGCGTTCGCAGCACGATCGTCTTGCTGATCAGGTCAGCCGCGTAGACGACGACCGCCAGCGAGGTGAGGATCGCGAGGAGACGTCCGCGTGGCCTGCCTAGCGGCGTTCCTCCTTCTGCTTGCAGGCCACGCACAGCGTCGCCCTCGGGAACGCCTGAAGACGTTCCTTGCCGATCGGCTTGTGGCACGATTCGCACACTCCATAGGTCCCTGCGTCGATCCTGGCGATCGCACGTTCGTTCTGCGCGACCAGATCGCGCGCATTCAGGGTAAGGGCGATCTCGCGTTCGCGCTCGTACGTCTTGGCGCCGGCGTCCGCCTGGTCGTCGCCCGCGCCCTGGGTGACGTCACCAGAGGCTATCTCCGACTCGTGGCGGAGGATGTCGGCCTCGAGCTCGTCGATCTCGGTCCGCAGCCGGCCGCGTACCTCGGCCAGCTCCTCTTCCGACCACATCGACGGTGTAGCGGTCTGCGTGACTGCCGCCATGGCTGCCTCCATGCTGATCAAGGCCGTGAATGGTGCGGGCAGCTTAGGATCCTCATAACGGAACGGCAAACGACCCGCCGGATGGTTTACCTCACCCGTACTATCCCGCCTCGCCCGTTCAACTCCTCCCCGGGGACGTCCATTCCCACAAATTTCCTCCTTGCCTACCAACGCCGCCGCCTGCGGGAGGAAACCTGGAAGTCTTCGGCTCCACTCTGCGTTATGGTTTGAGACTGCAAGGCGTTGATGGGGCCCCGCTGTGAGGGATATCACCCCGGAGCCGCCGGAAGAACGGCTCGGCAGAGCTCACTAGACCCGGCAGCAAGCGAATGAAGAGGGCCTCCTCCGGAGGCCAAGAAGGGTGGTACCGCGGAGCCGCGAGGCTTCGTCCCTTCGCGCACGCCACAACCGGCCGACGACGCGTGGAGGTCCCGCCCGACATGTCTTCCCCATCATTCCGCTCTCTTCCCGCGCAGGTCGACCTGCCCGCGCTCGAGCGCGAGGTCCTCGACCGCTGGCGGGACGGGAAGATCTTCGAGCGGTCCGTCGAGCAGAACGCCGGCAACCCCGCCTGGGTGTTCTACGAGGGCCCGCCCACCGCCAACGGCCTGCCCGGCGTGCACCACGTCGAGGCCCGGGTGTTCAAGGACCTGTTCCCGCGCTACAAGTCGATGCGCGGCTTCAGCGTCCCGCGCAAGGCCGGCTGGGACTGCCACGGCCTGCCCGTCGAGGTCGGCATCGAGCGTGAGCTGGGCCTGACCGGCAAGAAGGACATCGAGGACTACGGCATCGCCGAGTTCAACGCCAAGTGCCGCGAGTCGGTGCTGCGGCACGTCGACGCGTTCGAGCAGATGACCGAGCGCATGGGCTACTGGATCGACCTGTCCCAGGCGTACCGGACGATGGACCCGTCCTACATCGAGTCGGTCTGGTGGTCGCTGAAGGTCGTCTTCGACAAGGGGCTGCTGTTCCGCGACTTCCGCATCACGCCGTACTGCCCGCGCTGCGGCACCGGCCTGTCCGACCACGAGCTGGGCCAGCCGGGCGGCTACGAGAACGTCTCCAGCCCGTCGGTCTACGTGCGCATGCCCGTGACGTCCGGGCCGCTGGCCGAGCTGGGCGCGGCGCTGCTGATCTGGACCACCACGCCCTGGACGCTGGTGTCCAACACGGCCGTCGCCGTGCACCCCGACGTCACCTACGTCGCGGCCAGGACCGCGGACGGCGAGGTGCTGGTGGTGGCCGAGCCGCTGCTGTCCGTCCTCGGCGAGGACGTCACCGAGGTGGCCCGCTGCACGGGCCGCGAGCTGGAGCGCACCCGCTACAGCCGCCCCTTCGACCTGGTCGACATCCCCGGCGCCCACTACGTCGTGCTGGGCGACTACGTCACCGTCGAGGACGGCACCGGCCTGGTCCACCAGGCCCCCGCCTTCGGCGCCGACGACATGGCCGTCATCAAGCGGTACGACATGCCGATCGTCAACCCGATCGGCCCCGACGGCCGCTTCCTCGACGACGTCCCCATGGTCGGCGGCCGCTTCTTCAAGGACGCCGACGAGGAGCTCACCGAGGACCTGCGCCGGCGCGGCCTGCTGTACCGGGGCACGCACTTCGAGCACGCCTACCCCCACTGCTGGCGCTGCCACACCGCGCTGCTGTACTACGCGCTCCCGTCCTGGTACATCCGCACCACCGCGGTCAAGGACCAGATGTTGTCGGAGAACGCCAACACCAACTGGTTCCCCGAGACCATCAAGTGGGGCCGGTTCGGCGAGTGGCTGCGCAACAACGTCGACTGGTCGCTGTCGCGCTCGCGCTACTGGGGCACGCCGCTGCCGTTGTGGGTGTGCTCGGCCGACGAGAGCCACGTCACCTGCGTCGGCTCGCTGGCCGAGCTGGGCACGCTGGCCGGCCAGGACGTCTCCGCGCTCGACCCGCACCGCCCCTACGTCGACGACGTGACCTTCGACTGTCCCTCCTGCGGCGCGCTCGCCACCCGCGTGCCCGACGTCATCGACGCCTGGTACGACTCGGGCTCGATGCCGTTCGCGCAGTGGGGCGAGCACGGCAAGCCGGAGGGCGTCTACCCCGCGCAGTTCATCTGCGAGGCCACCGACCAGACCCGCGGCTGGTTCTACTCGCTGATGGCGGTCGGCACGCTGGTCTTCGGCCAGTCCTCCTACGAGAACGTGCTCTGCCTCGGCCTCATCCTGGCCGAGGACGGCCGCAAGATGAGCAAGCACCTGGGCAACATCCTGGAGCCGATCCCGCTGATGGACCAGCACGGCGCCGACGCGCTGCGCTGGTTCATGGCCTGCTCCGGATCGCCGTGGGCGGCCCGCCGGGTGGGGCACAACGCACTGGAGGAGATCGTCCGCAAGGTCCTGCTGACCCTGTGGAACACCTCCTCCTTCTTCACCCTGTACGCCAACGCCGAGTCCTGGAGCCCGTCCGAGCCCGCTCCCCCGGCCGCCGAGCGTCCGCTGCTGGACCGCTGGGTGCTGGCCGAGCTGCACCGGACGGTCGCCGAGGTCACCGCGTCCCTAGACGAGTACGACACCCAGCGCGCCGGCCGCCGCCTGGCCGACTTCCTCGACGACCTGTCCAACTGGTACGTCCGCCGCTCCCGCCGCCGCTTCTGGCAGGGTTCGCGCGAGGCGTTCGCCACCCTGTACGAGTGCCTGGAGACGGTCACCCGGCTGATGGCGCCGATCACGCCGTTCGTCACCGACTACCTCTGGGACGTGCTGCGCGCGCCCGGCGCGCCCTCCTCGGTCCACCTGACCAGCTGGCCGCAGGTGCGCGAGGACCTGCTCGACCCGGCGCTGTCGGACCAGATGGCCCTGGTGCGCCGGCTGGTCGAGCTGGGCCGCTCGGCGCGCGCCTCCTCCGGCGTGAAGACGCGGCAGCCGCTGCGCCGGGCGCTGGTGGGCGCGCACGGCTGGCCGTCGCTGCCCGCCGAGCTGCGGGGGCTGGTGGCGGACGAGCTGAACGTCCAGGCCCTTGAGGACATGTCCGGATTCGACGCCGATCTCGTGTCGTACACGGTGAAGCCGAACTTCCGGGCGCTCGGGAAGCGGTTCGGGTCGCGTACCAAGCTGGTGGCCGCCGCGGTGACCGCCGCCGACGCCACCCGCGTGGCCCGCACGCTGCGTGGCGGCACCCCCGTCATGATCGAGGCGGACGAGCTGGGCGAGATCATGCTCGGCCCCGACGAGGTGATCGTCACCGAGCAGCCGCGCGCGGGCTGGGCCGTGGAGACCGGCGCCATCGGCACCGGCACCGGCGAGACCGTCGCCCTCGACCTGGAGCTGTCCGACGAGCTGCGCCGCGCGGGCCTGCTGCGCGAGGTGATCCGCCTGGTCCAGGAGGCCCGCAAGTCCTCCGGCCTGTCGATCACCGACCGCATCGACCTGTGGTGGACGGCCTCCTCGCCCGACCTGGCCGCCGCGCTGCGCTCCGGCGGCGGCACGGTCGCCGAGGAGGTCCTGGCCGCGTCCCTCACCGAGGGCGCCCAGGAGGACCTCCCGGCCCACCGCGACGAGGACCTGGGCCTGATGTTCCACCTCCGCCGCGCCTGACCCCGGCCTGCGCGGAGCCCTCGCTCCCGGACCGGCCCGCGGAGCCCTCGCTCCTGGACCGGTCGACGGCGTGGCGGGCACGGTCCGACCGGCCACCGCGCGGGGCGCCACCGATCACCTCGGTGGCGTCCCCGACGCGTGTGGCCGCCTCCTGCCGCGTGACGAAGGGATCCGGTCCCGTGCCGAGTCTGATCCGCCGTGCTTCCGCTCAGGTGTTCGTCGACGCGTCCACCGTCGATCTGACCGGCGAGGAGCTCGTGGCGGAGTTCGAGTGGGACATGACCGCGACGGGCCTCGTCCAGGCCGATGCCGGCGGTGACGGCGCGCGCGTCGTGTGCGGCCAGGAGATCGGCGACATCGGCGTCACCGCCGAACTGTGGGACGCCGCCCCGCCGTTGGCCGCCGACGACTGGCAGGACGTCGCCGAGGTGTCGGTGGCCTGGCGCTCCGCGTTCATGGACTTCGCGACGACGGGCGGCGGGGAGAACCCGGCCGCACAGCTGGAACTGCCCGGCCCCGGCGACTACCGGCTGCGCGTCCACGGACGCAACCGCGACGACGGCGACCCCCGGGACGACGACGCCCCCGTCGAGGAGTACCTGATCCAGGTGTGGCCCGCCCCCCAGGCCGGTCCCGTCACAGCCAAGTCCACCAGCCGGACGGCGGCCGCGTGGAGAGCGCGGTGAGCTCCGCCCGGTCGCGGGGGCGTTCGGGCCTTCCCGGCGGTACCTCGTCCAGAGAAGGGCGGACAAATGGCCAGATGGACGTGGACGTCCCTGAGCCCGGCCCGCCGGCGGATGCGCAGCGGGGCCGGGGTGGGCGGGTGTTACTCGGCCGGGTCGCGGTCGTGCTGGCACACCGGGCAGCTGGTCAGGCCGGCGTCCTCGGCCTCGGGGATCGTCATGGTCTCCACGCCCGTCTCCCCCGCGCCCCTGATCAGTGGGCAGGTGGCGCTGTGGTAGCGACGGGTGCCGGTGATGACCTTGACCGTCCTTGAGCTCCCGGCGGGCCCGGACGTGCCGCCGGTCTCGCCCTTCGAGCCCTCGCCCGTGTTGCCGAGCTTGCCGCCGGACGTCTCGCCCTTCGCCGCGCTCTCCTTGCCGGCGGCCGTGCCGGGCTTGGCGTCCTTGCCCTCGGCCTTCGGCGCCGGGGCGGCCGTTCCCGCCGGACGGGCGGAAGGGGCCGGCGCAGCCCCAGAAGGCCGCTCGGACGCCCCGGCAGCCCCACCCGAGGATTCCGGCTGCACAGGCAGCCCGGAGGCCGTCACGCGAGGCTGCGGCGCCGTGTCGGGATCGGACATGTCGTCGCCGTCGTCGGCGGACGCTTCGGCGGGCCGTCCGGGCCGCTCAGCAGCCGGCGCTGGCCGGTCGGCGGGCCGGTCAGCAGCCGGCGCTGGCCGGTCGGCGGGCCGGTCGGCGGGCGACGGCCGGGCGGCCGAGGACGGCTTGCCCGGCTTGCTCTCAACCGCCGGCTTGCCGGAAACAGCCGCGTCACCGCCCGTCTGCCCTGAAGCCGCCGCACCCGCACCGGCCTTGGCGGGAGCCGTGCCCTTGGCCGACGAAGCCGGAGCCTCACCCTCAACCGCCCCAACAGCCGACGGCTTCTCGGACGGGCTCTTGGGCGCGCTCCTGGACGGGCCAGGGGCCGGCGAACTCGTGGAGGCCGCAGCAGGGCTCGAAGGGGCGGCCGACGGGCCCTTGGCGTCGTCCGGCGAAGGCGAAGAGGGACGCGCGGGCCGCTCGCGCTCCGACGGCGGCCGGAAGTAGGAAGTCTGGATCTCCCCCTGCTCGTCGTCCGGACCGGCCTCGGAATCGGGCGCGGCGGCGGAGGAGGGGGACTTGGCCGGGTCGCTCGCCTGCGCGGCGGCGGCCGGACGGCCGAACCACCCGGTGGCGCCCTCCTCGCGGGGGGCGGCGGGCTCCGGGGTGGGGGTGGAAGCCTTCGTGTCGGGCTTCGGCGGTACGACCGGCGGGCGCAGGTCCCGGGTCTCCGCGGAGGTCTCGGCCCGGCTCTCCGCCACGGCGGAGGGGGTGGCACCGGGGCCGGGGGCGACGACGGGCTCGGGGTCGGCGGCAGGCGGCAACTGCCGTCCGCCGAGCGCGGCGTCCGGAAGGCACGTGGTGCAGGGCGTGAAGCCCTCCTCGCGTGCCTCCTCGTGGGTGAGCTCCTCGTGATCCCGTCCGGCCAGCTGGCGGCAGCCCGGCACGTGGTATCTCTTGCGGCCCGGGATCACCAGCACGATCGCGTCCGGCGAGATGCCGCTCGCCGCGGGGCGGCGAGGCGCGGAGGCCGGAACGGCGGTCCGCTGAAGCGTCTGCGGGTGCGGATGCGGGTGGGGTTGTGGCCGCGGGTGCGGCTGGGGCCCGGCAGGACCGGTCTGGTTGTACGGCAGGCCGGGCGGCGGGAGCGGGGCCGGAGGGGTGGCCGGCGCAGCGGCCCGCCCACCACCGGGAAACAGCTCGTGACGCCGCAGCAACGCCCCGATCACCAGGAACAGCGCGGACAGCACGCTGACCACGATGGACCACATGATCAGGAACGGCTTAGCCAGTACGAAGCCCGCGATCAGCAGCACGACCGCCGCGAGCACCAAACCAGCACTGATAAGGATCACAGGGGGCTCTTTCGAGTGACAGGTCCTAGTGACCCGCTACTTTACCGGCGGTCGTTGTGCGGACCGTCGCCGCCGGGGAAGGCGCCCTGCGGAGCCTCGCCGCCGAACGGGTTGGGACCACCGGGAAGAGGCTGCTGACCACCCTGGGGAACCGCGTGCGACATGGCGGGAGCCTGACCCTGCGGACCGGACATGACCGGGAACCCGCCGCTGCCCTCCGCGGAGACGTTGAGCTCGGCGAGCTGGTTCTCCAGGTAGAGCTTGAGGCGGCTGCGGTATTCGCGCTCGAAGCTGCGCAGCTCCTCGACCTTGCGCTCGAGCTCGTCACGGGTCTGGACCAGCGAGCCCATCGCCTGGCGGTGGCGCTCCTGCGCGTCGCGCTCGAGCGTCTCGGCGCGGGCACGGGCGTCGCCGATGACCTGCTCGGCCTGGCGGCGGGCCTTGGTGAGGATCTCGTCGGCCTCACGGCGGGCGCGGGTCACCGTCTCGTCCGCCTCCCGGCGGGCGTCGGCGATCGCCTGGTCGGCGGTCTGCTGGGCGAGGGCCAGCACGCGGGCCGCGGTGTCCATGTTGTCCTCGGCGGGAGGCATGCTCATGGCCACGGGCTGCGGCTCGGGGGCGCGCATCGGCTGCGGCTCGGGGGCCCGCATGGGCTCCGGCTGCGGCGGCGCCATCATCTCCGGCTTCGGCTGCTCCTGGACGGGCGCGGAGGCCATGGGCATGCCCATGCCGCCCGGCACCTTCCCACGCAGGCACTCGGCCAGTTTGGCGCGTAGCTCCTCGTTCTCTTGGATCAGGCGGTCGAGCTCAGCCTCCACCTCGTCGAGGAAGGCATCGACCTCCTCCTCGTCGTAGCCCGGCCGCAGCCGGGTGGTACTGAACTGCTTGTTCCGCACATCAGCGGGCGTCAGCGGCATTTTTTGGTCTCCTTGGCGCGCTTGGAGTCTGTCCGGAGGGACGGTGAACCCGAATCACTTCAGCGCGGACACGAGTTGGATCACGACCGGCCACCCCACCAGCCCGCCTCACCGGCCGCCCAGTGACCCAGCGATCTGGATCAAGATCAGAACGACGATGAACAGGACAGTGAAGCTTAGGTCAAAGGCCACCGTACCCAACCGGAGCGGAGGAATGAAACGGCGGAGGAATTTGAGAGGTGGGTCTGTCGCGGTGTACGTGGCCTCCGCCAGCACCAGCACGACCCCGGAAGGCCGCCACTGCCGGGCGAACGCCTGCACCGTCTCAAAGATCATCCTGCCGATGAGCAGTACCAAATACAGAGACAGGACTACGACCAAGATCCCACTCACGATCTCCACGGCCCGGCCGCGCCTCCACTTCTGGTGTGCCCTCCCGGCCGCGCGTGGACCCGGTTGGGTGCGATGGACATACAGAGACTCTAACTCTGGTTGAAGAACCCGCGTTCCGCGATTCGGGCCTTGTCCTCGGCGGTCACCTCGACATTGGCAGGGGACAACAGGAACACCTTGTTGGTAACACGTTCAATGCTTCCATGTAGGCCGAAGACCAGACCTGCCGCGAAATCCACGAGCCGCTTCGCGTCGCTGTCAACCATTTCGGTCAGATTCATGATGACCGGGGTGCCGTCGCGGAAGTGCTCTCCGATGGTTCGGGCCTCGTTGTAGGTCCGGGGATGGAGGGTCGTGATGCGCGCCAGGTCGGTCGTACGGCGCTCCAGGATCGTCGTGGCGGGCCTGGGCGCGGGGACCCCGGAGTCGGCCTCCTCGTCGCGGTCCTGGACCGCCACGGGCCGTTCCTCGCCGGTCCGCTGGACATCGTCGTCGTAGGCGTACTCGTCGGTGTAGGTCTCGTACCTCTCGTAGCGGTCGTCCTCCACGAGACCGAGGTAGACCGCCATCTTGCGCATCGCGCCGGCCATCGCTACGTCGTCCTCCTGCTCATGGTCGCACTGGCTCGGACCCGTCGCCGGGGCCGAGGCGGCAGCCGTACCCCCTTGGAGCTCACCGCGGATCGACCTCTACTTGATCATGGGCCTGAAGACCCACTTGAGGGGACATTACCTGACGAAGGGCTTGCGACGGCCGAGCAACGCCGTACCGATCCGCACGTGTGTCGCACCGTACGCGACCGCCTCGTCGAGGTCCTGGCTCATGCCCGCGGAGACCATCGTGGCCCGCGGATGCTGCTCCTGGACGCGGGTCGCGACCTCGCGCAGCACGGCGAACGCGCGGCCGGGCTCCACCCCCAGCGGGGCGACCGCCATGACGCCGCCCAGCCACACCCCGTCGGCCAGCGCCACCTCGTCGGCCAGCGCGAGCACGTCGGCGGGCCGGGCGCCGCCCCTGGAGGGGTCGTCGTCGAGCGCCACCTGGATCAGGCAGCCGACCTTGCGACCCTGCCGCACGGCCTCCTTGCTGATCGCCTCCAGCAGCCGGAGGCGGTCGAGCGAGTGGATCACGTCGGCGTACCCGACGACGGACCGCACCTTGTTGGTCTGCAGCTGGCCGACGAAGTGCCAGGTCAGCGGCAGGCCGGCCAGCTCGTGCGCCTTGGGCGCGGCCTCCTGGTCGCGGTTCTCGCCGACGTCGCGCACACCCAGCTCGCACAGGATGCGCACGTCTTCGGCCGGTCTGGTCTTGGTGACCGCGATCAGGGTGACCTCGCCGCGGTCGCGGCCCACCGCGTGGCAGGCCGCGCCGATGCGGGCCTCGATCTCGGTGAGACCGGCCGCGATCTCGTCCCTCCGCACGCCTGCCTCCCTCTCCCTGCCTCCATCGCCTCGCAGTTCGGCCTGCACGCCGTACGCCACGATGGCCCCCTTTCCGTGCCGCGGGTCGGATCCCGGCACACACGACGGCGCCGCTCCCGGATGCCTGCGGGGAGCGGCGGTGGGTGGTGAGCTACTTGAGGAAGTCGGGGACGTCGAGCTCCTCCTCCTGCTCCTCGAAGATCACCCGAGGACGTTTGGGAGGCTCCGACATGCGGGAGGTGATGGGCGTGGGCGGGTTGGCCGGTTCGGGCGTGGGCCTCGGGATGGAGACCGGGGCCTGCGGCTCGTCGTCGCCGAGTGCGGCGACGGGCTCGGCGGGCTGGACCGACTCCACCGGGCGCACCGGCTCCGGACGCGGCTCCGGGCGGGACTCGGGACGCGGCTCCGGCCTGAACTCGCGCGGCTCCGGACGCGCCTCGGGACGCGGCTCGGGCCTGAACTCCTGCCGGGGCTCCGGCCTGAACTCCTGGCGCGGCTCGGGCCTGAACTCCTGGCGCGGCTCCGGCCGCAGCTCGGCACGCGGCTCAGGACGCGGCTCCGGCCTCGGCTCAGGGCGCGGCGCGGGCGGCTCGGACTTCACGCTGGGCGAAGCCGGGACCCCGGGCCGCAGTGCCGAGGACGACACCGGCGCCGCGGGCTGCGCGGCCGGCCGGGCCGCGGGCCTGGGCAGCGGCTTCTCGACCGGCGGCGGCACGTCGTCGAAGCCCGCCGCGATCACGGTGACCCGCACCTCGTCGCCGAGCGCGTCGTCGATGACCGTGCCGAAGATGATGTTGGCGTCGGGCGCGGCGGCCATCGAGACGAGCTGGGCCGCCTCGTTGATCTCGAACAGGCCGAGGTCGGAGCCGCCCGCGATCGACAGCAGCACGCCGTGGGCGCCGTCGATGCTCGCCTCCAGCAGCGGGCTGGAGACCGCCATCTCGGCGGCGGCGACCGACCGGTCGTCGCCGCGCGCGTGGCCGATGCCCATGAGCGCCGAGCCCGCACCCGACATGACCGACTTGACGTCGGCGAAGTCGAGGTTGATCAGGCCGGGCGTGGTGATCAGGTCGGTGATGCCCTGGACACCGGACAGCAGCACCTGGTCGGCCGCCTTGAACGCGTCGAGCACGCTCACCTGGCGGTCGGAGATCGACAGCAGCCGGTCGTTGGGGATCACGATGAGGGTGTCGACCTCGTCGCGCAGTGTCTCGATGCCGGCCTCGGCCTGCGAGGCGCGACGCCGTCCCTCGAAGCTGAAGGGCCGGGTCACCACGCCGATCGTCAGCGCGCCGAGCGAGCGGGCGATGTTGGCCACGACCGGCGCGCCGCCGGTGCCCGTGCCGCCGCCCTCGCCGGCCGTGACGAAGACCATGTCGGCCCCCTTGAGGACCTCCTCGATCTCCTCACGGTGGTCTTCGGCCGCCTTGCGCCCCACGTCGGGGTTGGCTCCGGCGCCCAGTCCGCGCGTGAGCTCGCGGCCCACGTCGAGTTTCACATCGGCGTCACTCATCAGCAGCGCCTGGGCGTCGGTGTTTATGGCGATGAACTCGACGCCCTTGAGTCCCTCTTCGATCATCCGGTTGACGGCGTTCACTCCGCCGCCGCCGATGCCGACGACCTTGATGACCGCGAGGTAGTTCTGCGGTGCTGCCACGACGAGGGGCCTTTCCGCTCGTTGACTTGCCATTTCGGTGCGGATCGTCTCCGCTTTTTCTCAGTTTTCGTAACTCTCAACCTCAGGTTGAGATTTAGATTTATGTCAACCTGAGGATTGATACGGACAGTAGGAGGCCCCTACCAGGCGGGTCAACTAACCGCGCCGCAAGCACGTCCGGCGTGTCGCGGGCTGTCCGATTCGCTCCGGAGTCGCGCCTGGTCGGGGCCTTCCTGTGCCGAAGCTCCGATCTACAGGCTCTCACGCCGCGACCCCCACCTCGCACAGGCACGCGATGCCCTTGCCACGGAGTTGCCAGACCCTGACACTCGTGATCACTTCAAGGTGACGACGTCGGGAGAGCTGACGTCGTACAGGGTGGCCTTGCGGCTCAGGAGCGAGACCAGGATGCGGCCTTTCTCCTGCGGCCTGTCGGCCCCGCCCCACAGGACGGTACGGCCGTCGGACAGCTCCAGCGTCACGCCCTCGGCCGAGGCGGCGCGCACCTGACGGACCTTGCCCGCCACCACGGGCGGCAACGCCTGGACGACCTGGAGCGCCGCCATGGTCGCCGGGTCACCGGCGGCCGGCCGGTCGACCTTGAGCAACGGCAGCATGAACGGCGACGTGTCCTTGACCTCGATCACCACGCCCTGCTTGTCGACCACCGCGAACCGGCCGCCCGCGGGGATCACCGCGACCGGCTCGCGCTCGACCACCTCGATCCTGAGCGTGCCCGGCCACACCCGGTCGACCTTCGCCGTCGCGAGCTGCCGGATGCCGAGCACGCGCGCCTGGACGTCGGCCAGGTCGACCGTGGCCAGCGGATGCAGGTCGGGCACGGCGGCCTGCTGCTTGATGCGCTCGCTGGTGACTGTGAGATTTCCCACGATCTCGATCGACCGCACGCCCAGCACCGGCGAGAAGAACACCAGCCAGGCGGCCGAGCCGACCACCCCCGCCGTCAACAGCACCAGGAACGCGTTACGCGCCTTCATCGCCCTCCTCGCACGCCGGCTTCGAACGTACGCCGCCGGACCGCCCGGCGCCCGCCCGCCACGCCCGCACGGCTCAGGACAGGCGCGCCACGAGCTGCGGCCCGAGCTCGGTCACGTCGCCCGCCCCCATCGTGAGCACGATGTCACCCGGACGCGCCCGCCCGGCCACCAGGTCGGGCACCGCCGCCCGGTCGGGGGCGTAGGCCACCCGCTCGGCGGGCAGCGGCACGCGCCCGGCCACCATCGCGCCGGACACGCCGGGCTCGGGGTCCTCCCGCGCGCCGTAGACGTCGAGCACGATGACCTCGTCGGCCAGCCCGAGCGCGGCGCCGAACTCGTCGGCGAAGAACCGGGTGCGCGAGTACAGGTGGGGCTGGAAGATCGCGATGACCCGGCCGGTGCCCGAGTAGGAGGCCACGACGTCGCGCGCGGCCCGCAGGTCGGCGGCCAGCTCGGTCGGGTGGTGGGCGTAGCTGTCGAACACCGCGACGCCGCCCGCCTCGCCCTTGGCCTCGAAGCGCCGCTTGGCCCCCGTGAAGGCCGCCAGGCCGTCTCTGATGTCCTCGAACGCCAGCCCCAGCTCGTCGGCCACGGCGATGGCGGCGGTGGCGTTGAGGGCGTTGTGCGCCCCGGGGACGGCCAGCCGCACGTCTCCCCTGCCCTCGATGGAGAAGACCGTGCCGAAGCCGTCGGGGCGCACGCCGGTCACCCGGTAGTCCTCGCCCCGCTCGCCGTAGGTCCTGACCCGCAGCCCGCGCTCGCGCGCCCGCCCGGCCAGCTCGGCGGCGCCCGGGTCGTCGGCGCAGACGATGAGCAGCGAGCCCACCCGGTCGGCGAAGCGGGCGAAGCTGTCGTGCACCGCGCGCGGGTCGCCGTAGTTGTCGAGGTGGTCGGCCTCGACGTTGGTCACCACGGCGATGTCGGGGGCCAGCATGAGGAAGGAGCCGTCGCTCTCGTCGGCCTCGGCCACGAACACCCGGCCCGCGCCCTCGTCGGCGCCCAGCCCGGTGGTGACGAGCTGGCCGCCCACGCAGTAGGACGGCTCGGCGCCGCACTTCTGCAGCGCCACGGTCAGCATGGAGGTGGTGGTGGTCTTGCCGTGGGTGCCGGCGATGGCCACGCCGGTGCGGCCGCCCATCACCGAGGCCAGCGCGGCGGCCCGCGGGATGATCCGCAGGCCCTGCCTGAGCGCCTCGCCCAGCTCGGGGTTGGAGTCGCGGATGGCGGTGGAGACGACCACGGTGTCGACGTCCCGGATGTGCGAGGCGGCGTGCCCGATGTGCACGGTCGCGCCCAGCTCGCGCAGCTCGGTCACCAGCTCGGAGCTGCGCGCGTCGCTTCCGGTGACGCGGACGCCGCGCTTGAGCAGGATGCGGGCGATGCCCGACATGCCCGCGCCGCCGATGCCGATGAAGTGCACGCGGCCGAGGTCTTCGACGGCTACGGGATCGACCAGCTTGACGAGACTCATCGGGCTATCTCCAACACTTTCCTGGCAAGCATGATATCGGCGTCCTTGCGCCCCAGCCGGGAGGCGGCCTCCGACATGACGGCGACCCGTTCGGGGTCGTGGAGCATGGGCAGCACGTTCTGGATGATCCAATCGGGTGACAGGTCGGCGTCGCCGACCATCAGGCCGCCGCCGCCGCGCACGACGCGCTCGGCGTTGACGGTCTGCTCGCCGTTGCCGTGCGGCAGCGGCACGTACGCGGCCGGCAGCCCCACGGCTGTCAGCTCGGCGCAGGTCAGGGCCCCGCTGCGGCACAGCGCGACGTCGGCGGCGGCGTAGGCGAGGTCCATGCGGTCGACGTAGGGCAGCAGCACGTACTGGGGGTCGCCGGGCGGCGGCTCGTGCTCGACGGTGTTGTTCAGGCCGAGCACGTGGAGCACCTGGATGCCGGCCCCGCGCAGCACCGGCGCGGCGGCCAGCGCGGCCTCGTTGAGTGACCTGGCGCCCTGCGAGCCGCCGAACACCAGCAGCGTGGGCCGGTCGTTCTCCAGCCCGAACCAGGAGCGCGCCTTGTCGCCGGTGGACAGCCGGTCGAGGGTGACGATCTCGCGGCGCAGCGGGGTGCCGATGAACTCGGCCTTGGGCAGCGCGGCGTCGGGGAAGCCGGTGAAGACGTGGTCGGTCAGCCGGGCGCCCAGCCTGTTGGCCAGACCGGGACGGGGATTGGCCTCGTGGACGACGATCGGCAGGCCCTTGCGCTTGGCCGCCAGGTAGGCGGGCGTGGCGACGTAGCCGCCGAACCCGACCAGGATGTCGGCGCCGACCCGGTCGAGCACGCCCGACACGGCGTTGATCGCCCCGGCCAGCCGGCCCGGCACGGTCAGCAGGCTCGGGGTGATCGCCCTGGGCAGCGGCACGGCCGGCACCAGTTCGAGATCGTAGCCCCTGGCGGGCACGAGCCGCGTCTCCAGGCCGCGCTCGGTGCCCACGCAGGTGATGCCGACGCTCCGGTCAAGATGGCGCAGCGCGTCCGCAAGGGCGAGCGCGGGCTCGATGTGCCCGGCCGTCCCCCCACCGGCGAGGACCACCCTCATCTCGGTCACTCCCTAACGTCTCACTCGGCCTCTGGACGTACCCCCCAGGCCCAGCCAGCTTAGGCCCCGTGCGGCGGGTCCGGGGCCACGCGCGGCCAAGGCTTCGCGCGCGCCGGGCTCGCGTTTGGCGAACGACAGCAGGATGCCCAGCGCGGCGAGCGTGGGGAGCAGGGACGATCCGCCGTAGGAGACCAGCGGCAGCGGGATGCCGGTGATGGGCAGCACGCCGAGCACGGCGCCCATGTTGACGGTCGCCTGCCCGACGATCCAGGCCACCATGGCAGCCGCGGCCAGGCGGACGAAGCCGTCGTTGACCCGGACCGCGACCCGCAGCCCCGCGTAGCCGAGCAGGCCGAACAGCGCCACCACGATCAGCGTGCCCATCAGGCCCAGCTCCTCGCCGAGGATGGCGAAGATGAAGTCGCTCTCGCCGTGGGGCAGCCAGCTCCACTTCTGGCGGCTGCTGCCCAGGCCGAGCCCGAACCAGCCGCCCGAGCCCATCGCGATCTGCCCCTGCACGGCCTGGTAGCCGGCGCCCTGGGCGTCGGCCCACGGGTCGAGGAAGGCCCCGATGCGCGCCATCCGGTACGGCTCCACCTTGATCATGATGACCGCGGCCAGCACCGCCAGCGCGAGGATGCCGCCGAACAGCTTGACCGGCGCCCCCACCACCCACAGCAGCGCCAGGAAGATCATGAAGAGCACGAGGGTGGTGCCCAGGTCGCGGCCGAGCAGGACCATGACGACCAGGATCGCGGTGCCGGGCATGAGCGGGATCAGCATCTGCCGCCACTCGATCCGGCCCTGCCTGGCCCGCCTGGCCAGCAGGTCGGCCCCCCACAGCACGAGCGCCAGCTTGGCCGGCTCCGACGGCTGGAGGGTGAACGGGCCGAGGTAGATCCACCGCTGCGCGCCCAGCTCGGACTCGCCGATGAACAGCACCATGACCAGTGCCAGCACCGCCAGCGCCATGAGCGGGTAGCCCGCCCAGCGGAAGAACTTCGGCGGAAGGCGCGAGCAGGCGTACATCACGGGCACGCCGACGCCGGCCGACAACGACTGCTTGATGAACCACGAGAACGGGTTGCCGGTCTTCTGCTGGGCCTCGATCGCGGAGGCCGACAACACCATCATGAGCCCGAGCGCGAGCAGCAGCGCGCTGCACATGATGATCAGGTAGTAGGTCGTCAGCGGCTTGTCGAGCAGTTCCTTCAGCACGGCGCGCTGCTCGCGGACCCAGCTGGCCGGGCCCTCCTGGGCCTTGGACCGGGCGGGCTCGCCGGCGGCCGGACGGGCGCCGGCAGTGCCGGTGCTACTGCTCACGCCGCCGCCTCAGCTCGTGGACGGCACGGGCGAAGGCCTCCCCTCGTGCCGGGTAGCCGGGGAACATGTCGAGCGAGGCGCCCGCTGGGGAGAGCAGCACGGTGTCCCCGGGGGAGGCCAGGCGCGCGGCTTCGGTGACGACGGTGTCCATCACACCAGTGTCTTGGCCCGGGATGTCCACGACGGGGACATTCGGCGCGTGTCGCGCGAGTGCTTCGGCGATCGCCGCGCGGTCGGCGCCCAGCAGCACCGCGCCGCGCAGCCGGGACGCCGCCCGCCGGACCAGGTCGTCGACGTCGGCGCCCTTGAGCTGACCGCCCGCCACCCACACGATCGAGGGGTAGGCGCTCAGCGCGGCCGCGGCGGCGTGCGGGTTGGTGGCCTTGGAGTCGTCGACGTAGTCGACGTCGCCGACCCGGTCGACGTGGGCCAGGCGGTGGGGGTCGGGCTTGAAGGCGCGCAGGCCCAGCCGCACGGCCTCGGACGGGACGCCGAGCGAGCGGGCCAGGGCGGCGGCGGCCAGGGCGTTGGCCACGTTGTGGGGGGCCAGAGGCCGGATGTCGGCGAACGTGGCCAGCTCTTCGGCCGCCTCGACCGGGTCCTCCACGAACGCCCGGTCGACCAGCAGATCCTCGACCACGCCGAGCTGGCCGCTGCGCGGCGCCCGCAGCGTGAAGCCGACGGCGCCCTCGTACGGCTCGGCCAGGCGGGCGCACTCGGGGTCGTCGGCGTTGTAGATCACGGTGCCGGCGCGTTCGTAGATGCGGCCCTTGGCGGCGGCGTACTCGGCCATGGAGCCGTGCCAGTCGAGGTGGTCAGGGGCGATGTTCAGGATCGCCGCGGCGTGCGGGGCCAGGCTGCTGGACCAGTGGAGCTGGAAACTCGACAGCTCGACGGCCAGGGCGTCGTACGGCTCGGCGACGGCTTGGACGACCGGGACGCCCACGTTCCCCACGGCCAGGGCGTCGAGCCCGGCGGCCTGGAGGATCGAGGTGAGCATGCGCACGGCCGTGGTCTTGCCGTTGGTGCCGGTCAGCGCGAGCCAGGGGGCGGCGTGCGAGGGGCGCAGCCGCCAGGCCAGCTCCACCTCGCCGACGACCTCGACGCCGGCCGCCAGCGCGGCGGCCACCAGCGGGTGGTGCGGGGCCCAGCCGGTGGTGACGAGCCTGGTCGTGCCCTCGGGCAGCACCATCTCGCCGAACCTGGTCTCGACCCCGGCGCGGGCCAGCTCGGCCGCGGCGGCCAGCTGCCGCTCACCCTCCACGGCCTCCACGACCACGACCCGCTCGCCGCGCGCGGCCAGCGCCCCGGCCACCGCGGTGCCGGAGACGCCGAGCCCGGCCACGCACGTCAACGTCATGGCTTGGGCATCCACTCGACGTAGAACAGCCCGAGCCCGAGCGCCGCGCAGAGCCCGGCGATCAGCCAGAACCGCACCACGATCGTGGTCTCGGCCCAGCCCTTCAGCTCGAAGTGGTGTTGCAGCGGCGCCATCCTGAACACCCGTTTCCCGGTCATCTTGAAGAACCCGACCTGGATGATGACGGACGCCGTGATGATCACGCACAGCCCGGCCAGGATGATCAGCAGGAGCTGCGTACGGGTGGCGATGGCCAGGCCGGCCAGCACGCCGCCCAGGGCCAGCGAGCCGGTGTCGCCCATGAAGATCTTCGCCGGCGGGGCGTTCCACCACAGGAACCCGACCAGCGCCCCCAGCACGGCCGCGGCCACCACCGACAGGTCGAGCGGGTCGCGCACCCAGTAGCAGTTGGGCCCGAGCTGGTCGATGCAGTTGTTGCGGAGCTGCCAGTTGCCGATCAGCACGTACGCGCCGAGCACGACGCCGGTCGCGCCGCTGGCCAGGCCGTCGAGGCCGTCGGTGAGGTTCACGGCGTTGGAGAACCCGACGATCATGAACAGCACCCAGATGGTGAAGCCGACGATGCCGATCGAGGGGCCGATGTCGCGCAGGAACGACAGCCGGGTCTCGGCGGGGGTGATGCCGTAGACGTTGGGCTGGCGGGTGATCAGCACGGCGAACACGGCGCCGACGACGAGCTGGCCCAGGGCCTTGGCGCCGCTGCGCAGGCCCAGGCTGCGCTGCTTGTAGATCTTGATGAAGTCGTCGAGGAAGCCGACCGCGCCGAGGCCGGTCATCAGGAACAGCACGAGCATGCCCGACACCGTCGGCGGCGACAGCGTGGCCAGGTGGGAGCCGCCGTAGGCCAGCAGCGCGGCCAGCACGAAGACGATGCCGCCCATGGTCGGGGTGCCGCGTTTGCCCAGGTGGGCCTGCACTCCCTCCTCGCGGATCTCCTGGCCGTAGCCGCGCCGCGAGAACAGCCTGATCGCCAAGGGGGTCCCCAGCATCGACAGGACCAGGCCCACCGCGCCGGCGATGACGATGTTGATCACTGAGCGGCACCTCCGAGAAGGAGCTCCGCCGTGCGTTCCAGGCCCATCGCGCGGGGGCCCTTGACGAGCACCGCGTCGCCGGGGCGCAGCAGGCCGGCCAGTGCGGCCGCCGCTGCCTCGGCATCAGGGACGTGTACGATCCGGGTCATCTGGGGAGCATATGGCCCTTCGCCACCTGGCGGTCCCGCGGCGGCCGAGGCCGCCTCGTTCGCGCCCTCCAGCACCGGGCCCGCGTCGGGACCGACGACGACGAGGCCCGTCAGGCCGGAACCGCCCGCCAGCCGCCCCAGTTCGGCGTTGAGCGCCGCGCTCTCCTCGCCCAGCTCGCGCAGCGCCGCGATGACCGCGAACCGCCGCCGCTGCTGCCCCATCACGCCGAACATGTCGAACGCGGCCCGCATCGAGTCGGGGTTGGCGTTGTAGGCGTCGTTGACCACCGTGACGCCGTCGGGCCGGTCGGTGACCTCCATGCGCCAGCGGCTGCGCGGCGTGGCCTCCGACAGCTCCTCGGCGATCGTGGCGACCGGCAGGCCCAGCTCGTAGGCCGCGGCGGCGGCGGCCAGGGCGTTCTCCACCGCGTGGGCGCCGTAGAGCTGGAGCGTGACCGGCGCGGCCCCGGACGGGGTGCGCAACGTGAACGAGGCGCGCCCGCGCCCGTCGACCGTCTCCTGCTCGGCCCTGATGGCCGCGCCCTCGCCGCGCCCGAAGTACGTGACGCGCGCGTCGGTGCGCGCGGCCATCTGCGACACCAGCGGGTCGTCGGCGTTGAGCACCGCCACCCCGGTGCGCGGCAGCGCCTCCACCAGCTCGCCCTTGGCCTTGGCGATGGCCTCCTTGCCGCCGAACACGCCGAGGTGGGCGGTGCCGACGTTGAGCACCACGCCGATCGTCGGCGGCGCGATGCGGGTGAGGTCCGCGATGTGGCCGATGTTGCGGGCGGCCAGTTCGAGCACCATGAACCGGGTGTCGACGTCGGCGCGCAGCACGGTCAGCGGGTGGCCGAGCTCGTTGTTGAAGCTGCCGACGGGCGCGATGGTCGGGCCCATCCGGCCGGCCAGCCTGGCCAGCAGGTCTTTGGTGCTGGTCTTGCCCGCCGAGCCGGTCACGCCGATCACGGTGGCCTGCGGCAGCGCGGCGGCCTGGGCGGCGGCCAGCGCGGCCAGCGCGACCGCGGCGTCGGGGACGATCACCGCCGGCGCGTCGACCGGCCTGGAGGCCAGGACGGCGACCGCTCCGGCCCTGATCGCCTGCGCGGCGTAGTCGTGGCCGTCGACCCGCTCGCCGGCGAGGGCGACGAACAGCGATCCCGGCTCCACCGCGCGTGAGTCGATCACTACGGGCCCGCGCACCACGGCGCGGGGGTCTGCCATGCCCGACAGGGCGCCCGAGGTTATCTCGGCGATCCTGGCCAGCGGCAACGGGATCATCGGTGCTTCCTGCTTTCCTTGCGTGCGTCGATCGCTTCGGCGACCACTTCGCGGTCGTCGAACGGGATCACTTCGCCTGAGACGTACTGGCCCTGCTCGTGACCCTTGCCCGCGACGACGATCACGTCACCGCGGCCGGCCCGGCCGACGGCCAGGTCGATCGCGGCCGCGCGGTCGGGCTCAATGATCACATGGGCGCGGTCGCGGGGCGGAACGCCGAGCGCTCCCTCCATCATCGCGGCCAGGATGGCGAGCGGATCCTCCGAGCGCGGGTTGTCGTTGGTGAAAATCGCCACATCGGCCAGCCGGGCGGCGATCTCGCCCATGAGCGGGCGTTTGCCGGTGTCGCGGTCGCCGCCGCAGCCCAGCACGATCGTCAGCGTGCCCGCGGTCACCTCCCGCAGCGAGCGCAGCACCGACTCCACGGCGCCCGGCTTGTGGGAGTAGTCCACGAGCGCCTGGAACTCCTCCTCGGCGGAGGTGATGCGCTGCATGCGCCCGGGCACCCCGGTGAGGCTGCCCACGCCGTGCACGGCGGTCTGGAGCGGCACCCCCGACTCCACCAGGCAGACGATCGCGCCGAGCGCGTTGGCGACGTTGAAGGGGCCGGGCAGCGAGATCTGCGCGTCGGCCTCGACCCCGCCAGGACCGGCCACCCGGAACGCGCTGCCGTCGGCGCCGAGCCGGACCTCCAGGGCCCGCCACTCCGCCTCCGGGTCGCCGAGCGCCGAGAACGTCGTCATCGGCACCTTGGCCCGGTGCAGCAGCTCCCGGCCGTGCGGGTCGTCGATGTTGGTCACGCCGACGCGGCTCAGCTCGGGCTGGAACAGCCTGGCCTTGGTGGCGAAGTAGTCCTCGAAGTCCTTGTGGAAGTCGAGGTGGTCCTGGGAGAGGTTGGTGAACAGCGCGACGTCGTAGAAGATGCCGTCGACCCGGCCGAGCGCCAGCGCGTGACTGGAGACCTCCATGGTGGCCGCGGTGACCCCCTGCTCGCGCATCAGCGCGAACAGGGCGTGCAGCTGCGGAGCCTCCGGCGTGGTCAGCGTGGGCTCGAAGCGGAGGTCTCCGGCGGCGATCTCGACGCCGCCGACCAGGCCCGTCGTGTGGCCGGCCGCCCGCAGGCCGGCCTCCACCATGAAGGTGGTGGTGGACTTGCCGCTGGTGCCGGTCACCCCGATGACCTGGACGTCGTGGGCCGGCTGGCCGTAGACCCAGGAGGAGACCTGCCCGAGCAGCGCGCGCGGGTCGGGCACGATCAGCACCGGCAGGCCGGTGGCCACGGCGGCCTCCCGCCCGGCCGGGTCGGTGAGGACGGCCACGGCTCCGCGCGCCATCGCCTCGGCGGCGAAGGTCGCGCCGTGCACGCGGTTGCCCGGCAGCGCCACGTAGAGATCGCCGCGCTGCACGGCGCGGGAATCGATGGTGACGCCGGTCAGGGCGGCATGGGGCGACCTCGACGTGCCGGAATCGGCGTCGAGCATGGTCGCGAGCCCGGTCAGCGGACGGGGCGGGCTGGTCTTGGGACGCATAGACGACGGGGGACGCACGGCGAGAGCGTACCTTCCCTGCTCACTGTCCCGCGCGCGTACGCACCGGCGGCGCGTCCGAGCCTGTGGGAGGAATCTTCCTGCTCTTGATGGCGAACGTCATCACATCCTTGAACACGGGGGCCGCGAGCTGGCCGCCGAAATGGCCGTTCTTGGGGTTCTGGAGCACCGAGAGCACCACCAGCCGGGGCGCGTCGGCGGGCGCGAACCCGACGAAGGAGGCCGTGTAGCCGTCGTAGCGGCCCAGCTCGGCGTCGTAGCGGTCGGCCGTGCCGGTCTTGCCCGCCACCCGGTAGCCGGGGATGGCGGCCAGCGCGCCGGTGCCCTCGGCGCTCACCGCGGTCTCCAGCATCGTCGTGATCTCCTTGGCCGTCGTCTCGCTCACCACTCTGGTCTGCCTGCCCGCGGGAGCCGGGACGAACCTGCCGGACGCGTCGGTGGTGCCCGCCACGATCTGCGGATCGACGCGGACGCCGCCGTTGGCGATGGTCTGGTAGACGCTGGCCGTCTGCAGGGCGGTCACCGACACGCCCTGGCCGTAGGCGACCGTGCAGCTCTGGCTGCCCGACCAGTTCTTGTAGTTGGGCAGCAGGCCCGCCTCTGCGTTGGGCACGCCGCCCGCCGGGGTGGTGCCGAACCCGAACGCCCTGAGCATCGCGTACAGGCGCTCGCTGCCGACCTTGCGGGCGGCCATGATCGTGGCGACGTTGCTGGACTGGGCCATGGCCTGCCGGAAGGTCATCGCCTCGGGCTTGTGGGCGTGGGCGTCGCGCAGCACCCGGTCGGCGCACCTGATGTTGTCGGGCACCTGGAACACCGTGTCGGGGGTGACCTCCTTGGCCTCCAGCGCGGCGGCGGCGGTGATCACCTTGTTGGTGCTGCCGGGCTCGAACACGTCCGCGGCGGCCTTGTTGACGTAGGAGGAGGCGGGGGCCCGGCGCCAGTTGCCCAGGTCGAGCTCGGGCGCGTTGGCCATGGCGATGATCTGGGCGGTCCTCACGTCCATGACGATGACCGCGCCGCTGCTCGCGCCCGACTCGCGCACCTGCTCGGCGACCGCCTTCTGGGCGGCCCACTGGATGTCGCGGTCGATGGTGAGCCGGACGTCCTGGCCGTTGACGGGCGCGGTGCGCTCGCTGCTGGTCATGGGGATGCGCAGGCCGTCGCGGCCGGTCTCGACCCGCTGCTTGCCGTCGCGGCCGGCCAGGATCGTGTTCTTGGCCTGCTCCATGCCGCCCAGGCCGTTGCCCTCGTCGCCGACGAAGCCGATGAGGCTGCCGGCCAGGTCGCCGGCCGGGTAGTCGCGGCGGTAGGTCTTCTTCGCGCTGAGCGCGGGCACGCGGGCCTGCAGCAGGCGGGTGGCCACGACCGGGTCGACGTCCCGGGCCAGGAGCTGGTAGCGGCTGCCGGTCCTGGACAGCTTGGCGGTCATCTCCTCCACGGTCTTGCCGAGCTGCCTGGCCAGGATCGCGGCCACGTTCGCGCGGGCGGCCGCGGGGACCTTGGAGGGGTCGATGGACACCTCGCGGGCCTCCGACGTACGGGCCAGGGCGTTGCCGTTGACGTCGGTGATCGTGCCGCGCTTGGCGGGGATCTCCTCGACGTGCTGGCGCTGGCCGACGGCGGCGGCCTCGTAGACCTTGGAGTCGAGGCCCTGCATCTGGATCAGCCGGCCGGCGAAGATCGACAGGATGAAGGTCATGCCGATCAGGCCGATGTTGATGCGCCGGCGCGGGCTGCCCAGGCGCAGCACCAGCGGGGGCCTGGGCGGGCGCGGCGGGGCGGGCGGGCGGCGCGGGCCCCTGGGGGGCGGCACGTCCGCGCCGCGGCGCAGCAGGCCGCGCTCACGCCCGCGTGCCTGGTCCAGCCCTGAGGCGCGCACCTGGCCGGACGCCGGGCCGCGCGCCTGACCGGCCCTGGGACCGCGGGTCTGGTCGGGCCTGCCGCCGCGCCCCTGCTCGGGCCGGGATCCGCGGCTCTGGGCCGGCCCCGAGCCCGGCCGCGCCGCTTCGGACCGCGAGCCGCGCGCCGGGTCGGACCGCGAGCCGCGCCCCTGGTCGGATCGCGAGCCGCGCGCCGGGTCGGGCCGGGAGCCACGGGACTGGTCGGATCTCGAGCCGCGGGCCTGGTCGGGGCCGGGACCGTCGCCGCGGCGGCGCGGCCCCTCCTGCGGCGCCCGGTCCCGGGCGCCGTCGTCGCACCCCTGGGCGGCGCGCCCGCGCGCCCGGTCGCCCTCGTCCCGGGCGGCACGGCCACGCGAACGGTCTTCGCCGTCGCGGCTCTGCGGGGACCGCCCGCGTGGGCGGTCGTCGTCGCGCCCCTGGGCGGCGCGGTTGCGGGAGTCGTCGCGCGGGCGGCGGCGTGGGCCGTCGCCCGGGTCGCGGCGCGAGCGGGCGCCCTCGTCGTCGTCGCGGGGCCGGGCGCGGTCGCCGTCGTCGCGGCGCTGCCGGCCGCGGGAGCCGCCCGCGGAGTCGCGGCGGGCGCTGCCGCGCGCGTCGTCGCCGGGGTCGTGGGGCCGGCGGCCCCTCAGGTCGTCGTCGAACGGCAGGTCGAACGGGTCGGGAGGACGCTTGCGCGGCGAATCGTCCGGCGCCGCCGGGCGGCCGGCCCCGTCGGAACGGGCAGAGCCCCCTCGCCCTGACCGCCCCGGACCCCCCGGCGTACGACGAGCGGCGCCGGGCCCTCCGGGAGAGCCGGCGCCGCCAGCGCCGCGGCCGGGACCCTGTCCCCTGCCGCCTGAATCCCTCACCGCTCCGGGACCGCCTGGGTACTCGGCTCGCCCTTGTCCCAGGGCCGCAGGTTCTTGTCCAGGTGGTAGCCCTGCGCCTCGGCGCGGTCGGCGATGTTCTGGGGCTGCATCTTGCGCTCGTACTCCAGCCGGAGCGCTTCCTTCTCCTGCTGGGCCACCGCGATCTCCTCGCGCAGCTTGGCGTCGGTGATGGCGTCGCGGTTGAGCATGATGTTGAGCAGCAGCAGGCTCACCAGCCCACCGCACATCAACCCGACGACGAGCAGCACGAACGGCGCCCGCTGCCGCTTGGTCGAGGTTCGCCGCGCGGCGGGACGGCGCGCGGGCGCGGCGCTCTCGCCGGGACGCGCGGCCGCAGGCCGCCGGCCGGCGGTGTCAGGACGGGGCCGCGGCTTGGTCTGGTGCGAGACGCCCGGCCTGCGCGTGCCCGGCTTGGGCATGGCGCGGCGGACGGGCGCGACCCGGCCGGTCTCCTGCTCAATCGTCAACGCGGATCCTCTCTGCCGCCCGTAGCCGGGCCGAGGCCGCCCGCGGGTTACGGGCGAGCTCTTCATCGCTGGGGAGCTCGGCTCCCCTCGTCAGCAGGCGGAACCTCGGCTGGTGTGCCGGTAGCGGGACGGGCAGCCCTGGCGGGCTGGTGTCCTTGGTTCGCGCCGTGAGGGCCTGCTTGGTGAGCCGGTCCTCAAGGGAGTGGTAGGCGAGCACGACGACCCGCCCACCCAGCGCCAGCGCGTCGAGCGCCGCGGGCAGCGCCGCCTCCAGGGCGGACAGCTCCGCGTTGACCTCGATGCGCAGCGCCTGGAAAGTCCTCTTGGCGGGGTTGCCGCCGGTGCGCCTGGTCGCCGCGGGGATCGCGTCGCGCACGATGTCGGCGAGTCTCTTGGTGGAGGTGATGGGCTCCTTGGCGCGTTCCTTGACGATAAGCCCCGCGACCCTCGGCGCGAAACGTTCCTCGCCGTAGTCGCGCAGGATTCGTGCCAGGTCGGCGGCCGGATAGGTGTTGACCACCCGCTCGGCCGTCAGCTCCTGCTCGGTGTCCATGCGCATGTCGAGCGGGGCGTCGTAGGAGTAGGCGAAGCCGCGTTCGGCCTCGTCGAGCTGCGGCGAGGAGACGCCGAGGTCGAACAGCACGCCGTTGACCGTGGGATGCCCGGCCTCGGCGATGACCTGGGCCAGGTCGCCCGAGGAGGCGTGGACCAGGGTGGTGCGGCCGGCGTAGGGGGCGAGCCTGCGGGTGGAGAAGTCGATCGCGAACGGGTCGCGGTCGATCCCGATGAGACGAAGGGAGGGGAAGGCGGCGAGCAGGGCCTCGGAGTGGCCGCCGAGCCCGAGATTGGCGTCGACGACGACCGGCTCCGGCCCCGACAGCGCCGGGCCCAGCAGCTCCAGTACGCGCTCGAGCATCACCGGAACGTGACCGCCCGTGCCTGCGTTGTCGTCCATCTCCAACCCCCCTCTCGCGTCCTGCTCGCGGATGAACGCGTATCGGTCAATCGTCAGTCATTCCTGGGTCCCCACCCGGCGCCGCCCGGCCAGGTCCCCATCCGCACCCTCTTCGTGGACGCCCGCCCTCTGACACCGGGGAAGGTGCATCAGTTGGCAGGCAGTGGTTGCGGGTGGAGACCTCGCCGAACGACATCACCGACGGATCGACCGTGGTCACTACAAGATCCCTGGCAGCACCTCCTCCGACAGATCGGCGAACGCCTGCTCCTGCGCGTTGAGATAGGTGTCCCAAGCCTGGGAGTCCCAGATCTCCAGCCGGGTGTTGGCCCCGATGACGACGCAGTCACGTTCCAGGCCGGCGTACTGGCGCAGGCTCTGCGGGATCGTGACGCGTCCCTGCTTGTCTGGTTTCTCGTCGGACGCGCTGGCGAAGAAGACGCGGCTGTAGTCACGCACCGCCTTGGCGGTGACCGGGGCGGTGCTGAGAGCCTCGGTTATGCGCTGGAACTCCTCTACTGGAAAGACGTAGAGGCATCGCTCCTGGCCTTTGGTGATCACAAGACCCTCCGCCAGCTCCTCACGGTACTTAGCCGGCAGGAACAGCCGTCCCTTGTCGTCAAGACGCGGTTGATGGGTGCCGAGGAACATCGGCGCCACCTCCCGTGCCTCAGTGAAGCGCTCAGCACTGGTGCACCGGGCCCTCCACTGCGCACCACCATACTCCACTTCTCCCCACCGTCAACTGATTCGAACCGTCTTCATCATCAGTTTCCGTTGCGTTACCGCAGGTCAGGGCGGTGGAGCGGGGGTGGGGGGCGCCGGGGGGCGGGCCAACCCTCATGGGCGTGTCGAGGGTTCGAAAGACCGGCGGTATAGGGGCTCGCGGCGGGCGCGAAGGCGGGGGTGGAGGAAAGTGGGGCGGCCAAGGGGGTCAGTGTCACGGGATTCGCACTGCTATGCGACAAGAACAGGAACATCAGCGGGGTTCCCTGGAATATCCACAAATGTCGCTCAAGAACCCGCAGCGTCGTAGGGTCGTACAGACAATGGAAAAGGAATGGCATGGCTCCCGTAATGGCACCGTGCGGGACAGCCGTCGCACTATGGAGGCCTGGTGGCACTAACCCATGACGTCCCTCCCCAGCTTGACGAGCTGGTCTCCACCGCCCACCGAATCCGGCAGGCCATCGAGTCGGTGATCGAGGGAAAGAGCGACGCCGTCCGTCTCACGCTGACCGTCCTGCTCGCCGAGGGCCACCTTTTGATCGAGGACGTGCCGGGCGTCGGCAAGACGATGCTCGCCAAGGCGCTGGCGCGGTCCATCGACTGCCCGGTGCGCCGCGTGCAGTTCACGCCCGACCTGTTGCCCAGTGACATCACCGGGGTCAGCGCCTACAACCAGCAGACGCGTGAGTTCGAGTTCAAGCCCGGACCGGTGTTCGCCAACATCGTCGTGGGCGACGAGATCAACCGCGCCTCCCCCAAGACGCAGTCGGCGTTGCTGGAGTGCATGGAGGAGCACCAGGTCACCGTGGACGGCGTGACGTACCCCCTGGACGCCCCCTTCATGGTGATCGCCACCCAGAACCCCATCGAGATGGAGGGCACCTATCCCCTCCCCGAGGCCCAGCGCGACCGGTTCACCGCCCGGGTCGCCATGGGCTACCCCGAGCCGACCGCCGAGCTGGAGATGCTCGACGTGCACGGCAGCACCTCGCCGCTGGACAAGCTGGAGCCGGTCGCCACGACCGCCGAGGTGCGCGCCCTGATCGAGGCCGTGCGCGGCGTGTACGTCTCGCAGCCGGTCAAGAAGTACGCCATCGACCTCGTCGTGGCCACCCGCCACTCCCCCGACCTGCGGCTGGGCGCCTCCCCCCGGTCCACGCTCCAGCTCGTCCGCGCGGCCAGGGCGCACGCGGCGCTGGCCGGGCGCGACTACGTCATCCCCGACGACCTGCAGGACCTGGCCGTGCCTGTGCTGGCGCACCGGCTGCTGCCCAGCGTCGAGGCCCAGGGCCAGCGCCGTCTGCCCGAGCAGGTGGTGACCGACCTCGTCAGGCGGGTGCCGGTGCCGGAGACGCGAGCGTCGTGAGGGCCGGACTGCGGGCGCTGACCTCCCGCGGCAGGTCGTTCCTGGCCTCGGGGATCGCGGCGCTGCTGATGGCGCTGATCCTGGGCGAGAACGACCTGTTCAGGATCGGCGTGCTGATCACGGCGCTGCCACTGCTGGCCGCGCTGGTGGTGGCGCGCACCAGGTACCGGCTGAGCTGCGCGCGGAGGCTGGACCCGCCCAGGGCGGAGGTGGGCGGGGAGGCCACGGTGACGTTGCGCCTGGAGAATGTGACCAGGCTGCCGACCGGGCTGCTGCTGATCGAGGACACCGTGCCGTACGCGCTGGGCGTGCGGCCGCGGTTCGTGCTCGACCGGGTGGAGTCCAAGGGGGTGCGGGAGATCGACTACCGGGTCCGGTCCGACCTGCGGGGCAGGTACACGATCGGGCCGCTGTCGGTGCGCATCGCCGACCCGTTCGGGCTGGTGGAGCTGACGCGGGCGTTCACGATCAGCGACACGCTCGTGGTGACGCCGCAGGTGGTGGCGTTGCCGCACGTACGGCTGTCGGGCGAGTGGACGGGCGGCGGCGACAGCCGCACCCGGAGCGTGGCCGCGGCCGGCGACGACGACGTGGCGCCGCGCGAGTACCGGCAGGGCGACGACCTGCGCCGGGTGCACTGGCGCTCGACCGCCCGGCACGGCGAGCTGATGGTGCGCCGCGAGGAGCAGCAGTGGCAGAGCCGCGGCGCGCTCCTGCTGGACACCCGCAGGCACGCCCACCGCGGCGAGGGCCCGCGCTCCTCCTTCGAGGTGGCGGTCTCGGCCGCGGCCTCGATCGGCGTGCACCTCGCCCACGAGGGCCTGGGCCTGCGGCTGGTCACCGACCAGGGCGCCGAGCACCTGACCGACCAGGGGCTCAGCTACTCGCTGCTGGACACGCTGGCCGTGGTGCGGCACAGCTCGGCCCGCTCCCTGGAGATGGGCATCTCCGCCCTGCGCCAGGGCGGCGGCGACGGCCTGATCGTGGCCGTGCTCGGCGCGCTCGACCCCGAGGAGGCCAGGGAGCTGGCCAGGCTGCGGCACAGCGGCGTCACCGGTGTCGCGGTCCTGCTCGACGCCGGCACCTGGGAGGGCGCCGGCCGGGGCTCGCACGAGAACTTCGACGCCGTGCAGGGCGTCCTGGCCGGTTACGGCTGGCGGATCGTCCGCCTGCCCGCCGGCACCTCCATCGCCTCGGTCTGGCCGGACGCCGCCAACCGCGGCAGGTACGCGCTCAACCCCACGGGAGGTGCGGCATGAGGCTGACGGCCGCCTCGGGTGTGGCCGCGTTCGCCGCGGCGATCCTGCTCTATCCGCTCTTCCAGGGCGGCGCCTGGTTCTGGACGTCGCTCGGCGCGGTGCTGGCCGTGATGGCCGCCGGGCTGATCAGCTCGCGCCTGTCGCTGCCCGCCTGGGCCGCGCCGCCGGCCGGGCTGGCCGCGTTATGGATCTTCCTGACCGTGGTCTTCGCCTCCGGCAAGGCGTGGGCGCTGGTGATCCCGACCAAGGAGTCGGTGTGGGAGCTGGGCCGGCTGCTCGGGGCCGGCTGGGCCGACATCCAGCGCTACGCCGCGCCCGTGCCGCCCACGGACGGCATCACGCTGCTGACCGCGGGCGGCGTGGGCGTCATCGCGATCGCCGTGGACCTGCTCGCCGCGCGGCTGCGGCGGGCGGCGCTGGCCGGGCTGCCGCTGCTGGCGCTGGCCACCGTCCCGGCGACGATCCTGGCCGAGCCGATCAGCTGGCCCGCCTTCATCATCGCCGCGCTCGGCTTCGTCAGCCTGCTGATCGCCGACGGGCGCGAGCGGGTGGGCCACTGGGGACGGGCGGTGCTCGTCCGCCGGACCAGGGCGGCGACCGGGCCGCGTCCGGACACCGGCGGGGCCAGGGCCGACACCAGCGGCCTGCGGCTGTCGGGCAAGCGCATCGGGTTCGCCGCCATCGCGCTGGCCGTGCTGCTGCCGGCCGCGCTGCCGGTGATGGAGCCGGTCTCCTTCTTCCAGTTCGGCGTCGGCGGCCGGGGCGGCGGCAAGGGCAACTCGATCAGCATCGCGAGCCCGATCGCCAGCCTGCGGGGGCAGCTCGAACTGCCCGAGCGGCGCGTGGTGCTCACCTACAACAACAACGACAACAAGCCCAGGTACCTGCGGATCTACGCACTGGACACCTTCGACGGCCAGCAGTTCGGCATGACCGAGCCGAAGGGCTCGCCGGACAACAGGACGGACAACGGCCCGCTGCCGCCGCCTCCCGGCCTGAGCGCGAGCACGAAGGTCAGCAACGTCGTCACCCGGATCCGGATGAGCGACGAGATCGAGCGGCTGCAGTTCCTGCCGCTGCCGTACCCGCCGCGGCAGATCCGGGTGGACGGCGACTGGCGCGCCGACGTGGGCACGCTGATGGTCTTCTCCATCCCCGACGAGGCGGCCGGCCTGGAGTACGAGGTGGCCACCAGTGAGCCGGCCGCCACGCCGGAGCTGCTGGAGTCGCTGGAGGGCGTCCAGCCGAGCGTGGACCGGCGGTACCTGAAGCTGCCGGACAACCTGCCGCCGGAGATCGTCCGGCTGGCGCGTTCGCTGACGGCGCAGACCAACTCCAACTACGAGGCGGCGGTGAAGCTCCAGCAGTTCTTCACCAAGGACGGCGACTTCCGCTACGACCTGCGCACGCAGGGCCACGGCAACTCCGCGCTGCGGGACTTCCTGCTGCGTGACCGCACGGGCTACTGCGAGCAGTTCGCGGCCTCGATGGCGGTGCTGGCCAGGATCGTCGGCATCCCGTCGCGGGTGGCGATCGGCTACACCGGCGGCACGAAGGCCGGCGACAACTGGACGGTCACGACCGGCGACTCGCACTCCTGGCCCGAGCTGTACTTCGAGGGCGTGGGCTGGCTGCCGTTCGAGCCGACGCCGTCCGGGTCGCTGGGGCAGGGCAGCGCGCGGGTGCCGGACTACACGGTCCCGCCGGCGCCTTCGACGACGCCGTCCACCTCCCCGAGCAGCGGCGCGACCGAGTCCGGCGCCGACGACCCGATCAACCCCTCCACCCGGCGCAACCCGCGTGAGCTCGACCGTGAGGGCCTGATCGCCACGGGCGGCCTGCCGCCGGACGACTCGATGCCGCTGATCGGCAAGATCGGCATCGGCGCGGGCGCTCTGCTGCTGCTCCTGCTGGTCCCGGCGGCGCTGCGGCTGCTCACCAGGAACCGGCGGGTGCGCGCGCTGGGCTGGAAGGTCTCGCAACCGGCCGACGACCTGACGGCCAGGATCGCGACCGCCCACCACCCGTCGATCGCGGCCGTGTGGGCCGAGCTGGACGACGTGCTGTGCGACTACGGCATGACCCGCGGCGCCAGCGAGACCCCGCGGGCGCTGGCCCGGCGGCTGAGCCAGCAGTACGAGTTCGACGCCGAGTCGGCGGCCGCCATGACGGCCATCGCGACGACGGTCGAGCGGGTGCTGTTCGCCAGGGACCCGGGCACGATCGGGCCCATGAGAAAGGACCTGCGCAAGGTGCGGCAGGCCCTGGCGGCGACGGTGTCGCGGGGAAGGCGGATGCGGGCGGTGCTGCTGCCGCCCTCGACGCTGCGGCGGCTGCGGGCGCTGGGCGAGCGCCTGCTGGACGGCTTCGACCTGCTGGAGAACATCAGGCTGCGGCGGACGGCGGCCCACAAGGGCGCCTGAACCGCCGGTCCAGGACCGAGCGTGCGGTCGCTCCCCGGAAGGGGAACGGCCGCACGTTCGCGTATGGCGGAGGTTCGGAGCCGGTGAGCAGCGGCGAGGAGGTCAGCGCTCGTCGTGACGACGGCGCCAGCGCTCCTCCATGCGCTCCATGAAGGTGCCCCGGCCGGCGCGCCGGGGCTGCCTGCCCGCGCCGCCCGCGCCCGGGGCCGGCGGCGAGTCGCCGAACCCGTTCATGCGCTTCCAGCTGGACAGACCCCACAGACACGCGGCGAGCATGACCACGAAACCGCCGACGCCGAGCGGGATCTGACTCATGACCACGCCGACCATCATGATCACGACGCCGAGCGCAAAGCCGATGGAGGCTTTGATCAGGCGACGCTTGTAATGGCTGCGCGGGTCACTGATCCTTACGGTGTTGGCCCACTTCGGGTCCTCGGCGTAGAGGGCCTGCTCGATCTGGTCGAGCAAGCGCTGCTCGTGCTCAGAGAGCGGCACGGCGCCTCCCAAGGACAGCCCCAGGACGGGGAAGACGGCAACGGACGACACGGGGTGTCCGAACCTCGCGGTCGGTTATCCCCAGAATACGAGGCTGTAGACGTAGGCGAAAGCAAACGTCCAACGCAGACCAAACCGGAGGTGACGTCATGGCTCCATTGTGGACCATCTCGCACCCCTTCCCCCAAAATCGCGACATCCTTCTCCTACCCGACTGACCGATCAAGTAGGACATGGGCGTCATGTCTCTATTTCATCAAGCTTGCCACGTACCAGCGACGCTGGGAGCACCGCATCGGGGCCAAATCTCCGGATCGCCTTGTCCATCGCCTGTTCGGCCTCGCGCCAGCCGGTCTCCCGCTCGCCCAGACCGAGCTGGTGGGTGGCCTCGCCGGCCGGGCGGAGGTTCTCCATCCGGACCCCGACCAGGCGCAGGCGCACCCGCTGGAGACCGGCGGCCTCGAACAGCTCGCAGGCGGTGGCGTAGATCACCTGGGCGACGTCGGTCGGCTCCCGCAGGGTGCGCGAGCGGGTGATCGTGGTGAAATCGGCCCGGCGCAGCTTCACACTTACCGTTCTGCCCACGTGTCCGCCCTTACGCATCCGGGCCGCCACGCGCTCGGCCAGGCGCAGCAGCTCGCGCCGGATCACCTCGGGATCCTCGACGTCGGCGGCGAAGGTCTCCTCGTTGCCGATGCTCTTGTCGGGCACGTGCGCGGTCACCGGACGCTCGTCGCGCCCCCAGGCCAGCGTCGCCAGGTGGCCGCCGACGGCCTGCCCGAGCTCGCGCTGGAGCGTGCCCAGGGGCACCCTGGCCAGGTCGCCGACGGTGCGGATGCCGAGCCGGACGAGGGACTGCTCGGTGCGCTCCCCCACGCCCCACAACGCCGAGACCGGCAGCGGGTGCAGGAAGTCGACCACCTGCCCTTCGGGCACCACCAGCAGCCCGTCGGGCTTGCACTGCTTGGAGGCCAGCTTTGCCACGAATTTGCTGGAGGCCACCCCCACCGAGCAGGTGATGCCGTAGCGGTCGAGCACCTGCTCCCTGATCATGGCGGCGATCGCCGCGGGCGGGCCGAGCCGCCGCCGGGCGCCGCCGACGTCGAGGAACGCCTCGTCGGAGGCGATCGGCTCGACCAGCGGGGTGATCGAGTGGAAGATCTCCATGACGCCCCTGGAGACCTCGGAGTACTTGCCGTGGCTGGGCGGGATGATCGTGGCCTGCGGGCACAACCGGCGCGCCCTGCTCATCGGCATCGCCGAGTGCACGCCGAACGCCCTGGCCTCGTAGGTGGCGCTGAGCACGACGCCGCGCCCGGCCGGCGAGCCGACGATCACCGGGCGGCCCCGCAGCTCCGGCCGCTCCAGCAGCTCGACGCTGGCGAAGAAGGCGTCCATGTCGACGTGGAGAATCGGGCAGCCGCTGTCATCGACCCCGGTCCGCGGCGCGGGGCCGATGCCTGTGATCTGCTTGCGGGACACGCCTGCGAGTCTATCCGAACAGACGTTCCAGACTAGGGGCGGTGGCCGAGCACGTGCACCTGGGTGGCGACGTCCCGCAGCACGGGATGGACGGCGGCGGCCTGCTCCAGCGCCGCCAGCGCCTCGGCCGCGCCGGGCTCGCCGTCGACGAGCCGGCTGGGCACCAGGTCGGCGAAGACGCGCACGCCGTGGACCGCGCCGACGGTGAAGCCCGTGGCGGTCAGCAGCTGCGCCAGGGTCTCGGCGGTGAACCGCCGCGGCGTGGGGTCGCGGTCGCCCCACGTGCCGCGCGGGTCGGCCAGCACGGCCCTGGCCTCGTCGAACTGCCCGGCCAGCGCCCGGTGGATCGCGCTGGCCACGGGGTTGGCGGCCAGCACGCTGACGGCGCCACCCGGGCGCAGCAGCCCGGCGACGGCGGCCAGCGCGCCGGTGGGGTCGTCGACGTACTCCAGGACGCTGTGGCACAGGACCAGGTCGGCGCTGTCGCGGTCGAGCAGGTCGCCGAGGTCGGCGGTGTCGCCCTGCAGGCCGCGCACGCCCACGCCCTTCTCCTTGGCCCGGCGCTCCAGCGCGGCCAGCGAGTCGGGGCTGGGGTCGACGACGGTGACGGTGTGGCCGAGCTCGGCCAGCGGCACGGCGAACCCGCCGGTGCCCCCGCCGGCGTCGACGATGTCGAGCCTGGCCCGGCCGACGGCCTCGGCACGCTCGGCCAGCACCGACCGCAACGCGCCCCACACGACGGCGGTGCGCACCGCCGGGGTCTTCGTGGTGACGCCTTCTGCTCGCAACGTCGGCTCGCCTCTCTCTCCTCCGCGGGCGGCCCTCGCCCTGTGCGGACGGGCCCAGCCTACGCGGTACGCGCCGTCGCCCGCAGGCCGGACCCTGACCGTCGAAGGCCGCCGCGATCCTCTTGGGCGCTCGCAGCTGCCAGGCGTCGGCCGGCACGCCGTCCTTGTGCGTGAGCCGGGCGAACCACCTGCCGCGCACGGTGGAAGGCGGGGGCGGCGTGAGCCGGGCGAACCACCTGCCGTGCACGGTGGCAGGCGAGGGCGCCGTACGCGGGATTCTCAGCGGTCTCGGGGGCTGCGGTCACGATGGGACCGATGCTCACCCAGGAAAGCCGGACAAGGCCGGAAAAGGGCGCGTCGCGGCTGGTGACGCGCCACTTCCCCGGACCGGCTCACGGCCCCGCGGCAGGCCGGGGACCGCACCGGAAGGCCGCGCGCCGGCGCGCCTTCCGCCGCCTCTTCGCGAGCCGTACGGACCGTCTGAGTGGAACGTACCCCGAAACGGCCTTCGCGGCCTTTGTCTAAAGGGTGAGGCTTGGCTTGAGTTGCTTGAACCGGGCCAGCAGGCCGTTGATGAACTGGGGCGACTCGTCGGTCGACAGCTCGCCCGCCAGGTGCACCCACTCGCTGATGACCACGCCCTCCGGCACGTCGGGCATCCACAGCAGCTCGTACGTGCCCCCGCGCAGCAGGTTGCGGTCGACCGCGGGCATGCGGTCGAGCGTCCAGCCCTCGGAGTAGGTGGTGATCAGGTCGTCGATGCGGGCATGGTGGCGGGCGACGCCCTCGACGATGGCCGAGGTGTACTCGTTGACCGGCGGCTCCTGCCGCTCGACGCGCTCGGCGAGGATCTTCAGCGGATCCTCCGAGCGCAACTCGGCCTCGAAGAGGATGTCAAGGGCGCGCCTGCGTGCTTTGCCGCGTGCAGACACCTCAGGCCCGGCCGAGGTATTCGCCGCTACGGGTGTCGACCTTGACCTTCTCGCCGGTGGTGATGAACAGCGGCACCTTGATCTCGGCGCCGGTCTCCAGCGTGGCCGGCTTGGTGCCGCCGGTGGAGCGGTCGCCCTGCAGGCCGGGCTCGGTGTTGGAGATCAGCAGCTCGACGGCGGCGGGCAGGTCGACGTAGAGCGCCGAACCCTCGTTGAAGGCGATCGTGGCGAGGGTGTTCTCCAGCATGTAGTTGGCGGCGGTGCCGACGGTGCGGGCGGGCACGTTGACCATGTCGTACGTCTCGGTGTCCATGAAGACGAAGTCGTCGCCGTCCTTGTAGGAGTACTGCATCTCGCGCTTGTCGACGTTGGCCACGTCGACCTTCACGCCGGCGTTGAAGGTCTTGTCGACGACCTTGCCGGAGAGGACGTTCTTGAGCTTGGTGCGCACGAACGCGCCGCCCTTGCCCGGCTTGACGTGCTGGAACTCGACAACGCTCCAGAGCTCACCGCCCTCGAGCTTCAGCACCATGCCGTTCTTGAGGTCGTTGGTCGTCGCCACTCGTTCTCTCCCGCGTGTGGCCGCTCTAAAGGACGAGCAGCTCCTTGGTGGTCTTGGTGAAAAGTTCCGGCCCGCCCTCACGGGTCACGAGGGTGTCCTCGATGCGAACCCCGCCCCGCTCGGGGAGGTAGATCCCAGGCTCGACGGTGATCGGAACTCGATCCTCTAGTCTACCGGTCCTGGAGGGGCCCAGGAACGGGTCCTCGTGGATCTCCAGGCCGACGCCGTGGCCCAGGCCGTGCCGGAAGTGCTCGCCGTGGCCCGCCGCCTCGATCAGGCCGCGGGCGGCCGCGTCGACGTCCTTGGCCAGGGCTCCCGGGGTCAGGGCGTGCCGGCCGGCTCGCTGGGCGCGCCTGACCAGGTCGTACAGCTCGCGCTGCCAGGCGGCGGGCGCGCCCAGGCAGACCGTCCTGGTCATGTCGGCGTGGTAGCCGTGGTAGCGGGCGCCGAAGTCCATCGTGACCAGGTCGCCGGCGCGCAGCTCGCGGTCGGTGGGGGCGTGGTGCGGGATCGCGCCGTGCTCGCCGGCGGCGACGATCGTGTCGAACGCCGGCTTGTCGGCGCCCAGCTCGGTCATGCGGTTGTCGAGAAGGCGGGCCAGGGCGCGCTCGGTGAGGCCCGGCGCGATCATCGGGAGCACGTCGGCGAAGGCCTGGTCGGTCAGGGCGCAGGCGGTGCGGATGAGCTCCAGCTCCGCCTCGTCCTTGACCGCGCGCAGCTCCTCGACCAGCGGGCCGAGCGGCACCAGGCCCCCGCCCTTGCCGTCGCCCTCCTTCAGGCCCGCCTCCAGGCGGCGAAAGGTCGCCACGGTCATGGCGGCGGCCTCGATGGCCACGCCCGGCGCGGCCAGCCGGCCGGCCACGTCGGGCGCCTCGACCGCGGGCACGTCGAGGGCGCGCGTCTTGTCGATGTAGCGGTTGTCGGTCGCCAGCAGCGCCGAGCCGTCCGCCCTGACCAGGACGGCCGCGTTCGAGCTGACCAGCCCGGTGAGGTAGCGGACGTTGACGGGGGAGGTGACGAGGAGCGCGGGGACCTCGTGGGCGGGCAGCGCCGCGGCCAGGCGTGCCCGGCGCGCCGCGTGGTCGATGGTCATCCCGCCAATGTACGCGTGCCCCGGCCCTCCCCCACCCGGTCAGGATCGGGGGAAAGCACTGGCCTCCCGTCCGTCACGGTCAGGAGAGGGGAAACCGTCCCGTCACGGTCAGGAGAGGGCGAAGTCGTCCAGGAAGGAGGCGAGCGGGCCCGACAGGGGGACGTCGCCCTTCACCTGGGCCTTGCGCAGGTCACGGTAGACGCCGGCGATCTGGCCGCGGGCGGGCTCGAAGTGGCCGTCCTGGAGCTTCTTGGCGGCCTTCCTGAGCTTGTCGTGGACCTTCTCGGCGACGTGGGGGTTGATGTCGCCGATGTCCTCCTGGGCCGTCACCGCCTCGTCGAACTTCACCAGCCAGTGGTCCCAGCCCCCCGCCGGGGTCTGCCGGGGGCCGAGGGTCGCCTTGGGGCCGACGGTCTGGACCAGGCTGGTGGCGGTGTCGCCCGGGGTGAGGTCGGTGGGACTGGCCTCGGGCGGCTCGGAGGTCGGGCCGGCGGTCAGCGTGACGTCCGGCGACAGGACGGACGTGGGGGGCGCGCTCGCGCTCGGCTCGGCCACCGGCGTCTCCTTGCGCGAGCCCGCCCACACCACCATGGCGACGGCCACCACGGCGATGACGGCGACGGCGATCCCCATCTGGACCAGCAGCTTGTTGCCGGTACGCGGCGGCGCCTGGTCCAGCCCGGCGGACTCGTAGACGGCGGTGTCGCCGGCCCGCGGGACGCCGTTGAAGTCGTAGACCCGGGTGTCGCCCGGCCGGCCCGCCGCGGCTCCGGCGAGGTTCGGGGCGGTGTTCACGCCGGTGTTCGCACCACTGTTCGCGCCGGTGTTCGGGGCCGCTCCCGGGGCCGCGCCGGGCCGGGCGATGGCGGCCAGGGCCCGGCGGACGGGCTCGCCGCCCGAGGGCCGCCTGGCGGGGTCGGGCGCGAGCATCGCGAGGACGAGCCGGTCCAGCTCGGCGGGGATCTCGGGCCGGATCGCACTGGGCGGGACGATCCCCTGCCCGGCACCCCCGGGGGCCTCGGTTCCGGATGCCGGGGTTCCGGGGGCCGGACTTCCCTGGGCCGGACTCCCCTGGGCCGGAGTTCCGGGGGCCGCGGTTCCGGGGGCCGCGGTTCCGGGGGCGGCGGGCGGGGACGGCGGGGTGGCGCGCATGCCGGTCACCGGCAGGTCAGGGGTGGCGACGGGCGGGCGGCCGCACAGGAGCTCGTAGCAGACGGCGCCGAGGGCGTACAGGTCGGCGGCGGCCGTGGCAGGACGGCCGGAGGCCCGCTCAGGGGCCAGGTAGCGGCGTTCGGCCTGGGACGGCTCCTCGTCCGGCAGCCCGAACCCGACGACCTTCAGCACGCCGCTGGCCGCCCGCCGGAAACTGCCGGAGTCGATCTGCCCGTGGAACACCCCGGCGCGGTGCGCGGCGTCCAGCCCCGCGGCCGCCTGCCCGACCAGGTCGCACACCTCGACGATCGGCATGGGCCCCTCGGCCGCCAAGTCCTCCCCCACGCTGGTCCCGGTGAGGAACTCGGTCACCAGGAAGGGGGCGCCCTCCTGGTCGCCCACGTCGAGGACCATGGCCACGTTGGGGTGGATCACCCTGGCCACCGCCTGCGCATGCTGCTTCAGCGCCTCCCGCGCGGCCTCGCCGGCCGCGCCCGCGCCCAGGATCTTCACGGCCACGACCCAGTCGGCGCGGGTGTCGTAGGCCCGCCACACCTCACCCATCGGACCGCTGCCGATGAGCTCGTCAAGCCGGTACCGGTCGGCGACCATCGAAGGCGTAGCGTCGGACATATCCCCGCCAAAAACTCGAAAAGTGGGCTATTTCCGACCCACCATAGGGCCCTCCAGCCCCTCCCCGCCCCATGATCCACACTTCGCACCCCCCGCCACACCGCGCCTGCCGCCCCTCGACATAACGACTTTCGTTATTTACGATTATCGTTATGCCCATGAAGTGGATCAACCGGCTCGAGGTCCTGTTGAGCATCGGCCTCGTCCTCGGCTGCCTCGGCGCGCTCACCGCCCTGGGCGCCACCGTCCTGATCGCCGTGTTCGGCACGGCCAACGGCATCGGCGTGCCGCTGCACGTCTCCGGCGTGACGCCGCCCGTGACCCCCGCCCCGGGGGTGGAGATCGTCGGCGCCACGGCCGACGTGACACTCCGCCCCGTGGGGCCCTCGCCCGCGGCGGCGCTGCTCTACCTCCTGCTGTGGGCGCCGCCCACGGCGACCGGACTGCTCGCGCTGTACACCGTGGTCCGCGCGTTGCGCAGGGCGCGGTCGGGCGACCGGGCGCTGTTCTCCGCCGTCACGGCCGGGCACCTGCGGCGGCTGGGCTGGATCCTGATCGCCGGTTCGCTCGTGTCGGCCGCGCTCGGCACGGCGGCGCAGGCCATACTGTCCGGCATGCTGCTGACGACCGGTCCGGCGTTCGTCCCGGCGCCGGGCGTGCCGCTCGCGGGCCTCGTGGCGGGGCTGTGCGCGCTCGGGGTGTCGGAGATCGTCCGCCGGGGCGTGGCCCTGCTCGACGAGGTCGAGGCCACGATCTGATGCCCGCAGGCACCATCCGGGTACGCCTGGACGAACTGCTCGCCCAGCGCGGCATGACGCTCACCGAGCTGTCGCACAAGGTCGAGATCACCGTCGTGAACCTGTCGATACTCAAGAACGGCCACGCCAAGGCCATCCGCTTCTCCACGCTGACCCGGCTGTGCGAGGCCCTGGGCTGTCAGCCCGGCGACCTGCTCACCTACGACTGAGGGCGGGTGGCCGTACGGCCACCCGCCCTCAGGAGAACTCCGGTCAGGCCGTCGCGGGCTCCGGCGCGCGCGGCGTGCGGGCGGCCGAGGCCGGGGCGTCGTCGAGCGGCTGCGGCGGCGCGTTGAAGACCGCCTCGTCCAGGCGGCCCTCCGAGCGGGCCACCAGGACCGGGACGACCATCTGGCCGGCCACGTTGGTCGCGGTGCGGATCATGTCGAGGATCGGGTCGATCGCCAGCAGCAGGCCGACGCCTTCGAGCGGCAGGCCCAGCGTGCTCAGCGTGAGCGTCAGCATGACGATCGCGCCGGTCAGACCGGCGGTGGCGGCCGAGCCCACGACCGAGACGAACGCGATCAGCAGGTAGTCCCCCACCCCGAGGTGCACGCCGAACACCTGGGCCACGAAGATCGCGGCCAGCGCCGGGTAGACCGAGGCGCAGCCGTCCATCTTGGTGGTGGCGCCGAAGGGCACCGCGAAGGAGGCGTAGTCACGGTCGACGCCGTTGCGCTCGACGGTGACGCGCTGGGTCAGGGGCAGCGTGCCGACCGAGGAACGGGAGACGAAGGCCAGCTCGATGGCGGGCCACGCGTTGCGGAAGAACGTGATCGGGTTGACCTTGCCCCAGACCGCGAGCAGCGTCGGGTAGACGGCCAGCAGGACGATGAAGCAGCCGACGTACACGCCGACGCTGAACTTGGCCAGCGGGGCGAGCAGGTCCCAGCCGTACGTGGAGACGGCCTTGCCGATGAGGCCGGCGGTGCCGATCGGGGCCAGGCGGATGACCCACCACAGGGCCTTCTGCACCAGTTCGAGCACCGAACGGCTGAGGTTGAGGAACGGCTCGGCCTTCTCGCCCACCGCCAGGGCCGCCGCGCCGAGGACGACACCCAGGAAGACGATCTGGAGGACGTTCACCTCGGTGAAGGCCGTGACGATGTTGGTGGGCAGGATGCCGGTGACGAAGTCGAGCCAGGTGCCGGCGCCCTCGGTGTCGACGGCCTTGGCCGCGCCGGTGTCGAGGGTGACGCCCTGGCCGGGGTTGATGATCAGGCCGAGCGCGATCGCGAAGGCCACCGAGACGAACGCGGTGATCAGGAACCACAGCAGGGTCTTGGAGGCCAGGCGGGCGGCGCCGTTGACGTTGCGCAGGTTGGCCACGCTGACCAGCACGGCGGTGAACACCAGCGGCGGCACGGCGAGCTTGAGGAGCTGGACGAAGATCTTGCCGACCTGGGTCAGCGTCTCGGCCAGCCAGGCCACGTCCCAGATCTTGGCGACGAACCCCAGGGCGACGCCGACGGCCAGGCCGAGCAGCAGCTGAAGGGAGAAGGTGAATCTCTTCACGGGAGGAAGGCTCCGGAAGTCAGGCATGCCGCGGCGAAGGGGGCATGCGGGTGAGGAAGGGGGGAGTCTGGGGGACGCGCCGATCAGCGACAGAGGGATCCGTGCAGACGGCACAGATCCACGTGCAGACGCTCGACGAGCCGCACGATGACCACAGAGAACCTCACGAGGACGTACAACACCATCCCAAACGGGGCATATTCCCGCTCGGCATTGTGACGTGCGTCACACCCATTCCGGAGCCCGCCCGATCAGGCGGCCAGCTCCTTGACCTTCTCCAGCAGGCGGACGCGCTCCTCGTGGGTACGGCCGAGCGGCGCGACGTTGAGCGTCGTGACCCCCGACTCCTTCAGCGCCGCGATCCGGTCGCGGACGAAGCCCTCGCTGCCGATCAGCGACATGTTCTCCAGCAGCTCGGCGGGCACCAGCGCGGCGGCCTCGTCCTTCTTGCCCTCCAGGTAGAGGTCCTGGATCTGCTCGGCCTCCTTCTCGTAGCCGTAGCGCCGGGCCAGGTCGTTGTAGAAGTTCTTGCCCTTGGCGCCCATGCCGCCGATGTACAGGGCGGCCATCGCCCGGCCGAAGTCGCGCAGCCCGGCCACGTCGTCGCCGATGGCCAGCGCCGCCTGGGCGATGACGTCGAGCTCCCCCAGCTCGGGGTCGCGCTTCGCCCGGCCGGCGGCCAGCGCCGGGCCCCACACGTCGGCGGCCTTCTCCGGGTAGTAGAAGATCGGCTCCCAGCCCTCGGCCAGCTCGGCGGTCATCTCCACGTTCTTGGGGCCGATGGCGGCGACCACGATCGGGATGCGCGGGCGCACCGGGTGATTGATGATCTTCAGCGGCTTGCCCAGGCCGGTGCCCTCACCGGCGGGCAGCGGCACCTGGTAGTTGCGGCCCGCGTGCTCCAGCCGCTCGCGCCGCCACACCTTGCGGCAGATCTCGATGACCTCCCGGGTACGCCCGATCGGCGCGGTGTACGGCACCCCGTGGAAGCCCTCGATGACCTGCGGCCCCGACGTCCCGATGCCCAGCGTGAAGCGCCCGTCGGAGACGAAGTCCATGCCCGCGGCGGTCATGGCCAGCAACGTCGGCGTACGGGAGTAGATCGGCAGGATGCCCGAGGCGATCTGCACCCGCTCGGTCTTCGCCGCGATGTACCCCATCTGGCTGACGGCGTCGAAGCTGTACGCCTCGGCCACGAAGACGATGTCGAGGCCCGCCTTCTCGTAGTCGGCCAGCTCGGCGACCGTCTCCTTGAAACCGCCCGAGTAGTTGAGTGCCATACCGATGCGCATGCCGGGCTCCCGATGAACCGAATGTTGTTCCGTTGCGACGTCAACAGGTTAGCGTGTCGGCGTGTCGCGCGGCGAAGCACTAGCCTGGTTCGGGTGCTGAGCCGGGTCGTCGTCATCGCCTCCGCAGTGGTCGCCCTGGCCCTGGCGGGTCATTCGCTCATCCCGTCGCTCGGCGGATTCACGCCCGTCCTGGAGAGCCTGCTGCCCTGGATGGGGCTGGCGGTGCCGCTGCTGCTGCTCCTCGCCCTGCTGGCGCGCTCCAGGGCGGCCGCGCTCGCGGCGCTGGCGCCCGGCCTGGTGTGGGCGGCGATGTTCGGCTCCACGCTGCTGGCCGCGCCGCCCGGCGGCCCCAGCGACCTGGCCGTCGGCACGGTCAACGTCGGCGTGCGCAACAGCGCCTCCGGCGAGGCGGTCAAGGCCATCGCCGAAGGGCTCGACCTGCTGGCCGCCCAGGAGCTGACCCCGGGCGGGCCCGCGGCCAAGCAGCTCAACAAGCTGTTCCGCTACCACTACCCGGTCAGCACGGTCGGCCTGTGGAGCCGCTACCCGATCAGCGAGACCCGCCCGCTCGACGTCGGCATGGGCTGGCCGCGGGCGCTGCGCGCGGTGGTGAGCACCCCCAAGGGCAAGGTCACCGTCTACGTCATGCACCTGGCCTCGGCCAGGCCCGGCCACACCGCCTCCCGCGACGCCTCCCTGGCCCACGCCCGCCGGCTCGTCGACGCCGACCCCAGCAAGCGCGTCCTGCTGCTCGGCGACCTCAACACCGCCACCACCGACCGCGGCATGCGCGGCCTGACCCCGCCGCTGACCGACGCCCAGAGCGTGGCCGGCGACGGGTTCGGCTTCACCTGGCCGGCCGAGTTCCCGATCACCCGGCCCGACCACATCCTGTTCAGGGGCATGACGGCGACCAAGGCGGGGGTGGCCCCGGCGACCGGCAGCGACCACCGCGCGGCGATCGCCTCCCTGCGCTTCTAACCGCTTCCAACCGCCTTCCAGCGGCCTTCCAGCAGTTCCCGGTGCGGGTTTAGCGGCCTTCCAGCAGCTGCAGGTCCTGCGGCGTGTCGATGTCGGCCGGGTCGCCGTGCTCGTCACAGGCGACCTCGGTGACCAGCCCGGGATGCGCCTTCATGAACGCCCGCGCCCCCACGTCGCCCACCGCCAGCTCCGCCACCCCCGCGAAGTGCTCGCGCGCGATCAGCACCGGGTTCGCCCGCCGTCCGCCGTAGGTGGCCACCGCCAGCCCGGCCCCCGAGCCGGCCAGCGCCCGCACCGCGCCCGCCCGGACGAGCGGCTGGTCCACCAGCGCGACCACCACGGCCGTCGCCTCCGGCGGCAGCGCGGCCAGCCCGGCACGCAGCGAGGAGCCCATGCCGGTGCGCCAGTCCGGGTTGCGCACGCTGACCGCCCCGCGCACCTGCACGGTCGCCGCGCCGAGCACGACCACCACCGGATGGCAGCCGCCCTCCTCCAGCAGCCGCACCCCGCGGTCGACCAGCCGTTCGCCGCCGAACTCCACGAGCGCCTTGGGGGTGCCCAGCCGGGCGCCCTCCCCCGCGGCGAGCAGCAGCCCGGCGATCACGCCGGCTCCCCGTGGATGCGCCCGCCCGTCTGCGACAGGGGCCGGCCCGAGCCGCCCCACCGGAGCTGGATCAGCTCGGCGGCGATCGACACGGCGGTCTCCTCCGGCGTGCGGGCGCCCAGGTCGAGGCCGATGGGCGATCTCAGCCGGGCCAGCTCGGCCTCGGTGAGCCCGGACTCACGCAGGCGGGCCAGCCGGTCCTCGTGCGTACGGCGCGAGCCCATGGCCCCGATGTAGCCCGCCTCGGTCCGCAGCGCCACCTCCAGCAGCGGCACGTCGAACTTGGGGTCGTGGGTCAGCACGCAGATCACCGTGCGCTCGTCCACCTGGACCGAGGCCAGGTAGTCGTGCGGCCACTTGACCACCACCTCGTCGGCCTCGGGGAACCGCTTGGCGGTGGCGAAGACCGGCCGGGCGTCGCAGACGGTGACGTGGTAGCCGAGGAACTTGCCCACCTTGGCGACGGCCGCGGCGAAGTCGATCGCGCCGAAGACCAGCATGCGCGGCGGCGGCGCGAACGACTGGACGAACACCGACAGGTCGTCCAGGCGCCGCTCGCCGTGCCCGCCGTAGTGCCTGATGCCGGTCAGGCCCTGGGCGAGCATGCCGCGGGCGTCGTCGTCCACGGCCTCGTCGAGGCGGTCCAGGCCAAGGGTGCCCGACGAGCGGCCGGGCCAGACGATCCGGCGGGCGCCGATCGGGCCGGGGCCGGCGACGATGGTGGCGACCGCGACCGGCTGGTGCGCCTCGACCGCGGCGAAGATCTCGCCCAGCTCGGGGAAGGTCTCGATGGAGACCGGCTCGACCAGGATGTCGATGATGCCGCCGCAGGTCAGCCCGACGGCGAAGGCGTCGTCGTCGCTGACGCCGTACCGCTGCAGGACGGGGGCGTCGGCCTCGGAGGCCAGCTCGAAGACCGCCCCCTCGACGCACCCGCCCGAGACGCTGCCCACCACCTCGTCGCCGCGCACCGCCATCGCCGCGCCCGGCGGGCGTGGCGCGCTGCTGAACGTGCTCACCACGGTCGCCAGCCCGAACCTGAGCCCCGACCTCCACCACCGCATGATCTCCGGGAGCACGTCACGCATGGGCGAGCCTTTCGCTGAGTTCCTCGTAGGCGGCCAGGCTGTGCCCGGCCACCAGGTCGTCCAGATGCGGCAGGGCGGCCCGCATGCCTCCGGTCAGCGGCTGGTAACCCTCATATCCCTTGTGCGGATTGACCCAGATGAGCCGGTACGCCTGCCGGGCCAGCCTGGCGAGCTGGGCGCCCAGGAGCGCGGGGTCACCGCGTTCCCAGCCGTCGGAGGCGATGACCACGATCGCCCCCCGGGCGCTGTGACGGATCAGGTACTCCTTGAACTCCTCTCCGAGCCGGGTGCCGCCGCTCCAGTCGGGGATGACCGCCGACGCCGCGTTCAGCGCCGTGCCGGGGTCGCGGTGGCGCAGCTCGGCGGTGACCTCGGTGAGCCGGGTGCCGACCGAGTAGACCCTCGTGGCCCGCGGCACGGTCCTGACCAGCGCGTGGGCGAAGCGCAACAGGGTCTCGGCGTAGGGGGCCATCGACCCGCTGACGTCCACGAACAGCACCACCTGCCGGGGCCTGGTCGTGTGCCGGCGGCGCCGGAGCCGGGCCACCTCGCCGTTGCGCAGCGCCTCGCGCACGGTGCGGCGCTGGTCCAGCCTGCCCCGGTGGGCCCGCTCGAAACGGCGGGAGCGGCGCGCGGCCCGGCCGCGGCCGAGCAGGGCCAGCATGCGGTGCACCTCGGCGCGTTCCGCCTCGGTGAGCCGGGCGACGTCCCGGTGCCGCAGCACCTCGGCGCGGCTGGCCGTGGCCGGGGCGGCGGCGTCCTCGCCCGCGCCCGCCTCGTCGCCGTCGCCGGCCGCCAGGTGCCGGGTGACGCTGGTCGTCGCGGTACGGGCCGCCGCCGCCCGCCGTCCGCCGAAGTAGGCGGCGAAGCAGCGGTCGTAGCGGGGCAGGTCGTCGGGGGTGGCGCACAGGGTGAGCCGGCCGGCCCAGTAGAACGCCTCCCGGTCCCCGGCGTCGAGGTGGCCGAGGGCCTGCAGCAGGCTCCGCGTCCGCTCGTGGTCGGCGTCCACGCCCGCCGCGCGCAACGTCCTGACGAAGCCCGTCACGGTCCGGACCAGCTCATCCACCGGACAGCAGCCCGTCGGCCAGGACGGCGGCGACATCCTCGCGGTACTTCAGCGCGGCGCCCAGCGTGGCCGCGGCCAGGTCGGGGTCGAGCTCCCTGGCCCCGAGCGTCAGCAGCGCCTCGGTCCAGTCGAGCGTCTCGGCCACGCCCGGCGGCTTGACCAGGTCCGCCTGCCGCAGCCGTCCGGCCGCCCGCGCCACCTGCAGGGCCAGCTCCTCGGTGCAGCCGGGCAGGCGGCGCAGCAGGATCGCGACCTCGCGGTCGAAGCTCGGGTGCTCCAGCCAGTGGTAGAGGCAGCGCCGCTTGAGCGCGTCGTGCACCTCGCGGGTGCGGTTGGAGGTCACCACGACGACCGGCGGCGTCGCGGCCCTGATCGTGCCCAGCTCGGGGATGGAGACGGTGAAGTCGGAGAGCACTTCGAGCAGGAACGCCTCGAACTCGTCGTCGGCCCGGTCGATCTCGTCCACCAGCAGCACGCTCGGCTGGGTCTCCACGGCCTTCAGCAGGGGACGGGCGATCAGGAAGCGGCGGTCGTAGATCTCCCCCTCCAGCCGGGCGGCGTCGGTGATCCCGGCGGCCTCGGCGGCCTTGAGGTGGAGGAGCTGGCGGGCGAAGTCCCAGTCGTACAGGGCCTGGGACGCGTCGAGGCCCTCGTAGCACTGCAGCCGGATCAGCGGGGCCCTGAGCATCGTCGCGAGGGTCTTGGCCAGCTCGGTCTTGCCGACGCCCGCCTCCCCCTCCAGGAACAGCGGCCGCCCCATCCGCAGCGCCAGGAAGGCGGCCGTGGCCAGCCCCCGGTCGGCCAGGTAGTCGTGCCGGTCGAGCAGCTCGGTGAGCTTGTCCGGCGACTCGATGTCCATTGCCCTGATTGTCCGCCGCAGCACGCCTTCAGGCTACGTCGCAACCCCGGCCCGGCGATATCGGCTCGCCCTCATCATCGGGTTTCAGTCGCCGGACTTCCTAGGGTTTCAGTCGCCGGACTCGGCCGCCTCGCCGCGTTCGCGGATCAGCGCGGCCAGCTCGGCCGTGGCCCGGCGGGCGCGGGCCTTCTCCGAGCCCTGGATGCCCATGGCGCCGATCGTCCGGCCGTCGGAGAAGTCGATCTTCGGCCACGGGTCGCCCACCAGGAGGGTCACGTCGATGACCTCGGGCCAGGTGTAGCGGTGGACGCGCAGGGCGTTGACGACGGTCAGGCCCTGCTCGTCGGCCTCCACCCGGACCCGGCCCAGCAGGTGGAGCACGTACGCCACCGCCAGGCCGAAGCCCACGATCGCCACCCGGTCGGGCAGCTTGAACGGGTCGGCGATGAAGATCGCCATGAGGACCGCCCCCGCCACCACCACCAGGGCGAAGGCGTAGGGCACGACCCGGCCCCGGCGGGGACGCCAGGTCACGGGCAGGGGCGGCGGGGTCACGGGCTCGGGCACGAGGGAAACCTACCGCAGGTCAGTGGAGGTCCCTCAGGAGGAGGGCGGTCTCCAGGGCGGCCAGGGCCGACTCGTAGCCCTTGTCCTCCTTGCTGCCGGGCAGCCCGGAGCGGTCGAGCGCCTGGTCCATCGTCTCGCAGGTGAGCACGCCGTTGCCGACGGGCGTCTCCTCGTCGAGCGAGACGCGGGTCAGCCCGCTGGTGACCGAGTCGCAGACGTAATCGAAATGGGCGGTCTCGCCCTTGATGACCGCGCCGAGGGCGACCACCGCGTCACAACGCCGGGCCAGGGCCTGGGCCACGACGGGGATCTCCAGCGAGCCGGGCACGCGGACCACGGTCGCGGTGGCGCCGCTGTCGTCGCACGCCTGCACGGCCCGCGCCACGAGCTGGTCGGTGATCTTGGCGTGCCAGCTCGCCGCCACCACGCCCACGACCAGGCCCGCCGCGTCCACCACGGCCACTCCGGGACGGCCTTCGCCACTCATGACGCCTCCGAGATCTCGTGCGGGACGCTGGAGGAGATGTCATGGCCGAGCCGGTCGCGCTTGGCCTCCAGGTACCGCTCGTTGTGCGGGTTCAGGGCCACGGGCATGGGTTCGCGGCCGAGCACCTTGATGCCGTAGCCGTCCATGCCCTTGAGCTTGGCCGGGTTGTTGGTGAGCAGCCGCACCGAGCGCACGCCGAGGTCGGCCAGGATCTGCCCGGCGTTGGAGAACTCGCGGGCGTCCACCGGCAGCCCCAGCTCGACGTTGGCGTCGACGGTGTCGCTGCCGTTGTCCTGGAGGCTGTAGGCCTTGAGCTTGGCCAGCAGGCCGATGCCCCGGCCCTCGTGGCCGCGCAGGTAGACGACGACGCCGCGGCCCTCCTGCGCGATGGCGCCCATGGCGTGGTCGAGCTGCACGCCGCAGTCGCAGCGCAGCGAGCCGAACACGTCGCCGGTCAGGCACTCGGAATGGGCCCTGACCAGGATGTTCTCGCCGCCGCCGAGGTCGCCGTAGACGAGCGCGACGTGCTCGCCGCCGTCGAGGGCGCTGGAGTAGCCGTAGGCCCGCCACATGCCGTACGCGTTGGGCAGGCGGGTCTCGGCGACCCTGGTGACCATGCTCTCGGCGCGGCGGCGATGGTCGACGAGCTGCTCGATGGAGACCAGCGCCAGGTCGTGCTCGTCGGCGAAGCGGCGCAGCTCGGGCAGCCTGGCCATGGTGCCGTCGTCGTTGACCACCTCGGCCAGCGCGCCGGCGGCCGACAGCCCGGCGAGCCTGGCCAGGTCGACGGCCGCCTCGGTGTGGCCGCGCCGGGCCAGCACGCCGCCCTCGCGGTAGCGCAGCGGGAAGATGTGGCCGGGCCGGACCAGCTCGTTGGGCTCGGTGGCCGAGTCGGCGAGGGTGCGGATGGTCCTGGCGCGGTCGGCGGCGGAGATGCCGGTGGTGACGCCGTCCCGGGCGTCGACGGTGATCGTGTACGCCGTGCGCATGCGCTCGCGGTTCTGGGACACCATGAGCGGCAGCCCGAGCCGGTCGAGCTCCTTGCCGTCCATGGCCACGCAGATCATGCCGCTGGTGTGCCGGATCAGGAACGTGCACAGCTCCGGCGTGGCCTTCTGGGCGGCGAAGATCAGGTCGCCCTCGTTCTCGCGGTTCTCGTCGTCGACGACCACGACGGGACGGCCGTTGCGGATGTCCTCGATGGCCCGTTCGATCGGGTCGAGCTTGAACTCGCTCATGCCACTGCCACCACTTCCGGACGGGCGGCGCGGTACTCGCGCAGCCACTTGGCGAAGCCCGTGAGGACCATGACGAAGAACACGGCGTAGACGGCGCCGGAGACGTAGAGGCCGGAGTTGAACGCCACCGGCACGCCCACCAGGTCGACCAGCACCCAGACGATCCAGAAGTCGACCAGCGCCCGGCCCTGCGCCCAGGTGGCGACCGCGCCGCCGACGAAGATGTAGGCGTCGGAGGCCACGACGGCCACCGGCGCGCCCGGGTACCACGACAGGTCGAACGCCTTGAACAGGACCGTCACCACCGCGGTGCCCACGGCCAGCGCCGCCAGCATCCGCCACCGCTCGCCGCCCGTGGCCGGCCGGACGGACAGGGCGTGCTCCTGGGTGCCCTGCCGCCACTTCCACCACCCGTAGACCGCCAGCACGGCGAACAGGGCCTGCTTGAGCGCGTTGCCGGTGACGTGCGCGCTGATCGAGGCGAGGAACAGCAGCACCGAACCGGTGAACTGCACCGGCCAGGTCCACATGGACTTGCGCATCGCGAACGCCACCGTGGCCAGGGCGAACACGTTGCCGGCCAGGTCGGTCCACTTCACCGGCAGACCGAAGATGTCAATCGATGCGTCCACCCAGCTCATCGGGCGCCCACCAGCCTCTCCACATACTTGGCGATCACGTCGACCTCAAGGTTCACCACGTCGCCGACCTGGCGGTCGCCCATGGTGGTCAGCTTCAGCGTGGTCGGGATGAGGCTCACGCCGAAGCTGTCGTCGTCAACCGTCGTGACGGTCAGGCTGATTCCGTCGATGGCGATCGAGCCCTTCTCGGCCACGTACCGGCTGAGCGGGCCGGGCAGGGAGAAGCGCAGGTCGTCCCAGTTCTCGCCGGGGGCGCGGGACAGCAGGCGGGCGGTGCCGTCGACGTGGCCCTGGACGATGTGGCCGCCGAGGCGCTGGTCGGCGCGTACGGACCGTTCGAGGTTGACCGCCGAGCCCGCCGTGAGGCCGCCGAGCGAGCTGCGGTCCAGCGACTCCCTGATGACGTCGACGGTGAACACGTCGTCCTCGACCTCGACGACCGTCAGGCAGACGCCGTTGACGGCGATCGAGTCCCCGTGGGCGGCGTCGGAGGTGACGAGCGGGCCGCGTACGGACAGCAGAGCGCCCCCGCCGGCCGGCTCGATGGCGACGACTTCGCCCTTCTCCTCGATGATTCCGGTGAACATCACTTCTCCCTGCCTTGATGCGGAGCGGGCCGCGCGGTCAGCCGCAGATCCGGCCCGATGGGGGAAAACTCGTCGAAGGTGAGGCGGTGGGCGCCGCTGATCGTGCCGACGCCCGCGGGGCCGAGCGCGGCCCTGCCCTCGCCGAGGAGGGCGGGGGCGAGGTAGGCGATCACTCGGTCGATGAGGCCCTGCCGCAGGAACGCGCCGGCGAGGGTGGGGCCGCCTTCCAGGAACACGCCGACCACCTCGCGGGCGGCCAGCTCGCGCAGGAGGGCGTGCAGGTCGAGGCCGCCCTCCGGGTGCCGGGGCAGGCGCAGCAGGCCGGCCTTGAGTTCCGTCACGGCGTCGTCGGCGACGGCGACCAGCGTGGGGGCCTCGTCGTCGAGGACGCGGGCCGCGGGCGGCGTCCTGCCCTCGGTGTCCACGACGACCCGCAGCGGCGGGCGGGCGCCCAGGGGCCGGCCGGCCAGCGGCGGGCTGCCGGCCAGCAGCGCCCCCGCGTCGCCCTCCCGCGTGTCCGCCCCGGCGTTCTCCGGGAGGCGGACGGTGAGGTGGGGGTCGTCGGCCAGCACGGTGCCGATCCCGGCCACGATCGCGTCGCAGGCGGCGCGCAGCCGGTGCACGTCGGCCCGCGCCTGCGGCGAGGTGATCCACTGGCTGGTGCCGTCGGCGGCGGCCGACCTGCCGTCGAGGGTCGCGGCGAACTTCCAGGTCACGTGCGGCCTGCCGAGCCGGGCGTAGGTGAGCCATTCCTCGTTGACCCGCTCGGCCGCCCCGGCCAGCACGCCCTGCGTCACGCTCACCCCGGCCGCGCGCAGCCGCGCCGCGCCGCCGGCGGCCTTCGGGTTGGGGTCGGCCACGGCGACGACCACGCGGGCCACGCCCGCGGCCAGCAGCGCCCGGCTGCACGGCCCGGTGCGGCCGGTGTGGTCGCAGGGCTCCAGCGTCACGTACGCCGTACCGTCCCGCGCCTGCTCGCCCGCCTGCGCCAGCGCCACGACCTCGGCGTGCGGCCCGCCCGCGTAGGCGTGGAAGCCCTCGCCGACGACCTGCCCGGCGGCCGACAGCACGACGCAGCCGACGACGGGGTTGGGGCTGGTGCCGCCGTGTCCGCGCGCGGCCAGCTCGACGGCGCGCGCCATGTGCGCGGCGTCGGCGGCTGAGATGTCCACCCGGGTCTCCTACTCGCCAGTAGCTTCAAGCCACGGCGGGCCCCGGGGGGTTTTCGGGTGCCGGCACGGCACCACGTCAGGCGCCCGGCTGGGACGCCGGACACCTCGCGCGCTTCCTCCCATCCGGACTTTAACCGTCGGTCCCGGAATTTCACCGGGTCAACCGGCCGATGGCATCGGCCGGGTCGCGGACTGTAACCGCCGGTTCGGACTTTCACCGACCCCGGAGCACGCTAGCTCTCTTCTTGTACCAGTTTGCCATGCCGATTACGGAAAGCGCGACCGCCCCCGTGCTATTTGAACAAGCGCTCGCTCAGGCAGCCATCAACTTGCGCGCCCGCCGGGCCGAGGGCGCGTAGCGGACCTGCTCGGGGACCAGGCCGATGCCGGTGTGCAGGGCGCGCAGCGTGGCCGAGGCCCACAGGTCGCCGACGGGCGTGGCGGGAAGGCCGTACAGGCGGCGGGCCCAGCGCGGCAGCGTGGCCAGGGCCAGCACGGTCAGCGCGGGCACGGCGGGCCGCAGCGCGGACAGCGCGCCGGGCAGCGGCGTGTGCAGCGACAGCCGCAGCGGGTGGGCCGCCTCGGGCACGAGCCGCAGCCCCGGACGCCGGCCGTCGATGTAGGCGCGCAGCTCGGCCACCGAGCCCGGCACGTCGTCCCCGTCCAGGCCCACGACCTCGGCGGCGCGCCGCCACTCGGCGACGAACCGGTCGGCGTCGGCGTCGGACAGCCGCACGCCGGCGCGGCGGGCCACCGTCAGGTAGGAGTCGACCTCGCCGACGTGCACCCAGCGCAGCGCCTCGGGGTCGTCGAGGTGGTAGGTCTCGCCGGTGTCGGGGTCGCGGGCGGTCAGCGTGGCGTGGATCCTGCGCACCCGGCGGCCCGCCCGCTCCACCTCCGCGCGCGTGCCGTACGTGCGCACCCGGACGAACTCGCTGGTCCGCAGGAAGCGCGACCACGCCTCGGCCGGGTCGAGCAGCGCCGAGTTCTGCAGCACGCCGCGCATCGCCCGGGGGTGCAGCCCCTGCATCAGCAGCGCGCGGAAGCCGCCGACGAGCTGGATCGGCTCCCCCATCACCCGCCAGGTCACCGACTCGGGGCCGAAGATCCCATAGTCGTCGTCCATAAGTGAACAGTTACCCCAATAGGTGGTGAAGCATGCAGAAAACCCCCGGCCGGGAACCGGCCGGGGGTTTTCGTCGAGGCTACGGAGATCAGCCGGTGAAGCCGATCGCCGTGTAGTCACGGGCCTGGTACCCGAAGGTGCCGAAGTTGGCCAGCGTCTTCTTGGTCGCCTGGATGGCCGGACGCTGGTACAGCGGGATGGTGTGCACCTGGTCCCAGATCAGCTTGTCGGCGGCGTTGGCCAGCTGGTAGGCCTTGGTCTGGTCCATCTCACCGACAGCGGCGTCGATCGCGGCGTCCAGCGCCGGGTCGCTGCCCTTGGGGAAGTTCGACTCGGAGCCGGTCTTGTAGATCTGCGGCAGGCCGCCGAGGGGCAGCGGCGTGCCGATCCAGGAGAACGGCACCAGGTCGAAGTCGCCCTTGATGATGTAGTCGGTGAAGAACTTGTCATCGGGGACCGGGCGGATCGTCAGCTTGATCCCGGCCTCCTTGAGCATGGCCTGGGTGAGCTCGCCCTCGGTCTTGGCGTACGGCACGCCCGCCGGGACGACGAAGTTCAGCGAGAACTCCTTGCCGTCCTTCTTGCGGACGTCGCCCTCCTGCTTCCAGCCGGCCGCGTCGAGCAGCTCCTTGGCCTTGGGCAGGTTGTACTTGCCCAGCTCGCCGGAGTTGTCGACGTACGCCTTGTGGTTGTTCATGAAGACGTGGTTGCCCAGCGTCTGCAGCGGCCAGTCCATGTCCTTGAGGTCGGACTGCGTGATCACGTCACGGTTGATCGCGTACGCGACGGCCTGGCGGACCGACTTGTCCTTCAGGAACTCGCTCTGGTTGTTGACGGTGATGTGCCGCCAGTTCGGGCTGAGCGACTTGCGGATGTCCACGTTCGGGACTTCCTTGGCCCGCTTGAGGTCGGCCGGGCTGCCCGGCGGGATCTCCACCGCGTCCAGCTCGTCGTTGGCGAAGGCGTTCACCTGCGCGGCGGGCGTCTCGATGGTCCGGTAGATGACCTTGTCGAGCTTGGGCTTACGGCCCCACCACTTGTCGTCGCGCACCACGGTGAGGGTCTTGGTGCCCTCGTTGATGCTCTCGACCTTGAAGGGCCCGGCGGTGACCGGGATCTTCTGCAGGTAGTCCTTCTCGTACTTCTCCGGGGTCTCCATGTGGGAGGCCGGGTAGAGGTGCGGCGAACGGGAGAACTGGCCCTGCCACTCGGGGTAGTTCTTGCCGTAGGTCACGATGGCGACCTTGTCGGAGTCACCCTTGGTGATCGACTCGATGCGGTCCCAGCCGTCGGTGGAGGCCGGCTTGAACTTCTTGTTCTTGCCGTTGTTGGCCTTCCACGCCGCCTCGAGGTCCTTCCAGGTGATCGGCGTGCCGTCCGACCACTGGGCCTTCTCGTTCAGCGTGTAGGTGACGACCTGCTTGCCCGACGACAGGTCCATCTTGACGTCGGTGAGGTAGTCGGGGTTCGCCTTGAAGTTGGCCTGGGAGTCGGCGACCATCAACATCGGCATCAGGGAGTCCAGCATGTCCGCCGTGTCCAGCTGGTTGCCGTCGACGTGGTTGCCGTTCCACTGGCTCGGCCACTGGCCGACCGCCAGGGTGAGCGTGCCGCCGTCCTTGACCTGCTCGTACGGGACGGGGTTGATCGAGATGCCCGGCAGCTCCGACATCTGCTTCTGAGCCTGCTGCGACTGCTCGGCGCTCGGCTTCTTGGCCTCGCCGCCACCACCGCCACAAGCCGCCGCGGCCATGGCGAGGACGGCGATTCCCGCCGCCGCCCGGTAACGAACCTTCACTTTTCCTCCTGATCGTCCGAGGCCGTGATGACCTCGACTTCCTCCGCGTAGTGGCAGGCGGCGCCGTGGTCCACGGCGGTCGCGAGCCGGGCAACCGAGGGCTCTTCGTCCACGCAGCGCCGGCGTTCGGCCTCGGTGAGGAGGGCGAACTTGGGGCAGCGCGTGCGGAACCGGCAACCCGATGGCGGGTCGGCCGGGCTGGGCAGGTCGCCTTCGAGCAGGATCCGCTTGCGCGTGCGCTCCATCTCGGGGTCGGGCAGCGGGATCGCTGACAGCAGCGCCTGCGTGTAGGGGTGCGCGGGGCGGTCGTAGACCTCCTCGACCGTGCCGATCTCGGCGATCCTGCCGAGGTACATGACCGCGACGCGGTCGGCCAGATGCCGGACCACGGCCAGGTCGTGCGCCACGAACAGGTACGACAGCCCCAGGGTGTTCTTCAGCTCGTCCAGCAGGTTGATCACGCCGGCCTGGATGGACACGTCCAGTGCCGAGACCGGCTCGTCCAGGACGAGCAGCTTGGGCTCCAGGGCCAGGGCGCGGGCGATGCCGATGCGCTGGCGCTGGCCGCCGGAGAAGCTCTGCGGGTAGCGCTCGGCGTACTCGGGCGCCAGCCCCACCAGTTCGAGCAGCTCGGCGACCCGCTGCTTGACGTTCTTGCGCCCGTGGGCGCGCAGCGGCTCGGCGATGATGTCGCCGACCGGCATGCGCGGGTCGAGCGCCGCCATCGGGTCCTGGAAGACGATCTGCAGGTCGCCCCTGAGCGCCTTGCGCCCGGACGGGCCGAGCTTGGCGCTGTCCTGGCCGAGCACGACGATCCGGCCGCTCTGCGGCGGGGCGAGCTGCATGATCTGCTGCAGGGTCGTGGTCTTGCCGCAGCCCGACTCGCCGACCAGTGCCAGCGTCTCGCCCTCGGCGATGTCGAAGCTGATGCCGTCCACGGCGTGCACGGTGCCGACGCGGCGCTTGAACACCGCGCCCTTCATCAGCGGGTAGTGCCGGATGAGGTTGTCCAGCTCCAGCACGGTCGCGCGCTGCTCGCGCGGCACGCGGACCACCTCGCTGACCGGGATGACCGGGACCGGGAACACGTCCGTGCCGGTCAGGCCCTTGTACTCGATCTCGCGGGAGCGGATGCAGGCGACGTGCCTGCCGCCGCCGACGTCGGTGAGCGGGGGCTCCTCGTCGTCGCACGAGTCGATCTTCATCGGGCAGCGCGGCGCGAACGGGCAGCCCGGCGGCAGCGCCGCCGGGGAGGGCGGGTTGCCCTCGATCGGCACCAGCGGCCCCTCCTCGCCGTCGATCCTGGGGATCGAGGCGAGCAGTCCCATCGTGTACGGCATCCGCGGCCGGTAGTAGATGTCGTCGACGTTGCCCTGCTCGACCGGCTTGCCGGCGTACATGACCAGCACCCGGTCGGCCATGCCCGCGACGACGCCCAGGTCGTGCGTGATCATGACGATGCCGGCGCCCGTCTCGCGCTGGGCGGTCTTGAGCACCTCCAGCACCTGGGCCTGGATGGTCACGTCGAGCGCGGTGGTGGGCTCGTCGCAGATCAGCAGGTCGGGGTCGTTGGCGATGGCCATCGCGATCATCGCGCGCTGGCGCATGCCGCCGGAGAACTCGTGCGGGAACGCCTTGGCCCGCACGTCCGGGTGCGGGATGCCGACCAGGTCGAGCAGTTCGACGGCGCGCTTGGCGGCCTTGTCCTTGCCCAGCTTCTGGTGGACGCGCAGCGCCTCGGAGATCTGGTCGCCGATCGTGTAGACGGGCGTGAAGGCCGACAGCGGATCCTGGAAGATCATGCTCATCGACTTGCCGCGGACCTTGACCAGGTCGTCTTCCTTCATCCCGATCAGCTCCTGGCCGTGGAGCTTGACCGAGCCGCTGATCTGGGCGTTGCGCGGCAGCAGGCCCATGATCGCCAGGGACGTCACGGACTTGCCCGAACCGGACTCGCCCACGATGCCCAGGACCTCGCCGCGGGCGACCTCGTAGCTGACGCCGCGCACGGCCTCGATGCCGCCGGGGAACGTCACGGTGAGGTCTTGAACCTCCAGGATGCTCATGAGTTGCTCCCCGGGTCGAGTGCGTCGCGCAGGCCGTCTCCGATGAGGTTGATGCTCAGGACCAGCAGCACCAGGAGCCCGGCGGGGAAGGCGAACAGCCAGGGGTAGCCGGTGGCGTTGCGGGAGCCCTCGGCGATCAGCGTGCCGAGCGAGACGTCGGGCGGCTGGATGCCGAAGCCGAAGAAGGACAGCGCGGCCTCGCCGATGACCGCGCCACTCACGTTGAGGGTGGCGTCGATGATCAGCAAGGAGGACAGGTTCGGCACGATGTGCCGGAAAATGATCTTCCAGCGGGGGATGCCCATGTAGACGGCCGCCTGCACGTACTCGCGCTCACGGAGCGAGAGCGTCATGCTGCGCACCACCCTGGAGGTGATCATCCAGGCGAACGCCGCCAGCAGGACCACGAACCAGAGCCAGGAGGCGCCGCGCAGGCGCGGCGAGGCGATCGCGATGATCAGGAAGCTGGGCAGGACGAGGAGCAGGTCCACGCCCCACATGAGGACGCGGTCCACCCAGCCGCCGAAGTACCCGGCGAAGGCGCCGACCATCGCGGCCAGGCCGGTCGAGATGAGCGCCACGAGCAGGCCGATGATGATCGACTTCTGCATGCCGCGCAGGGTGACGGCGTACATGTCCTGGCCGATCGAGGTGGTGCCCCACCAGTGGTCGGACGAGGGAGCCGACAGGAAGGCGAGGAAGTCCTTGTCCTTCCAGTCGTAGGCCCCGAAGTAGGGGCCGAGGTAGGCCAGCGCCACCAGCAGCACGAGGGCGATGAAGCCGTAGCGGGCCTGCCGGTTGCGCAGCATCCGCCCGAGAACAACCTTGGAACGCACTTAGCTCACCCGCACTCGAGGGTCGAGGGCCGCCACCAGCAGGTCCGACAGGAAGCCGGCGAACAGGACGCAGACGGAGGCGAACATGCTGACCGCGGCCACCGAGTTCACGTCGTTCTGGTTGATCGAGTCGACCAGCCAGGCGCCCATGCCGTTCCAGGCGAAGATCTTCTCGGTGAAGGTGGCGCCGGTGAGCATCGTGCCGAAGGCGAAGGCGAAGTACGTGGCCGCGGGGATCAGCGCGGTGCGCAGCGCGTGCTTGACCAGGGCCGTCCTGCGCCGCAGGCCCTTGGCCATCGCGGTGCGGACGAAGTCCTGGCCGAGCACGTCCAGCATCATGTTGCGCTGGATGCGGCTGTAGAAGGCGATCGAGCCCAGGCTGAGCGAGATGGTCGGCAGGATCAGGTGGTTCAGCCGGTTGGTGAACTGCTCCCAGCCGGACAGCTTGGGGTTGTACTCGCCGGTGAACTCGATCAGCGAGAAGCCGAGCCCGCGGTTGAGGTTGTAGGCGGCGATCGCGAGCAGCGTGGCCAGCACGAACACCGGCACCGCCATGATCACGAACGAGCCGACCCCGATCGCCCGGTCGGATATCCGATACTGCTTGACCGCCGACAGGGCGCCGAGCGCCACTCCGAGGACGAACCCCAAGATCGTGCCCACCAGCAGCAGCCGGAGGCTGACGAAGATCCGCCGGCCCATCTCGTCGTTGACCGAACCGCCGTTCCAGGTCTTGCCGAAGTCACCCGTGACGACGCCCTTGGCCCAGGTCGCGTAGCGCTCCAGGACGGGCGTCTTGTCGTTGAGGTTGTAGCTGTCGAGGGTGGCGTCGATGACTTCCTCGGCGACAGGAGGCTGGCGGCCTTCATACGCGCCGCGAGGGTTCATGGTCGTCGCGGCGAGCATGTAAGCCAAGCTGGCCGCGATCGCGACCAAGATCAGATTGATCGCCAACCTGCGGAGCAGGTACTTGCCCATTACCCTCCGTTCGCACTGAACGAGGGCCCGGAAACCCCGGTAGGAGAAGACCCCCGCAATGGAAAAAGACCGTCTTACGCCGCGAAAAGTCATGACGCGGAACGGCGATCAAAACGCAGGATATCTAGCCAAACATCACAGTCAGCAATAGTTCGACATAACGGTAAGGTCACTAAGCATGGTGGCGGCCTGCCGTCGATCATGGCTCTACAGGGGGGCTGAGCTGGGGAAACGTGCGTTACCAAGATCGGTAACCGGCGCTATCGGATCAGCGTATGTCACAGAATCCTGACAAAAAATAACCCAATCTCTAAGTGACGCAGGTCATACTGATCAATAGACTGAGGATTCGTATTTTGCGACGTCGCGGCTTTTGATCTCAGGCGGGTGGCCGGGACGGGCCGGTCCGCGGGCACGCTGCCGCCCGCCCCGAAGACGTCCCCGGGACGCTCCCCCCACGCTCACGCTCCGCTCACCACCCCAGCCCCGCCGGCCCCTCGGCTCAAGACCGGCCCTGCCCCGGCCCCCGCGTCCCAGCGGTCCTCACACTCCCTGCAGCCCCCCTCAGCGCCCCCCGCGCACCGCCAGCGGCTGGGCCCGCACCCCGAGCGGGTTTGCACGCCCCTGGGGCATGCGACTCCTCTGGGCCCGCACCTTCGGTGAGCCCGCGCCTCCCAGTGGGCCTACGCCTCCCAGTTGGCCGCACCCCAGCGGCCCGAGGCGCGACGGCAGGAGTGTGGTGCGCTCCTTGCGGAAAGCCCGTGGGATTGCCTGGGACACCTGGCGAGGGTTCCGGCCCAGGGGCGGCGTACGCCTCCTGGAGAGGCGAAGGAGCCACGGACCTGCGCGGAGCACGCCTCACGGAGGGGTGGAGGGGCCACGGGAGCGCGCGGGGCACGCCCGTGGCGGCGGGCAAGGGCAGCGGTGAACGGGGAAGGGTCAGCGGGTGGCGGCGGCGCGGAGGGCGTCGATGGCAGCCACCGGGTCGGCGGCCCCGTAGACGGCGCTGCCGGCCACGAACACGTCGGCGCCCGCCTCCGCGCAGCGCTCGATCGTCTCGGCCGTCACACCGCCGTCGACCTGCAGCCAGATCGACCCGCCGTGCCGCTCGATCAGAGCCCGCGCCGCCCGCACCTTCGGCAGCACCATGTCCAGGAACTTCTGCCCCCCGAACCCGGGCTCGACCGTCATCAGCAGCAGCATGTCGATCTCACCGAACAGCCCCTCGAACGGCTCCACCGCCGTGGCCGGGTTGAGCGCGAGCCCCGCCCTGGCGCCGAACGACCGGATCTCGCGCAACGTCCGCACCGGCGCCTTGGACGCCTCCGCGTGGATGGTCACGCTGCCCGCCCCGGCCTCGGCGTACTGGGGGGCCCAGCGGTCGGGGTCGGCGATCATGAGGTGGCAGTCGAGGGGTGTCTGGGTGGCTTTGCGCAGGGACTCCACCACGGGCAGCCCGAGGGTGAGATTGGGCACGAAGTGGTAGTCCATGACATCCACGTGCAGCCAGTCGGCGTTCGGCACGGCGGCGGCCTCGTCGGCCAGCCGCGCGAAGTCGGCGGCGAGGATGCTGGGCGAGATCTGTACGGCCATGATGCGCCAGTCTATTGAACCGCCCGCTCCCGCCTCGACACCCCCTCCTACCACCCCAACCCCGCCACCACGCGGGCACACGGGCGAGAGCGGGCGGGCGCCCGGCACACGGACGCCCCGCACGCGTATGAGGGCCGGGTGCGCCCGGGACGCAGGCGCCCGGCACGCGGGCGAGGGGCGGGTGTGCCCGGCACGTGGGCGAGGGCGGGCGGGGTCAGGGGCGTTTGCGGAGGAGGGCCAGGAACATGGCGTCCGTGCCGTGGCGGTGGGGCCAGAACTGCGCGTGCGGCCCGTCGCCGAGCCCGTCGACCTCCGGCAGGTAGTCGCGCGCGTCGAGCTGCTCCACGTCGCCCCTGCGGCCCATGACGTCGCCGACCACGACGCGCGTCTCGGCCAGGTGCGGCGAGCAGGTCACGTACGCCACCACCCCACCCGGGCGCACGGCGTCGAGGGCCGTGCCGAGCAGCCGCCGCTGCAACGCGCCCAGTTCGGCGATGCTGGCCGGGTCGCGCCGCCACCGGGCCTCCGGACGCCGCCGCAGCGCGCCCAGCCCCGTGCAGGGGGCGTCGAGCATGACCCGGTCGAACACCCCGGGCCGCCAGGCGGGTTCGGTGCCGTCGGCGGTGACTACCGAGGCGGTCCTGGTGGTCTGCCAGACCAGCCGCGCCCGGTGGTACTGCACGTCGGCGGCCAGCACGCGCGCCCCACCGGGGAACGCCACGGGACCGCCGCCCGCCGCACCGCCGACGCTCACCGCGGCGCCGTCGGCCGCCGCACCGCCGTCGCCCGGACGGCGCTCACCGTCGCCCGGACGGCGCTCGCCGTCGAGCCCCGCCAGGTCGCCGTACGTGGCGACGGCGTCGAGCAGGCCCGCCTTGCCGCCCGGCCCGGCGCACATGTCGAGCCAGAGCTCGTCCTCGCCGTCGAGCGGCACGCGGGTCAGGGCCAGCGCCACGAGCTGGCTGGCTTCGTCCTGGACGGCCGCGCGGGTCTCGGCCACGGCCTCGATCTGCCCGGGGTCGCCCTCGCGCAGGTAGGCCGCGTACGGCGAGTAGCGGCCGGGCGCGGCGCCGGACTCGGCCAGCTCGGCCACCGAGCTGCGCCCCGGCCGGGCGACCAGCGTCACCAGCGGCCGGACGTTGTCGGCGTCGAGCAGGTCGGCCAGTTCCCCGCCGCCGCCCAGCGCGTCGCGGAAGGCCGAGACGATCCACCGGGGATGCCCGTAGGCGACGGCCAGATGGCCGACCGGGTCGTGGTCGGAGTCGGGCGCGACGATGGGGATCCAGTCCTCCAGCTCGCGCGAGCCGATCTTGCGCAGCACCGCGTTGACGAACTTGGCCGCGCCCTGGCCGACGCGCAGGCGTACGAGATCGACGGTGGTGCCGACGGCGGCGTGCGGCGGGACGCGCATGCGCAGGAGCTGGTGGGCCCCCAGCCGCAGGGCGTCGCGCACGGCCGGGTCGGGCGCGCGGTCGCTGCACATCTCGATGATCGCGTCGTAGGTGCCGAGGCCGCGCAGCGTGCCGTAGGCCAGCTCGGTGGCCAGCGCCGCGTCGCGCCCCCGGATGTCGCGCTCGCGCAGCAGCCGCGGCAGGAGCAGGTTGGCGTAGGCGTCGCGCTCGTCGACGGCCCGCAGGAGGTCGAAGGCGGCGTTGCGGGCGTGGTCGCGGGCAGGGCGGCGCGGACGGGGCTTGGTGCCCGTGGGGCCGCCCGCCGACCGGCGGGGCTCACGCGAAGGCATCGTCACCCGCAAGCCGGACGCCGCGCGCCCACTCGACCGCGCCCATCGCCCGCTTGCCCTGCGGCTGCACCTCGCCCAGCTCGACCGGGTCGGTGGCGGTGCCGACGAGCACGTGGCTCTTCGTGGCCAGGATCCGGCCGGGCGCGAGCCGGTCGGCCTGGACGGCGACCTTGGCCGGCCCGAGCTTCACCCGCTGGCCCCTGAACTCGCTCCACGCCCCCGGGCCGGGGGTGCAGGCGCGGATCAGGCGGTCGACCCGCATGGCGGGCTTGGACCAGTCGACCCGCGCGTCGGCGACGTTGATCTTGGGTGCCATCGTCACGCCGTCGAGCGGCTGGGGACGGGCCTCCAGCGCGCCGTCCTCGACGCCGTCGAGCGTGGCGGCCAGCAGGCCGGCGCCGGAGACCGACAGGCGTTCGAGCAGGGAGCCGCTGGTGTCGTGGGTCAGGATCTCCTCGGTGACGACCCCGTAGACCGGGCCCGCGTCGAGCTCCTTGACGATCTGGAACGTCGTCGCGCCGGTGATCTCGTCGCCGTGCAGCACCGCGTGCTGGACGGGCGCCGCGCCGCGCCAGGCGGGCAGGACCGAGAAGTGCAGGTTGATCCAGCCGTGGCGGGGCACGTCGAGGGCCGACTGCGGCAACAGCGCGCCGTAGGCCACCACCGGGCAGCAGTCGGGCTCCAGCGCGCGCAGCGTGTCGAGGAAGGCGGGGTCGCCGACCTTGGCCGGGCGCAGCACCTCGATGCCGGCCTCCTCCGCGAGCTCGGCCACCGGCGAGGGGTGGACCTTGCGCCCCCGCCCTGACTGGGCGTCGGGACGGGTGATGACGGCCACGACCTCGTGCCGGGGCGAGTCGATCAGCATGCGCAGCGACGGCAGCGCCGTCTGGGGTGTGCCCGCGAAGACCAGCCGCATCGTCAGAGCGCCCTTCCGCCGGTGGCGTGCGGCGACATCTTGATCACGGGGGCGGACAGGCCGCTCCACTCGGCCTCGCGGATCGCCTTCATGGCCAGCTTGCGCTGCTTGGGGTCCATGCGGTCGATGAACAGGATGCCGTCGAGGTGGTCGGTCTCGTGCTGGAAGCAGCGGGCCATCAGGTCGGTGCCCTCCAGCGTGACCGGCTCGCCGTGCATGTCGAAGCCCTTGGCCACGGCGCGGACGGCGCGCGGCGTCGGGTAGGACAGGCCGGGGAAGGACAGGCAGCCCTCCTCGCCGTCCTCGTCGAGGTCGGCGGACAGGTCGAGGTCGGGGTTGACGAGGTGGCCGAGCTGGTCGTCGACGTAGTAGGTGAACACCCGCAGGCCGACGCCGATCTGCGGAGCCGCCAGGCCCGCGCCCGGGGCGTCCATCATCGTGTCGGTGAGGTCCTTGACCAGCTTGCGGAGCTCCTTGTCGAAGTCGACGACCGGGGCCGCCGCGGTGCGCAGCACCGGATCTCCGAACAGCCGGATCGACTGGATCGCCAAGGGGCTCACTCCTGTTCTCGAACGTGGATCAGCCCAGTTTACCGGCGATGGGCCGGCAGCCGGTCGTGGCGCAGGGAGCGGGCCTTCATCGCGGCCTTGCGCGCCGCCTTGGCCACCGCCCGGTCGTCGTGGGAGCCGGCGAGCATGTCGAGCACGGCCAGCGTGTCGGGGTGGCCGACCGCGGGCATCTCGCCGACGAGCTTGATCAGGTCTTCGCCCGGCTCGGGCATGTCGAGGCGGCCCGCGGCCGGGCCGGACAGGTGCATGAGCGCGGCGAGGTTGTCCACCGCGATCCAGGTGTGGTCCTCGGGGCTGAGCGGCGGGGCCTCCAGGTCGCGGATGTGCAGCCAGGAGGCGGCGTAGCGGCGCATGAGCGGGTGGTCGAGCGCCTGCCGGACGGGCTGCTCGGCCTCGGGGCCCAGCTCCTCCAGGATCGCGCCGACCGCGCCGCGCTGCCCGGCGGTGCCGGAGGCGGCGATCTCGATCAGCTCGCGGGCGGCCGCCTCGGGGGGCCGCCGCTCCAGCCAGCCCGCCACGGCGCTCTGCGTGGCGGTGCCCTTCACCAGCGCCTCGACCAGCTCGGCGGCCGACAGGTCGGCGAAGACCTGCACCTCGGCGGCGGTGGGCGCGTCGTGGCCCTCGCGCAGCAGGTCGCGCCGGACGGCCCAGACCCCGAGCGGGGTGAGCGCCGTGCGCCCGGCCTCGGTCTGCTCCACCAGCCCGCAGTACGTCAGCAGCGAGAGCGCCTCCAGCAGCTCGGCCGGCAGCGCGGCGGCCAGCCTGCGCATCTCGACCGGACCAGGCGCGCAGGCGACCTCGTGCGACTGCAGGATGCCCCTGGCCAGGTTGCCCACGGCGACGCCGGAGCGCACCGAGTAGATGGTGGCCAGCATCTCGGCCAGGTGGTCGTCGACCACGGAGGAGCCGGTCAGGCCCTCGTCGGCGCGGTCGAGGACGTCCATCACCACGCCGTCCCAGAACTCCAGCGTGGCCTCGACCGTGAGCTGCATCGACAGCGGGCCGCGCGAGGCCCGGCCGCCCAGGATGCGCAGCAGGCCGGTGTTGACCGCGACGATCCAGATCAGCCGCAGCCGGGACTCCTGAAGCCCCAGCTCTTCGGCGGCGGCCCTGGCGTCGGACTCGCTGAGCATGCCGTCGGCGCCCACCTCGCGGCTGCCCGTCCAGGCGGTCAGCCGGATGGCGTCGGCGACGAGCGGCACCGCGGGCACCGCGCGGGCCAGCTCGGCGTCGCTCGCCAGCAGGACGGGCGGGAAGGTCAGCGCCTCGTGCTCCACGGAGGTCTCCTCAGGTGGCCGTGGAGGCACGGCGGCCTGCTCATCGATCAGCTTGCGCAGCTCGGCGAGGTCGAAGACATTGTTTGCCACCCAGGAAACTTACTGCACAGCAGTCACAAGGGCGTACTCAACGGATGGCCCGGGAGCGCGCCTTGAACGCCGCCTTGCGCGCCGCCTTGGCCACCGTGTCGTCGGGGATGGAGCGTCCGAGCAGCTCCAGAACCTCGACGACGTCGGGGTGGTCGACCCGCCACATCTCCTCGATCAGATGGGCCGGCGGACCGGACGCCGCCATGTTCTCGGCGAAGATCTCCGGATCCTCCCGCGCGGCGGGCATCGCCAGGGCGAGCATGTCGACGCTGACCCAGAGCAGTTCGTCCTGGGTGAGCGGCGGCGCGCCGAGACCACGTGCGGCCAGCCAGTGTATGACGTGCGGGCGCAACTCCTGGTCGTCGAGGTGGTCGCGCACCTGCGGCTCGGCCTCGGCGCCCAGCCGGTCGACGATGGTGATCGCGATGCCGCGGGCCACGGCGGGCGCGCCGGAGGCGGCGCTCAGCAGCTCGGCCGCGGCCTCGCCCGGCGCGCGGCCGGACAACCAGCGGGAGATGTCCTGCTCGGCCAGCTCGGCGGGCAGCCCTTCGAGCAGCCCCTCGATGAGACCGCGCGCGTCGGCCTCGCCCAGGTCGGGGGCGATCGGGGCGTCGAGGCCGAGCGAGAGGTAGTGTTCGCGCAGCCCCCAGACCGCCAGGGGCGTCAGCTGGGCCGCCTCGCCGTCGAGTCGGACCATGCCCCATCCGGCCAGCCGGTCGAGCGCCCCGGCCACGTCGATGCCGCCCTCGCCGGAGACCTCCTCCAGGTAGTCGGCGACGACCTGGAGCGGCACCGGCGCCTGGAGGCGGTAGAGCATGTCGAACAGGTCGTAGAGGCCGTCGTCGAGCTCGGCGTGGCCGGTGATCTCGCCGCCGGTGTCGTCCTCCAGCAGGCGGGCCACGGTGTCGGCCCAGGCGCGCAGCGGCTCGCCGTCGCCCGGCGGGGGGCCGCCGGCCAGCTTCGGAACGGTCCGCAGCGCCTCGACCAGCTCCGCCTCCGAGGCCAGCCGTACGGCGGGCAGCGGCGTGCAGCCCGGACAGTCGCACGGCGCCTCGCCCAGGTCGGGCAGCTCCCCGGACGGGATCGGCACCGCCTGTTCGAGCGATTCCGGCCCGATCGAGCTGAACAGGCTCTTGGCCATGCCGAAGTTGGCCGGGTCGGCCAGCGCCTCGGGCATGCGGGGGCCGATGTCGTCGAGCCGCGCGCGCATGCCGGCCACGGTGGCCGGGCTGGCGTGACCGGCCTCGCCGAGGTAGTCCACCAGCGTGCGGGCGGCCGCCACGGTCTCGGGCGCGCTCTCGGGCGGCGCGATCACCTTGCGCGGGTAGATGGACAGCAGCAGCTCGTCGAAGGTCTCCGGCGTGAAGTCGCGCAGTTCGTTGACGTTGAGATAGTCGCTGGCGTAGTCGCAGAGCAGGCGGACCTCGTCCGCGTCCACCTCGACTTCCCGCGCGCGCCCCCATGCGCGCAGGTCGTCGATGGCCTGGTTCACCCATTCGATCGACACAGGGGCACGCTAACGGCTGACCAACAGATGAGCGAATCGGGGAAACGGTCTAAATCAGGTCGAGTGGGTCGACACTCACCCTCACGACATCTGGTGTCTTACGCGCCGCACGCACCCCACTGGCCCCCTTGAGCGCGGCCGACAACGCCGCCCCGCCGCCGCGCCGTATCCGGATCATGGCCCGTTCCAGCCCCGACTCGTCCACCGGCACGGGACCGAGCACCTCGGCGTCCGGCGGGAGGCGCACCTCGTCGAGCATCTGCCGGACCGCGCTCGCCGAACCCGTCAGCGTCGCCATCCGCACGGCGGGCGGGAACCCCAGCTCGGCCCGGTCACCCAGTTCGCGCTCGGCGTGCGTGATCGGATCCCACCGCAGCAGCGCCTGCACGGACGGCAGCCCGGCGTCCCCGAGCACCACCAGCTCGGCGGACGGCCGCAGCAGCGCGGCGGCGTTCATCCACCGGCGCAGCGTCTCCTCCCCCGCCCGCAGGTCGGCCCGGCCGAGCAGCGCCCACCCGTCGAGCAGCACGGCCGCCGCGTAGCCGCCCTCGGCCACCGGCTCGGCGCCGGGCGTGGCGACCACCAGGGCGCGCGCGGCGGGCACACTGGCCAGCACCCCGTCGCGGCCCGAGGTGCGCACCGGCACCGACGGGAAGGCCCGCCCCAGCTCTTCGGCGGTGCGGCGGGCGCCGGTCACGACCGCCCGCAGCCGGGGGCTGCCGCAGGACGGGCACCGCCAGTCCGCGTCGACCCGGCCGCACCAGCGGCAGTAGGGGGCGGCGTGCCCGGCCCTGAGCGCGAGCGGCCCGTGACACAGCGACTCGCCGCTCCCGAGACCTTCCGGCGTCCCGCCCGTCGCGTCCGTGGCGGTGGTCAGAACTGCGGCGTCCGGCTCGGCCTCGCCGAGAGCCGCGGTCTGCCGGCCGCCGGCGACCGGCGCGGCCAGGTGCGGGGCGATCCTGGTCGGCGGCAGGACGCAGCGCGCCGGGGCGCGGCAGTGGCGGCAGGCCAGCGCCGGCAGGTAACCGCGCCTGGGCACCTGCACCAGCACCGGCCCGCTCTCCAGCCCCTGGCGCAGCGCCCGCCAGGCCAGGCTGGGCAGCCTCGCCTGCCGGGCCGCCTGGTCCTTGGCCAGCTCGGCGTCCTCGCCGGCGGGACGCACCCGCGGGGCCAGGCTCCTGATCGTCGTGCGGGCGGCCACGATCGGCCTGGCCCAGCGCGCGGCGATGAGCTGGGTGGCCTCGGCCGTACGCGCGTAGCCGCCGATCAGCATGGCCGCGCCCGTCCGGTGGGCGCGCAGGCCGAGGACCTCCCTGGCGTGGGGGTAGGGGGCCAGGCGTTCGGCGTGCAGGTCGTCGCCGTCGTCCCAGATGGCCACCAGGCCGAGCTCGGCGACGGGGGCGAACATGGCGGCCCGGGTGCCCACGACGGCGCGCACCTGGCCTCTGAGGACCTTCAGCCATCGCCTGTACCGCTCGGCGGGCCCGAGGTCGGCCGTGAGCGCCACATGCCTGCCGGGGCCGAGCAGCCGCTCGAACTCGGCGTCCGCGAGCGCGACGTCCTTGCCGTCGGGCACCACGAGGACCGCTCCCCGGCCGCCGTCGAGGGTGGCGAGCACCGCCTCCGCCATGGCCGCGGCCCATCCCGTGGCGCCGGGCAGCGCCGACCACACGGCCCGGGGGGCGCGGCCGTGGCGCAGCGCGTCCAGGAAGGAGGGGCCGGTCGGGTAGGCGTCCCAGGCGCTCTTGCGACCGTCTGCCGGCCGCTCGGGGGCGTCCGTCCCGTTCACGCGCCGGGTGCCGGCCGCCGGTTCCAGTCCCCGTCCCGAGAAGGACGTGCCCTCCGCGCCTCGCGCTCGCCCGGCCTCCGCAGGCGCACCGGAGGCGACGGGCGCCCCCGAAGCGATCTGCTCGACCGCGACAGCTCCGCTCCCAGCGGTTCGGACGATGCCGGGAACCCCGCTACCGGCCGCCTGCGCCGCGACGAGAGACGCGCTCCCGGCAGCCCGGGTCACGGTACGGGAAGCACCCTGCACCGCCTCGCCGGAGGGCGCGGGCACCGGGCCCGAGTCGGCGGCGGACAGCTCGGCGGGGCCGACCGGGGCCAGGTTGGCGGGCGACTCGGCGTGGGGCACCTCGGCATCGCGCAACTCGACGGGGACCGTGTCAGCGGGGACCGGGTCGGCGGCGGCCGGGTCGGCCGGGGCCAGGGCGGCGGGGGTTGGGTTGGCGGGGGCCGAAGTGGCGGGGGGCGGGACCTCGGCCTCGGCCTTGGCGTGGCGCGGCGGAACGGCCAGGCGCAGAACGTCGGTGAGGGTGCCCGCGTAACGGTCGGCCACCGCGCGGGCCAGGCCGGCGATCTCCGGCGTGAGCACCTGCTCGGGCGAGACCACCCGTTCGAGCGGCGTCAGCCTGCCCTCATGGTCGCTCTCGTCGACCCGCTCCAGCAGGAACGCGTCGATCAGCTTGCCCGCGAACCGCACCCGCACCCGCACCCCCGGCCGGGCCGCCTCGTGCATGGCGGCGGGCACCAGGTAGTCGAAGGGCCGGTCGAGGTGCGGCAGCGGGCTGTCCACGACCACCCGCGCCACGGGCCGCTCGGGCGCCGCGACCACCGCCCCCTTGGTGTCCTTGGACGACGCAGGAGGCCGCACGGCGTCGAGCGGCAGGAGGGCGTCGTCGGAGTGGGTCACGCACTAACGTCTACCAGACCCCGCGCCCCGCCATCCCCACACCACCGGCGCACCCCCCGCACCGCCCCCGCCGACCACCCGCTCCCCCACCAGCCCGAACAGCGCAAGAGAAGCACACAGGACACGACAAGCACGCAGAACCACGCCCACCGCCGACGCCCGAGCAACCAAACCGAGATCGTCACTGGGCCGCAGGCGCGGCAGAGCATCAGTCCAGCAGTCACCAGCGGGCCGGCAGCCCCAAGAGATCAGCAGTCACCGGCGAGCCCGACGCCCTCAAGAGACCAAGCGAACGCCCGCACCGAACCACCCCGGCCGACGACAAGTGCCGCACCCCACCCTCAAAAGGGCCGGATGCGGCACCTGCGCAGAAACCAGAGACCGGGTAGGTCAGAGACCGGCAGCCGTCCGAAGCGCCTCGGCGCGGTCGGTGGACTCCCAGGAGAAGCCCTCACGGCCGAAGTGCCCGTACGCGGCGGTCTCGGAGTAGATCGGGCGCAGCAGGTCGAGGTCGCGGATGATCGCGGCCGGACGCAGGTCGAAGACGCGCAGCACGGCGGCCTGGATCTGCTCCACCGGCAGCTTCTCGGTGCCGAAGCACTCCACGAACAGGCCCACCGGCTGCGCCTTGCCGATCGCGTACGCGACCTGCACCTCGCACCGGTCGGCCAGCCCGGCCGCGACGACGTTCTTGGCCACCCAGCGCATCGCGTAGGCCGCCGAACGGTCGACCTTGGACGGGTCCTTGCCCGAGAACGCGCCGCCGCCGTGGCGGGCCATGCCGCCGTAGGTGTCGATGATGATCTTGCGGCCGGTCAGGCCGGCGTCGCCCATCGGGCCGCCGATCTCGAAGCGGCCGGTCGGGTTGACCAGCAGCCGGTAGCCCTCGGTCTCGATCTCCAGGCCGTCGAGCACGGGGTCGACCACGTGCTCCTTGATGTCGGGGGCGAGCATCTCCTTGAGGTCGATCTCGGCCGCGTGCTGGGTGGAGACGACCACGGTGTCGAGGCGGACGGGCTTGTCGCCGTCGTACTCGATGGTGACCTGGGTCTTGCCGTCGGGGCGCAGGTAGGGAACCTTGCCGGTCTTGCGGACCTCGGACAGGCGCTGGGCGAGCCGGTGCGCGAGCGTGATCGGCAGCGGCATCAGCTCCGGCGTCTCGCGGCAGGCGTAGCCGAACATCAGGCCCTGGTCGCCGGCGCCCTGACGGTCGAGCTCGTCGGCGTCACCGCCCACGCGGTGCTCGTAGGCGTCGTCGACACCCTGGGCGATGTCGGGCGACTGCGCGCCGATGGACACCGACACGCCGCAGGAGGCGCCGTCGAAGCCCTTGTGGGAAGCGTCGTAGCCGATCTCCAGGATCTTCTCCCGGATGACGCCGGGGATGTCGACGTAGGTCTCGGTCGTGACCTCGCCTGCGACATGGACCTGGCCGGTAGTGATCAGCGTCTCGACGGCGACCCGGCTCTTGGGGTCGTCCTTGAGCATGGCGTCGAGAATCGCGTCACTGATCTGGTCGGCGATCTTGTCCGGGTGGCCTTCGGTGACCGACTCGGAGGTGAACAGGCGACGTGACAACTCAGTGGCTCCTCATGCAGCGGCTGCTGACGGATGTGGGGCCCGGGACGGAAGAACACGCCAGGGCCTCGCCGAAGTCTAGCCCCACCCGGCGTCCGGTCGCGAAACCGTCCCGTGTCCGTGTCCGGTCACGTGTCGGCGCACAGGTCCGGCATGTGTCCGGTCACAGGTCGGGAAGGGGATCCGGCGGCAGCGTCTCCGGCGCGAAGACCTCGGCGTCGGCGGCGGACACCACCGCCGCGTACTCCTCGTCGAACTCGAACACGGTGTTGCCGAGCTCGATGAACGGGCCGGGCAGGATCGGGCCGAGCCTGGTGTGCCGCGGGTACGTGGCGAACACCGCCACCGGCCGGTCGCTCCTGAGGGTCCTGGTGGTGAGCACCGAGACGGACGAATCGGTGACGACGATGAGGAAGTGGCCCGTTCCCGTCGGCCCCACGGACAACGCGGGGAAGACGTAACGGATACCTCCCTGGTCTTCCAGCAATCTCCTGCAACGATCCCTGACAGCGGAACCCACCGGCATTCCGTCCCCCTTTGCCCCCAAGTATCGGTAGGTGTCCGGGGTGCCGCAACTGGCGATCAGGTAATCGTTCTTGCGCGAAGAACGCGCGTCAGGACAGACGGGGGGCGACCAGGTCCCAGACGGCGTCGGCGACGTCGTCCTTGGGGCCGCGCGGCACCTCGACCGGCACGCCGCCGGCGACGAGGACGGTGGCGGCGTTGTCGGGCGTGCCGAACGCCAGCCCCTCCCCCACCTGGTTGACTACCAGCAGGTCGCAGCCCTTCCTGGCCAGCTTGGCCTGCCCGTTGGCGAGCACGTCGTCGGTCTCGGCCGCGAACCCGACGATCACCCGGGGAGCGGCGCCGCCCTCGCGCCGCAGCCGGCCCAGCTCGGCCAGGATGTCGGGGTTCTTCGTCAGGTGGATGGGGTCGGGCTCGCCGTCGGTCTTCTTGATCTTCGTCTCGTGCCGGGACGCCGGGCGGAAGTCGGCCACCGCGGCGGCCATGACGACGGCGTCAGCCTTCTCGGTGGCGGCCAGCACCGCTTCACGTAGCTCGGCCGTGGACCCCACCCGCACCACCGCGGCCCCCGCGGGATCGGGGAGGGCGACGTTGGCCGCCACGAGGGTCACCTCGGCGCCGCGCGCGACCGCCGTGCGGGCCAGGGCGTACCCCTGCAGGCCGGACGAACGGTTGCCGATGTAGCGGACCGGGTCGATCGCCTCGCGGGTGCCCCCGGCGGAGATCACCACCTTGCGCCCGGCCAGGTCGCGCGGCCTGCCGCGCAGCACGCGCAGGCAGACCTGGAAGATCTCGGCGGGGTCGGGCAGGCGGCCGGGGCCGGTGTCGGCGCCGGTGAGGCGCCCCACGGCCGGGTCGATGACGACGGCCCCGCGTTCGCGCAGGGTCGCGACGTTGGCGCGGGTGGCCGGATGTTGCCACATCTCGGTGTGCATGGCCGGGGCGAACACGACCGGGCAGTGCGCCGTCAGCAGCGTGTTGGTCAGCAGGTCGTCGGCGAGCCCGTGGGCCGCCTTGGCCAGGGTGTTGGCGGTCGCCGGCGCCACCACGACGAGATCGGCGCGCTGGCCGATGCGGACGTGGGGCACCTCGTGAACGTCGTCCCAGACGTCGGCGGACACGGGGTTGCCCGACAGGGCGGCCCACGTGGGCTCGCCCACGAAACGCAGGACCTCGCGGGTCGGGACGACCCGCACCTCGTGACCTGACTCGGTGAACAGCCGCAGCAGCTCACATGCCTTGTACGCGGCGATGCCGCCGCTGACGCCGAGGACGACCTTCATCGAAGGGGTCAGACCGCGCCTTCGATGGGCTCGGCGTTGAGCAGGCCTTCGGAGACCTCGCGCAGCGCGATGGACAGCGGCTTCTCCTGAGCATGCGTCTCGACCAGCGGCCCGACGTATTCCAGCAGGCCCTCGCCGAGCTGGGAGTAGTAGGCGTTGATCTGGCGGGCGCGCTTGGCACCCATGATCACCAGGGAGTACTTGCTGTCGACGATGTCGAGCAGCGCGTCGATCGGCGGGTTGGTGATGCCCTCCGCGGCCGGGGTGGTGCCTGCCACGATTGTCAGACCTCTCGGTTGATGGTGGTGGTGACCCCCTGAGGGTCAGTCATCAAGGCTATCAGCCGGTGGCACACTTCTTGGACACTCGTGTTCACCAGCGTGAGGTCGAACTCCGACTCGGCCGCCATCTCGACCCGCCCGGCCTGGAGCCGGCGCTCGATGACGTCCTCCGGCTCGGTGCCGCGGCCGCGCAGCCGCTTCTCCAGCTCCTCCCACGTCGGGGGGGCCAGGAAGACCAGCAGGGCGTCGGGCATGGTGGTGCGCACCTGCCTGGCGCCTTCCAGGTCGATCTCCAGGACGGTCGGCACGCCCTGGGCGAGCTTGTCCAGCACCGGCTCACGCGGGGTGCCGTAGCGGTTGCCCGCGAACTCGGCCCACTCCAGCAGCTCGCCGGCCTCGACGAGCCGGTCGAACTCCGCGCCGTCGACGAACAAGTAGTGGACCCCGTTGACCTCGCCGGGACGGGGCCTCCTGGTGGTCACCGAGACCGACAGCCACACCTCGGGGTGTGCCCGCCGGAGCTCGGCGACGACCGTGGACTTGCCGACGCCCGACGGCCCTGACAGGACCGTCAGACGCCTCCTGCTCAGGGGGAGGAAGCCGACCTTCGCTCCCGATCCGACTGCCTCGTGGGCCCTTGCTTCGCCGGACCAGGACCTGTCGGTCACTTCCTACCCCCCGTTGAACCTGCGCTTTCTTGTGGAACAGAGATTAGCTCTCGTTGCCACCGAACTCGCGCTCGAGGGAAGCCCTCTGGTTCGCGCCGAGACCCCGCACGCGGCGGGACTCGGCGATGGCAAGCCGCTCCATGAGCTGCTTGGCGCGGACCTTGCCCACGCCGGGGAGCGATTCCAACAGGGCCGACACCTTCATCTTGCCGATGACGTCGTCGGTCTGCCCATCCTTGAGCACCTCAGCCAGAGAAACCGCGCCATGCTTGAGCCGGTTCTTGACCTCGGCACGCTCTTTACGGGCCTTGGCAGCCTTCTCAAGGGCTGCGGCGCGCTGCTCAGGGGTCAGGGGAGGAAGAGCCACGCCGGGTCACCTCGAATTTCTGTCGATGTACTCGGACGGGAAGGGAAACTAGCTGGTCATCGCCCCCTAAGCAACGTCAAGAGCGGTTTCTCTCCTCACAAAATCCACTTCATCACTGTCCGTGAGCGTAAAATTACACACTGCTGATCAAATCGCCCTCACTTCCCGCTTCGCGCGTCCGCTCCGGAGGGCGTCCCGGAACTGGGCGAAGATCGCCCGCGCGGCACCGGACGATGTCCGAAACCAGGGCCGGACCAGGACCGAAACCAGAATCGGGAAGGGTGCGCGAACGCCGCGCGGATGCATTACGATCTTGTGAAGCGAGGGCTGCGCGAACGGTCCGGCGACACCTGCCGCCATGCCCCGCGCCCGCACGGAGAAGACCCCCTCCGCGCACGCGAAGCTCGTGCCCCCGCCCCGGGGACGAGCACACCTCGCGGCACGTCTGGAAGCGCGCCTCCGCCCGCACGGAGACCCGCGCGCGGCGGGCCGCGGGCGGGCGCCCGGGGCCGCGGCCCCGGGCCTGGGTTCAGGAGGCGGTCGTGCGGCGCAGTGAGGCGGCGATGGCGGCGGCGGCCGCTCCCGGGTCCGCCGCGCCCGTGATCGGACGCCCGATGACCAGCAGGTCGGCGCCGTCGGCCAGCGCCTGCTCGGGCGTCGCCACGCGCACCTGGTCCTGGACGTCGGCCCCCTGAGGGCGCACGCCCGGCGTGATGAGGGTGATGCCGGGCCCCACCTCGGCCCGCACCGCCGCGACCTCGTTGGGCGAGCACACCAGCGCCGTGGCCCCGGCCCCGACCGACAGGGCCGCCAGGCGGCGCACGGCCTCGTCGGCCGGTCCGGCCAGGCCCATGCGGTCAAGGTCGGACTCGTCCAGCGAGGTGAGGATCGTCACAGCGGCGATCTTGGTCTGCGGGGCGGACTCGACCGCGGCCCGGATCATCGCCGCGCCGCCGGCCGCGTGCACGGTCAGGATGGCCGGACGCAGGCGGGCGACGGCCTTGGCGGCGCCCGCGACGGTGTTGGGGATGTCGTGCAGCTTGAGGTCGAGGAAGATCTGGACGCCGCTGGCGCCGCGCACGGAGGCGATCACGTCGGGGCCGTAGCGCAGGTACAGCTCCAGGCCCACCTTGATGGTGCTGACGTGCGGCGTCACCAGGCTCGCCCACCTGGCGGCGGTCTCCAGGTCGGGGGCGTCGAGGGCGACGGCGATGGGTGCGGGCGTCAAGGGGAGATCTCCTCGGAGTCGACTGGAAGGTGCCGGGGAGCGCTCCCCGGCGGCCGGTGGGCCAGGCCGACGGCGTCGGCGAGGCGTTGGAAGCCGCGTGCCCGCAGCAGGTCCTCCAGCTCGCGCTCGATGCGCAGGCACGCGTAGGGGTCGTGGAACAGCGCGGTGCCCACCCCGACCAGGCAGGCGCCCGCCAGGATGAGCTGGAAGGCGTCCCTGCCGGTCATCACGCCGCCCATGCCGATCAGCGGCACCCCGGGCAGGGCCGCGTGCACCTGCCACACGCACCGGACGGCCAGGGGCAGGATGGCGGGCCCCGACAGCCCTCCGGTGACGGCGGCCAGCGACGGGCGCAGCGCCTCGGTGTCGATGGCCATGCCGAGCGGATTGTTGATCATGGACAGGGCGTCCGCGCCGGCGTCCACGCAGGCTCGGGCGACCGAGACGATGTCGGCCACGTCGGGCGCGAGCTTGGCCACCACGGGGACGTCGTAGCGCATGATGGAGCGCACCGAGGCGATCACCTCGGCCGCGGCGCTGCCCTCGCGCGCGAAGACACGCCCTCTGTCCTCCATGTTCGGGCAAGAAAGGTTGACCTCCAGCGCGGTCACCCCGGGCGCGTCGGCGAGCCTGCGGGCCAGCTCGGAGTACTCGGCGACGGTGCCGCCGCCGATCGAGACGATGGTCTTGATGCCGCGCTGGGCCAGCCAGGGCAGCTCGCGCTCCAGGAACGCCTCGATGCCCGGCCCCTGGAGCCCGACGGCGTTGAGCATGCCGGAGGGCGTCTCGGCCATGCGCGGGGTCGGCCGGCCCGCCCTGGGCGCCATGGTGATGGACCGGGTGGTCAGCGCGCCGAGCCGGTGGAGGTCGAAGAACTGGGCGAGCTCGCGTCCGGAGCCCGCGCAGCCGGCGGCCGTGGTGACGGGGTTCGCCAGCTCGACGTGCGCCAGAAACGTACGCATATCAACTGACATGTCGTGCACCGCCTCCGGGGGCGCCGAGCGCGTCGAACGGGATCGTTCCCACGTCCTCGAAGCGCACCCGCTCCCCCCGGAACACCGGTCCCTCCGCGCACGCGCGGACCATCCTGGTCGCGCCGTCGTCGCCGATGACGGGGATGACGCACGTCATGCACACCCCGATGCCGCAGGCCATCTGCTCCTCGACGGCCACCTGCACCGGGATGTCGAACTCCATCGCCACCGCCGTCACCGCCCGCAGCGCCGGCATGGGCGCGCAGGCGTAGACGGCGTCGGCCCGGGTGTCGGCGATCACCGAGGGCAGCGCGTCGGTGACCTTGCCGCGCAGGCCGAGCGAGCCGTCCTCGGTGGTCAGGGTCGTGGTCTCGGCGATGCGGCGGGCCCGCATGGCGCCGAAGACGCGGTCGGCCCCGGCGCCGCCGAGCACGAAGTCGACCCGGCAGCCGCGCGCCAGCAGCGCGTCGGCCAGCGGGAACAGCACGGCAGAGCCGTACTCGGCGCCGACCAGCACGCAGTTGACCGGGTCGCGCGGCAGCGGGAAGGGCCGGCCGAGCGGCCCGACCAGGTCGAGCGTGTCGCGGGCGCGCCGCTCGGCCAGCCAGGACGTGCCCGGCCCGGCGGCGGTGAAGACGAGCTCGACCGTGCCGCCGTAGTCGGACTTGACGTCATGGATGGACAGCGCGCGGCGCGTCACCATCGACGTGTGGGCCCCGCCGACCGCCACGGAGACGAAGTGGCCGGGACGGTAACGCTCGGCGATGCCGGGCGCCACCACCGTCAGCGCATGGTAGGCGTCGACCCGGCGCGTCGTCAGCACCGTGCCCGTCACCTGCACAGGTGTGCCGGCCAGTCGTCTTCACCTCCCGCGCGGGTCAGCCGCGTAGTGCCTGTGCGTGCTCCTGGAGTGACCGCACGCCGACGTCGCCGCGGACGATCGCCTGGATCCCGGCCGCCGCCGCGGCCAGCCCCGCGACGGTGGTGATGCACGGGATGCCGCGCAGCACCGCCGCGGTGCGGATCTCGTAGCCGTCCAGGCGCGGCCCGGACTGACCGGGGCTGCCGAACGGCGTGTTGACGATCAGGTCCACCTCGCCGTCGAGAATCGCCTGCACGCTCGTAGGCTCACCTCCGGGCCCGGTCCCCTCGCTGTGCTTTCGCACGATCTTGGCATGGACACCGTTGCGGCGCAGCACCTCGGCCGTGCCCTCGGTGGCGAGGATCTCGAAGCCGAGGTCGGCCAGTGCCTTCACAGGGAAGATCATCGCACGCTTGTCCCTGTTGGCCACGGACACGAACGCGCGTCCCTTGGTCGGAAGTTCGCCGTAGGCCCCGGCCTGGGACTTGGCGAACGCCACGCCGAAGAACGCGTCGATGCCCATGACCTCGCCCGTGGAGCGCATCTCGGGCCCGAGCACGGTGTCGACGCCCCGGAAGCGGTTGAAGGGCAGCACGGCCTCCTTGACCGCGATGGACGCCTCCAGCGGCAGCGTGCCGCCGTCGCCGGTGGCCGGCAGCATGCCCTCCGCGCGCAGCGAGGCGATCGAGGAGCCGAGCATCACCCGGGCCGCAGCCTTGGCCAGCGGCGTGGCCGTCGCCTTGGACACGAACGGCACGGTACGGCTGGCCCGCGGGTTGGCCTCCAGGACGTACAGGACGCCGGCCGACATGGCGTACTGGACGTTCAGCAGCCCGCGCACGCCCACCCCGGCGGCGATGGCCTCGGTGGCGGCGCGGATGCGCTTGACGTCGTGGCTGCCGAGCGTGAGCGGCGGCAGCGCGCAGGCCGAGTCGCCGGAGTGGATGCCGGCCTCCTCGATGTGCTCCATGACGCCGCCGAGGAACAGCTCCTGGCCGTCGTAGAGCGCGTCGACGTCGATCTCGATGGCCTCGTCGAGGAACTTGTCCACCAGGACCGGGTGGCCGCCCTCCTGGGCCGCCATGTACGTCGTCAGCGTCTCGTCGTCGTAGACGATGGCCATGCCTGCCCCGCCGAGCACGTACGAGGGCCGGACGAGCACCGGGTAGCCGATCTCCCCGGCGATCTCCAGCGCCTCGGGCACCGTCAGCGCGGTGCCGTGCTTGGGCGCGGGCAGCCCGGCCTCGGCCAGCACCCGCCCGAACGCGCCGCGCTCCTCGGCCAGGTGGATCGACTCGGGCGAGGTGCCGACCACGGGCACCCCTGCGTCCTTCAGCGCCTGCGCCAGGCCGAGCGGCGTCTGGCCGCCGAGCTGCACGATCACGCCCACGACCGGGCCGGTCTGCTGCTCGGCGTGCACGACCTCCAGGACGTCCTCCAGGGTGAGCGGCTCGAAGTAGAGCCGGTCGGAGGTGTCGTAGTCGGTCGAGACGGTCTCGGGGTTGCAGTTGACCATGACGGTCTCGAACCCGGCCCGCGACAGCTCGAAGGAGGCGTGCACGCACGCGTAGTCGAACTCGATGCCCTGCCCGATGCGGTTGGGGCCGGAGCCGAGGATGATGACCTTCTCCCGCTCGCCGGAGGGGACCTCGGTCTCCTCGTCGTAGGTGGAGTACAGGTACGGCGTCCTGGCGGCGAACTCGGCGGCGCAGGTGTCGACGGTGTTGTAGACCGGCCGCACGCCGAGCGCGTGGCGCAGGCCGCGCACGTGGGCCTCCTCGACGCCGCGGATCTCGGCGATCTGCGCGTCGGAGAAGCCGTGGTGCTTGGCGCGGGTCAGCGCGGCGGCGGTGAGCTCGGGCGCGGCGGCGATCTCCCGGGCCTCCTCCTCCAGCAGCAGGAGCTGGTCGAGGAACCAGGGGTCGACGCTGGTGGCCTCGAACAGCTCGGCCGCGGTCGCGCCCGCGCGCACGGCCTGCTGCATCGTGCGCAGCCGCCCGTCGTGCGGGGTGCGGCAGGCCGCCAGCAGCTCGTCCTTGTCCTGGACGGGCCCCGCCCAGGTGAAGGCGGAGTCCTTCTTCTCCAGCGAGCGCAGCGCCTTCTGCAGCGCCTCGGTGAAGGAACGGCCGATGGCCATGGCCTCGCCGACCGACTTCATGTGCGTGGTCAGCGTGCGGTCGGCGCCGCGGAACTTCTCGAAGGCGAAGCGCGGCACCTTGACCACGATGTAGTCGAGGGTCGGCTCGAAGGAGGCCGGGGTCTCCTTGGTGATGTCGTTGGGGATCTCGTCGAGGGTGTAGCCGATGGCCAGCTTGGCGGCGATCTTGGCGATCGGGAAGCCGGTGGCCTTGGAGGCCAGGGCGCTGGAGCGGGAGACGCGCGGGTTCATCTCGATGACGATCATGCGCCCGGTGCGCGGGTCGACGGCGAACTGGATGTTGCAGCCGCCGGTGTCCACGCCGACCTCGCGGATGACCGCGATGGCCACGTCGCGCATGTTCTGGTACTCGCGGTCGGTCAGGGTCAGCGCGGGCGCGACGGTGACGCTGTCGCCGGTGTGCACGCCCATCGGGTCGATGTTCTCGATGGAGCACACGATGACGACGTTGTCCGCCTTGTCGCGCATGACCTCCAGCTCGTACTCCTTCCAGCCGAGGATCGACTCCTCCAGGAGCACCTCGGTGGTCGGCGAGGCGTCGAGGCCGGCGCCGGCGATGCGGCGCAGGTCGTCCTCGCCGTAGGCGAAGCCGGAGCCGACGCCGCCCATGGTGAAGCTGGGCCGTACGACCAGCGGGTAGCCCAGCTCGCCGGCGGCGGCCAGGCAGTCCTCCATCGTGTGGCAGATGACCGACTTGGCCGACTCGGCGTTGAGCCCGTGCTCGCGGGCGACCTTGGCGACGATCTCCTTGAACTTCTCGCGGTTCTCGCCCGCCTGGATCGCATCGAAGTCGGCGCCGATCAGCTCGACCTCGTACTTCTCCAGCACGCCCGACTCGTGCAGCGCGACCGCGGTGTTCAGCGCGGTCTGGCCGCCCAGGGTGGGCAGCAGCGCGTCGGGGCGCTCCTTGGCGATGATCTTCTCGACGTACTCGGGGGTGATCGGCTCGACGTACGTGGCGTCGGCGAACTCGGGGTCCGTCATGATCGTGGCCGGGTTGCTGTTGACCAGGATGACGCGGAAGCCCTCGGCCCGCAGCACGCGGCAGGCCTGCGTGCCGGAGTAGTCGAACTCGCACGCCTGGCCGATCACGATCGGGCCGGAGCCGATCACCAGGACCGACCGGATGTCCTCACGCTTGGGCACGGCTCATGACCTCACAGAACTCGTCGAAGAGATAAGCGGCGTCGTGCGGACCCGCGGCGGCCTCGGGGTGGTACTGGACGCTGAAGGCGCGCCCGTCGAGCAGGCGCAGGCCCTCCACGCACCGGTCGTTGAGGTTGACGTGGCTGACCTCGGCCGGGCCGTAGGGGGTCTCGAACGGCTCGCCGATCGGCGCCTCGACGGCGAACCCGTGGTTGTGGGCCGAGATCTCGACCTTGCCGGTGCGCACGTCCTGGACCGGCTGGTTGACGCCGCGGTGGCCGTAGCGCAGCTTGTACGTGGACAGCCCGAGCGCCCGGCCGAACAGCTGGTTGCCGAAGCAGATGCCGAAGAACGGCACCCCGGCCTCAAGGACGCTCCGCAGCGCCGACACGTCGGCGGTGGCGGGGTCGCCGGGGCCGTTGGAGAAGAACACGCCGTCGGGCCCGACCGCCATGATCTGCTCGTACGTGGCCGTGGCGGGCAGCACGTGCACCTCGCAGCCGCGCTCGGCCATGCGCTGCGGGGTCATGCCCTTGATGCCGAGGTCGACGGCGGCGACCGTGAAGCGCCTCCCGCCCACGGCGGGCACGACGTAGGGCTCGGCCGTGGCCACCTCGGCGGCCAGGTCGGCGCCCTCCATGGCGGGCGCGCGCCGCACCCGCTCGACGAGCTCCTCGACCGTCGCGGAGGGAGCCGAGAAGATGCCGGCCCGCATCGCGCCGCGCTCGCGCAGGTGGCGGGTCAGGGCGCGGGTGCCGGTGATGGCGATGCCGACGACGCCCTGCTGCTTGAGGTAGTCGTCGAGCGAGCGGTCGGCCCGCCAGTTGGAGACGATCCTGGACGGCTCGCGCACGACGTACCCGGCGACCCAGACGCGGCCCGACTCGGGGTCTTCGTCGTTGACGCCGGTGTTGCCGATGTGCGGGGCCGTCATCGCGACGATCTGCCGGTGGTAGGAGGGGTCGGTGAGGGTCTCCTGGTAGCCGGTCATGCCGGTGTTGAAGACCATCTCGCCGAACGTCTCGCCTTCGGCGCCGTAAGGAGTTCCGTGGAAGACGCGGCCGTCTTCCAGGACGAGCACCGCGGTGTTCAAACCAGCTTCCCTTCGAGAACGGTCGGCGTGCCGCGCAGGAACGTGGCCACCACCCGGCCGGGCAACGTCATCCCCTCGTACGGGGTGTTCCTGCTCTTGGAGGCGTAGGCGGAGGGGTCCACCTCGGTGCGGGCCGACGGGTCGTACAGCGTGATGTTGGCCGGCGCGCCCGGCTCCAGCGGACGGCCGTGGCCGGACAGGCGGCCGATGCGGGCGGGGGTGATCGACATGCGCTCGGCGACCCCGGCCCAGTCGAGCAGCCCGGTCTCGACCATGGCCTCCTGGACGACGCTCAGCGCGGTCTCCAGGCCGATCATGCCCATGGCCGCTGCCGGCCACTCGGTCTCCTTGTCCTCGACCGGGTGCGGGGCGTGGTCGGTGGCGACGACGTCGATCGTGCCGTCGGCCAGCGCGGCGCGCAGCGCCTGGACGTCGGCGTGCGTGCGCAGCGGCGGGTTGACCTTGTAGATCGGGTTGTAGGCGCCGACCGGGGACTCCTCGACGAGGTCGTCGGTGAGGAGCAGGTGGTGAGGGGTGACCTCGGCGGTGATGTTCCAGCCCTTGGACTTGGCCCAGCGGATGATCTCGACCGAGCCGGCGGTGGAGACGTGGCAGACGTGCAGGCGGGAGCCGACGTGCGCGGCCAGCAGGCAGTCGCGGGCGATGACCGCCTCCTCGGCCACGGCCGGCCAGCCGGTCAGGCCGAGCCTGCCGGAGACGACGCCCTCGTTCATCTGGGCTCCCTCGGTGAGCCTGGGCTCCTGGGCGTGCTGGGCGACGACGCCGTCGAACGCCTTGACGTACTCCAGGGCGCGGCGCATCAGCACGGCGTCGCTGACGCACTTGCCGTCGTCGGAGAAGACCCGGACCCGGGCCGCCGAGTCGGCCATCGCGCCGAGCTCGGCGAGCTGCCTGCCCTCCAGGCCGACGGTCACCGCGCCGACCGGCTGCACGTCGCAGTGGCCGAACTCGCGGCCGAGCCGCCACACCTGCTCCACCACGCCGGCGGTGTCGGCGACGGGCGAGGTGTTGGCCATGGCGTGCACGGCGGTGTAGCCGCCGCGGGCCGCGGACTGGGTGCCGGTCTGGACGGTCTCGGCGTCCTCGCGGCCGGGCTCGCGCAGGTGGGTGTGCAGGTCGACCAGGCCGGGCAGCGCGATCGCGCCGCCGCCGTCGACGGTCTCGCCGCCGGGGCCGGCGTCGAGGCCGGCGCCGATCTCGGCGATGCGCCCGTCGGCGATCCGCAGGTCCACCGGCTCCCCGCCGAGGATCCGCACGTTCTTGATGATCATCGTGCCTCCTTCGTCGGCACGACGATCATCATGATGCTGTGCCTACTGGTTCGTTCGCTCCGCTCACTCACTGGATCTCTCCCCCGAGCAGCAGGTACAGGACGGCCATGCGGATGGTCACGCCGTTGGCGACCTGCTCCACGATGGTGGAGCGCGGCGAGTCGGCCACCTCGGCGGCGATCTCCATGCCCCGGTTCATCGGCCCGGGGTGCATGACGATGGCCTCGTCCGGCATCTTGGCGAAGCGGTCGCGGTCGAGGCCGTAGCGGCGGGAGTACTCGCGCTCGCTGGGGAAGTAGGCGGCGTTCATCCGCTCCTTCTGCACCCGCAGCATCATGACCGCGTCGGACTTGGGCAGCACGGCGTCGAAGTCGTAGGACACCTCGCACGGCCAGGTGCCGACCGAGACGGGCAGCAGCGTGGGCGGCGCGACCAGGGTGACCTCGGCGCCGAGCGTGTTGAGCAGCAGCACGTTGGAGCGGGCGACCCGGCTGTGCAGCACGTCGCCGACGATGGTGACCCGGCGGCCTTCGAGCCCGCCGAGGCGGCGGCGCATCGAGAAGGCGTCGAGCAGCGCCTGCGTGGGGTGCTCGTGGGTGCCGTCGCCGGCGTTGACGACGCTGCCGCGCACCCAGCCGGCCAGCCGGTGCGGCGCGCCGGAGGAGCCGTGGCGGATGACGACGGCGTCGGCGCCCATGGCCTCCAGGGTGAGCGCGGTGTCCTTGAGCGACTCGCCCTTGGAGACGCTCGACCCCTTGGCCGAGAAGTTGATGACGTCGGCCGACAGCCGCTTGGCCGCCGCCTCGAAGGAGATCCTGGTGCGGGTGGAGTCCTCGAAGAACAGGTTGACCACCGTGCGGCCGCGCAGCGTGGGCAGCTTCTTGATGGATCGTTCCGAGACCCTGGCCAGCTCCTCGGCGGTGTCGAGGATGAGCAGCGCGTCGTCCTTGGTGAGGTCGCCCGCCGAGATGAGGTGCCGGTTCACCTGTCGTCCTCCTTCATGAGCAGGACGGCGTCGCGGCCGTCGATCTCGGAGAGGTAGACCTTGACCTTCTCGCTCTTGGCGGTGGGCAGGTTCTTGCCCACGTAGTCGGCGCGGATGGGCAGCTCGCGGTGGCCGCGGTCGACCAGCGTGGCGAGCTGCACGGCGGTCGGGCGGCCGAGGTCGTTGAGCGCGTCGAGCGCGGCGCGGACGGTGCGGCCGGAGTAGAGCACGTCGTCGACGAGGACGACCACCTTGCCGTCGATGCCGTCGGGCGGCAGCTCGGTGCGCCCCAGCGGGCGGACGGGGCCGCGGCGCAGGTCGTCGCGGTACATGGTGATGTCGATCGAGCCGACGGGGATCTTGAGCCCTTCGAACTGCTCGACGCGGTCGCCGAGCCGGCGGGCGAGCGTGGCGCCGCGGGTCGGGATGCCGAGGAGGACGACGTCACCGGCGCCCTTGGTGCGTTCGAGGATCTCGTGCGCGATTCGGGTCAGCGCCCGGTGGATGTCCGGGCCTTCGAGCACGGCCCTGGAATCGGACATGGAGGGATCTCACCACCTTTCCCGCCTCACGGGACGGGTCTTAAAAGGGTGTTGGTCGGGACACACAGTACCAGGGGCTACCTGGTACAACGTGAGCGCCCCGCCCTGCCGTCCGGGTGTGGCGGGCGTCCCGGCCGGCCGTTCGGCCCGGTCAGCCGGGCGAATTTGGCAATTACCGACATACCGGTATAAAACCTGCTCTAAGTCTTCTCGGGGGAGGTTTCACATGGCGCTGTCGGCACGCGAGCGGTCGGTGCTCAAGGCCATCGCCCGGCAGGTCAGGGACGAGGACCCCGAGCTGTACGCGGCCATGTCCCGGCACGGCGCTCCGGCGTCGCTGGCCTGGCCGCTGGCGCTGATGGCGCTGTGCCTGGCGGTGTTCGCCGTCGTGCTGCTGCTGACCGGTTCACCCGACCCCCTGCCGCACGCCGTGATCAGGTAAAACCCCCGCAACCTCCCGTGTCGGCGTCCTTCGCGTAGGGCACGTCCCCGAGGGCCGTACGCGCTCGGCGGCGGCTCTTCCTGGGGACTCGCGCGGGGGGCACGCATGGGGGAACCACGTCCACCCTCGGAAGGCGTGACCACGGCGGCGCGCGGGAGGCGCCCGGCGGCCGCCGGCGGTCTCGGCCTCGGCGCGGCCGTCGCGCTGGTCATGGGGAACGTCGTGGGCACCGGCATCTTCCTGCTGCCGGCCTCGCTGGCCGCGTTCGGCACGGTGAGCCTGGTCTCCATGGTCCTGGTCACCGCGGGCGCCATCGCGATGGCGATCGTCTTCGGCCGCCTGGGCGGGCGCACCCCGGCGGCGGGCGGCCCCTACGCCTACGCCCGCGAGGCGTTCGGGGAGTTCGCCGGGTTCTGGATCGCCTGGTCGTTCTGGCTGACCGCGTGGATCGGCAACGCGGCCATCGCCGTGGCGTGGGTGGGCTACGTCCAGTACCTGGCCCAGGGCCTGTTCGGGCTCAACTGGGGCAGCACGCTCGGCGCGATCCTCATCGGCCTGACCGGGCTGTGGATCCCGGCCGTGGTGAACCTGGCCGGGGTGCGCAACGCGGCCGCCTTCCAGGTGGTCACCACGGTCCTGAAGTTCGCGCCGCTGCTGTTCGTGGCCATCGTGGGCCTGTTCTTCGTGCACCAGGACAACTACCCGCAGTTCAACGCCAGCGGCGGCGGCTGGGTCTCGGCCGTCTCCCTGGCGGGGGCGGTCACGCTGTTCATCTACTCGGGCGTGGAGAGCGCCGCCATCGCGGCCGACCGGGTCAGGGACCCGGTCCGCACGATCGGCCGGGCCAGCGTCATCGGCGTGCTGGCGTGCGCCGTCATGTACATCCTCAGCACGGTCGCCGTGATGGGCACCGTGCCGCAGGACGAGCTCGTCGGGTCCACCGCGCCCTTCGCCGCGGCGCTGGACCACATGTTCGGCGGCACCGGCGGCGGGCTGCTCATGGCGGCCTGCGCCGTCGTCTCGGGCATCGGCGCGCTGAACGGGTGGACCCTGCTGGTCGCCGAGATGCCGCTGGCCGCCGCCAAGGACGGCATGTTCCCGCCCGCCTTCTCCGTGGTCACCCGCCGCGGCGCGCCCCTGACGGGCATCCTGGCCGGGACCGTCCTGACCTCGCTCATGCTGCTGGTGGGCTACGCCTCCGCCAACGCCTTCGACACGATCGTGCTGCTGGCCTCCTTCACCACGGTCATCCCGTACTTCTTCTCGGCCGCCGCGCAGCTGTTCTGGCTGGTCACCCGGGAGCGGCGGATCGACCGCGGGCGGCTGGCCCGCGACCTGGCCGTCGCGGTGCTCGCGCTGCTGTTCTCGTTCTGGATGGCGTACGGCTCCGGGCCCCCCGCCGTGCTCGGCGGGACGCTGATGATGCTGGTCGGCGTGCCCGTCTACGTCTGGCTGAAGGCCAGACACGGCGAGTACGGCCCGCGTGATGTCCGGCGCCCTGAGGGGATATCTGAAAAATGACCTTTCATGTCGATTCAGAGGTCGGCCGACTGCGCCAGGTCCTGCTGCACAAGCCGGAGCTGGCCCTCAAGCGGCTGACGCCCAGCAACAAGGACGCCTTCTTGTTCGACGACGTGCTGTGGGTGCAGCGCGCGGTGGAGGAGCACGAGGAGTTCGAGCGGGTGCTGCGCGGGCGCGGCATCGTCGTCCACATGCTGGCCGACCTCCTGCGCGACGTGGTGGACATCCCCGAGGCCCGCAAGCACATCCTGGACGCGGTCATCGACGAACGCTGGCTCGGCCCGACCGCCATCGACGACATCCGCAATACCCTCGACGGCATGGACGCCGGCACCCTGCAGATGCACCTGACCGGCGGCATCACCAAGCGCGAGCTGGTCGCGATGGGCTGCGACCCCAAGTCGGTGGCCTTCCACACCACCGCCGACGACGACTTCGTCCTGCCGCCGCTGCCCAACCACCTGTTCACCCGCGACACCTCCTGCTGGATCTACGACGGCGTGTCGATCAACGCGATGCGCAAGAAGGCCCGCATGCGCGAGACGGTCAACCTGGAGGCCGTCTACCGGTTCCACCCGATGTTCGCCGCCGGCTTCGACCGGCCCTACGACGGCGGCTTCCACTGCTGGCTGCCCGGCCACGCGATGGCCCCGGCGACCCTGGAGGGCGGCGACGTGCTGGTCATCGGGCGCGGCGCGGTGCTGGTCGGGATGAGCGAGCGCACCCAGCCGCAGGCGGTCGAGATGCTGGCCCAGCGGCTGTTCGCGGCCGGGTCCGCGACCCGGATCGTGGCGCTGGACATGCCGAAGGCGCGCGCGTTCATGCATCTCGACACGGTCATGACCATGCTCGACGTCGGGGTGTTCACCAAGTACGCCGGGCTCGGGATGTTGCCGGCGTACACCATCGAGCCGGGCGAGACCTCCAAGGAGCTGCGGGTCACCGACCACCCGCCCCAGGACATGCACAAGGCCATCGCCCGCGCCCTCGACATGGACGACATCACCGTCCTGACCCCCCACCAGGACGTGTACGCCGCCGAACGCGAGCAGTGGGACGACGGCTGCAACGGCCTGGCCGTCGAGCCCGGCGTCGTCATCGCCTACGAGCGCAACACCACCACGAACAACCACCTGCGCGACAACGGCATCGAGGTCATCACCATCCGGGGCAGCGAGCTCGGCAGAGGGCGCGGCGGCCCGCGGTGCATGAGCTGCCCGCTGGAGCGCGACGGCATCTAGCGGACATCCGGCCGGCACCCGGACGGCGCCCGGGCGGCTTCAGGGAAGGGGCGACATGGCGTTCAACCTGCGCAACCGCAGTTTCCTCAAGGAACTGGACTTCACGCCGGAGGAGTTCGGCTTCCTGCTGCACCTGTCGGCGGAGCTGAAGGCCGCCAAGTACGCCGGGATCGAACGGCAGCGGCTCAAGGGCAAGAACATCGCGCTCATCTTCGAGAAGACCTCCACCCGCACCCGCTGCGCGTTCGAGGTGGCCGCCCACGACCAGGGCGCGCACGTCACCTACCTGGACCCGGCCGGCTCGCACATCGGGCACAAGGAGTCGGTCAGGGACACCGCGCGGGTGCTGGGCCGCATGTTCGACGGCATCGAGTACCGGGGCAGCAAGCAGTCCTACGTCGAGGACCTGGCGGCGCTGTCCGGCGTGCCGGTGTGGAACGGCCTGACCGACGAGTGGCACCCCACGCAGATGCTGGCCGACATGCTCACCGTCCAGGAGCACAGCGACAAGCCGCTGCGCGAGGTGTCCCTCGCCTACCTGGGGGACGCGCGCAACAACACCGGCCATTCGCTGCTGGTCACCGGCGCGCTGCTCGGCCTGGACATCCGGCTGGTCACCCCGGCGGCGCTGCGGCCCGACCGGGACCTCGCGGTGCGGCCCGCCGAGGAGCTGGCCAGGTCCACCGGCGCCCGGATCACCATCACCGAGGACGTGGCCGAGGGCGTCAGGGGCGCCGACTTCCTCTACACCGACGTGTGGGTCTCGATGGGCGAGCCGAAGGAGGTGTGGGACGAGCGGATCGAGCTGCTGCTGCCGTACCAGGTGAACGACGACGTCGTCCGGGCCACCGGCAATCCGGACGTGAAGTTCATGCACTGCCTGCCGGCCTTCCACAACCGGGAGACCGGCGTCGGCGCCGACATCCACGCCAGGACCGGCCTGGAGGCCCTGGAGGTGACCGACGAGGTCTTCGAGTCGCCGCGCTCCATCGTCTTCGACGAGGCCGAGAACCGGCTGCACACCATCAAAGCGGTCATGGTCGCAACCCTGGGGGACTGAATGCGGGTCATCGTCGCACTCGGCGGCAACGCGGTGCTCAAGCGCGGCCAGAAGCCGGACGCCGACGTGCAGAGGGACAACATCGCCACCGCCGTCAGGACGCTGGCGCAGCTGGCCGGCGAGCACGAGCTGGTCATCACCCACGGGAACGGCCCCCAGGTCGGCATGCTGGCGCTGGAGAGCGCCGCGGACCCGAACCTGAGCCGGCCCTACCCCTTCGACACGCTCGGCGCGCAGACCCAGGGCATGCTCGGCTACTGGATGCAGCAGGCGCTGCAGAACGCCCTGCCCGGCCGGCAGGTGCTCGCCATGGTCACCCAGACCCTGGTCAGCGCCGTCGACCCGGCCTTCGACGACCCCACCAAGTTCGTCGGCCAGATCTACGAGGAGGACGAGGCCCGCAAACTGGCCGCCGAGTACGGCTGGACGGTCAAGCAGGACGGCGACCACTGGCGCCGCGTCGTCCCCTCCCCCACCCCGCAGCGCATCGTGGAGACCCGGCTGATCCGCAGGATGGTCCGCGAGGGCGTCGTGGTGGTCTGCGCGGGCGGCGGCGGCATCCCGGTCGTGCGGGACGCCCGCGGCCGGCTGGCGGGCGTCGAGGCCGTCATCGACAAGGACCTGACCGCCTCGATGCTGGCCGAGGCGCTGGAGTGCGACGCCTTCCTCATCCTGACCGACGTCCCGCGGGTGTACCGCGGCTTCGGCACCCCCGACCAGAGCGAGATCGCCTGCACCACCCCGCACGAGCTGCGCGGCCTGCGCTTCCCGGCCGGGTCGATGGGACCGAAGGTCGAGGCGGTGTGCCGGTTCGTCGAGACGACCGGCGACATGGCCGCCATCGGCAGGCTGGACGAGGCGCAGGACATACTCGCCGGTTCCGCGGGCACGATTGTCACGCCCAACGGGATGTGGCCGTTGACGAGCACCCTCTAGGAGACCGACGTGACACTGGCCGCACGGCTGCTGCGCACCAAGCCGACCGAGCGCATCGTGGCCGAGGGCGGGCAGGGCGAAGGCGGCGAGCTGCGGCGCACGATGACGTTGTGGCAGCTCACCCTGTTCAGCGTGGGCGCCACGCTGGGCACCGGCATCTTCGTCATCCTGGGCCAGGCGGTGCCCAAGGCGGGTCCGGCGGTGGTGCTGGCATTCGTGCTGGCGGCGGTCACGGCGCTGTTCTCGGCCCTGTCGTACGCCGAGCTGGCCGGGACGATCCCGGTGTCCGGGTCGTCCTACTCCTACGCGTACGCGACGCTGGGCGAGCTGGTGGCGTGGGTGTGCGGCTGGTGCCTCATGCTGGAGTACGCCGTGTCCGTCGCGGCCGTGGCCGTGGGCTGGGGCGAGTACCTCAACGCCTTCCTGCGCAGCCTGTTCGGCTGGACGCTGCCCGAGGCGATCACCCGCTCCCCCGGCCAGGACGGCGGCGTGGTCAACGTCACCGCGATCCTCATCGTGCTCCTGGCCACCTGGCTGCTGCTCTACGGGGCCTCGGAGTCGGCCACGGCCAACGCGGTGTTCGTGCTGATCAAGATCGCGGTGCTGGTGTTCTTCTGCGTGGTGGCGTTCACGGCGTTCCAGTCGGGGAACTTCACCCCGTTCGCGCCGCTCGGGGTGGCCGGGATCACGGCGGCCGCCTCGCAGGTGTTCTTCTCCTACATCGGCTTCGACGCCGCCTCCACCGCGGGCGAGGAGGCCAGGAACCCCAAGCGCGACCTGCCCCTGGCCATCCTGCTGTCCCTGCTCATCGTCACCGCCGTGTACGTCCTGGTCGCCGTGGCCGCCATCGGGGCCAAGCCGTGGACCGAGTTCGACCCGGAGAGCACCGAGGCGAGCCTGTCGCAGATCGTCGACCAGGCCACCGGCGCCACCTGGCCGGGCGTGATCGTCTCCTTCGGCGCGGTGATCGCCATCGCCAGCGTCGTGCTCACGGTCATCTACGGCCAGACCCGCATCCTGTTCGCGATGTCCCGCGACGGGCTCATCCCCCGCATCTTCCAGCGGGTGAACCCGCGCCACCAGGTGCCGGTCGCCAACACGCTGATCGTGGCCCTGTTCATCTCGGTCCTGGCCGGGCTGGTGCCGCTCGGCCAGCTCGCCGAGGCCACCAGCATCGGCACGCTGTTCGCCTTCCTCATCGTCAACCTCGGCGTGCTGGTCCTGCGCTACCGCAGCCCGGAGCTGCCGCGCAGCTTCCGTACGCCGCTCTTCCCCCTCACCCCGGCGCTCGGCGCGATCTTCTGCGTCATCGTGATGGCCGGGCTGGCCGGCGTCACGTGGGCCGCCTTCGGCCTGTGGATGCTGGTCGGCCTGATCTGCTATTTCCTGTACGGCTACGGGCATTCACGGCTGAATGCCGAGGTGCGGTGACATGAAGTTCGACAAGGTGCTGGCCGGGTACATCGCCGAGCCGCGCGGCGCGGACGGGCTCGCGCTGGCCGTCGTGCTGACCCGGCAGACCGGGGGCAGCCTGACGGTCGCGACCGTCCAGCCGCCCGTGACGACCACGCCGGGCCCCGCCCGCGCCGACGAGGGCGCCTGGCGCTCCTACCTGCGCGAGCAGGCCGAGACCGCCCTCGCGCAGGCCCGCGAGCTGGCCGGCGACCAGGCCGAGTACGTGCGCCACACCAACAAGGGCAGCGGGCGCGGCCTGGTGGAGGTGGCCCGCAGGCGCGGCGCCGACGTCGTGGTCATCGGCTCGGCGCCGGGCGGCACCCGGTCCCGCATCACCGTCGGCAGCACCGCCGACCAGCTCCTGCACTCCTCGCCGGTGCCCGTGCTGCTGGCCCCGCGCGGCTACGGCGACGACCCGCCGGCCGCGTTCGAGCGCATCACCGTCGCCTACCGCCGCGGGCCCGGCGCCGACGCCGCCGTCCGGGGCGCGGCCAAGGCCGCGGTCACCCTGGACATCCCGCTGCGGCTGGTCACCTTGGTGGTCAGGACCGGCCGCCGCGTCCAGGTCGAGGAGGACATGCTCGTACGGCTGCGCGACCAGGCCGCCGCGGACCTGCGCGCGGCGGCGCGGGGGCAGCGGCGCCGGCTTCAGGTCGAGGTGGAGCTCCTGGAGGGCCGGAACGTGGCCCAGGCGCTCGGGACGACCACGTGGCTGCCGGGCGAGCTGCTCGTGTGCGCCTCCAGCGACGCCGGGCCGCTGCGCCGGGTCTTCCTGGGCGACACGTCCATCAAGATCGTCCAGGCCGCGACCTGCCCGGTCATGATTCTGACCCGCGAGACCTGACGCTCGATTTCACTCGTCAAACTATGACGAAGTAGTGTTGCCACCGGTACAAGAGGGGCGTTTGTTGCGTTCCCTCCCGGACCGGATTCGGCATCTTTTTTCCAATCAGCTTGACCTTAGGCTCCCACCCCTTTACCGTCACTGTGCGTAACCACACCGCGCGGCGTTCTGGGGTAAACCCAGGGCCACGGCTACCGATGGTGCCGAGCCTGGCACCGTACCCCCCGGTGGCTGGGGCATATGCCGCAAGGGAGCACAATCTACTAAGAGCGATACATACGAGAGCCGGGGGGCCACACGATGCCGTCTGAGTACGCAAAGTCGCTGGGTGCACGACTTCGCGCCATCCGCACCCAGCAGGGGCTGTCCCTGCATGGAGTCGAAGAGAAGTCGCGCGGCAGGTGGAAAGCCGTGGTCGTGGGCTCTTACGAGCGTGGCGACCGAGCTGTCACGGTGCAGAAACTTGCCGAGCTTGCCGACTTCTACGGGGTGCCCGTCTCCGAGCTGCTGCCCGGAGGCGCCGCGCCGAGCCCGCTCGGGCCCACTCCCAAGCTTGTGATCGACCTGGAGCGCCTGGCGACACTGCCGAAGGAGAAGGCCGGAGCGCTTGCCCGTTACGCCGCCACCATTCAGAGCCAGCGTGGCGACTACAACGGCAAGGTCCTGTCGATCCGCCAGGAGGACCTGCGTTCGTTGGCTGTGATCTATGACAAGTCGCCGAGCGAGTTGACCGAGGAGCTCATCAGCTGGGGCGTGCTCGACGCCGAGGCGCGCCGGGCCGTCGAGTCCTTCTAGCACCCACCGCTTCACCCCCGAAGGGCCCGCCAATTCCCCTGGCGGGCCCTCCGTCGTACCGCCCCGAAAATGAACTTTCAATTATTCGGCGAACGCGACAAAGGGCCCCGAATCCACAAAAACCGATTCGTGAGGCCCTCACGCGCCCCGAGAGGCCGGGCGTGGACGAGAGAAGACCCTCCGGCTTATCAGGAGGACAGCGGGGACCACCGAGGCTGACCGGCCTCCTTCGGGCACGCGTGTCAGCAACAGCCGCCTTGCTCACGTTCATCGGCTTTGTTGGACCCCGCCACCCGCGCTCTTCCGCGCGGCGGCGTCGCCTGGAGAGCCGGGCGGCGGGGTCAGCCCGCCAGCGGCACGTCCACCGGAAGCTGGGGCTGGGCGGGAACGCCGAGCAGGTCTTCCACCGTCGAGACGAACGTCTCGGCCTCGGCCAGGATCTCACTGGCGTCGGCCGCGCTGATGCCGCGGACCACGCCCGCCTCCGCGGCCGCGCGCTTGGCGGCGCTCACGGAGAAGTAGGCGGCCCACTCGGCCAGGTGCGGCTCGGCCTCGGGCAGCAGCTCCCACGCGCTGCGCAGCCGCCGCCGGCGACCTTCCATGGGACGGGGACGGGCGGCCAGGATCGCCGCGGCCGCACGAAGAGCCGCCAGGTGGGCGGCCACGTATCGGGATGCCGGGGTGCGGGCGGCGGTCGCCTCCGCCAGGCAGGAACGTGAATCGGTCAAGTGTGCCCGAACCGCAGGCGACAGCCGGGGCCCGGGCGTTTCTCTAGGCCGTGGTGCCATCTTGCGCGCCTCCTTGGAGTCGTGGGCGGCGGCCGGCGTCTCCGCCGGTGAGGCCAACACTCTCAGACGCCACCGACATTTCCGCCGGGCCGGCCGGACGAGGAGCTTCCCCTCTCCCCGTCCGGCCAGGACACGCCCACTCGTCTCCGCCGACGACGAGGACGCGCCCTTCGCCCGTGGAGCCTGGCCGCGGAAATCGCTTGAGGAAGCGAACGGCCGCGGCCAGGCCCTTGGGTGACGTTGAGCCGCGAGCCTCACCGCCACTAGGTCGAACATAATTTCGATCACGCTCGGTGTCAACCTGTTCCACGAACACAGGTTCGATGACCATGGGGCGAAACGATCGATCCGTCCCGTGACGTCCCTCCGTTCGGGCATGAGGATCGCCACCCGCGAGGGCGCCCGGAGCGCACGAAGCCGCCGCCACCGGGGGCGGTGGCGGCGGCGGGACGGCCGGATCGGACGGGACGGCGGCTCAGGAGACGGAGATGGCCCCCGACGGGCACAGGGACACCGCGCGCCGCACGGCCTCCTCCTGCCCGTCCTCGGGCACCTCGCGCAGCAGCACCACCGTGCCCTCGTCCTCACTCTGGTCGAACACCTCCGGCACCGTCAGGGCGCACATGCCCGCCCCGATGCACACCGTCGTATCCGCTGTGATCTTCATCGTGACCTACCAAGTGACAGGGAGGCGGTGCACTCCATAGACGCTCATGTCCGAGCGCATCGGCACCTCCTCAGGCGTTACGGCCAAGCGTAGGCCAGGCAGGCGCCGCAGCAGCGCCGGGTACGCGATGCGCATCTCGGCCCGGGCGAGCTGCTGCCCGAGGCACTGGTGGATGCCGTGGCCGAACGTCAGATGCCCGCCGACCGGCCGGCGGACGTCGAGGCGGTCGGCGTCCTGGAAGCGGGAGGGGTCGCGGTTCACGGTGGGCAGGTGGAAGGCGACCGACTCGCCCGCCCTGACCAGGTGGCCCTCGATCTCGACGTCCTCCAGGGCGCTGCGCACCGGGCCGAGGTGGATGATCGTGAGGTAGCGCAGCAGCTCCTCCACGCCGTTGTCCACCACCGAGGGGTCGTCGCGCATGGCGGCGAGCTGGCCGGGGTTGGTGAGCAGCGCGTACGTGCCCAGCCCCAGCATGTTGGCGGTCGTCTCGTGCCCGGCCAGCAGGAGCAGGAACGCGACCCCGGTCAGCTCCTCGTGGTTGAGCTCCTCGACGAGCCCGCTGAGCAGGTCGTCGGCCGGTTCGGCTCGCTTGCGACCGATCAGCTCCGACAGGTACGCCCCGATCCTGGTGAACGCGGCCAGGGCGTCGTCGGCCTTGGTCTCCAGGTTGACCAGGATCTTGGTCTCCTCCTGGAACACCGCGCGGTCCTCGTACGGCACCCCGAGCAGCTCGCAGATCACCAGCGACGGGATCGGCAGCGCGAAGGACTGCACCAGGTCGGCGGGCGGCCCGGCGGCCTGCATGGCGTCGAGGCAGGAGTGGGTGATCTCCTCGATCCTGGGTTCGAGCGCCTTCATCCGCCGCACGGTGAACTGCCCCATGAGCAGCTTGCGGTAGCGCGTGTGCTCGGGCGCGTCCATCCGCAGGAAGAACCCGGGCGGCAGTTCCTGCACGAGCTGCGCCCGGGTGGGCACGATGGGATGCAGCCGCTCCGGACGGTTGCTGAAGCGGGGGTCGGCCAGGATCGCGCGGGCGGCCGAGTAGCCGGTGACCAGCCAGCCGAGGTGGCCGTCGGCGAAGGTGAGGCGGTGCATGACGCCCTGTTGTCGCAGGGCCGTGGCTTCCTCGGGCGGATCGAACGGCCGCCGGCGGGTCACGGGAAAGGTCAGGTCGGACATGCTGGCTCCTTTCCGAGCTCACTCCCTAGAAAACCTCAACCGATGCAAAACTTCAATGCATGAAATTCGTGTATCGGTGTAGAGTTCCGTCATGGTAGGACTGCGGGAGCGCAAGAAGCAGCGCACGCGCCGGGCGCTGATCGAGGGAGCGCTCCGGCTGTTCGGCGAGAAGGGCTACGAGGAGACCACGCTGGCGGAGATCGCCGCCGCCGCCGAGGTCTCCACCCGCACCTTCTTCAGCTACTTCGCCAGCAAGGAGGACGTGCTCTTCTACGACTCCGAGCACCAGATCGAGCGCGCGCTGGCGTTCCTGTCCGCGCCCGCCCCCGGCCAGGCGCCCGCCGACCTGCTGCGCGCCTTCATCGAGGACGCGTTCTCGACCACGGACGACGGCCAGGACACCTGGTCGGAGCAGACGGCGCTGCGCCTGGAGCTCATCATGCGCGAGCCGGCCCTCCAGGCGCGGGCCCTGCACCTGCTGTTCGACAGCCAGCTCCGGCTGGCGGAGGCGCTGTCGGCGGCCTACCCCGGCCGGCTCGGCCGGGTCGAGGCGGCGGCGGCCGTGGGGTCGCTGATCGGCGCGGTGAAGCTGGCCGTGATGGCCACCCTCAACGACGGCCTCCCGGTGGAGCAGGCCCGCGACGCCGCCCGCCGGGCCGCCGACATCGCCCTGCACGGCCTCCACGGCCTCCCCCGCCGCCCCGCCCCCGCCGACCGCTCTGCCGGGGTCGCCGCGGGTGGCGCGTGACGGCGCGCGTCTGACAGGCTGTCGGCGCCGGTGGCGGACAGCCGCCGGACCGGCCTCTCGTGAACCGGCGCGGGCGGCGGGCAGCGGACGGGCCGGTCGTACGGGAATCGCGCGGGCGGCGGACAGCGGACGGGCCGGTCGTACGGGAACGGTCGGGTGAGGGGGATCGGTGCGGGGACGGACGGGCACTCTCATCCTGCTGCTGTCGGGGCCGGTCCTGGCGGCGGCGTACGCGGCCGTCAACTACGCGGCCCTGCGCACGGCGTCGGGGACGCGGGGCCCCGACCCGGCAGACCCGATGACCTCCGGCGGCCTGACGTCGCTGGGCTCGGACCTGTGGTGGATCGTCAGGGGCATCGCGCTGGTGGCGGGCGTCGCGGCCGCGGGGATCGCCGTGGTGGGCCTGCTGCTGCGCCGCGCGGCCCGGGGTCGCGGTGCCCTGCTGGTGTCGTCGGGCGTGCTCATCCTGCCGTACGCGCTCGGGCTCGCGGCGGCCGTCTACAACCCCGTGCCGGGGCTGGCCGGTTTCTACGACCATCAGGCCTTCGCCGACGCGCTCCCGCCGTACCAGTACTTCTCGGCCGTGCTCCTGCTGGTGGCGGCCCTGGCCCAGGCCGTCGGCATGGTCCGTGCGTACACTGCGGCCCGGACGGCGTCACCGCGCTGACCCGCCGGCGCAGCGGTCGCTGACCCAGGTGGTCCAGCCCTGGCGGGCGCCGCCCGCGCCGGTCGCGGCCCACCCCGCGGGCGCCGGCCCCGAGCCGGGCGGGACGACGGCGGTGCAGGCGCCGGCCGGCGGCCTACCGTCGTAGAGCTCGGCCTCGGTCCAGGAGACGCGGTAGGCCAGGACGGCCCGGATGTTCCACATCACCCGCCGGTCCACGGCCACCCGTCCCGGGCCCGTGAGCACGGGCAGCCAGTCGGGCCCTGCGGCGGGCGCGGACTTCGGCGCCAGGTCGGCGGCGAAGACCAGGTTGACCGCCGCCAGCACGGCCAGCACCCCCGGCCACCCGCGGCGGGCCGTCAGCAGGGCCGCGCCCGCCAGCCCCGCCAGCAGGGCGAGCGCCGCGAGGGAGGCGGTGACCAGGTCGAAGGAGTCCCGCACCCGGCTGAGGAAGATCACCTCGGGGAAGTCGAAGGCGATGAACGCGTACCGCTGGAGCCGGTCCCCCGCGTACCAGACCACCACGCCGCCGGTCGCCGCGAGCAGCCCGGCCGCCGCGAGCGCGTGCCGCACGACGGCCCCGCGGCCGGCCCTGGCCAGCACGAGCAGCCCGGCCAGGGTCCAGGCGAGCGCCACGCAGGCCAGGTAGCGGCCATACGCGTAGTTGCCGATCCGGTGCTCGTCGGGGAGCGCAGCCGAGGAGGCGTAGGCGATGCCCAGGGTCGTGGCCAGCAGGACGGCCGCCAGCACGCGCCGCGGCCCCGGCGCCGACCGCCTGGCCACGACGGCGACGGCGCTCGCGAGCCCGACCCCGGCCAGCCCCCAGGTCCCGGCGATCAGGTACCAGAGCTGCCCGGCCGCCCCCGCCAGCGCCCAAGCCTGCCCGTCGAGCCCGCTCACCCGCTCGGTCAGGAGGCCGGACAGGTCACGCGCCCCGCCCGGGTACAGCGCCGCGGACAACACCCGGTTGAGCGCCGTCGCGGCTCCCGCCGTCACCACGGCGGCCACCAGCCCGGCCGCCGCGCCCCTGCGGCGCGCGAAGAACCTGCCCGCCGCGTCCCGGCGGCCGGCGACGAGCATCCCCGCCATCGCCAGGAGGGTCACCGCCAGGACGACGGTCCCGCGCAGGTGCACCGCCGTCGCGAACCCCGCCAGCCCGCCCGCCAGCACCCCCGCCCTGGCCGACCCCCTGGCCACGAGGTCGTGCAGCGCGACCAGCCAGGCCAGGACGAGGGTGGGCAGGACCGCGTCGGCCAGCGCCAGCCCCGAGAACAGCAGCAGCGACGGCGACAACCCGCCCGCGAACGCCGCCGCCATCGCCGCCCGCGGCCCCGTCCCCAGCCGCCGCAGCAGCAGGTACGCCAGCGGGAACGCCCCCGCCGCCACCATCGACCCCACCACGACGACCAGCCGGTAGGCCGCCACCGGGTCCTGCGTGAACCAGAACACCGGCGTCAGCAGCAGCGGGTAGCCGCCCTGGTAGAAGGTGAAGCCGGTCAGATCCGCCCCGGGCCCGCCGGCCAGCCACCGGGCGGCGATCAGGTATCCGGTCTCGTCCGGGTTGGCCACCGGCCCGGCGTGCTGCCGGAACAACCACAGCCGCAGCGCGACCTGCGCCACCCACCCGATCGCCAGCAACCACCACGAACGCGACCGGCCCCCGCGCCGCACGTACGGGGCAGGAGCCGGAACACGAGCTGCGAACGTCGTCGTCATGGAATTCCCCCTCAAGTCGGGGGAAGTCCAGCAAGAAGCGGATAACCCGGCCGTCACCGGATCCGGTTACGCGGACGTTATGCGCGCCTGAACGCGCCTCTCACATGCACCGGCACGCCCTTGCCGAGCAGGCCGGGCAGCACCTCGGCGACGTTCATCGGCATGCGCACGCAGCCGTGCGAGGCCGGGGAGAGCGGCACCGACAGCGCGCCGTGGAAGGCGATGCCGCCGTTGAAGAAGATCGGGTTGTAGAGCTGCCCCAGGTACGACTTGTGCCAGCCGCTGGCCCGCCACGTCGTGCGGAAGTCGCCGGTCGGCGTGCGGGCCGAGCCGCAGAAGCGCTGCTCCTTGCCCTGCCAGGTGGTCGTCTCGCAGTACGGGACGCCGCTGCCGGAGGAGATGTGGGTGATGAGCCGCACCTGGCTGTCGACGTACAGGACCATGACCTGCTTGGTCAGGTCGACCTCGGCGCGGGTCGGCTTGCCGTTGCCCACCAGCACCTTGGGGGTCCTCGGCCGTTCCAGCGCCTCCCACGTCCTGCGGGCGATCGTGCTGGTCGGCGTGATGCCGTTGACCTTCTGGAAGGCCCAGACGGCGGCGAGGGTGGCGCCGCCGTAGCGGCCGTCGGCCTTGCCGGGCAGGTAGCCCAGAGCCGCCAGGCGCCGCTGCAACCAGGTGACGGACGTGCCCTTCGCGCCCAGCTTCAGCGTCTTGCGCGGCGCCGTGACGGGCGCCGTGACGGGCGCCGTGACGGGCGCTGCGGCAGGTGCTGTCTCCGGGCCCGCCTTGGCCCCCGCCGCGCCGGAGGTGCCGGCCGTGCTCGGCGCGCCGGTGATGCCGGTGACGCCGGTCGTCGCGGCTGAGGTGTGCGCCTGCGCGCCGCAGCCCGTGAGTACGACGGCCCCAGCCGTCAGCAGAGCAGCCATTCCGGGCAGCCGTCGAGCCCCCACCGGTACCACCTCTCATATCACGAACTATCCGGATCGATGGACCCTACACCACCCGCCATGAACAGGTAATAAGCCGGTCAACCTGTTTAGAGTGTCCTCATGTCCGAGAAGTTGCCGGCTAACGCCGTCGTCGTGGAGGCCGCCCTACGCGCGGCGGGCGCCACCGGAGAGATCGTCGTCCTGCCCGAGAAGGCCCCTACCGCGGCGACCGCTGCCGCCCAGCTCGGCTGCGAGGTGGGGGCGATCGCCAACAGCCTGATCTTCGACGCCGACGGCGCGCCGCTGCTGGTCCTGACCAGCGGCGCCCACCGGGTGGACGTCGAGCTCGTCGCCCGTACGGCCGGCGTCGCCGAGGTGCGGCGGGCCACGCCGGAGTTCGTCAGGGCCGCGACCGGTCAGCCGATCGGCGGGGTGGCCCCGGTCGGCCATCCGGCCCCGGTCCGCACCCTGGTGGACAACTGGCTGAGCAAGCACGAGGTGGTGTGGGCGGCCGGCGGCCACCCGCTGACGGTGTTCCCGACGACGTTCGAGGAGTTGGTGGCGATCACCGGAGGCACTCCCGTCGACGTCGAGTGACGTCGAGTAATGTGCGACGAGTGATCGAGTTTCGCGGGGCGGGCCCGGCCGAGTTCACCGAACGCCTGGACACGGTGATCGACATCTACACGGCGGCGATGAACCCGCCCCCCGAGCAGATCGCCGGTCGCAAGACCATCATGCGCAACCACGGCACATATCCCCATTTCCAGTGCTATTTCGCAGAATTGCGCGACCCGACCGGCGTGGCACGCCCCCAGACCGTCGGCTTCGCATACGGCTTCCGCGGCGCGACCGGACAGTGGTGGCACGACGTGGTGAGCCGGGCGCTGGCCGACGAGGCGGGCGATGAGGCCGCGCGCGCCTGGATGGGCCACGCGTTCGAGCTGGCCGAGATCCACGTGCACCCCGACCACCAGGGCGCGGGCATCGGCCGGGCCATGATCCGTACTCTGTGCGCCGGCCGCGCCGAGCGCTCGGCCGTGTTGTCCACCCACGACCGCCCCACGGCCGCCCGCCACCTCTACGCGAGCATGGGCTTCACCGACCTGCTGACCCGCTTCGTCTTCCCCGGCGGCCACGAGGAGTACGCGATCGTCGGCCGCCCGCTCCCCCTCGACTGAGGGCGTCGCACATCACCGCAGGTAAAGCCCGTACTCGCAGGGTTTGCCTGGTCATGCCCGAGGGCATCTTCATGACAGAAAGTGACGGACACGTTACCGATTGGATACCACCCCCTGCCCGTCACCCGCCCGGTCCCCCTGCGGGCGGGTGACGGGCAACCGCGCGTAAGGGGACGGGGCGGCGGGTCAGGCGGTGGGGTCAGGCGGTGGCGGCGACCGGCGTCAGGCGCTGGAACACCTCGCGCGAGGCGCTGGACCGGTTGAACGTGATGAAGTGGATGCCGGGCGCGCCCTCGTCGAGCAGCCGCTGGCACAGCTCCGCGCCGTGCTCGATGCCCAGCGCCCGCACCGCGGCCGGGTCGTCGGCGACCGCCTCGAAACGGGCCGCCACCTCGGCCGGGAACGGCGCCCCTGACAGCTGCTCCGACCGCGCGATCGTGCTCATCTGGGTGACCGGCATGATGCACGGGATGATCGGCGTGTCGCAGCCCTGGGCCGCCACCCGGTCGCGCAGCCGCAGGTAGTCGTCGGCCTGGAAGAACATCTGGGTGATCGCGTAGTCGGCCCCCGCCCGGCACTTGCGCACGAAGTATTCGGTGTCGGACTCGATCGACGGCGAGCGCGGATGCTTGTACGGGAACGCCGCCACCCCGACGCAGAACTCGCCCGCCTGCCGGATGAGCCGCACCAGCTCCTCGGCGTAGAGCACGCCCTCGGGATGCCGCACCCACTCGGCGGTCGGGTCGCCGGGCGGGTCGCCGCGCACGGCCAGGATGTTGCGCACCCCCGCGTCGGCGAAGCGGCCGACCAGGTGGCGCAGCTCGCGCACGGAGTGGTTGACCGCCGTGAAGTGCGCCACAGGGGTGAGCGTGGTGTCGTGGGCCAGGCGCTCGACGATGTCGACCGTGCGGTCGCGGGTCGAGCCGCCGGCCCCGTAGGTGACCGAGACGAACGTGGGGCGCAGGGACTCCAGCTCTCTGATCGCCTTCCACAGCTGCCGCTCGCCCTCGTCGGTCTTCGGCGGGAAGAACTCGAAGGAGAACGACCGGCCACCGGTGGCGAGCAGCTCACGGACGGTGGGGACACGATCGGGCAGGATGGAGGGTCGACCAAGCGCCATGGCCCAAGCGTACAGGCCGGTGTCCGGATCGGCCGCCCCTAGACCGGGGACCCGACCCCGAGTCCGCGCCCACTAGTCTCAAGGCATGACCACTGACGCCGCGAGCATGGACGCCCTGCGCACCCAGGTGGAGCGCGCCCTCGGGGAGTTCGTCGAACGGCAGCTGCCCGCCTCGGGCGACGCCGAGCTCGAACCGCTGCGCGCCGCCGCGGGCGACCTGCTGGCCGGCGGCAAGCGCCTGCGTCCCGCGTTCTGCTACTGGGGCTGGCGCGGCGCGGGCGGCACCGACGTGCCCGAGATCTTCACCGCCGCCGCGTCGCTGGAGCTGTTGCAGGCCAGCGCGCTCGTGCACGACGACGTGATGGACAAGAGCGACCTGCGCAGGGGCATGCCGGCCGCCCACCGCCGCTTCCAGTCCCTGCACGAGAAGGAGGGCTGGCACGGCTCGGCCGAGCAGTTCGGCGAGGGGGCCGCCATCCTGCTGGGCAACCTGCTGCTGGTGTGGTCGGGCGAGATGTGGCGCACCAGCGGCCTGCCGCCGGCGTCGCTGGCCGCCGCCCAGCCCGTCCACGACCACATGCGCACCGAGCTGATGTGCGGCCAGTACCTCGACCTGCTGGAGCAGGCCCACGGCGAGAACACCTTCGAGTCGGCCCTGCGGGTGGCGCTGTTCAAGAGCGGCAAGTACTCGGTGGAGCAGCCGCTCAGGCTCGGCCTGGTGCTCGCGGCCGGCGCGCTGGAGCCGTGGATGGACGAGCTGTGCACCGGCTACGGCCGCCGCGTCGGCATCGCCTTCCAGCTCAGGGACGACATCCTCGGCGTGTTCGGCGACCCGGCCCAGACCGGCAAGCCGGCCGGCGACGACCTGCGGGAGGGCAAGCGCACGATGCTGGTGGCCCGCACCCTGGCCGGGGCGCCTCCGCAGGCGGCCGCGACGGTGCGCAGGCTGCTCGGCGACCCCGCGCTCGACGAGGACGGGGTGCGCGCCCTGCGCGAGATCATCACCGACAGCGGCGCGCTGCGGGAGTGCGAGGACCTGATCGCCGGCTATCTCGCCGACGCGCTGGCCGCGCTCGACGAGGCGCCGGTCACCGCCGAGTCGCGCACGGCGCTGACCGAGCTGGCCATCGCCGCGACGTCCCGCAAGACCTGACCCCGGGCCCCTGGTGCCGGCGGCCGGCCCGCGCGGCACCGGCCTGGGCGACCCGCTTCGGCGGGCGGCGTCGGTCTGGGCGGCCCGCTTCGGCAGGCGGGCTCGGCGCGGAGCGGCGGGCGCCCGTCGTGGACGGGCGCCCGGTCGTGTGTCAGGGGTCAGGCGTTCGGCGAACTCGGCGCGGTCAGGCGTTCGGCGAACTCGGCGGGGTCAGGCGTTTGGCGAACTCGGCCGCCGCCGCCCCCGGGTCCTCCGCGTCGGTGATCGCGCGTACGACCACCACGCGGCTCACGCCGTACGACATGACCTCGTCGAGGTTGGTGAGGTCGATGCCGCCGATCCCGAACCACGGCCGCGGCGCGGCCGACCCGGGGGCCGGTCCGAGCGAGGCCGCGTGCCGCAGCAGCGCCGGGCCGGGCGCGTGGCGGCCCGGCTTGGTCGGCGTGGGCCAGATCGGGCCGCAGCAGAAGTAGTCGACGCCCTCCTCCACGGCCGCGGCGGACGCCTCGGCGACGGAGTGGGTGGACCGGCCGATGACGATGTCGTCGCCGAGTATCTCTCGCGCGACCGTCACGGGAAGGTCGTCCTGCCCCAGGTGGAGCACGTCGGGCCGGGCGGCGAAGGCGATGTCCGCCCGGTCGTTGACGGCCAGCAGCTTGCCGTGCCGGTCGCAGGCGTCGCGGAAGACTTCCAGGAGCGCGAGTTCTTCGCGTGCCTCCAGGCCCTTCTCCCGCAGCTGGATGATGTCCACGCCGCCGGCCAGCACCGAGTCGAGGAACTCTGCCAGGTCGCCGCGGTCGCGGCGGCCGTCGGTGCAGAGATAGAGGCGGGCCTCAGAAACCGAGGGCCTGGGCACGCCGCTTGACCTCCGTGTGACGGCCGGCCTTGATCGCCTCGATGGGCGACCCCGGCAGGGACTCGTCTGGGGTGAAGAGCCAGCGCAGCGACTCGACGTCGTCGTAGCCGGCGTCCTGCAACACGGTCAGTGTGCCGGGCAGGCCCTTCATCACGTCCTTACCGTCGAGGAACACCGCGGGAACCTGTGGCCCGCCGCCGCCGCGGCGCACGCCGAGCAGCTTGTGGTCCTTGAGGAGTTGCTTGGCCCGCCCGATCGAGAGCTCGAGGCGTGAGGCCACTTCGGGGAGAGTGAGCCACTCGTCGACGAGCTGGTCGGTCTCCCGGTCGATCTGTGCAACAGAAAGCGTCACGAAACCACAACTACCACATGCCGTCCTTGCTCAAACAACACAATCCCGTAGGGGGACCTCTGGATCTACCAGGCGTTCTGTGTCGAGGCGGTGCCCGCCTTCGATGATCCTACGGCCCTGCACGTAGTCCCGGGGCCGGTCGACGGCGAGCACGGCGGCGAGGGTGTCGCCGGAGGTCAGCCAGACGGCCGACCACTTGCCCTCGGGCTCGCCCCGGTAGAGCAGGCGGTCGCCGGAGGGGTGGTGGCCGATGTACTGGACCATGTGGCCGAACTGCTCGGACCAGAAGTAGGGCGCCGGGTCGTAGACGGCCTCCTCCCCCAGCAGGGTCGCGGCGGCGACCTCGGGCGAGCCGAGCGCGGTGTCCCAGTGCTCGACGCGCAGGCGGACGCCGTAGCGGCGCGACCACCAGGCCGCGCAGTCTCCGGCGGCGACCACGTTCGGCATGGACGTGCGCAGGTGCTCGTCGGTGACGACGCCGTTGTGCAGGTCGATGTCGGAGCCGGCCAGCCATTCGACGGCCGGGCGCACGCCGATGCCCGTGACGACCACGTGCGCCTGGACGAACTCGCCGCCCACCAGCCGCACGCCGCCCTCGTCCACCTCGTCGACCATGGTGTTCAGGCGCAGGTCGATGCCGTCGTACCAGTGTCGGGTGCGGGCGCCGATCTCCGGGCCCACGGCGTTGGCCAGCGGGGCGGGGCCGGCCTCGATCACGGTCACCGAGCAGCCGGCCTTGCGCGCGGCGGTGGCGACCTCGGCGCCGATCCAGCCGGCGCCGATGATCGCCACGTGGGCCCCGGCCACCAGGCCGGCGCGCAGCTCGTGGGCGTCGTCGAGGGTGCGCAGGACGTGCTGGGGGCCGTCGCCGGGCACGGTGATCGGCTCGGTGCCGGTGGCGATCACCAGGCCGTCGTAGCCGAGCTCGCCCTCGGTCGTCTCCACGACGCCCTCGCGCAGCGCCTTGGCGGTGACGCCCGGCCAGAAGTCGACCTCCAGCGCGTCGAGGTCGGCCTCCAGGAAGCTGGAGTCGGCCGCGCCGGACAGGACGGCCTTGGACAACGGCGGACGGTCGTAGGGCCGATGGCGCTCCTGGCCGATCAGCGTGATCCGTCCGGTGAAGCCGCGCCCGCGCAGCGCCTCCGCGCTGCGCAGCCCGGCCAGGCCCGCTCCCACCACTACGACATGGTTCACGTTCATGACCATAACGGGGGCGGTGCCGGCACGTCGCGCCGAGGCCGTAGGCTGGAGGCGCAAGACGCGCGGGAGTCCGGCCGTCACCGGGCTGAGAGGAAGGCTTGAGCGGGCCTTCGACCGCAAGACACCTGATCCGGATCATGCCGGCGAAGGGAGCGCGGATGAATGTGATCGTGGGCGGCGGGGTCGTCGGGTTGTCGATCGCCTGGCGGCTGGCCCGCGAGGGGCTGCCCGTCACGGTGGTCGACCCGGCCCCGGGGCGCGGGGCGTCCTACGCGGCGGCCGGGATGCTGGCGCCCGTCAGCGAGGTCGCCTACACCGAGGAGCCGCTGCTGCGGCTGGGGGCCGCCTCGCTCCGGCGGTGGCCGTCCTTCGCCGCCGAGCTGGCCGCCGACGCTGGTCTCGGCCCGGACTTCGGTGCGGGTTCTGGGGCAGGTCTCGGCACGGGGCTGAGCGGCGGTCCCGGTGGCGGGGCCGGGGCGAGGGCCGGGGAGGCGTTCGGGGGCGCGTTCGGGATGATCGGGCCGGAGGGGGCTGGCGGCCGGGCGCTCGACCTGCGCGCCGACGGCACGCTCGACGTCGCCTTCGGGGCCGACGACCTCGCGGCGCTCGACGACCTGGCGGCGTTCATGGACAAGCTGGGGCTGCGGGTCGAGCGGCTGACCGGGCGCGAGTGCCGCCGTCTGGAGCCCATGCTGGCCCCTTCGGTGCGCGGGGGGCTGCTGGCCCCCGGTGACGCCTGGGTCGATCCGCGCCGGGTCACGGCGGCGCTGCTGGGCGCGCTCGACCGGCTGGGCGTGCCCGTGGTGCGGGCGCGGGTGACCGGACTGCTGTGCGACGGCGACGCCGTTCCCGACGCCGTGGCAGGCGCTGGGACCAGCCCTTGGAGCAGTTCCGGGACCGGCGGCGCTGTGACGGGGGTGCGGCTTGAGCCCGTGCCCGGTCAGCCTGAGCCGGCGGTGCGGGAGATCGCGGCCGAGCGGGTGGTGCTGGCCGCCGGGGCGTGGAGCGGGGAGCTGGCCGACGTGCCCGTCCGGCCGGTCAAGGGGCAGATCATGCGGTTGCGCTCGGCGCAGCCGCTGCTCGGGCGGTGCGTACGCGGGACGGTGCACGGCACGCCCGTCTACCTCGTCCCCAGGGGCGACGGCGAGCTGGTGCTCGGGGCGACCCAGGAGGAGCTGGGGTTCGACACCCGGGTGACCGCGGGCGGGCTCTACGAGCTGCTGCGCGACGCCAGGGAGCTGGTGCCGGGCGTCACCGAGCTGGAGGTCGCCGACGTGGTCGCCGGGCTGCGTCCGGGCACCCCCGACAACCTGCCGATCATCGGGGCGGGCGAGGCGCCGGGGCTGGTGCTGGCGACCGGCCACCATCGGGGCGGGGTGCTGCTGGCCCCCCTCACGGCCGCCCTGGTCACGGCGGCGGTGCTGACACCGCCCGCGACGCCCCCGCCCGCGACGACGACGGCCCAGCCGGCGGGGCTTTCGACGGGCGCGGGGCTTTCGGCGGGCGCGGGGCTTTCGGCGGGCGCGGGGATTCTGACGGGTGAGGAGGGCGAGCTGGCCGCGCTGTGCTCGCCCGCGAGATTTCGGGATATTTCATGATTGTGACGATCAACGGCGCCGCGCACGAGGTGGCCGACGGCACCACCGTGGCCCAGGCCGTACGGACGCTGACCACGGCCACCACCGGCGTGGCCGTGGCCGTGAACGACGAGGTGGTCACGCGGAGCTCGTGGGAGACGACGGCGCTCGGCGACCGCGACCGCGTCGAGGTGCTGACGGCGGTGCAGGGTGGATGAGCTGATCATCGCCGGGGAGAAGTTCGCCTCCCGGCTCATCATGGGCACCGGCGGCGCGCCCTCTCTGGACGTGCTCGACCAGGCCCTGGTCGCCTCGGGAACCGAGCTGACCACGGTGGCCATGCGGCGGCTCGACCCCGGCGCCCGCGGCTCGGTCCTCGACGTGCTGCGCCGCCGCGACATCAAGGTGCTGCCGAACACCGCGGGCTGCTTCACCGCGGGCGACGCCGTGCTGACGGCCCGGCTGGCCCGCGAGGCGCTGGGGACGAACTGGGTCAAGCTCGAGGTCATCTCCGACGAGCGCACGCTGCTGCCCGACCCGATCGAGACCTTCGACGCGGCCGAGCGGCTGGTGGCCGATGGGTTCGTGGTGCTGCCGTACATCGGCGACGACCCGGCGCTGGCGCGGCGGCTGGAGCAGGCCGGCTGCGCGGCGGTGATGCCGCTGGGCGCGCCGATCGGCTCGGGGCTCGGGATCAGGAACCCGCACAACATCGAGCTGATCGTGGAGGCCGCCGGGGTGCCGGTGATCCTCGACGCCGGCATCGGCACGGCCAGCGACGCCGCCCTGGCCATGGAGCTGGGCTGCGACGCGGTGCTGCTGGCCACGGCGGTCACCCGGGCACAGCGGCCCGAGCTCATGGCCTCGGCGATGAGGGCGGCCGTGGCGGCCGGACGCCAGGCGCGGCAGGCGGGCCGGATCCCGCGCCGGCGCTACGCCGAGGCGTCCTCGCCGACGACCCCCTAGCGACGCCCGGGAGACACCCCTGGCCCCCGGCGGGCCGGCTCGCGCCGGCCCTCCCGCCGGTCGGGGCCGCTTCCGCGGGAACGTCTCCGCATCGGTTTCGGGCGCGCGGGCCCTGCCGGTGGCAAAACGCCCGTAAACTCAGGGGGGTGGTGGATAAGACGACTGCGGACCCCCTGGTCGGGCGGCTCCTCGATGGGCGCTACCGCATCGAGAGCCGGATCGCCCGGGGCGGTATGGCGACCGTCTACCTGGCGCTCGACGTCCGGCTGGATCGCACTGTCGCGTTGAAGGTCATGCACCGCTCGCTCGCCGAGGACCCGGCCTTCGTCCGCAGGTTCATCGGCGAGGCCAAGTCGGTGGCCAGCCTGTCCCACCCCAACGTGGTGCACGTCTTCGACCAGGGCACCGACACCGACGTCGTCTACCTGTCGATGGAGTACGTACCGGGCCGCACGCTGCGCGACATCCTGCGCGAGCGCGGCAGGCTGCCCGCCCGCGAGGCGCTGGAGATCATGATCCCGGTGCTGGCCGCCCTGGGCGCGGCCCACCAGGCCGGGATGGTCCACCGCGACGTGAAGCCCGAGAACGTGCTGATGACCGACGACGGCCGGGTCAAGGTCGTCGACTTCGGGCTGGCCAGGGCGATCGAGGCGACCAACCAGACCCGTACCGGCGTGATGATCGGCACGATCGGCTACATGTCGCCCGAGCAGGTCACCACCGGCGGCGCCGACGTGCGCAGCGACGTCTACGCCGCGGGCATCATGCTGTTCGAGCTGGTGACCGGGCAGCAGCCCTACGACGGCGAGACGCCGATGTCGGTGGCCTACCGGCACGTGCACGACACGGTGCCGCCGCCGTCGTCGCTGGTGCCCGAGGTGCCGCCGCTGATCGACACGCTGGTCGGGCACGCCACGGCCCGCGAGCCCCACGACCGCCCGGCCGACGCCACGGCGATGCTGGTGGAGGCGGTCGACGCCCACCGGATGTTGCCCCGGCTGAGCACCCCGCCGGCCATGACGGCGGTGTTCAACCAGTCGATGCCGCCGCGGCCGAGCGGCGCGGGCGCCCCGTCGATGCCGCTGGCCGCGCCCGCCCACACGCTGATCCAGCCGCGCGCCGAGGTGACGCCGCCGGTGTCGCCGCCGCCGCCGTCCGGACGTTCGTTCCGGCCCAACTGGTTCCTGGTCGCGCTCGCCGCGGTCATGGTCGTCGCGGTGGCGCTGACCGGCTGGTACTTCTCCCAGACCAAGTACGTGCAGGTGCCCGACCTGGTCGGCCAGAACATGGTGGTCGCCGAGCGCACCGCCACGGGCAAGGGCTTCAAGGTCAACAAGGTCGCCGGCGAGTACGACGAGGACACCCCCGAGGGGCTGGTGCTGCGTACCGACCCCGAGGGCAAGACCGAGCTGGAGAGCGGCAGCACGATCACGCTGGTGCCCTCGCTCGGCCCCAAGCGGGTGATCGTCCCCAGCGTCAGGGGCCTGACCAGCGACGAGGCCCGCATCAAGATCGCCGAGGCCGGGCTCACCGTGGGCAGCGTCAAGCGCCTGCCCAACGGCGAGGTCGAGCGGAACAAGGTGATCCGCAGCTCTCCCGAGGCCGGCGAGAAGGTCAAGGAGGGCGCGAAGGTCGGCATCTTCGTGAGCGCCGGCATGGTGATGCCCGACGTCACCGGCATGCCGAAGGACGAGGCCGCCGCCTACCTCGGCGGCCAGGGCTTCCAGGTGCAGGTCAACGAGGTCGACGACGACGCCGAGCCGTGCACGGTCATCGCCCAGGCGCCGAAGGCCAAGTCCGAGGTCGACAAGGGCACCCCCGCGATGATCACGGTGGCGCGCTGCCAGACCGACTTCTGGGACTGGTTCAAGGGCGACAACGAGGCCCGCGACGACCAGGAGTTCCGCCTGGTGCCCGCGGTCATCGGCAAGAACGTCAAGGACGCCAAGTCGGAGCTGGAGTCGCTGGGTTTCCGCGTGCGGGTCCAGCGGCTGGCCAATGGCGGCGTCGTGCAGTACCAGCGGCCGTTACCGAACAGTGAGCGGCCGCCCGGCGCGACCGTCTTCCTCTGGCAGTAGCGCGCCGGGTCAGGCCAGGTGCCCGTGCAGGCGCACCCTGGCCAGCCCGCCGTCGGGGTAGATGTCGACCCGTACGTGGGTGACCGGTTCGGGGTGGCCGAGCCGGAAGCGGTGCGGCGCGTCGGGCTGCAGCCGGGTCTTCGGCAGCAGCGTGACCTCGCGCCCGCCGGACAGACCGCCGGACAGCCCGGTGAGCGCGACGTGGCCGGGGGCGTTGAAGATCAGGTTCGTGGTGTCGATCTCGGCCAGACGCAGCAGGCCCGGCGCGGCCAGGCGGATGAGCAGCCAGTCGTTGCCCGGCTCGCGGCGGCGCGCGGTCTCCCAGCCCTCTGCCTGGTGGCGGGCCAGGCCGGGGGCGATGACGTTGTTCGGCGCGGAGTAGAACTCGTCGGAGCAGGCGGTGACCAGGCCGCCGTTCTGGAGGGCGGCCAGGTCGAGGCTCAGCCCGTCGTAGACGGACAGGTCGGGGCGTACCTCGCCGTGCACCCGCAGGCGGGCGATGCCGCCGTCGGGGTAGATGTTCAGGCGGACGTGGGTGTAGCGGGTGTCGTCGCCGGTGACCTCGACGTGGTGCTCGGCGTCGCCCCTGAGCGCGGTCCTCGGGACGATCTCCGTCCAGTCGGCGGCGGCCACCTCGGCGGGCGAGGGATGGCCGGGCACGGCGGCGGCCTCGACCGAGGCGTACGGCGGGTAGTTGCCCTTGAACCAGGCCGTGTCGATCACCACGCCGCGGATCGCGCCCGGCAGGCCCAGCCGCACCAGCGCCCAGTCGTGGCCGGGCGTGCGGCGGCGGCGGGTCTCCCAGCCGTCGTAGACCTGCCCCTTGTTGCCGAACGTCTCGGCGCGGAAGCCGGGGCGGCCCGGCCTGATCAGGCTCTCCTTCTCGGCGAAGGACTCGTCGCTGGCCGCCACGACCGCGCCGCCGAGGGTGCGCAGCGCCAGGTCGGGCAGGGCGGTGAAGCCGGGCATCTACTGCTCCCCCAGGATGAGGCGGCCGTGCGGCTCGCCGTCCACGGGACGGCCGCGCAGCCAGGTGGTCAGCACCGCGCCCTTGAGCAGGCGGCCGTGGTAGGGGGTGACGGGGTTGCGGTGGTGCAGGCGGGCGGCGTCCACCGGGTTGTCGGCGTCGGGGTCGAAGGCGACCAGGTCGGCGTCGCCGCCGGGGCGGATCGCGCCCTTGCCGGGGAGCCGGGCCGTCTCGGCGGGCGCGGCCGACATCCAGCGCACGACGTCGGCGAGGGTGTGGCCGCGCCGGGCGGCCTCCGTCCAGACCGCGGACAGGCCGAGCTGGAGGGAGGCGACACCGCCCCAGGCGGCGGCGAAGTCGGGCACCTTCAGGTCGGCGGGCGAGGGCGAGTGGTCGGAGACGACGCTGCTCAGCACGCCGCGGGCCAGGCCGTCCCACAGCAGCTCGCGGTTGGCGCGCGAGCGGATGGGCGGGCAGCACTTGTACGCCGTGCGCCCCTCGGGCACCTGCTCGGCCTCCAGCGTCAGGTAGTGGGGGCAGGTCTCGGCCGTGACCGCCACCCCGTCGGCCTGTGCCCGCGCCAGCACGTCGAGGCATTCGGCGCTGGAGACGTGCAGGACGTGCACGCGCGCGCCGGTCTCGGCGGCCAGCGCGACGACCTTGGCGACCGCGCTGCGCTCGGCGGCTCCCGGCCGCGACTCCAGGAACTCCCGGTACGTCGGCCCGCCCGGCTCGGCCAGCAGCTCGGGGTCCTCGGCGTGCACGACGACGAGCCCGCCGAACCCGGCGACCTCGCTCAGCACCGCCCGCAGCTCGGCCGTGGCGAGCGGCGGGAACTCCTCGACGCCCGACGGGGACATGAAGCACTTGAAGCCCCGGACGCCGCGCTCGTGCAGCGGCCGCAGCTCCTTGAGGTTGCCGGGGACCGCGCCGCCCCAGAACGCCACGTCCACGTGGCACTGCCCGCGGGCGGCCCGCAGCTTGGCCTCCAGGGCCTCCACGCTGACGGTCGGCGGCAGGGAGTTGAGCGGCATGTCCACGATCGTGGTGACGCCGCCCGCGGCGGCCGCCCTGGTGGCCGAGGCGAAGCCCTCCCAGTGGGTGCGGCCCGGCTCGTTGACGTGCACGTGCGTGTCCACCAGACCGGGGAGCAGGGGCAGGTCGCGCAGGTCGATGTCCTCGGCGGCGTCGAGGGGCTCGGCGTAGTCGTACAGGGCCTCGACGCGTTCGCCCCGTACGGCCACGGCCGCGGCCCGCTCCCCCTCGGGCGTGACCACCCTGCGGGAGCGGACGACGAGGTCGTGGACGGTCATCTGCCCTCCAAGTGCTCGGCGGCCACGCGGGCGGCCAGGCGTTCCAGCAGCGGCCCGGCCTCGGCCATGCAGCGGGCCGGGTCGGGCTCCAGGTCGGTCAGGGCGTAGGCGGCCTCGATGCCGGCGTCCTTGAGCTCGGTGTCGCCGAGGGTGCGCCGGCCGCAGACCGCGATCACCGGCACGCCCGCCCTGGCCGCCGCCTGGGCCACGCCGATCGGCGCCTTGCCGCGCAGGGACTGCTCGTCGAGCGAGCCCTCGCCGGTGATCACCAGTCGGGCGTCCTGGACGAGCGCGCCGAAGCCAAGCAGGTCGAGCAGGTATTCGATGCCGGGCCGCAGCTCGGCGTGGAGGAAGGCCAGCGCCGCGAACCCGACGCCGCCCGCCGCGCCCGCCCCGGGGGCTCCGGCGACGCCCATGGCGCGCGGGGTGTCGTCGTGCTCGACGGCGCCGACCAGGCCGTGGGTCTGGGTGGCGACGGCGGCCAGCCGGGACAGGCCCGCCTCCAGCACCTTGACGTCCTCGGGGGTCGCGCCCTTCTGCGGCCCGTAGACGGCGGCGGCTCCGTGCGGGCCGAGCAGCGGGTTGTCGACGTCGCTCGCCACCACGAACTCCACCCCGGAGACGTCGGCGAACCCGGACAGGTCGATGCGGGCCAGCCCGCGCAGCGCGGCGCCGCCGTCGGGCAGCTCGGCGCCGTCGTCGTCGAGCAGGCGCGCGCCGAGCGCCCGGACCAGGCCCGCTCCCCCGTCGGTGCAGGCGCTGCCGCCGAGCCCGAGGACGACCCGCCGGGCACCCCTGCGCAGGGCGTCGGCAATCAGCTCTCCGGTGCCGTAGGAGGTGGCGGTCAAGGGGGCGGGGCCGGCGGACAGCCGCCGCAGCCCGGACGCCTCGGCCAGCTCGATCACAGCCGTCGCCGTGCCGCCGGCCGCCCGCCAGGCGTACGCCGCGCTCACGCGTTCGCCGGTGGGCCCGGTGACCTCCACGGTGACGCGGTCGAACCCGCAGGCCACGGCCGCCTCGACGGTGCCGTCGCCGCCGTCGGCGACCGGCAGCTCGACCGTGGGCACCCCGAGCCCCGCCGACACCCGCGCCGCGACCTCGGCGGCCGTGAGGGAGCCCTTGAACTTGTCGGGTGCCACCAGAACCTGCTTTACCACTACGAACTCCCACAAGATGCTGAACAATGGCTGGACACGCCTTCCTGCCCGGTGCGAGCGGGCAGGAAGGCGTGACTCATCATCACATCAGCCCCCCGGCCGGCGGCGGCCGAGGGTAGGCGCCCTCAGTGAAAGGCGCCCCCAAGGAAGGTGCCCACAGTGAAAGGTGCCCTCCAGGAAGGTGCCCTCAGTGAAACAGGCGGCCGCGCCCGCCGCCCATGGGCCGCGAGCACGAATCTGAGCGGCTTTGGCGGGTTCTGAGGTGTGTGATCCTCCAATTAGGCTCACATCCCGTAAGGAGGCGTTTCATGCGCATATCTGAGCGGGAGAGGCGGCGCCGGCTGGGCGTGCGCCACAGCCTGGCGGCCAAGGCGGCGACGCCGGAGGAGGCGACGGCCTCCGTGGTGGTGCTGCACGCCACCGACCCGGCGACCGTGTTCCTGTCGGCGGGCGCCCGGCTCATCGCGCCCGGGATCGAGCCGGTCGAGCGGGCCCTGTACGAGGACCGCACGCTGGTGCGCATGCACGGGATGCGCCGCACGGTGTTCGTGGTCCCGGCCGCGCTGGTGCCCGTCGTGCACCACTCCTCCACGCTCGCGGTCGCCACGAAGGTGCGCAGGGCGCTGGTCAAGGAGCTCACCGCGGCCGGCGGCTGGGACGAGACATGGCTGGCCGACGTGGAGTCGTCGGTGCTGCGCGTCCTGGCCGAGGAGGGCACGGCGACGGCGGCCCGGCTGGGCCTGCTGGAGCCGCGGCTGCGCGAGCAGTTCCGGGTGGCCGTGGGCAAGCCGTACGAGGCGGTGCACAGCGTCGGGCAGCGGCTGATCACGCTGATGGGCATGGAGGGCCGGCTCGTCCGCCAGGGCCGCCCGTCCGGCTCGTGGACGAGCACGCAGCACCTGTGGGCCGTCGCCCCGCCCATGGAGGAGTCCACGGTCCCGCAGGCCCAGGCGGAGCTGGTGCGCCGCTGGCTGGCCGCGTTCGGCCCCGGCACGGAGGCCGACGTCAAGTGGTGGACCGGCTGGACGCTGCGCGAGGTGCGGGCCGCGCTGGCGGCCGTCGGCGCGGTGGAGGTCGAGCTGGACGAGGGCGCGGGCTACGTCCTGCCCGGCGATCTGGACGAGACGCCCGAGCCCGAGCCGTGGGCGGCGCTGCTGCCCGCCCTGGACCCGACGCCGATGGGCTGGCAGGGCCGCGACTGGTACCTGCCGAAGGAGCACCGGGCCGAGCTGTTCGACCGCAGCGGCAACGTCGGCCCGACCGTGTGGTGGGACGGGCGGGTCGTCGGCGGCTGGGGGCAGCGGCCCGGCGGCGAGATCGTCTGGCGGGCGCTCACCGACCTGGGCTCCGAGGCCGTGGCGGCCGTGGAGGCCGAGATCGCCGGCCTGGCTTCCTGGCTCGGCGGCGTGCGGATCACGCCGCGCTTCCGCACCCCCTTGGAGCGGGCGCTGGCGGAGTAGGGCGTAAGCGCGCGCCCCTGGAGCACGCGCCCCTGGAGCGCGCCCCTGGAACGCGCGCCGGCGGAGTAGGGCGTCAGGAGACCACGCGGATGAACTCCTCCAGCGAGTAACGCCCGTCCTGGTCGCTGTCGGCCTCCTGGCTCAGCGCCCCGAGGGCCTCGGCGGGCAGGCCGGGGAAGTGCCGCTTCAGCTCGGCCTCGCTGATGAAGCCGTCACCGTCGGTGTCGATCTCGGCGAAGGTGCTCTTGAGCTGCGCCAGCCGCTCAGCGGGGAGTTCTGCCGACACGGGACCGCCTTTCGGTACCGAATATCACGTTCCGGACGTTCACCACCCTAGTGCTGGATCTCCCTGCCCGCCGAGTGCCCGCGCTCGGCAGCCAGCCGCATCAGCCTGCGGTGGGCCTCGGCGCCCGCCCGTCCGGCCGCGTCGTGGGACGTCGTGCGCAGCTCGCCGTCCTCGACCACGGTCCGGCCGCCGACCAGGACGCGGGCCACCGGCGGCGGGGGCCCGAACACCAGCGCGCACACCGGGTCGGCCACGGCGGCGGTGAAGGGCCCGCCGGTCCGCCACAGGACGACGTCGGCCAGCTTGCCCGGCTCCAGCGAGCCGAGCTCGGCCTCACGGCCCAGGTTGCGCGCCCCGCCCAGGGTGGCCAGCTCCAGCGCCTGGCGGGCCGACAGCGCGCGGGGGCCGTACCGGGCCCGCTGGAACAGCAGGGCCTGCCGCATCTCCCCGGCCAGCGAGGTCAACTCGGAGGAGGCGCTGCCGTCCACGCCGAGGCCGACGTTCACCCCCATGCGCAGCATCTCCGACACACGGGCGATCCCGCTGCCCAGGCGGCCGTTGGAGGAGGGGCAGTGGGCCGCGCCCGTGCCGGTGCGGGCGAGCTTGGCGATGTCGGCGTCGCTGAGGTGCACGGCGTGCGCGAGCCACACGTCGGGCCCCAGCCAGCCGAGCTTGTCCAGGTAGTCGACCGGGCGCAGGCCGAACCGCTCGGCGCAGTGCTCGTCCTCGTCGAGCGTCTCGGCCAGATGGGTGTGCAGGCGGACGCCCTTGGCCCTGGCCAGGGCCGCCGACTCCGTCATCAGCTCGGCGCTGGCCGAGAAAGGCGAGCACGGCGCGACCGCGACCCGCACCATCGAGGACGGCGACGGGTCGTGGTGGGCGTCCACCGCCTCGGCCGTCGCGGCCAGCACGTCGTCGAGCTGCTCGACCACCTCGTCCGGCGGCAGCCCGCCCTGCGAGCGGCCCAGGTCCATCGAGCCGCGCGCCGGGTGGAAGCGCAGGCCGATCTCCCGCGCCGCCTCGACCTCGGCCGCGAGCAGGTCGCCGCGGCCCTTGGGGAAGACGTAGTGGTGGTCGCTGGAGGTGGTGCAGCCGGACAGCGCCAGCCAGCCGAGCCCGGCCGTGGCCGCGCCCCTGACAACCTCGGCGTCCATGGCGGCCCAGACGTCGTAGAGCGCCACCAGCCACTCGAACAGGGTGGCGTCCTGGGCCAGCCCCTGGGAGGCCCACTGGTAGAGGTGGTGGTGGGTGTTGACCAGGCCGGGGGTGGCCAGGCAGCCGGAGCCGTCCACGCGCCGGGCGCCGGGGGTGGCGGGCGCGGGGCCGGGGCCGAGCGCGGCGATCCGGTCGCCCTCGACGACGAGGTGGCCCGAGGGGATCTCGGGGCCGGCGACGGGCGCGATGTGCACGTTCTCGATCAGCAGGGTCATCGGGACGCCTTCCGCGCGGCGGCCAGCCGGACCGCGTCGAGGATCTTCTCGTAGCCGGTGCAGCGGCACAGGTTGCCCGCCAGCGCCTCTCGGATCTCCGCGTCGGACGGCCGGGGCACGCGTTCGAGCAGGTCATGGGCCTGTACGACGAGCCCGGGGGTGCAGAACCCGCACTGCACGGCCCCGCACTCGACGAACGCCTCCTGCACCGGGTCGAGCCGGTCGCCGGCGGCCAGCCCCTCGACCGTGCGCACCTGCCGTCCCTCGGCCTGCCCGGCGGCGACCAGGCACGAGCAGACCGGCAGCCCGTCGAGACGGACCGTGCACGAGCCGCATTCGCCCTGCTCGCAGGCGTTCTTGGAGCCGGGGAGCCCGATCCGCTCGCGCAGCACGTACAGCAGGCTCTCCCCCTCCCAGACGTCGTCCACGCTGTGGGCGCGGCCGTTGACGGTGACGTTCAGGCGCATCAGGCGGCCCTCCTCGCGAGGTGGTCGGTCCAGGCCCAGGTGAGCGTGCGCCGGGCCATCACGCCGAGCGCGTGCACCCGGTAGGCGGCGGTGCCGCGCACGTCGTCGATCGGCGCGGCGGCCCGCGCGCACAGCTCGCCGAAGCGGGCCAGCAGCGCGGGGTCGAGCGGGGCGTGCCAGTCCAGCTCCCTGGCCAGCAGGTCCTCCGCCTCCAGGGCGCGGCGCGGCGTGGGCGCGGCCGAGCCGATCCCGGTGCCGACCCGCCGCTGGCCGGGGTGCAGCGCGACCGCGAACGAGCACACCGCGATCACCATGGCGTTGCGCGTGCCGACCTTGGAGAAGTACTGGGGCCCCTGGGCGGGTTCGACGCGCACGGCCCTGATCAGCTCGTCCGGCTCCAGGGCGTTGCGCTTGACCCCGAGGTAGAACTCGGCCGCGGGAATCAGCCGGGTGCCGCGCTCGCGCGACTCGGCCTCGACGACCGCGCCCGCCGCCAGCAGCGGCGGATGGCTGTCGCCCGCGGGCGAGGCCGCGCCGAGGTTGCCGGCGACCGTGCCGCGGTTGCGGATCTGCGGCGAGCCGACCGTGCGCGCGGCCTGCGCGAGCCCCGGCAGCACGCCGCCCAGCTCGTCCACGACCGTGGCGTACGTGACCCCCGCCCCGATCCGGCAGATGCCGTCGGTCATGTGCCATTCGCGCAGCTCGGCCACCTGGTTGAGGTCGAGCAGCGCCTCCGGCCTGCGCACGTCGAAGTTGATCTCGACCATCACGTCGGTGCCGCCCTGGACGGGCAGCGCTCCGGGCCGGTCCGCCTTGGCGGCCAGCGCCTCAGCCCACGTGGTGGGCCGCACAAAGTCCATCGTGCTCACTCCCAGGCGAATCCCGCGTCGGGTGCGTCCTCACGCAGCACACTGCCCTCGATCAGCCCGTAGGGACGGTCGGCGGCGTAGAAGACCTCGTTCTCGTTGTCCAGGCCGAACGGCGACAGGTCGACCAGGAAGTGGTGCTTGTTGGGCAGCGTGAGCCGGACCTCGCAGACCTGCGGGCAGGTCGTCAGCACCCGCTCGCCCATCGCGTAGAGGGTCTGCTGCAACGACAGGCTGTGCGTCTGCGCGAAGGCGTCCAGCAGGCAGGCGCGCACCTGCGCGTACGGCGGGCGCCCGCCCGTCCCGATGTGCCGCCAGCGGGCGGTGACCGCGGTGGCCAGGACGCGGTCGGTCGTCGGCTGGAGGGTGGTGTACTCGTCCACGAGGTAGCCGTGGAACTCCGAGCCGGTCGAGTTCAGCACGACCAGGTCCGTCAGGCCGGACACGACGGTGGTGCGGCCGTCCCTGTCGTGGTGGACGACGCAGGTGCGCACCTCGCCGCCGTCGCGCACGAAGGAGTGCCGCGACGGGCCGGGGATGCGGTTCCAGGCGTACTCCTCGATCTCCACCCGGGCGTGGTGGATGGACGGGTGCGCGCGGACGTAGTGGCGGGCCAGTAAGAGGGCGAAGTCCTCGATCTCGCCGACGCCGTGCTTCCTGGCGAAGGCGTAGGCGGTGTTCTTCTGCGTGTCGGTGGGCAGGACGGCGGCGTTGCTGCCGTTCCTGTGCACCTCCTCCATGTCGCCCGACAGCGAGGTGCTGACGTTGATGTCCTTGAGGTGGTGGACGGCCCCGTCTCTGACCACGTGGACCAGCCTGGTCTCCGCCTTGCCGTAACGGTTGGGGCCGAGCTTGACGGTCATCTAGCTCCCTCGGTAGGTGGAGTAGGCGTACGGGCTGAGCAGCAGCGGCACGTGGTGGTGGGCTCCGGGGTCGGTGACGGTGAAGGCGATGACGACCTCGGGGTAGAAGGTGTCGGCCAGGTAGGCGCCGGTGTCGAAGACGACGCGGTGCACGCCCTCCCCGGTGTCCCAGCCCTTGATCCGGCCGTCGTCGTCGGTGCTGCCCCGGGCCAGCACGCGGCCCTCCTGCTCCAGCCGGACGCGCACCCCGGCGGCCGGGCGGCCCGAGACCGCGTCCAGGACGTGCGTCGAGAAGCTCATCTCCCCTCCCCTTCCATGAGCCTCCCCAGCCGGAGCCGGGTGATCTTGACCAGTTCGTCGCGGACGACCCCGCGCTCGGTCTCCTCGTCGTTGTCCAGCCGGGCGCGTAGCCGGGCCAGCAGCTCGGCCCCGCTCAGGCCGGCGGCGCAGACCAGGTAGACGTACCCGAACCGCTCCTCGTACGCGCGGTTGCCCGCGGCCAGCGCGGCCCGGAGTTCCCCGGCCCCCGGCGCGTCCGCGTGCGCGCCCGCCTGCTCCTGGCGCGACCAGCGCGACTCCCGGCCGTCCCCGGACGGGCGTTCCCCGATGCGCGGGTGGGCCGCCAGCGCCTCCAGCACGTCGGGCCACTCCAGCTCGCGCACCGCCGCCTCGGCGGCCTCGGCGAGCCGTTCCGGGGCGGCGTAGGGCCTGCGGGCGGCCACCGCCGCCGCGAACGCGCGGGAGGCGCAGCAGGCCAGCAGCTCCGCCTCCGCCTCCGCGCGCGGCCGCCGGTTGAAGGCGGCCAGGGAGTTGCACATGTCAGCAGTACACACACGGGCCCGGTTCCCGGTCCATCCGTGAGAACTCCCAAGTACGCAACGGGATGGCCAGGACTTTTCGTGTCATGCTCCAACCCGGCCCCGGCCGGGACGCCCCTGAGCTGCGCCTACACTGGGAGCCATCATGACCTTGACATCCCTGATCGGCGGGCACGTGTCCGTCACCGGCGGCCTGGCGACCGGCGGCCTGAAGTACATGGCCGAGATCGGCGCCGAGATGGTCCAGGTGTTCGTCACCAACCCGCGCGGCTGGGCGCTCAACGACGGCAAGCCCGCCGAGGACGCCAAGCTCGCCGAGTCCGGCGTCACCGCCTTCATCCACGTCCCGTACCTGGTGAACTTCGGCTCGCCCAACCCCGAGACGCTGGCCAACTCCATCGCCGTCGTCCGCCACGGGCTGCGGCGCGGGGTGGAGACCGGCGCCAAGGGCGTCGTCGTCCACACCGGTTCGGCCGTCACGCAGTCCCGCGACGACGCGCTGCGGCAGATCCGCGAGACCCTGCTGCCGCTGCTCGACGAGATCCCCGAGGGCGGCCCCGACCTGCTGCTGGAGCCCATGGCGGGCCAGGGCGCGATGCTCTGCGCGACCGTCCAGGACCTGGAGCCCTATCTCGCCGCGCTCGACTGGCACCCGCGGGCCTGCGTCTGCCTCGACACCTGCCACGCCTTCGCCGCCGGCCACGACCTGGCCGCCGAGGGCGGGGTGCGGGAGACGTTCGACGCCCTGCACGCCATCGCGCCCGGCCGGCTCAAGCTCATCCACGCCAACGACAGCAAGGACGTGTGCGGGGCCAAGAAGGACCGGCACGAGAACATCGGCGCGGGCCACATCGGCGCGCAGCCGTTCGCCGAGATCATGCGGCATCCGGCGGTGGCGGGCGTGCCGATCTGCATCGAGACGCCCGGCAAGGCCGACAAGCACCGTGAGGACATCGAGCTGCTGAAGAAGCTCCGCGACGAGGGCTGACCCGGGGCGATCCCCGGCAACGGGGATGAAAGCCCCTCCTGGTCATCAATCGTGATAGGGGCGCCTGCTCGCACGATCCGGCCGCCCCCGAAGGCCGGATCGCGGGGCCGGGGTCCGTGGCCTCCGCAGGCGCCCCTTCACCTGATCGGCAGGCGGGCCCTACCCCCCGGTCAAAGGCCCGACAGCCGTGGTGACCTGGCTGGTCACCGGTGAAGCCGACGCATCAGGCCCTTGCTTGGGCCTTGCGGCCCGTCCCCCCCGATGCGCCGGGTGGCTTCGATGCCGAAACACTACGGTCGCGATCTTGTGGGCGAAACCCTGTTTACGGTCAGCTCGCTGAACGGTCTGTAGTCATCGACATACGGAGGGTGGCCGGGCGGCGAGCGGTCACCGGCGAGCGACGAACGGCAGATTCATGGGTCCTCCCAGCGGCCGGCGGGCACCTGGAGGGCATCGCGGGAACCGCCGCCAAGGGCCCGCCCCCGACGTGACCTGGGAAATCTTTTACCATCGCGCCGGCAGACGACCCGGCGGCCGGGGGCCCGGCGCCCGCCGGACACGCCCAGCTTCACGCCCACCCATCGGCACCAGCCCGCGGGGACGCGCGGGCCGGCGGTCAGGAGAAGACGCCGCGATGCTGGCGGACGAGCTGTTCGCGCACCTGACGGCTGTGCCGCCGGCTGACCTGCAGTGTCTCGGTGCCGACGGTGAGCGTGACCCGGCCGCCCTCGAAACGCAGTTCGCTGACGTGCCGGGCCGAGACCAGGGTGCTGCGGTGAACGCGGATGAACCCCGCCTCCGACCAGCGGCGTTCGAGCGCGGCCAGCGACATGCGGACGAGGTAGCTGCCGTCGCCGGTGTGCAGCCGCACGTAGTCGCCCTTGGCCTCGGCGAACCAGATGGCCTGCTGCGGCACGAACCTGGTGCGCCCGCCCAGCTCGACCGGGATCACGTCGTCCTGGCTCGGCTCGGCGAGCGGCGCGGAGGCCGCCTCCAGCCGCCTGACCGCCTCCGCCAGGCGCTCGGCCCGGACCGGTTTGAGCAGGTAGTCGACGGCCTCCAGCTCGAACGCCTGCACCGCGCACTCCTCGTGCGCCGTGACGAACACCAGCTTGGGCGGGCTCGGGAAGCCGCCGACCAGCCGGGCGAGGTCGAGGCCGTCGAGGCCCGGCATCCGGATGTCGAGGAAGATCGCGTCGAGCCGCTCGCCGCCGCCGATCATCTGCACCATGTCCTGCAGCGCGGTGACGCCGTCGGCCGCGGTGGCGACGTGTTCGATTCTCGTGTCCTGGCGCAGCAGGTAGGCGAGCTCCTCAAGAGCGGGCACCTCGTCGTCGACTGCCAGGACCCTCAGCATGGCCTCCACGCTGCCGTATCAAAGCAAAGGTCACAAGCGACACGCCAGCCCTGCGTAAGGAATTGACTACACTGAGGTGAATTGCGTCTTCGGGACGCGCAGCCGTACCCGGGTGCCGGCGCCGAGGGCGGTCTCCACCACGAGGCCGTAGCCGTCGCCGTAGATCTGGCGCATGCGCAGGTCCACGTTGGCCAGGCCGATGCCGCCGCCCTCGCGGGCCGGATCGCCGTCGAGCATGCGCCTGGCGCACTCGGGGTCCATGCCGGTGCCGTCGTCCTCGACGGTGATGTGGGCCTCGGGGCCGGCGTCGCGGACCACGACCCGCACCTCGCCGCCGCCGCGCCGGCCGCGCATGCCGTGCTTGATGGCGTTCTCCACCAGCGGTTGCAGGCACAGGAACGGCACCGGCACCGGCAGCACCTCGGGCGCGACCTGCAGGCTGAAGCGCAGCTTGTCGCCGAAGCGGGCGCGCTCCAGCAGCAGGTACCGGTCGACGCAGGTCAGCTCGTCGGCCAGGGTGGTGAAGTCGTGGGCCCGGCGCAGGGCGTAACGGGAGAAGTCGGCGAAGTCGAGCAACAGCTCGCGGGCGCGCTTGGGGTTCGTCCGGACGAACGAGGCGATCGTGGTCAGCGCGTTGTAGACGAAGTGCGGCGAGATCTGGGCGCGCAGCGCGCGCATCTCGGCCTCCAGCGCCCGCCGCCGGGAGGCGTCGAGGTCGGCCAGCTCCAGCTGCCCCGACACCCAGCGGCCCAGCTCGGTCACGGCGCGCACGAGCGCCGCGCTGACCTCCTCGTCGAAGGCCGCCAGCGTGCCCACGACCGTGTCGTCCACCGTCAGCGGCACGACCACGGCCCCGTGCGGCCGCCCGGCGAACACCTGCGCCCGCCCGGCGGCCAGCGTGGTGCGGGCGTAGGTGAGCACGTCGTCGGTGCACGGGCCGTTCCAGGCCAGCGCGGCGTCGGTGGAGGTGATCGCGACGGCCCGGGTGCCGAGCAGCGCGTGCAGGTGGCGTACGGCCTTGCGCGCCGAGTCGCGGTCGAGCCCGCCGCGCAGGGCGGGTGCGGCCAGCCCCGCGACGTGCAGCGCGGTGAAGGTGGCCTCGTGTTTGCCGCCTTCGGGGAGCGCGGGGCGGCGCGTCCTGGCGCAGGCGTAGCCGAGGAGGAAGAGCAGGAGGGAGAGCGCCACGCATGCGGTGGTCTGCATGCGCAAAACCGTAGCCAATAACCGGTCGTGTTCGGGTGGAAACCCGCAGCGAAGTCTACGGGGGGCCCTCGCCGGGTTCCTCCTGGTAGGAGTAGCGCTGTTCGCGCCAGGGATCGGCCAGGTTGTGGTATCCGCGCTCCTCCCAGAAGCCGCGCCGGTCCTCCAGGAGGTATTCGACGGCGCGCACCCACTTGACGCTCTTCCACGCGTACAGGTGGGGGACCACGATGCGCACGGGGAAACCGCGGTCGGGGCTGAGCGGCTTCTCGTCCAGTTCGGTGGCGAACAGGGTGTCGGGGGCGGCGAAGTCGGACATGCGAAGGTTGGCGCTGTAGCCGTACTCGGCCCAGATCATGACGTGGCGCACGCCGGGGTCGGGCGGCGCGAGCTCCATGATCGTGGCCGGGGTGACGCCCCGCCACTCGTTGGCCATGAGGGAGAACTTGGTGACGCAGTGGAAGTCGGCGACGCGCGTGGCCCGGGGCAGCAGCTCGAAGTCCGCCCACGTCAGGCAGTGCTCCTCGCCGGAGGCCGTGGCGCCGAACACGCGGAAGTCCCAGCTGTCCGGCTTGAACGCGGGCACCCTGCCGTAGTGGATCACGGGGCGGCCGCGCGGGACGTACTGGCCTGGAGGCAGGCGCGACTCCTCCACGATCACTCCCCTCACCGATCTCGCGTCTTGGGCCATCCTGCCATCGCCGCGCCCGCGCCCCGCGTCCGGGGCTGCGGCCGGGCCTTTCGTACTCAGGAGTAACTTGAGTACGAAAGCCCATGCGACGGCCTGGCCTGCGAGATCACCATGAACTCATGAGCAAGCCCATCCGTCCCACGCAGACCGCCGCGTTCTACGTCCAGGCGGTCCTGTCGTTCGCCGTCTCCGTGTCGTCCGTGGTGATCGCTCTGATCTACCTGCCGGCCTCCGGCTGGATCAGGGCGTTCCTCGCGCTCGGCCTGCTGTACGTGGTCACCTCCACGGTCAACCTGTGCAAGGTCGTCCGCGACCGGCAGGAGCTGGCCGAGGTCACCAACCGCGTGGACCAGGCCAGGCTGGACAAGCTGCTGGCCGAGCACGACCCGTTCAAGGTCGACGCGGCCTGAGCTACAGCGTGTACTCCTGGATCGAGTCGGCGAGCTGCACGCACAGCTCCTCGGCGTCGAGCCGCTTCTCGATCTGCTTGAGGTCGTCGATCTTGGCCCGCGTCTCGGCGCGCTTGGGAGCCAGCAGGGAGCAGCAGTCCTCGTCGGGCAGCTCCGAGATCTCCAGCGTGCCGATGCGCCGGGCCTCGGCCATGATCTCGGTCTTGTCCCAGCCCACGAGCGGGCGCAGGATCGGCAGGTCGACCGCGTTGTCCTGGGCGGTGATGTTGGCCAGCGTCTGGGAGGAGACCTGGCCGAGCGCGTCGCCGGTGATCAGCGCGCCGGCGCGGATGCGGTGGGCGACCTCCTCGGCCGTCTTCAGCATGAGCCGCCGCTGGGCGATCACGGCCAGGCGGTCCTGGCCCGAGTTGCGGATCGACTGCTGCGCCTTGCCGAACGGCACCACCCACAGCCGCGACCTGCCCTGGAACCGGTCGAGCTTCCTGACCAGCGCGTACGCCTTGTAGATCGACTCGGAGGTGGTGAACGGGATGCCGGAGAAGTGCAGGAAGTCGACGTGCAGGCCGCGCTTCATCATCCGGTAGGCCGCCACCGGCGAGTCGATGCCGCCCGACATGAGCACCAGCGCCCGGCCGCTGCTGCCGACCGGCAGGCCGCCCTGGCCGGGGATGCCGTCGGTGAAGACGAACACCTCGTCCCGGTCGACCTCGATGAAGACGGTCAGCTCGGGGTTCTTCAGGTCGACGGGCAGGTGGTACTCGTCGTTGATCGCGCCGCCGACCAGCCGGTCGAGCTCGTTGGAGCGCAGCGGGAAACGCTTGTCGCGGCGGCGCGAGCGCACCGCGAAGCGGGCCCCGCGGGCGACCTCCTCGCGGTCGCGGATCAGCTCCAGGCCGGCCTTGAGCACGGTGTCGGGGTCCTTGGCCACCCGCCAGGCGCGGTGGATCCACACCAGGCCGGGCACGTCGGCGACCCGCCGGGCCACCGCGTCGGCCTGCTCGACGTCCGATCCCTCGGGCAGGAAGATCGCGACGACGCCGTGACGCCGGCGCACGTCGGTCTTGAGGCCGAGATCCTGCAGCGCGAAGCGGATGTTGTCGATCAGGCGACGCTCGAACAGCTCACGGTTCTTGCCCTTGAGAACGATCTCGCCCAGCTTGAGCAGAACGCATGGCTCGCCCAGGGCGGACATCGTCATGGTGGAACCTCCGGGGAAGACGGGGAAAGCGCGGCCGCTAGGAAGGCAACGCCGCGACCTGTCGAGTTTAGTCCGCGTCGAGGCCCTGCTCGATCGCATATCGGACCAGTTCCACCCGGTTGTGCAACTGGAGCTTGCTCAGCGTGTTCTGCACGTGGTTCTGGACCGTGCGGTGCGAGAGCACCAGGCGGTCGGCGACCTGCCGGTAGGTCAGGCCCTTGGCGACCAGCCTGAGCACCTCCGTCTCGCGCTCGGTCAGCCTGGGGCCGTCGTCGTCGGCGCGTCCGGCGGCGGGACGCGCGGCCAGCCGCCGGTACTCCCCGAGCACCAGCCCGGCCAGGCCCGGCGTGAAGACGGCGTCGCCCTCGGCGGTGCGGCGGACGGCGTCGAGGAACTCCTCCCGGCTCGCCGACTTCACCAGGTATCCGGACGCGCCCGCCTTGACGGCCGCCAGCACGTCGTCCTGCTCGGCGCTGGCCGACAACACCAGGACCTTGGGCGCCGGCTCGGCCCCGGCCAGCCCGGCGGCCACCTCCGCGCCGGACATGTCGGGCAGGCGCAGATCCAGCACGACGACCTGGGGGCGTACGGCCGCGGCCGCCCTGATCGCCTGCCGCCCCTCCCCCACCACGGCCACGACCTCGTAGCCCGCCTCGGACAGATCCCTGGCCACGCCGTCGCGCCACATGGGATGGTCGTCCACCACCATGACCCGCACCATGACGTCACTCTAACCGGGCCGCTCCCCGCCTATCGGCAGGGAAGACTGATCTCGATCTCGGTCCCGGACGGCGTGGAGGCGACGGCGACCGTCCCGCCCAGGTCGGCCACGCGCCCGCGGATGGACTGCGCGACGCCCAGGCGGCCCTCGGCGGCGGCCCGCTCCAGGCGTCCCGCCGGGATGCCGGGGCCCTCGTCGCGCACGGTCACCATGACCACGTCGTCGCAGGACTCGGCGAACACCCAGGCCCGCGCGCCCACGCCGCAGTGCTCGCGCACGTTGTCCAGGGCGGCCCCGACCGCGGCCGCCACGCCCTCGGCCGCCGGCGTGGGCAGGACGAGCGGCGTGGCCGGGGTGGAGACCGTCACCAGCGGCGAGCCGTGCCGCATGAGCAGGGAGCGCAGGTCCGTGGCGCCGGTCGGGGCGGGACGGGCGGCGATGAGCTCGCGCAGCGCGGCCTCCTGCTCGCCGGCGAGGCGGCCCAGCTCGGCCGCCTCGCCGCCGATCTGCCGGCCGCGCCGCTGGACCAGGGCCAGCACCTGCAGGACGGAGTCGTGCAGGTCGCGGGCCAGCCGGTCGCGTTCGCGCTGGGCGGCCTCCATCTCGGCCGCGCGCTGCATGCGTTCCTCGGCCTCCTTGGCCAGCCGGGCCACGTGTCCGACAACCACTCCTGACAGGAACAGCAGGACCGCGCCGTTGATCATCACGGGCGCCTCCGGGGCGCGCACGCGCAGCCACAGGTCCGCGGCGGCGACCAGGGCCGCCGCCACCGCGCCCGCGCGCCTGCCGCCGTACACGGCCCAGGCCAGGACGGGCGCGGCGACCCAGGTGGCCGGGACGGGCATGGTGCCCGCCACGCCCTGACGGACGCCCTCCACGTACGGGGACGTCAGCAGGCAGGCCAGCGCCACCAGCAGGTCCACGGCCAGCAGCGGCCGTCCGCGCAGCTTTTCGGACGCGTACGCGTACGTGGCCGCGGCCGTCCACAACGCCATCAGGGCGATCACCAGCCAGCCGGCGACGGGCTGCTCGTACCCGCGGTACTGGGCCATCAGCACGGCGGCGTACAGCAACGACGCGGCGCGGAAGACTGCGATCGCGCGCCAGAAGGGGCCCTCGATGGTCATGAGACCCTCTCACGTTTCCGACACGCCGGTTGACCGATAGTTGCGGTATCCATGCGGAAGGGACGTATCGGATGACACAATCCGTCAACCCCTAATCACAAGGAATGTCGATATATGACCGCTGTTAATCATTTCACCCACGGACCGCTCACACCGCTGCTGGCGTACCTGATGTCGTGCCTGGGTTCGATGCTCGGACTGCGGCTCACCGCACAGGCGCACGCCAGCCGCGGCGCGTCGCGGGTGCGCTGGCTGATCGGCGCGGCCATCTCCATCGGCGGCACCGGCATCTGGGTCATGCACTTCGTCGCGATGATGGGCTTCGCGGTGGAGGGCACGCAGATCAAGTACGACGTCCCGCTCACCGTCGCCTCGGCCGCCGTGGCCGTCGTGGTGGTCGGCACCGGGCTGTTCCTGGTCTCCTACGGCCGCGGCCGGGCGCTGGCGCTGCTCGGCGGCGGCCTGCTCACCGGGCTCGGCGTGGCCAGCATGCACTACCTCGGCATGTACGCCATGAACATGAGCGCCCACGTCTCCTACGACCGCACGATCGTGGCCGGGTCCGTGGTGATCGCCGTCGTGGCCGCGACCGCCGCGCTCTGGTTCACGCTGCGGGTCAAGAAGCCGGTCTGGATCACCGGCGCGGCGCTGGTCATGGGCGTGGCCGTCTCGGGCATGCACTACACCGGCATGTACGCCATGCGGGTCTCCGTCGACGCCGAGCCCGGCATGGTCACCGGCGCGGACGCCCTCGACTTCCTCGTCCCCCTCATGACCGTGATCAGCCTGATCACGCTGACCATGCTGCTCATGGTGATCCTCGCGCCCTCGGAGGAGGAGCTGCACGAGGACGCCGAGATGGTCGCCCGCCTGGAGCTGCGCCGGCGCGCCGCCCAGCAGCAGCGCCTGGCCTACCCCGCGCCGCCGGCCGCCCCCCGCCCGCAACAGCCGCAGATGATGCGCACCCGCCGCAGGTAGCAGTCGGCGCCGGGCGTCCGGACGGGGCCGGACGCGGCGAGGGCGCGCCGGAGGTGGATCACCTCGGCGCGCCCCGCGGTCGAGCTATCTCCTGGGTACGGCTTGCGGCGCAAAGTGGGCCGCCGACTCGCTGCGCCCCAAGCCGTACCCTGAGGGGGGTTGTAAGCGGTAACCCCGCTGCCCAGAAGGTACGGCCCGGCGCTTGCAAGCCGCTTTCAGCCAGCCGTAGAAAGCCTCAGCCGGCCGGCGTCTCAGCCGAAGAACACCTCCGCCTCGGAGTACCGGGAGGCCGGCACGGTCTTCAGCTCGGCCGTCGCCTCGTCGAGCCCGACCCGGACGATGTCGGTGCCGCGCAGCGCGACCATCGTGCCGTAGTCGCCCTCGTGCGCGGCGTCGATCGCCTGCAGCCCGAACCTGGTGGCCAGCACCCGGTCGTAGGCCGTCGGGGTGCCGCCGCGCTGGATGTGGCCGAGCACGGTGGTGCGGGCCTCCTTGCCGGTGCGCTTCTCGATCTCCTTGGCCAGCACCTCGCCGATGCCGCCGAGCCGGACGTGCCCGAACGCGTCGAGGGTGCCGGTCTGCAGCTCCATCTGGCCCTCGATCGGGTGGGCGCCCTCGGCCACGACGATGATCGGCGAGTAGCGGGTGCGGAAGCGGGACTCGACGTACTCGCAGACCCGGTCGATGTCGAACGGCTTCTCGGGGATGAGGATCACGTTCGCGCCGCCGGCCATGCCCGCGTGCAGCGCGATCCAGCCCGCGTGGCGGCCCATGACCTCGCAGATCAGCGCGCGGTGGTGGGACTCGGCGGTGGTGTGCAGCCGGTCGATGGCCTCCATCGCGATGTTGACCGCGGTGTCGAAGCCGAAGGTGTAGTCGGTGCCGGACAGGTCGTTGTCGATGGTCTTGGGCACGCCCACGACCTTGACGTCGCGGTCGTAGAGCTGCTTGGCCACGCCGAGCGTGTCCTCGCCGCCGATGGCGATCAGGGCGTCGACGCCGGTGGCGGCGAGGTTCTCCTTGATGCGGTCGACGCCGCCCTCGATCTTGATCGGGTTGGTGCGGGAGGATCCGAGAATGGTGCCGCCCCGCGGCAGGATGCCTCGTACGGCCTGGATGTCGAGCGGCATCGTGTCGCCTTCCAGGGGCCCGCGCCAGCCGTCGCGGAACCCCACGAACTCGTGGCCGTACGTGCTCACCCCCTTACGCACCACGGCCCTGATGACGGCGTTGAGACCTGGACAGTCTCCGCCTCCGGTGAGCACTCCAATACGCATGGCGGGTTCCTCCCGATGGGGTTCACGAACCATTGCTCGGTGACAGCTCGCATTGTGCCTGCCGCGACGCTCAGTGGTCTAGACCAAACGCCCGGCCGTCGATCATTTCCTGGACGGAGCAATCGTCAACCCAGGGTTGACGGTCCAGCAGCGTCAACCTATGGTTGACGCATGGATGAAACCGTACGTCTCGACGACCTCATCGCCGCCATCAAGAGCCGTCATCCCGACGACGACCCGCTCGGCCAGCTCTCCGACGCCGTCACGCTGGGCGAGCACCTCGGAGAGGTGGCCGACCACCTGATCGGCCACTTCGTGGACAAGGCCCGCCACTCCGGCGCCTCCTGGACCGACATCGGCCGCAGCATGGGCGTGACCAAGCAGGCCGCGCAGAAGCGGTTCGTGGTCAAGGAGAGCGGCTCACTCGCCGACGACCTGCGCAACTACGCCCGCTACACCGACAAGGCCCGGGTCGCGGTGGTCAAGTCCCAGGAGGAGGCGCGCCTGTCGGGGCACGACCACATCGAGGTCGGCCACCTGGTGCTCGGGCTGCTGCACGTGCCCGAGGCGCTGGCCGCCTCGACCATGGCCACGCTCGGGGCCTCCCCCGAGGCGGTCAGGGAGGCCGTCACGGCGGCCATAGGGCCCGGCGGCGGGCAGTCGCCCGTCACTCTGCCGTTCTCCGCGCAGAGCGCCAAGGCGCTGGAGCTGACGCTGCGGGAGGCGCTGCGGCTCGGGCACAACTACGTCGGCACCGAGCACCTGCTGCTCGGCGTGCTCTCCCTGGAGGAGGGCCCGGTGGTGGGGGCCCTCGCCGAGCTCGGCGTGCGCAAGGAGGCGGCCGAGCGGGAGATCAGGGAGCGGCTGGCGGCGATCCTGCGCGAGCGCCGCCCATAGCGGCGTTCCGCGGCGGGCCCGCGCGGCCCTGAGGAGGGTGGGCGGGGTGACCGGAGAGCCCGGCGGGGCCGGCGGCGAACCGGGTCAGCACGTTCGCCGTGGCGCGGCGGGTGAAGGCGGCCGCGGACTCCGGGACGCCGTGGCCGCAGCGCCTGCCGCGCATCGCGCACACCCAGCGCATCGTGCCCGAGGCGAACACCCCGGCCCCGCTCGGCGCCGTGTAGTACGTGCTCTGCGACGTCGTCCCGCGTCCCCCGCACGAGAACGGCGAGTCGGCCAGCACCTCCACGCCCTTGGGCGAGCCGCGCGAGACCTTGTCGGTCTCCGGGCCGACCATGCCGGGGAAGCGCCGCCCATGGGTGCCCGCGAAGATCCAGTGACCCGGCCTGCGGACCGTGTAGGCGCCCTGGGCGGGGAAGCAGTCGTACATCTGGCCCACCAGGGCGCTCTCCGGGCGGGAGTCCCGCCACAGGGGGCAGAGCCGTTCCTTGTCGCAGGCGACCGTCCTGCCCTTGATCGCGATACGCCAGTAGACGGCGTTCGCGCCGAGGAAGGCGAGGTTCGTCCCGCTGTCCCTGGCCTTCGTGACGGCCGTGCGCATGGCGGGCGACCAGTACTCGTCGTGGCCGAGCGAGACCACGGCCCGGGCGCCGTCCAGCACGCCGGGGCCGAGGTCGAGGCTGGTGAGGTAGGCCAGGGGCACGCCGCTGCGCTCGGCCACGGCCAGGGCCGGCTGCTCGAAGTCGAGGAACAGGCGGGCGCCGCCGCCGTCGTACGGGCGGTCGAAGGTGACCTCGCGCGAGCGGCCGGCGAACCCGCCGGGCCCCAGGTACAGGCTGCGGCCGCCCCACAGGTTGTACGCCTGCCAGGTGGTGACCGCGTTCACCATCACCACCCGGCCCCGGGTGGAGGCCGAGCGGACGGTGATCGGCACGTACCGCTGGGCGCCGGTCGAGGCGTCGAGCCTGATCAGGTAGGCGCCCTCCGTCCAGCCGCGGGTGTCCACGGTGAGCGAGGGCTTCCAGTGGGCGGCGGTCACCGTGCCGTCCACGGTCCTGGCCGGCGGCTGGCGCACGCCCTTCACCTGCGGGGACTCCCACACCTTGGCCGGGTGCGCGCCCATCCTGAACGCGCCGGCGGTGAAGCGCGGGGCGGTGGTGGAGACGTGCAGGGCGAAGGACTCGCCGGGCAGGACGCTCACGTGGTCGGCGTAGCCCTCGATCTCGTGGTCGGGCCCGCGGGTGGTGATCCGCCAGGACTCCCCCGCGTTCACCGGCGGCGGCGGCGACGGGCGGTCCGGCTCCGACGGCTGCGGGACGGGCGGCGCCGGCGACGCGGACGGCGCCGGCCGCACGGGACCGCCGCCGCATCCGGCGGCCGGCAGGACGGCGATCAGCAGGGCGAGGAGCAGCAGGAGCTTGCGCACCCGGCCATCGTCGCGGCCCGCCCCCGGGCCGGGCCACGACTTGGCCTGATCCTTACCCCGCGCCGCCGCCCGCCCGGGCCGCGCCCTTCCCGGCGTTCCTACGCGGGCAGCACGCAGGACGGGCTGGGCACCTCGTACGACTGGCCGGCCGGCTCGGGCACCCCGTCCGCCAGCGTGAACACGGTCACCTCGCCGGAGTTCTGGTTGGCGACGTACAGGCGGTCGCCGGCGATGGCGAAGTGCCGGGGCCAGGCGCCGCCCGAGGGCACCTCGGCCACCGGGGACAGGTCGGCGGCGCGCAGCACCGAGACCGTGTCGGGCCCGCGGTTGGCGACGTAGACGAGGTCGCCGTCGAGCTGCAGGTGGCTGGGCGCGTTGTCGCCCCCGGCGCGCGAGGCGGGCACGACGGTGCGGCGCTCGCCCTCGACGAGGGTCACGGTGCCGTCCAGCTCGCCGGCCACGTACAGGCGGTCGCCGGCGAAGGCGAAATGGCGGGGGCCGGTGCCGGGGGCCAGCGTGATCGGGTCGAGCGGGGAGCCGTCCAGGCGGTAGCGGCGGATCTCGTCGGTGCCGAGGTCGGAGACGTGCAGGACGTCGTCGTGGAAGACGCACATGTGGGCGTGCGACCCGGCCTGGCGGTCGGGGTCGGGGCCCGAGCCCTCGTGCCGCAGGACGACGGGGTCGCCGGTGAAGGCGCCCCGCTCGTCCAGGTGGTGCAGGCCGGCGGTGCCGTCGCCGTAGTTGGCCACGGCCAGCAGGCTGCCCGAGGGGTGGACGGCGACGTGGCAGGGGCTGTCGCCGTCGCTGGAGCGTTCGTCCAGCGGGGACAGGCCGCCCTCGGCGGTGAAGGCGGTGAGCCAGCCGCGCTGCAGCTCGCCGGCCGCGTACAGCACCGGCAGGGTGGGGTGCGCGGCCAGGAACGACGGCGAGGCCACGCGGGTCAGCTCGCCGCCCACCGTGACGATGCCGGGGCCGTAGCCGCCTATGTAGAGGTTCACAACGGGATCCTTCTTATGGTTGACTGGGGCAATGAATTCGTTGACGGAGGCAAGGGTTTCTGAGGTCAGAGCCTTCAACCGGTTCTATACGAAAGTGATCGGCGTCCTCCAGGCAGGCATGCTCGACTCGCCCTACTCGCTGACGGAAGTCAGGGTGCTGTTCGAGCTCGCGCACGCCGGGAGCATGGAGACCGGCGAGCTGCGCGGCCTGCTCGACCTCGACGCGGGCTACCTGAGCCGGATCCTGGCCCGGTTCGAGGGCGACGGGCTGGTCGCCCGCGAGCGGTCGGCCGCCGACGCCCGCAAGCAGCTCGTCCGGCTGACCGAGGCGGGCGCGGCCACCTTCGCCGGGCTCGACCGCCGCTCGGCCGAGGAGATCGAACGGCTGCTCGGCGGCCTGCCCGAGGCGGACCGGGCGCTGCTGGTCGGCAGCATGGCGACGATCAGGCGGCTGCTCGGCGAGCCCGCCGCCCGCTCGTACGTGATCAGGCCCCCGCGCACGGGCGACCTGGGCTGGGTCGCCTACCGGCACGGCGCCCTCTACAGCGAGGAGTACGGCTGGGGCACCGAGTTCGAGCAGCTCGTGGCCAGGATCGTGGGCGCCTACGACCCCGCCCGCGACGCCGGCTGGATCGCCGAGGTCGACGGCGAGCGCGCCGGGTGCGTGTTCTGCGTGCACCAGGACGACACGACGGCCAAGCTGCGCATGCTGCTGGTCGAGCCGTCGGCGCGGGGCCTCGGGATCGGGCGGCGGCTGGTGGCCGAGTGCCTGCGCCACGCCAGGGACCGGGGCTACCGGCGGATCGAGCTGTGGACGCGCGACTGCCTGGTGAGCGCGCGGCGCATCTACCAGGCGGCCGGGTTCGAGCTGGAGTCGGCGGAGCGGGGCGTGGAGAACGGCGCCGAGGTCACCGAGGAGATGTGGTCGCTCGACCTCGCGGCCACCAGTTGAGCGGCCCGGCCAGGCGCATCAGGCTCGGCACCAGCACCGCCCTGATCACGGTGGCGTCCGCCAGCACCGCGACGGCCATGCCCACCCCGAGCATCTGCACGAACGCCACACGCGCGGTCGCGTAGGCGGCGAACGTGAGCGCCAGGATGCCGCCCGCCGCGGTGATCAGGGGCGCGCCGCCCTGCATGCCGGTGGCGACGGCCTGCCCGGTGTCGCCCGTCCTGTCGTACTCCTCCTTGATCCTGGACAGCAGGAAGACCTCGTAGTCCATCGACAGGCCGTAGGCGACGCAGAGCATGAGGATCGGGATGCTCGGGTCGAGCGTGCCGGTCGGGGTGAAGCCGAGCAGGCCCGCCAGGTGGCCCTCCTGGAAGACCCAGACGACGGCGCCGAACATGACGCCGAGGCTGAGGACGTTCAGCAAGGTCGCCTTGAGCGGGAGCACCAGGCTGCCGGTCATCAGGTACAGCACGGCGAACGTGAGGCCCAGCATGAGCGCCAGCACCAGCGGCAGGCGGTCGACGACCGAGGCGCGGTAGTCGGCCAGCTCGGCGGGATAGCCGCCGACCAGGACCTCGAAGGGCGGCGGCACGGCCCGTACCGACTCCACCAGCCGGACGGGGTCACCGGCCAGCGCCTCGGCGGAGGGCACCACCGACAACCACGCGCCCGGCCCGCGGAAGCGGGCCGGGTCGCCGTCGCCGACGCGCCGCCCGGCCGCGTGGGCGCCGGCGGCGGAGTCGACCTGGGCGACCCCGGGAACCTGAGAGAGCCGCATCGCGTACGCCGAGACGTCGGCGGCCCGCGCCGCGCCCGTCGAGACGATCTGGACGGCGTCGGTCTCCTCCGCCGGGAAGGTCTGCCGGATGACCTCCTGGGTCTGCCGCGAGGACGCCTCCGGCGGCAGGATGCGGTCGTCGGCCGTGCCGAAGCGCAGGCCGAGGGACGGCGAGGCGAGCACCAGCAGCAGCGCCGCCGCCAGGCCGCCGAACACCACCGGCCGGCGCATGACCCGGACGGCCAGGCCGTGCCAGAACCCGGCGCCCCGGGCCTCCGTTCCGCCGCGCCCGGGACGCCCGGGCCTGGGCACCATCGCGCCGCCGGCCGCGGCCAGCACCGCGGGCAGCACGATCACCGCGGCGAACAGGCCGCCGGCCACGACCGCGATGCCCGCGTAGGCGAAGGAGCGCAGGAAGTCGAAGGGCAGCGCGAACAGCACGGTCAGCGAGGCGGCCACCGTGAGTCCGCTGAACAGCACGGTCCGCCCGGCGTGCTCGACGGCTCCGGCGACGGCCGCCGCGCGGTCGCGTCCGGCGCTCACCTCCTCGCGGAAACGCTGGACGACGAACAGGCAGTAGTCGATGCCGAGCCCGAGGCCCATGGCGAGGGTGAGGTTGAGTGCGAAGGTGGAGACCTCCGCGAACAGCAGGACGCCGCGCAGCAGCGCCAGGCCGACCACCATGGCCAGCACCCCCGCCAGGATCGGCGCCAGGGCGGCCGTCACGCGCCGCTGGTAGAGCCAGAGCAGCACGAACGCCAGCGGGAAGATGACCAGCTCAGCCCGGACGAAGTCCTGTCTGGCCAGCGGCACGGTCTCGCGGAACACCTCTTCCCCTCCACCGGCCCGGACCTGGAGGGGGTCCTGCTCGCCGACGATCCGCGGCACCAGCGCGGGCAGCACCCGCGCCCGCACGTGGTCGGCGTCGCCGGGGACGCGCACCACGATCAGCGCGTGCCGGCCGTCCCGGCTGCGCAGGGTGGCGGGCCTGCCCCTGGTCCAGTACGAGGAGGACTCCGCGACGCCGTCCGAGCGGCCGATCCGGTCGGTGAGGGCGCGGCCCGCCGCCTCGGCCGCGGGGTCGTCGACGGTGCCCGACCTGGGGGTGACCAGGAAGACCAGGTCGGGGCTGCCGGCGCCGAACCGGCGGGCGAGCTCGGCCTGGGCGCGGTCGGACTCCGAGCCCGGCGCCTCGAAGCGGGCCAGGGAGAGGCGGGAGACCGTACCGGCGGCCAGGACGCCCGCGACGACGAGCACGAGCGCGGACAGGGCCAGCACGAGCCGGCGGCGGCGGACGAGGAGGTGGCCCAGCCTGCGCAGCGGCGGCTCGGCGGCGGCGGCGCGCGGGCCCCGGGTGGCGACGTTCACGGCCATGCGGGCACCGCCCGCGCCGGGCCCGATGGGCAGGTTCGCATGGGATCTCCCGAAAACTCGGTAAACTACTCGTGTTTCGCTGTCGAACCCAGAAATACAAGTAAATGCTCGCATTTGTCAACGAGGTGACCCATGCCTGAACGCACGGTCCGCAGGCAGGCGCGCGGCCTGAAGCGGATGGCCGAGATCCTCGACGCGGCGGAGTCGGTGATCGCCGAGGTCGGCTACCCGGACATGACGACGAACCAGGTCGCCGCGCGGGCGGGGCTCTCCCCCGGGTCGCTGTACCAGTTCTTCCGGAACAAGGAGGAGATCCTGGACGGCCTGGTGTCCCGCTACACCGACGACCGGGACGAGTTCTGGGCGGCCCGGCTGGCGGCGATCACCCCGGACGTCCCGCTGGAGGCACTGGTGGGGCAGCTCGTGGACGAGAGCGTGGCGTTCAAGGCCGACTCACCGGCGTACTGGTCGCTGCTGTACGGGTCGGCCACCGGCGACCGGCTCGCGGCGGCCTCCCAGCGCATGCACGCCTCGCTGGCGGAGCGGATCGCGGCGCTGCTGCGACGGCGTTCGCCCGAGCTGCCGCAGGAGCGGGCGCTGCTCAACGCGACGATGGCGCTGGCCATGGTGAAGGCGGTGCTGCCCATGCTGGGGCCGGCGACGCCCGAGCGCGGCGCGGAGCTCGTGGCCGAGCTCAAGCTCATGCTGGTCCGTTACCTGACCTGAGCCCGCGATCAGGGACGGAAGGGGCCGCTACCTGACCTGAGCCCGCGATCAGGGGCGGAAGGGGCCGCTGACCTCGAAGGTGTGGCCCTCGGTGCGGCCGCGCCTGGCCGAGAAGTAGAGCCGGTCGCCCCTCGGCGAGAAGGCCAGCCCCGTGAGCTCGGCCCCCTCGTGCCCGGTGAGCCGCAGGAACGGCGTGACGGCCCGGTCGGGCGCGATGACGTCGATCTCCGTGGTCTCCCTGGCCACGTAGAGGTCGCCCGAGGGGGCGGCGGTGATCGCGCGCACGCCCTCGCACAGCCGGTCGAGGGTGGAGGTCTGCGCGTCGTAGGCCCACAGGCCGGTGTCGCCCTTGGTGGTGAAGTAGCAGACGCCGCCCGCGTAGTGGCAGCCGTCGCCGCCGTCGAAGTGGCGGGCGTCCTCGACCTGGTGGCGGGCCGCGGTGAGCAGCGCGGCCGGGGACGGCACCGGCCGCCAGCCGCCCGACGCGCACAACACCTCCAGCGTGCCCTCCGTCAGGTCGCCCCAGTCGCCGGGGCGGAAGCGGTAGAAGCAGCCGTCGTGCTCGTCCTCGGTCATGTAGACGACGCGCCGCTCGGGGTCGCAGGCGGCGGCCTCGTGCCGGAAGCGGCCCATGGCCAGGCGGGGGCGGGCCGCGCGGGCGCCGTAGGGGTCGCACTCGAAGACGCGGCCGCGGTCGCCGAGCTCGCACGACAGCCAGGTGTGCCACGGCGTGGCGCCGCCCGCGCAGTTGAGGTCGGTGCCGGACAGGATGCGGTAGGCGTCGGCGACCGAGCCGTCGGCGTGGAAGCGCAGCGCGGAGGCGCCGCCGAGCAGGGGCAGCTCGGAGTTGGAGACGTAGATCCAGCCGGCGCCGTCGGGGAAACAGGCGCCGCCGTCGGGCGCGGCGTGCCAGGTGAGCCCGGCCACCTTGTCGCCCGACCGGGCCACCACCCGGCCGGTGAAGCCCGGCGGCAGCGCGAGCCCGTCGGCGGACGCCGGCGTGAGCGGCCCGTACGGGCTGATGCCGCCCTGCAAGAGCGGGCCCGTGCGGAGGAGAGTCTTGTGGGACATCGTGGGGCCTCCCTCTAGGTGCCACGCTAGTCGACCGCACCGACATGAATGGCAAGGACTCGTGACATCAAACTCTGCGCAAACCCCGCGCTCCGCCGTGGCGTGAGATCGCCGCGGGCCCCTGGACGATGCGGGACAGTCCGTACCCACTGGGCGGAAGATCGCCCACCCGGGGGGCGGACACGCGAAAGCCCGGGCACTGTGGTCGCGCCCGGGCTCTTCGGGTGGTGCGGCCGGCGGCCGCGCGCGGTCAGCGCTGGGCCTGGAACATCCAGTGCTGCTTGTCGATGTCCTGCGTCACGGCGATGAGCAGGTCCTGGCTGACGGGGTCGGCCTCGTCGGTGGCGCGGATGCGGTCGTACATGCGCTTGCTGATGCCGTCGAGGATGTCGGTGATCGTCGCCACCACCTTGCCGTCCTCCAGCCAGCCGCGCTCGGGCTGCTGGAGCTGGGTCGACCTGGCGACGGTCGCCGAACGCCCGTCGGGGTTCACGCCGAGGGCTACCGCGCGCTCGGCGATGGTGTCCATGTGGGTACGGGCCAGGTCGGTCAGCTCGTCGAGCTGGAGGTGAATCGGGCGGAAATGGGCGCCGACGAGGTTCCAGTGCGCCTGCTTGGCGATCAGCGACAGATCGATCAGATCGACCAGGGCGCCCTGCAGGGCTTCGGCGACGGCGTTCTTGGCTTCGCCCGAGAGCGGACCGGTGATCGTAGCCATGTCGTATTTCCTCCCCTTCAGTGGTGCTTTCGCCTATTTAGAACGTCATCCGGAGCTGGATTCTTCCGATCTTTCCCTTGTTGACAGTGTAATAGTGACAGTGTCACTGTGGAGGTATGAGCGACACCTGGACCATCGGCGAGCTGGCCGAGCACGCGGCGCGGGCGCTGCGCGCCGAGGCGCAGCCGGTCAACGGCCGGGTCCGCGACGTGCCCGGGGAACGCCTGATCAGGTGGTACACCACCATCGGCCTCGTGGACCCGCCCCTGACCCGGCGCGGCAGGATCGCCCGCTACGGCCGGCGGCACCTGCTGCAACTGGTGGCGGTCAAGCGCATGCAGGCGGCGGGGCGCTCGATCGCCGAGATCCAGACGGCGCTGGCCGGCGCGACGAACGCCACGCTGGCGGCGGCCGCCGGTCTCGCCGACGTGCCGTCCGCGGCCGAGGGGCGGGCGGTCCCCGGTTCCCCGCCGGACGGCCCGCGCTTCGCGGGGCCCGCGTCCGTCATCGCCACGACGGCGAACGGGACGCCCGGCGGCGAGGCAGGCCGTGAGAGGTTCTGGGCCGAACGGCCGGTCCGCCCCGCCCAGGCCGGGAGCGAACGCCCCGCCGACGCGGAAGCGGCGCATGCCGGGGGCGGCCCGGTCGCCGGGGTCGTGCTCGCGGACGGGGTGCGGGTGGTGTGGGACGGGGGGCGGCCTCCGTCCGAGGACGACGTTCAGGCGGTGCTGGCGGCGGCTGGGCCGCTGCTCGCGGTGCTCGTAGAGAGGAGACTGCTGTGAAGATCACTTCGCTGGAGCCCGCACGGTGCCTGCCGGTGCCGGACGCCGGGTTCGGCGCGCTGCTGACCGAACGCGGCAACCTGCCGCTGGACAGCGTGGACGTCCGCGCCGACATCGCCGGGCTCGTCGCCGGGGTCGAGGTCGAGCAGGGGTTCCGCAACCCGTTCGACGTCACGCTGGAGGCGACCTACGTCTTCCCGCTGCCCGACCGGGCGGCGGTGACGGGGTTCCGGATGGAGGCCGACGACCGGGTCGTGGAGGGCGTGCTGAAGGAGCGCGGCCAGGCCAGGGCCGACTACGACCAGGCGCTGCGCGAGGGCAGGCGGGCGGCCATCGCCGAGGAGGACCGGCCCGACGTCTTCACCATCCGGGTGGGCAACATCCTGCCCGGCGAACGCGTCTCGGTCCGGCTGACCATGAGCCAGCCCCTCCCCTACGAGGACGGCGCGGCGACCTTCCGGTTCCCGCTCGTCGTAGCCCCCCGGTACGTCCCGGGCACCCCGCTCGACGGCGACCCGGCGGGCTCCGGGGTGGCGCCGGACACCGACGCCGTGCCCGACGCGTCGAGGATCACGCCGCCGGTGCTGCTGCCCGGCTTCCCCAGCCCCGTGCGGCTCTCGCTCACCGCCCGCGTCGACGCCTCCGGGCTCGATCTGCGGGAGCTGGCCTCCAGCCTGCACGTGGTCGAGGAGGACGGCCACACCGTGCGCCTGCGTCCGGGCGAGCGCCTCGACCGTGACTTCATCCTGCGGCTGTCGTTCGAGGCGTCCACGTCCCTGCAGTTCGACGGGCGGGGGACGTTCGCGCTCACCGTCGTCCCGCCCGCCCTGCAGGCCGCCCGCGCGCCGCGGGACGTGGTGCTGGTGCTCGACCGTTCGGGCAGCATGGGCGGCTGGAAGATGGTCGCGGCGCGGCGGGCGGCGGCGCGCATCGTCGACACGCTGACCGCGCACGACCGTTTCAACGTGCTGACGTTCGACTCGGTGGTCGAGGCGGCGTTCGAGGGGCTGGTGGAGGCGTCCGACCGCAACCGGTACCGCGCGGTCGAGCACCTGGCGCGGGTCGACGCGCGCGGCGGCACCGAGCTGCTCGAACCGCTGCGCCGCGCCGTCGCCCTCCTCGGCGCGCCCGGCGACAGGGAGCGGGTGGTGGTGCTGGTCACCGACGGCCAGGTGGGCAACGAGGACCAGATCCTGGAGCAGGCCGGCGGCGCGCTGTCGGCGATGCGGGTGCACACGGTCGGCATCGACCGCGCGGTGAACGCCGGCTTCCTCGGCCGGCTCGCCGGGCTGGGCGTCGGCCGGTGCGAGCTGGTCGAGTCCGAGGACCGGCTCGACGCGGCGATGGAGCAGATCCACCGCAGGATCGGCGCGCCGCTGGTGACGGACCTGTCCCTGAAGGGGCTGGAGACCGAGCCCGGCTCGGTGACCCACCTCGGCTCGATCTTCCCGGGGGTCCCGCTCCGTGTGTACGGACGGTGCCGCGAGGGCGCCGAGGCCGTCACCGTGCGCGGCACGTCGGCCGGGGGGCCGTGGGAGGAGCGGGTCACGGGGGTGACCGCCGACAGTCCCGCCCTGCGCGCCGTCTGGGCCCGCGCCCACCTGCGTGAGCTGGAGGACCGGTACGCCATGGGCGAGCACGGCCTGGAGCCGCGGATCGTCGAGGTCTCGCTGGAGAACGGCGTGCTGTGCAGGTTCACGGCGTACGTGGCGATCGACACGCGGCAGGTCGCGGAGGGCGCGCCCGAGCACCGGGTCATCCAGCCGGTCGAGCCGCCCAGCGGGTGGGAGCTGCCGCCGAACCCGTCCATGGGCGGGCGGTTCGTGGCGCAGGCGATGACGATGGCGCGTCCCGCGAGCGCTCCGCGGATGATGCCGCCGGCCCCGGCGTCTCTCGACCAGGGCTTCGAACAGGGCTTCGACCGGAGCTTCGGCGCGCCGCCTACGCTCGGCGGCCCCGCCCCGGCCGACGCCCCCTTCCCGGCCCCGCCCCTGGCGGGCGGCCCCGCGGGTCCTTCGCCGTCCGCGCCCGGCGGTGGGGCGCCGTCCGCGCCCGGTTCCGGTGGCGGCCCTGGGCCCGGGGTCTCGCCGAAGTTCGCGCCTCCGTCGTCGCCGCGTCCGGCGCTCCGGCTGGAGTCGGTCCGGCCGCAGCTGAAGGCCGAGCTGGACCGGCTCAGGGCGATGCGCGTGCCGGACGCGCCGTACCTGGCCGACCTGGGCTCGCGTCTCGCGGCGCTGGCGGCGTACCTGGGCGGGAACGAGGCGCTGGCGACGCTGGCCCGCGACCTGGAGGCGGCCGAACGTCCCGGCACGGACCTCCGCGCCCTGCACGACCACGCCGTCGCAACGCTAACCGCCCTCACCGGTGCCCCCGCCGACCGCGCCCCGGCCGACCCCACCCGCCCGGAGGACCCCGTCGCCCCCGGTGACCCGCTCCCCGGGGACGGCCCGCTCGCCCCGGGCGACCCCGAGCCCGGCAAGCGCCACCGCCCCTTCTGGAAACGCGGCTGACGCTCACTGACCCCCGGCAGCGCCGCGCCACCCCGCCGCGCTGCCGGGTGTCAGGGGTCGGCGGTGGCGCCGTTTCCAGAACCGCCGCTTCCGCCAAATGCGGGAATTCTGGATTCTTTGCCGATTTCACCGCCTAATCAACTCGACGAGCTGCGGGCCCGGCGCAATGGGCCGATGGCGGGCGTCCGTGGGACTGCGGGACCACCCGACAAGCCCCGGCGCCGGGGACGACCCGGCACATCCGCGCACCGGCGCACGGAACTCCCCGGCACGCGCGAGCACCCATTATGAATTCCACGCCCGGTCATATCCCGGCCGCGATATTCAGGCGTCCCCGGGAAAAGGCGTGCCATTCTCATGTGCCACCATCCCCCGCGGCCTCCTATTCTGGACGGGTGAGCACACTCGTCCTGGACGGCGGCCTGTCCACGCATCTGGAGTCGCTCGGCGCGGATCTGCGCGACGAGCTCTGGTCGGCACGCCTGCTGCTGGAGCAGCCCGAGCTGATCAGGCGGGTGCACGCCGACTACTACGCGGCGGGCGCCGACGTGGCCACCACGGCGAGCTACCAGGCCACCATCCCCGGCTTCCAGCGCCGCGGGCTCGACCGGTCCGAGGCCGAGCGGCTGATCAGGTTGTCGGTCGAGCTGGCCGGGCAGGCCCGCGACGAGGCCGGCCGCGGCCTGGTGGCGGCCTCGGTCGGCCCCTACGGCGCCTATCTGGCCAACGGCGCCGAGTACACCGGCGACTACGACCTCGACGAAGACGGCCTGCTGGCCTGGCACCGTCCGCGCTGGGAGATCCTGGCCGCCGCCGGGGCCGACCTGCTGGCCTGCGAGACCATCCCGTCCTACGCCGAGGCGCGGGCGCTGGCCGCGCTGCTGGCCTCCACGCCGGGGGTCAAGGCGTGGGTGAGCTTCTCCTGCCGCGACGCCGAGCGCATCAACGACGGCACCCCGATCGACCGGGCCGCCGCGCTGTTCTCCGGGAACCCGCAGGTGGTGGCGGTAGGCGTCAACTGCACGGCGCCGCGGCACATCCCCGGGCTGGTCGCGCGCCTGTCCGGCGGCCTGCCGGTCGTGGTCTACCCGAACTCGGGCGAGACGTGGGACGCCGAGCAGCGCCGGTGGCTGGGCCTGTCCGACCCGGTGGAGTACGGCCTGGCCGCCAAGGAGTGGGAGCGCGCGGGGGCGTCGCTGATCGGCGGCTGCTGCCGTACGACCCCTGAGCACATCAGGCAGATCCGCGCCCACCTGACCTGACGCCCGGCCCGCCGAGACGTCACCATCACCCCGGAACCCCCGGCCGCAGGACTCCCCCGCACACCGTACGGATGAAGCCCTGGCCGTCCGCCCGCGCACGCCGTACGGACGGAGCCCCGCCCCCACGCCCCCCGCGCACGCCGCGCCACGGGCGTGGGCGCGCGCGAGGGTCGCGAGCGGCCGGTACGGGCGGGCCGCTAGGCGGTCGCCGGAGCCGTGGTGCGACGGCGGCCGAGGAAGGCGTCGAGCGCCAGGGCGCCGCCGCCGGTGAATCCCACCGCCAGGCTCGCCGCCGCCAGCGCGAGGACGAACTCGTAGCCCCCTTCACCGGCCCCGAAGCCGCTGGAGCCGTGGACGAACACGATGGCCCCGATCATGTCGAGGGCCAGCAGCGTGCCCGCGATCGGCAGGGCGGCGCCGAGGATCAGCGCGATCCCGCCGGCCACCTCCAGCACCGCCACGGCCGGTGCGGCCACCCCGGCCAGGGGGATGCCCGCGGACTCGAAGAACTTCGTGGTGCCCGCGATGCCCATGTCGGCGAACTTCTGGTAGCCGTGCACCAGGAAGATCACGCCGACGGCGATCCTGGCCAGCAGCAGGGCGATGGGACGCGCCCGGTCGATCATGGACCCTCCAAGGGAGTCGTTCAGATTTGAACAACCACTCTACCGGTAGTTCAAATCTGAACAACAAGTACACTTGGGACGTGACGGACACCCGCTGGCTCGACGAGACGGAGATGGCCGCCTGGCGCGCCTTCCTGTCGGCCTCCCACCTGCTCGAACGACGCATCGAGGAGCAGCTCAAGGCCGCGGCCGGGCTGACGCACCCGCAGTACGAGATCCTGGTGCGGTTGTCGGCCGCTCCGGAGCGCCGGATGCGCATGACCGAGCTGGCCCGGGGCGTGGTGGTGTCGAAGAGCGCGCTGACGTACCAGATCACCCAGTTGGAGAAGGCGGGGCTGGTGGAGCGCGCCACGTGCCCGTCCGACGAGCGCGGGGTGCTGGCGGTGCTCACGGACGCGGGCGAGCGCTGCCTGGAACGCGTCGCTCCCGGGCACGTGGCGGTCGTGCGGGACTACCTGATCGACCGGCTCAGCCGCGCCGAGCTGACCTCACTGACCAGCGCGATGACGAAGAGCGAACAAGCTCTCAGGAGCTAGCCTTGGCGGCGGCGCGGCGGGCGCGTTCCATCTCGACGCGGGCGCTGGCGGCGTACTTGTCGACGTACTCCTGGCCGGACAGCTCCATCAGCGCGTACATGATCTCGTCGGTGACCGCGCGCAGGACCAGCCGGTCGTCCTCCATGCCGTAGTAGCGGGAGAAGTCGAGCGGCTTGCCGAACCGGACGCCCGGCCGGATGCCGAGCTTGGGGAACAGCCGCCCGGGCGGCATCATCTCGTACGTGTTGACCATCGCCCACGGGATGACCGGCGCCCGCGACTCCAGCGCCAGCCGGGCCACGCCGGTCTTGCCCTTGTAGAGGCGGCCGTCGGGCGAACGGGTGCCCTCGGGGTAGATGCCGAGGACGTTGCCCTCGCGCAGGATGCGCAGGCCGGTGCGGAGCGCGGCCTCGCTGGCCTTGCCGCCGGAGCGGTCGATCGGCACGGTGCCGACGCCGCTGAAGAACAGCCGGGTGAAGAAGCCCTTGATGCCGGTGCCGGTGAAGTAGTCGGCCTTGCCGAGCGAGATCACCTTGCGGCGGATCTGCAGCGGGCCGAAGAAGTGGTCGGCGAAGGAGAGGTGGTTTCCGGCCAGGATCGCGGGCCCCTGCTTGGGTACGTTGTCGCCGCCCTCCGTCCACGGGCGGAAGAGCATGAGGATCGGCTTCAAGATGGCCTTGACCACCCAGTAGAACACCCGGCCACCTCTTCCCCAGGACATCGTGATTGAGCAGAGTCATCTTCCCATCCCTGGCGAGATGCAACTACACCAGCTCTCGCACAATCACCCCTGAACGTGCGACGATCGGGCAGTTCCGGGATGAAATTGCGTCAAGGAGCTGTTATGCCGCTCATGCCAGGCGCGGAGCCCTACCACCACCGAGCGGGTCAGGTCGGTGTGCTGCTGTGCCACGGGTTCACCGGCACGCCGCAGTCGCTGCGGCCCTGGGCCGAGTACCTGGCGGGCCATGGGGTCAGCGTCTCGCTGCCCCGCCAGCCGGGGCACGGCACCACGTGGCAGGAGATGAACCGCACCCGCTGGGAAGACTGGTACGCCGAGGTGGAGAAGGCGTTCGCCGACCTCCAGGGGCGCTGCTCGGAGATGTTCGTGGCGGGCCTGTCACTGGGCGGCTGCCTGGCGCTGCGGCTGGCCGAGGTGCACGGGGACGCGATCAGGGGCGTGGTGCTGGTCAACCCGTCCATCGCCAGTGACGTGCCGCTGCTGAGGCTGGCGCCGCTGCTGAAGTGGTTCCTGCCGTCGGTGCCCGGCGTCGCCAACGACGTCAAGAAGCCCGGCGTGACCGAGCTGGCCTACGCCCGTACGCCGGTCAAGGCGGCCGCGTCGCTGCCGGGGCTGTGGTCGCTGGTGCAGGCCGACCTGGCGAAGGTCACCCAGCCGCTGCTGGTCTTCCACAGCCGTGACGACCACGTGGTGAAACCGACGAGTGTGGCGATCATTCGCCAGAAGGTCCCGCAGGCCACGATCGAGGAGCTCACGGACAGCTACCATGTTGCGACGCTTGACAACGATGCCGACAGGATCTTTGCCGGTAGCCTCGACTTCATCCGGACACATGCCTCGGTACCCTTGCAGAGGGACTGATCGCACCCAGGGGGAAGTCGCGATCGCTGCGGAGAGGCCCATCTAGGTGACGCCCCAGAGTGACGAGGACGAGGTCTGGCGGCAGATCGTCGCGTCCTTCAACGACACAGCCGAGCGCGACTCGGCCGACCAGCCATGGCCGGACAGCGAGAACGTGCCCGCCGAGCCCACCCGCAGGGTGGTCAAACCGTCCGAGGAGCCCGAGCTCGGCCAGTCCGCGCCCGACCGCGACGACCGCGACGACCGCGACGAACCCGCCCGCGACGACGAGGACGAGGGGCACTTCGAGCCGCCTCCCCCGCCGCCGCTGCCCAAGCTCGACCTGCCCACCAAGCTCGCCTGGGTGGCGCTGTTCGGCGGGCCCGCCTACCTGCTGGTGGCGGCGATGGCCAGCTGGCAGATGGAGGGGTGGGCGCTGTTCACCGCGGTGGCGGCGTTCATCGGCGGGTTCGTGGCGTTGGTCGTGCGCATGGGCGACGGGCCGCCCAACGACTCGGGCTGGGACGACGGCGCCGTGCTGTAGGCCGGCCCGCTACGACTTGGCCGTGGTGCTGCGGGGGGCGAAGGACTCCACCACGTCGGTGTAGCGGTCGGCCGCGTCGACGGCGTGGCCGACCGCCCACAGCGCCCCCTTGCCGGCCAGGTAGGCCACCGCCTGGAGGCGTACGCTGCTGCGGCCCTTCTCGGCGGCGCCGCGGATGATCTGGCAGGCGTCCTTCTCGCAGCGCATCACGAACGGCTGGGCCGCCTGCTCCGGGTCGTAGCCGGTCATCCAGTAGCGGCCCTTGCCGTCGCCGGTGACGCCGTAGAGGCGGGCGCCGGTGGCCGGGATCGCCAGGCGCTGCCAGCGCTTGCCGTTCCAGGTGAGCACGAGCGGCGAGATCTCGCCGGGACCGTGGTAGATCCCGCCGACGGCCACCGCCCGCTTGGAGCTGTCGACCTGGATGTCACGCAGGTAACCGCCGGGGACGGCGGGCACGGACATCGACTTCCAGGCCCCCGACGTGTAATGCATGATCAGCGGCGCGCCGCCGGTGTCGCCGACGGCGAAGCCCGAGGCGACCGCGTAGAGCGCGCCCTTCTCCTTGGTCTCCTGGACGGTCCAGGTGTTGCCCTGGCCGGTGAGGATGAGCCCGTACTTCTCCCGGCTGCCGACCGCGACCACCCGGCCCGCCTTGGCGTCGATGCCGCCCAGCCAGTCGCCGGCGTGCAGCCCCTGCGGCCGGACCCGGTCGAAGCCCGTGACGTCGCCGTGGGCCAGGTAGGGCAGGCCGTCGTGGCCGTCGCCGACCGCCCACACGTCGGAGGCCCCGGCGGCGGCCAGGCCGCGCAGGTTGCCCGCGGCGGTGGCGTCGCGCACGGCCACCTCGTTCCAGGAGGCGCCGTTCCAGTGGCGGATCGTGCCGCGGTTCTTCCAGACGTCCCAGATCTCCTGCTGGCCGACCGCCCACACGTCGCCCGGCGAGACGGCGAGCACGTCGGAGAGCGAGCCGTCCGCGTCGAGGCGCGCGCTCGTCGACTTCTGCCACGCCTCGGCGGCGGGGCGGGGCTCGGCATGCGCGGCGGGCGTGACCTGCGGCAAGGCCACGGACGTCGCCAGAAGGACGGAGAGCGCACGCCGCTGAGAGCGACGGGTCATGAACAAATGCTACGGGCTGGCCCGGGCGGCTCGCCCGTCAGAGTCCAACCTGCAACTCGGCGAGCACCGGCAGATGGTCGCTGGCCCCGGCCAGATCGGCGTTCCCGGCCGCCACTCCCCCGCAGGACAGGACGCATGCCTCGCGCGCGGCGAACACCGCGTCGATGCGCTCGGCGGGCCGCGCGGCGGGGAAGGTCAGCCCGTCGCCCGCGGGCGCGACGGCGTGGCAGTCGGACAGCCGGGCGGCCAGGAAACGCCAGGCCGGCTGGTGTCCCCGCTCGTTGACGTCGGCGCCGACCACGACGGCGGCGTCGTGCGCGGCGGCCGCCCGTTCCATGAGGGACATGGCCTCGCCCGCGTGCCGCAGCCGGGCGGCGAGGTGCAGGTCGAGGTGGAGCGAGCCGACGGCCAGCCGCGCGCCGCCGATCTCGACGACGGCGACGGCCAGCACCCGGCGTTCCAGGCCGGGGAACGCCTTGAGCCGGTGCAGCCGCGCCTCCAGCACCCGGGCCCGCGGCCCGGCCAGCACGCACACGCCACCGGCGCGTCCGGGCGTGGCCACCCGCAGCCCGCCGGCCTCGGCCAGGGCCCGGCGCCTGGCCCGCCACCGGGCGAACCTCGGCGCCTCCTGGACGCACACCAGGTCGGCCCGCATGGCGGCGAGCACCCGGCGCAGCGCGGGCACGTCGTCGCGCATGCTGCGCACGTTGTACGAGGCGACCCTGACCAGCACGCCGTCGCGCATGCCCGGCGTGCCGGACGAGGGAGCCACGGCCGGCACGCGCTAGCGCCGCCTGGCCAGGTCGGCGGCCCCGACCACCCCGGCGGACGCGCCCAGCTCGGCCAGCCGGATCTCGGCGAGCGGCCGGTGGCCGTGGCCGGTGAGCTGCCTGGCGAACACCTCGCGGGCCTCGTCGAGGAACAGGTCGGCGGCCCGGGAGACGCCGCCGCCGACGATGAAGCAGCCGGGGTCGAGCACGGCGGCCAGGTCGGCCATGCCCTGCCCGAGCCAGTCGGCCAAGCTGCGGAAGGCGGCCAGCGCGGCCTTGTCGCCCAGCCGGGCGGCCTCGGTCACCTCTTCGCCCTCGATCCGGCCGCCGGCCAGGCCGAGCAGGATCTCGGCGCGGTCGGGCTGCCGGGCGGCGATCTCCCTGGCCTCCTTGACCAGGGCCTGGCCGCTGGCGTACTGCTCCCAGCAGCCGATGTTGCCGCAGCCGCACACCCGTCCGTCGGGCACGACCTGCATGTGGCCGAGCTCGGCGCCCATGCCCCAGCGGCCGCGGTAGAGGGCGCCGTCGATGACGATGCCGCCGCCGATGCCGGTGCCGAGCGTCAGGCAGACGACGTGGGACTGGCCGCGCCCGGCGCCGAACCTGGTCTCGCCCCAGGCCATGGCGTTGGCGTCGTTCTCGATCACGACGGGCAGGCCGACCAGGTCGCTGATCTTCTTCTGCAGCGGCTCCTCGCGCCAGGCGAGGTTGGGGGCGAAGCGCACGATCGAGCGGGTCTCGTCGACGAACCCGGCCGCGCCGACGCCGACCGCCTCGACGTCCCTGCCCTGCGACAGCTCGCGGACGACGTCCGCGACCGTGTCGGCGACCACGTCGGGCCGGTCGGCCGCGGTCGGCCTGAGCGTGTGTTCGACGATCTCGCCGTTGTCGTCGACCACGCCCGCGGCGACCTTGGTACCGCCGATGTCGACACCGATCGTGAGCATGCCGCGTGTCTCCCTATCCCAGATCTATGTGTTCCACGTCGCCGCGGTCGCGGTCACGGGTGTCGCGCGGCCCGCGGGGGGCGGGCCTGCTCAGCGCGTCGAAGGCGCCGCGCACCGCGGCGAACAGCTCGCCGCCCGCGGCCACCAGGTGACCGGTCACGTCGGAGCCCGACTCCCGCTGCGCCGCGATCGCCCGGCACACCGGGCAGGCGCGGCAGATGTACTCGTCGTGGGGCTCGGACACCGCCTCGCTCCACACGTCCTGCTCCTTGCGGGCGCCGCCGCCCGTGAAGGAGTTGTAGACGGTCCTGCCGACCTGGCGCGTGGCGCGCCCCTGGATCGTCTCGAACAGCTTGCGCGCCTCGTCGGCCACGGTGCCGATGGGGTCTCTGTCGTTGTTGTCGGTCATCTGGCCCTCCCTGCGTATGGTTCGCTCATCCTGCTCAACTCATTCGGAGCCGGATTCGCTCCCCACACTGAACCGTATTCTCAGCGCGCCGTCGCGGAGCACGGCGGAGCCGATCTTCCTGCGGGCCAGCGCCGCGGGCAGCGCGAGGATCCGGCGGTACGGGCCGGCGGTGATGATGAGCTCGTCGCCCTTGCGGGCCAGGTCGACGTCGTCGTGGTCGGCGCCGGGCAGGGCGAGCGTCAGCTCGTCGGCGCTGAGCCGCAGCGGCGGCTCGACGGCGGGCGCGGCGAACGGGTCGGTGTCCCCGTAGACGGAGGCGCCCACCTCGGCCAGCGCGCGCCGGCCGACCGGCTCGGCCGGCAGGTACGGCACGGTGTGGACGGGCAGCGGCGCGAACGACTCCTCGGCCTCGGCCAGCAACCTGGCCTGGGCGCTCACCCAGTTGGCCCGCCACTCGTCGGCGCCGCCGGCCGGGAAGACCCGGTTGGCGATGACGGCGTCGACGCGGTAGCCGTACAGGTTGAGCGAGGTGAGGGTGCGCCTGGCCTCGGCGAGCACCACGGCCTCGGGGGTGAGCACCAGCCGCACGGACGCGCTGTCGCCGGTGAGCAGCTCGCGCACCTCCATCAGCCCGCGGTGGAAGCGCTCGGCGGCGTTCATGACGTCGTCGTCCGGCGCGCTGATCCGGGCCACGCTGCGCATGAACGGCGAGACGACCTTGACGAGCTTGCGGCCGACCGGCATGAGCCTGGTGACGTGCCAGTCGAGCGCCTCGGGCAGCGCCAGCAGCCGCAGCGTCTCGGCGGTGGGTGCGCAGTCGATGACGATGACGTCCCAGGCGCCCTGGCGGGCGTGCTCGCGCAGTTCGAGCAGGGCGATGACCTCCTCGGCGCCGGGCAGCACGGTGATCTCCTCGGAGGTGATCTCGTCGAGGCCCAGCTCGGTGAGCACGCCCCTGGCGTAGTGCTGCAGGTCGCCCCAGTGGCGCTCCAGGGTCTTCTGCGTGTCGACCTGGTGCAGGTGGAGGCCGGGCGCGATCTCGCCGGGCTCGACGGCGAGCGCGTCGGCCAGCGAGTGCGCGGTGTCGGTGGAGACGATGAGCGTCTTGAGCCCGCGCTCGGCGGCCAGCGTGGCGGTCGCGGCGGCGGCGGTGGTCTTGCCCACGCCGCCCTTGCCGGTGAAGAGCAGGACGCGGGGGCTCACCGGGTACGGCCCTCGACGCGCTTCTTCAGGCCCTTGAGCGCGGTGTCCACGATCACCTTCTCGGCCTTGCGCTTGATCATCCCGATCATGGGCACCGTGAGGTCGACGGTGAGCTCGTACGTCACGTCGGTGCCACTGCCCGTCTCGGTGAGCTGGTAACTTCCGCGCAGGTCGCCGACCATCTTGCCCGGCTCGACCACCTGCCAGCGCACGCCGTCGTCGCCGTCCCAGGCGTAGGCCAGGGTGTAGGTGTCGTTGATCACGCCCGCGTCGAGGACGAACCGCACCTGCTCGGGCCGCCCGTCGGCGCCCGTGCTGACGACCTCGGCGCGCTTGATCGATCCGGCCCATTCGGGATAGGCGGGGAAGTCGGCGATGACCGCCATGACCTCTGCGCGGCCGGCGCCGATGGTGGTGCTCGAAGTGGTGCGATCAGCCATGCGACCACCGTAATGCAGAATCCGCCCGTTGCGGCGGAGCGCCGGTCACGGGCCGCCCGGCTCACCATTCCAGGACGAACGGCTCTCCTCTCCCGCGGAAGTGGCCGACGTTCACGCACTCGGTGCGGCCCACGCGGGCGCGGCGGTGGAGGGGCTGGTGGACGTGGCCGAACAGGGCGTAACGCGGCTGGGTGCGCCGGATGGCGGCCAGCGTGGCCTCGCTGCCGCGCTCGAAGCGCCTGGCCACGACGTCGTAGAGCAGCTCGGGCAGGGCGGGCGGGATGTGGCAGCACAGCACGTCGACCTCGCCGATCGCCTCCACCTTGGCGGCGTACTCCTCGTCGCCGATCTCGTACGGGGTGCGGTAGGGGGTCTTGAGGCCGCCGCCGACGAAGCCGAAGCGCAGGCCGCCGATCTCCACCACCTCGCCGTCGAGCACCTGATGGCCCGGTTTGAGGTAGTCGGGCCACAGGCGGGGAATGTCCACGTTGCCGTAGGTGAGGTAGGCGGGGGTGGGCATGGCCGCGAAGAGGGTGGCGTACTGGGCGCGCACGTTGCGCTCGATGTGCTCGCGCGGGTCGCCGTCGAGGGTGGCCCACAGGCGCGCCGACATGGCCCTGGCCTCGTCGAAGCGCTTGGCCGTGCGCAGGGCGATGAACTCGGCGGCCCGCTCCGCGCCGAACAGGTCGGCGAAGATGCCGTTGGCGTGGTCGTCGTAGTCGATGAAGAGGATCAGGTCGCCCAGGCACACCAGCGCGTCGGCGCCCTCGCCCGCGCGGGCCAGCGCGTCGGCCCTGCCGTGCACGTCACTCACCACGTGGACCCTCATGGGGAAATCCTAGGTGGGACGGCTGCTAGCGTGATGAACGCCCTTCATAACGCTCCCATGACGATGCTACCGGCGCGTAACTTAAGGCGGTAACGTCCAGGCGGTCCCCGTAGAGGAGTTGAAAGTTCGTGCGCGAGTACAGCGTCCCCGTCCTGGTCGATGTGCCTGCCTCAGCAAGCCTGCCCGACACGGTCTTCGACCGGGCCGAGCGGGAGCCCGGCACCGTGATCATGCGCCGCAAGACCGAGGACGGCTGGCCCGTCGTGACCGCGGGCGAGTTCCGCGACCAGGTGGTCGAGGTGGCCAGGGGGCTCATCGCGGCCGGGATCGAGCACGGCGACCGGGTCGCGCTGATGTCGCGCACGCGTTACGAGTGGACGCTGGTCGACTACGCCCTGTGGTCCGTCGGCGCGGTCACCGTCCCGATCTACGAGACCTCGTCGGTGGAGCAGGTCCGGTGGATCCTGGCCGACAGCGAGGCCAAGGCGGCCTTCGTCGAGCTCGACGCGCACGAGGAGACCGTGCGCGAGGCCGCGCCCGAGCTCAAGGCCGTGTGGCGGGTCGAGGGGCGGCTCGACGCGGAGGGCGTGCCCGGCTCGGCCGTCGAGGAGCGCAGGAAGCAGGTCGTCGCCGCCGACCTGGCCACGATCGTCTACACCTCGGGCACCACCGGCCGTCCCAAGGGCTGCCGGATCACCCACGACAACCTGCTGTTCACCGCGCTCAACGTGCTGCGCGGGCCGCTCGACCCGCTGTTCAGCTCGAACGCCCCGGCGGCGCTGCTGTTCCTGCCGCTCGCGCACATCTTCGCGCGGATGATCCAGGTGGTGCTGGTCGAGGCCGGCGCGATCATGGCACACACCCCGAACATGAAGAACGTCGCCCCCGATCTCCAGGACTTCAAGCCGACGTTCCTGCTGGGCGTGCCGCGCGTGTTCGAGAAGGTCTACAACGGCGCCGAGCAGAAGGCCGCCGCGGGCGGCAAGGGCAAGATCTTCGCCCGCGCCGTCGACGTGGCGGTGGCCTGGAGCAAGGCCGAGGCGTCCGGCGGCGCGCCGCTCGGCCTGCGGCTGCGCCACCTGCTGTTCGACCGGCTGGTCTACGCCAAGCTGCGGGCGGCCACCGGCGGCCGGCTGTCGGCCGCCGTCTCCGGCGGCTCGGCGCTCGGCGACCGGCTCGGCCACTTCTTCCGGGGCGTCGGCATCGAGGTCTTCGAGGGCTACGGCCTGACCGAGACCTCCGCCCCCATCTCGGTCAACATGCCGGGCGCCAACAAGATCGGCACGGTCGGCAAGCCGCTGCCCGGCGTCGCGGTCCGCATCGGCGACGACGGCGAGATCCTGGCCAAGGGCCGCAACGTCTTCCACGGCTACTGGAAGAACGACGCCGCCACCGCCGAGGCGGTCGACGCCGACGGCTGGTACCACACGGGCGACGTGGGCGAGCTCGACGCCGACGGCTACCTGCGCATCACCGGCCGCAAGAAGGAGATCCTGGTGACGGCCGCGGGCAAGAACGTCGCCCCTGGCCCGCTGGAGGACGCGCTGCGCGCCCACCCGCTGGTGTCCCAGGCGATGATCGTCGGCGAAGGCCGCCCGTTCGTCGCCGCGCTGGTCACGCTCGACCCCGAGGCGACGCCCGCCGGGCGCGGCGCGGCCGAGCTGCGCACCGACCCGGCGATCCTGGCGCAGGTCCAGGAGGCCGTCGACCGGGCCAACGGCATGGTGTCGAAGGCCGAGCAGATCAAGAAGTTCACGATCCTCGACGCCGACCTCACCGAGGAGAGCGGCCACCTGACGCCGACGCTGAAGGTCAAGCGCAACCTGGTGATGCGCGACTACGCCAAGGAGATCGACGAGCTCTACCGCCACTAGCCGTCAGGCGGCCCCCACCAGCTCACCGGCCGGCTCATCGGCCGGGTCGCCGGCCCGCTCGGTCGCAACCAGGATCGCGGCCAGGGCCTGGCGGGTGGCCTGGAGCTCGGCCAGCTGCTCGTCCAGGCCGGTGAGCCGGCCGCGGAGGGCGTCGAGGGTGCACGCGTCCAGCACCTCGCCGGAGCCGGAGGCGCACGGGAGCACGTCCTTGATCACTTTGGTCGGCAGGCCCGCGGCGAGCAGCGTGCGGATGCGCCGGACCACGACGGGCGCGTCCGTTCCGTAGCGCCGGTGACCGCCGTCGGCCCGGTACGACGTCAGCAGCCCCTGCTCCTCGTAGTAGCGCAGCAGCCGGGGGCTGACCCCGGTCTCCGCGGAGAGCGCGCCGATCTTCACGTGATGCTCCTCACACCCGCTTGCATCTCACATCGATGTGAGCTTCTAGCGTGACGTCCATGAGAGAAATTCCTCGCGAAACTGTACAGACGTTCACCATTGGCGGAGACCTGGAGGTGCGCCGGATCGGCTACGGGTCGATGCGGCTGGCCGACGCCCCCGACCCCGCGCGCCCGGCGATGGAAGCGCCCATCTGGGAGGCGCCGGCGGACCGGGCGGGCGCCGTGGCCGTGTTGCGCCGGGCGGCCGAGCTGGGCGTGAACCTCTTCGACACCGCCGACTCCTACGCGCTCGGCGCCAACGAGGAGCTGATCGCCGAGGCGCTGCACCCGTACGGGGACGGCGTGGTGGTGGCCACCAAGATCGGCGTGCTGCGGCCCTCCCCCGCCGAGTGGGTGCCGCTCGGCCATCCGGCCTACCTGCGCCAGCAGGCCGAGCTGAGCCTGCGCCGGCTGCGGGTGGAGCGCATCGACCTGCTCCAGCTGCACCGCCTGGACCCGGCCTACCCGCTCGCCGACCAGATCGGCGCGCTCAAGCAGCTCAGGGACGAGGGCAAGGTCCGGCACATCGGCCTGTCGGAGGTGAGCGTCGAGGAGCTGCGCCGGGCGGCGGAGATCACGCCGATCGCGGCCGTGCAGAACATGTACAACCTGGCCACCCGGCAGCACGAGGACGTCGTGGACCACGCCGCCGCGCACGGCATCGCGTTCCTGCCCTTCTTCCCGATCGCGGCGGGCTCGCACGCCGGGCCCGGCACGCCGCTGGCGGCGGTGGCGGCCGAGATCGGCGTCACCCCGGCCCAGGCGTCGCTGGCCTGGCTGCTGCGCCGCTCCCCCGCGGTGATCCCGATCCCGGGCACCTCCTCGATCGGGCACCTGGAGGAGAACGTGGCGGCGTTGTCGGTCGAGCTCTCCGACGAGCAGTACGACCGGCTGTCGGCGGCGGTCGCTTGAGGCCGCCGCCCGCGAGCGGGGGCGCGGCGCGGCCCCTCGACCGGTGACGGGCCTCATCTCGGGACGGGCCGTGCCTCCGCCAGGACGAGCCGGCCCGCCCGTTCCGACAGCGCCTGCCTGGCCGCCTCCGGCAGGCCGGTGTCGGAGACGACCACGTCGGCCTCGCCGAGCTCGGCGATCGTGCTGATGCCGACGGTCCCCCACTTGGTGTGGTCGGCCAGCACGACGAGCCGGGAGGCCGCCTCGACCAGCGCGCGGTCGGTCTCGGCCTCCATCATGTTGGGGGTGGTGAAGCCCGTCCGCGCGGTCATGCCGTGCACGCCGAGGAAGAGCAGGTCCACGTTGAGCCGGCGGATCGCGGCGACCGCGACCGGGCCGACCAGGGCGTCGGAGGGGGTGCGCACGCCGCCGGTGAGCACGACCGTCTGGTCGGGGCGGCCGGCGTGCTGGAAGACGTCGGCGACGCGGACGGAGTTCGTCACGACGGTCAGGCCGGGGACCTGGCCCAGGTGGTGGGCGAGCGTCCAGGTCGTCGTGCCGGCCGACAGGGCCACGGCCGTGCCGGGGCGGACGAGCGCGACGGCGTGCCCGGCGATGGCCTGCTTCTCCGCCTCCTGCTGCACGGACTTGGCGGCGAAGCCGGGCTCGTTCGTGGCGCCGATCGTGGTCGCGCCGCCGTGCACCTTGGCCAGCAGGCCGCGCTCGGCCAGCAGCTCCAGGTCACGCCGGATCGTGATGTCGGAGACGCCGAACGTGCGCACCAGGTCCACGACCCGGACGCCGCCGTTCTGCCGGACGAGGTCCAGGATCGCCTGCTGACGCTGCGGGGCGAGCATCGCATCACCAGATCCCAACAGGTTCCGACACATCCCGTCCGCATCATGACATGACACCGACCTGGTGAATGCGTCGAAAACGTCATGAAACAGTGCGTTGACAGCGGTAGGGCTTCGTCTTTCGATGAATGGGTGTGAGCGAACTCGGGGGAATCTGAAGGGTCCGGCAAGGAGGAACCACCATGGACCGACACATGCCGATCTCCCGCCGCCGTCTACTGCTCGGAGCCGCCGCGTTCGGCGTGCCCGCCGTCCTCGTCGGGTGCGGATCCGGCAGCCCCTCCACCGGGCCCGGCAGGTCGTCCGGCGCTGGGACGGGCACGGTCACGATCGGCTCGAACGCCTCCGACGAGGTCCCCAAGAAGGCCCTGGAGACCGTGCTCAAGGGCTTCACCCAGGCCGTCCCGAAGGTCAACACGGTCGACCACAACACGTTCCAGGAGAACATCAACCGCTATCTCAAGGGCACGCCCGACGACGTGTTCACCTGGTTCGCCGGTTACCGGATGCGCTTCTTCGCCGAGCAGGGCCTGGCGACCGACATCTCGGACGTGTGGCGGGAGATCGGCGGCGACTACACGCAGGCGTTCAAGGACCAGTCGACCGGCACCGACGGCAAGCAGTACTTCGTGCCGTTCACCTACTACCCGTGGGCCGTCTTCTACCGCAAGAGCCTGTGGCGGGCCAAGGGGTACGAGCCCCCGCGGACCCTGGACGAGTTCACCGCCCTGGCCAGGAGGATGAAGGCCGACGGGCTGGTCCCGATCGCGTTCGCCGACAAGGACGGCTGGCCGGCGATGGGCACGTTCGACATCCTGAACATGCGCACGAACGGCTACGACTTCCACATCTCGCTCATGGCCGGCAAGGAGTCGTGGACCGACCCCAGGGTCAGGCAGGTCTTCGACACCTGGCGGGGGCTGATGGAGTACCACCAGCCGGCCGCGCTCGGGCGTACCTGGCAGGAGGCCGGGCAGTCGCTCGCGCAGAAGAAGACCGGCATGATCCTGCTCGGCATGTTCGTCGCCCAGCAGTTCCCCGAGGCCGACCGCGACGACCTCGACTTCTTCACCTTCCCCGAGATCGACCCCGCCCACGGCACCGACTCGATCGACGCCCCCATCGACGGCTACATGATCTCGGCCAAGGCCAGGAACGTGGACGGCGCCAAGGCGCTGCTGAAGCACCTGGCCAAGGGCTCGTCCCAGAACGAGGCGACCAGGCTGGACCCGGGCACGCTGGCCTCCAGCTCCAAGGCCGACACCAGCGGCTACAGCGCCCTGCAGAAGCGCGGCGCCGAACTGGTCTCCCAGGCCACCCACCTGGCGCAGTTCCTCGACCGCGACACCCGGCCGGACTTCGCCTCCACCGTGATGATCCCGTCCCTGCAGGCGTTCGTCGGCGCGCCGGACGAGATCGACTCCCTGCTGGCGGGCATCGAGAAGCAGAAGGCCAACATCTTCCGCTGATGGCCGTCAAAACCCGTCGCTACTCCGCCCGGGACGTGACCGTGCTGGTCATCGGGCTGGGGATGGCCGTCATCGTCAACGTGGGCCTCATCTGGGGGCCCGCGCTGGCCTCCGTCGCGCTGTCCGGCACCGACTGGAACGGCATCGGGCCGATCGAGTGGGTGGGCGGGCGCAACTACCACGACCTGGCCACCGCGTACCCGCCGTTCTGGTCGGCGGTGCGCAACAACGTGTTGTGGCTGGGCTTCCTGGGGCTGGTCGCGACGCCGTTCGGGCTGTTCTGCGCGGTGCTGCTGGACCGGCGGCTGCGCTGGTCGCGGGTCTACCAGAGCGCGCTCTACCTGCCGGTCGTGTTGTCGCTGGCCGTGGTGGGCTTCATCGCCCAGCTCGTCTACTCCTCCGACTACGGCGTGCTGAACGCGGTCACCGGCCTGACCGTGGACTGGCTGGGCGACCGGTCGATCAACATCTGGGTCGTGATGGTCGCGGCCGGCTGGCGGCACGTCGGCTACGTGATGATCATCTACCTGGCCGGGCTCAAGGCCGTGGACCCGGCGCTGAAGGAGGCCGCCGCCATCGACGGCGCCACCGAGGCGCAGGCCTTCTTCCGCGTGGTGTTCCCGACGCTGCGGCCGGTCAACGTGATCGTGCTGGTCATCACCGTGATCGAGGCGCTGCGCGCGTTCGACGTCGTCTACGCCGTCAACAAGGGCAGGAACGGCCTGGAGCTGCTGTCGGTGCTGGTCACCGAGAACATCGTGGGCGAGGCCGGCCGCATCGGCTTCGGCTCGGCCATCGCCGTGATCCTGCTGGTCATCTCGCTGGGGTTCATCGTCACGTACCTGTCGCAGTTGTTCATGGAGGAGCGATGACGCTCACCGCGCCCGCCGCCGCTCCCCCGGCGCAAGGCCGGCGGCCGCCCGCGCGCCGGCCCGTGCGGCCGATGCGCGTCCTGCTGCACGCCTTCCTCGCGCTGGTCGCGCTGGGCTGGGTGCTGCCGCTGGCCCTGTCGGTCTACGCCTCGCTGCGGCCGTACGAGGAGACGGCCCGGCTGGGCTACCTGTCGGTGCCCGAGCACCTCACGCTCGGCTACTACGCCGAGGCGTGGAGCCAGGCCGAGCTGCCCCGCTACTACCTGAACACGCTGATCATCGTCGTCCCCGGGGTGCTGGTCACGCTGTTGCTGGCCTCGTTCACGGCGTTCGCCGTCGCGCGGGTGCGCGTCCCGGGGCGCAAGGCGCTGCTGATCGTGTTCACCGCCGGGAACCTGATGCCGCCGCAGGTGCTCATCACCCCGCTCTACACCCTCTACACGCTGGTGCCGCTGCCCGCCTGGCTGTCGGACTCCCAGTCGCTCTACGACTCCTACCTCGGGCTGATCCTCATCCACGTGGCGTTCCAGTTCGGCTTCTGCGTCTTCGTCATCGCGAACTTCATGCGGACGATCCCGGAGGAGATCACCGAGGCGGCGCTCGTGGACGGCGCGAGCGTGTGGAAGCGCTACTGGCGGCTCACCCTGCCGCTGTGCAGGCCGGTGCTGGCGGCGCTGGCCACCCTGGAGTTCACCTGGATGTACAACGACTTCCTGTGGGCGCTGGTGCTGATGTCCTCGGGCGACAAACTGCCGGTGACCTCGGCGCTGAACAACCTGCGCGGCCAGTTCTTCACCGACTACAACCTGCTGGCGGCCGGGTCCCTGCTGGTGGCGCTGCCCACGCTGGTCGTCTTCCAGCTCCTGCACAAGCAGTTCGTCGCCGGGCTCACGCTGGGCTCGACCAAGGGCTAGGTGTTCTGGTCCCATGAGGTCGATCAGGAGGGGCGGAGCAGGGCGTGGAAGCGGGTGGCGACCTGCTCCCACGTCCACTCGCGGGTGATCCAGTCGCGGCCGCGGGCGCCCATCTTGCGCGCCCGCGCGGGGTCGGAGAGCAGGTCGACGACGGCCTGGGCGACGTCCGCGACGTCCGAGCCGTCCACGACCAGGCCCGTCTCCCCGGGCCGGACGGCGTCCGGCGCGCCGCCGGAGTCGCCCGCGACCACCGGCAGGCCGGTCGCCGACGCCTCCAGGAAGACGATCCCGAGGCCCTCGACGTCCACGCCGTTGAAGCGGGTGCGGCAGGGCATCGCGAAGACGTCGGCCGCCGCGTAGTAGCCGGGCAGGCTCGCGGCGGGGACCGTGCCGGTGAACCTGATCGACTCGTGCCCGCCCGCCAGGCGCTCCAGCCGCGACCGGTACGGGCCGCCGCCCACCAGCAGCAGCACCGCGTCCGGCACCGCGCGCAGCACCCTGGGCCAGGCCCGGATGAGCTGGTCCTGGCCCTTGCGCGGGACCAGCCGGGACACGCAGGCCACCACCGGCCGGCCGTCGAGGCCCAGCTCCGCCTTGGCGGCCCCTGGGTGGAACTGCTCGACGTCCACGCCGGGCGCGAGGCGTACGAGCTTGTGCGGGGGGATCGCCGCGGCCAGGCGCTGCCGCGTGTAGTCGCCCAGGTAGGTCACCACGTCGGCGTGCGCGCCGATCCTGCGCAGCACCGAGCGGAAGCCCGGCGCGCCCGCCCACGACGCCTCGTGGCCGTGGGTGAGCATCACCACCCGCCGCGCGCCCGCCGCGCGCAGGCGGGGGGCGAGCAGGCCGAGCGGCGCGGCCGCGCCGAAGACGACGGTCTCGGCGCGGTGCTCGGCCACCAGCCCGGCCGCCCTGCGCGCGACGGCCGGAGTGGGCAGCATCAGCCGCGTCGGGTGCCGGACGACCCGGTACGGCTGACGCCGGTCGAACTCCTCGCATCCCGGCCAGGCGGGGGCGTAGACGGCCACGCCCGGCGTGCGGAGCGCGAGTCCGTGCACGAACGACTGGATGCCGCCCGGCCTGGGCGGGAAGTCGTTCGTCACGAAGACCACGTCGGTCACGGTTCGGGGACGCCGTTCAGTCTCGCCCACGAGCGGGCCAGGGCGATGCGCTCGGGGCTGGAGGGATGGGAGGCATAGAGCACATATTCCACCGCATCCGGCGACAAGTCGGAAATGTTGGTTATGGCGAGGCGTTTCTGCATCGCGACGAACGTGGCCGGATCCCTGGTGAGGTCGAGGGCGTGCACGTCGGCCCGCGCCTCCACGTGCCGCGTGATCAGGTTCTGGGCCGGGTCGGAGACCAGCGAGGCCAGCGTCATCAGCCCCATGAGCACGCCGATGGCGCGCGGGTCGGCCACCGAGGCGATCCCCGTACGCCGCCGCAGCGGCCCGACCAGCAGGAACAGGCCGATCGCGCCGAAGGCGGCCAGCAGGCCGCCGAGCAGCGTGCCGTCGAGCACGTCGGCGTGCTTGGCGTGGCCCAGCTCGTGCGCGACCACCAGCTCGACCTCCGACTCCGGCGCCTTGAGCAGCGTGTCGTACACGACGATCCGGCGGGTGGCCCCGAAGCCCGACACGTACGCGTTGAGCGCCGTGGTGCGCCGCGAGGCGTCGGCGACCAGCACGTCCTCGACCGGGACGCCGTCCCGCTCGGCCATGGCCAGCAGCTCCGACCGCAACGAGCCCTGCGGCATGGAGGTGAAGTCGTTGAACAGCGGCTCGAACACCACCGGATAGACGTACGACACGCCCAGGGTGAGCGCGAAGGCGCCCACGGCGGCCGGGATCCACCAGCGGCGCACCCTGCGCGCCAGCGCCACGAGGGCCAGCAGCATGACGGCCGTCAGCAGCACGCTGACGCCGGTGTTCTTGAGCCGGTCGGCGGTCCAGCCCGCCCAGTCCTGGGTGGACAGGCCGTAGTCGCGCAGGATCGTCTCGAACCACATGCCGAGCGGCCACCTCAGCACCTCGGTGATCGCGGTGAGCACCACCACACCGAGGAGCACCCGCACCCACCACGGGCCCCTGAGCACGCCGAGCACCTTGGCCGCGAACGGTGTCAGGACCAGCAGCCCGGCGAACAGGACCGTGAGGCCGAGCGAGATGTAGCCGGGCAGGGTCGTGGCCGCGTCGAACGCCTGCGCCCTGGCGATCTGGGCGCCGCTGAAGTCGCGGGCGGGGTCGGGGGCGACGGCGGGCGCGCCCGCCGCCAGGACCCGCCAGGGGGTGGTGAACGCGGCCACCGCCAGGATCACGCCGCCGACCAGGACCAGGGCGGCGCCGGCCGCGCGCCTGGAGCGGGATTCCGCGCGTTGGCGTTCGCGGGCGATCAGGTGCTCCGCCGTTCCCGTCAGCTTGCCGGTTCCCGGACGGGGGTCGGCGTCCTCGGTGAGGGGGACGGCGGGGTCGCCCGCGCCCTCGCCGGCCTGCGCGGGGGCCGAGGCGTCGGCGGCGGGGGCGCCGGCGCGGGTCGCGTGGGGGCGGTCGTCGGGGGTGGGGGGCTGGGGGTGACGGGGGTCCTCGGTGTCGGGGTCGGCGTCCGCGTCAGGGCGGGCGTCCGGGCGGGCGTCCGGATCGTCCGGGTCGTCGGGGTGTCCCGGGGATTCGGGGGGCTCGTTGGTGCCGGACGGCTCCTGCGGCGCACCGTCGCCGGGCCGGTCTCCGCCGTCGTCCCTGATGGCCACACCTCCGCCGTGCGCCGCCGTGCCGGGCTCGTCGGCCACTCCGGCGACCGCTCCGGCGGGCTCGTCCCCTTCCCGGGGCGGGTCGTTCCGCTCGCTCATCTGCCTCCCCTTCACGCGAGCTGCTCTCGTACGTACTCGCGCCACCGTGCCGCCAGCGTCTCGGCGGTGAGCCCCACGGAGGCGAGCGCCTGATCGACGCCGGCCACGCGGGCATCACGGTAGAGCCGTACCAGGGTCCCGTCACCGAACCGGTCTGCGAGGAAGCGACACGCCATCCAGGCCTCCTGGTACGCCCGCGCGAGCCGTCCGGGGTCGGCCGCCGTGGGGGCGAAAGCCGCAGGTCCGGGCAACTCGCTCGGCAGCCGGCCGGCCCGTACGTCGGCGGCCAGTTCGGCGGCGGCCGTCCCGACGGGTAGCCCGGCGTCGCGGTAGGCCACGTAGTCGGCGAACCCCTCGTAGAGCCAGACGGGCAGCCGGTCGGTGCCCGCGGCGACGTGGGTGAGCTCATGGGTGAGGACGACGTCGCGTCCCGTGGGGGTGAGCCGGGCGAAGGAGCCGGGCACGACGATCACCCTGGCGCCGTCGGCCACCGCGGCCAGCCCGTCCAGCGGGCCCGTGCCCGCCAGCCCGGCCGCCTCCGCGTCGGAGTCCGGCACGACGACCAGCGCGCGTACCGGCCGGCCGAGCACCGCGGACACCCGCGCTCCGGCGAGGTCCGCGCGGCGGGCCAGATCGGCGAGCACGCCGGGGTCGGCGCGATGCCCCACGACCACGGACCGTGCGCCGCGGGCCACCTGACCGCCGTCGCTCCACAGACCGCGCGCCCCGGCGGGCAGGACGGCGGCGGGCGGCGCGTCGGCGACCACGAGAACCGCCGCCAGCAGCAGGACCGAGAGGAGCAGGCGCGGACCGCGGAGGGACGGACGCACCTGCGAGGACACGGCCCGATGCTAGTAGGCCCACGCCCCTCCCGGCCCCTTCACGAGACCGGCCCCTTACGAGACCAGCCCTTCACGGGCCCGGGCATGCGACAGGCCCCGGCCCGGACCGGGGAGGGTCCGGGCGGGGCCCGTTGTCACGCGCCGGGACGCACCGCGCCGACGAACGACGACTTCCGCCATCCGCCCAGTTTGTCGATGCGCACCCGTTCGCCGGTCCGCGGCGAATGGACCATCTTGCCGTGGCCGACGTACATGCCGACGTGGCCCAGCCCGTTGAAGAACATCAGGTCACCCGGCTTGAGATTGCGCCAGGAGACCTTCCGCTTGATGCGGGCGAACTGGCTGTTCGTCACGCGCGGGAGTCGTACTCCGGCCTTCTTCCAGGCGTACTGGACGAGTCCGGAGCAGTCGAACGCACCAGGGCCCGTGGCCCCGTACCGGTACGGGTCGCCGACCTGATGCTTGGCGACGGCGACGGCCCTGCGGGCCCTCGACGCCTGCCGCGCGGCCTTCGCCGACTTCGCGGACCTGACGGTCTTCGCCGACTTGGCCGACTTCGCAGTGGCCGCCTTGGCGGTGCTGGACACCGCGGTGAGCCTGACGGCCGATTCGCTCACCGTCTGCGCCCCGGCCGGTACGGCATGGAGAACCGCACCTCCGGCCGTCACGGTCATCGTGAGTGCGACGCCCCTCAGGGCGAGACGGGACAGACGGGGGTTATGCAGGGAGGTAGACAGGATTTCTCCTTGTGTCTTCCACGAACGCCTACCGGGTTAGCTGACGGATTCGGGCCTGGAAGTCGCCCTACGGCGCGATGGCGCGCCGATTCACCCCTGATCCCGGGGGATTACGGGATCTTTGGGTCCCCGGCTCCGTGCCTCCTGGCTGCACGGACTCGGCAGGTCGCCACCCGATGTTGTGCCTGAACGGGGATATCGGCGGCGACCGCTGGATTTCTCTCTGGTCCACATCGGGGGTTCCGATGTCGATCCGCGGTGCGCATGGCTTGCTGACCGCGACGCCAGAAACTACGCCGAGGGGTCAAGATTTGGCAAAGGGAGACACGGCCTGTAAAGATCAGATAAGGGTGGGAGTCAAGGGTGAAACCGCTGCTGGAACCGAGGGTTCCGTTACAGGTTTGTGACCCTTCTCACACTTCCCGGCACACCTGATTGTCAGGGCGCTTTCGCCCCCTTTGTCCCATTCGCCCCAGGGATCACGCACACCGGTCGGGCGGGGCCGAGTCAGGGGCGGATGGCTCCGACGAGAGGGCGGCCGTAGTCGGCGAGGCGGACGACCTTGACGACGTCACCCGTCTGCGGCGCGTGGACGATCTTGCCGCCGCCCGCGTAGATGCTGACGTGCCCGAGCCCCTCGCTGAAGATCAGGTCCCCCGGCTGGAGGTCCTTGAGGTCCACCTTGCGGCTGGCGCCCCAGGCCCACTGCTGCCAGGTCGTACGCGGCAGCGAGACGCCGGCGGCGCGCCAGGCGGCCTGGGTCAGCCCTGAGCAGTCGTAGCCGCGCGGGCCCGTGCCGCCGAAGATGTACGGCTTGCCGACCTGGGCGAAGGCGAAGTTGAGTACGGCGGCCGCGCTGCCCGAGGCGGGACCGGTGTACTTGATGCCGGTGCTGTTGGGGTTGCCCGGGTTGTAGGCCCCCAGCTTGTCCAGGAGCTTCTTCTGCTGGCCGACCAGCTTCAGCACCTCGGCCCGCTCCTTCTGGACGGCGTCCCGCTCCTTGTCGGCGTCGGCCAGCGCGGTCTCGGCGTTGTCGCGCTCGGCCTTGAGACCCTTGTTCTCCCGGTCGAACGCGGCCAGCTTCTCCAGCCGCTCGCGCGAGAGCTGCCCGGCCATGGCCAGCCCGGCCAGCAGGTTCTCGGGGTCGTTGACGCCGACCATGCCGGGCAGGGAGGTGACGTCCCCGCCCAGCTTGTACGAGTCCACCGCCACCTTGATGATCTCGGCGCGGAGGTCGGCGACCGTCTGCAGCTTCTGCTTGTAGCGGTCGTTCAGCCTGGTGTAGGCGTCCTTGGCCTTCTTGTAGTTCTCGGTCGCCGTGTTGTACCGGTCGACGACCTTGTCGGCCTTGTCGTTGAGCTTGTCCAGCTTGGCCTTGGCCTGTTTGAGAGTGGGCTTGGGATCAGCGAGCGCCGCACCCATCGGGACCGTCATCAGTCCGATCGCGAGACCCGCGGCCACCGCCACCCGGCCAAACCTCACAGCGTCGCCTCCCAGGGATTACACCTGGGGCGAAATAGTACAGAAGTGGCGGGTGGCGTCTCGCCAATAGTGCTAATTCGTAACTTATGCGCGGCCCAACCGGCGCAGCAGCAGACCGGACGGAACCGGTCTGGCACCCATCCGGCGTACGGACTCGGCCACCTCGCGGTCGGAGGAGACGACGGCGATGGCCCGGCCGGGCGGCTCGGCCCGGACGAGCTGGCGGATGAGGTCGTCGGCGATCTCCCCCGGCGCGCTGAAGAGCACCCGCACCCCGCGTGGCGCCACCACCTGCACCGGCGCGTTGAGCTCGGCGCCGTCGAAGACCACCGTCACCTCGACGCGGGTCTGGGCGACCAGCCCGCCGAGGCCGGTCATCAGCCGGTTGCGCTGGTCGGCGAGGGTGAGCGTGCCGTAGCCGGTCTTCGTGACGTTGTAGCCGTCGATGATCAGGTGCACCTGCGGCAGCGCCAGGAGCTGGTCGAGGAGCTGCGGGTCGTCGTCGGCCAGGGCCCGCGCGGGCACGCCGCGCACCCCCGGACGCTCGCCGGTGCTGGCCGCGACCGAGTCGGCGGGCCTGCTGATCGTGGTGGGCAGCGCCAGCTCCCTGCGCAGCCCGGCCGAGGCGTCCTGGAGGGCGTCGAGCAGCACCCTGATGCGGGCGTCCTCGATGCTGCGGCCCTCGCGGGCGGCCCGGCGGGAGGCTTCGAGCTGCCTCTCCACGTCGGCCAGGCGCTCGCGCAGGCGGCGCAGCTCGGCCTCGCCCGCGTTGCCGGCGGTGGAGGCGGCGTGCCGGGCGTCGTCGGCGGCCTGTTCCATCTCCTCGGCCCTGCGGGTGGCGGCCTTGGCCCGCTCGCGGGCGTCGTGGAGCTTGCGCCGCAGGTCGGAGTTCTCGGCGCGGGCCGCCTTGATCTGCTCGCGCAGCCGGTCGGCCTCCTCCTTGGCGGCGCTCTTCTGGGCGGCGAGCTGCTCGCGCAGCCGCGTCACGGCCTCCTCGCGCTCGGACCCCTCGGCCGCCACGGCGGACTGCTCCAGGTCGGCGCGGGCGGTTTCGATCATCTCCGCCCAGCCGGGCGGTCTGGTGAGATAGGCTGCGGCAGCCACCAGCACGGGGTCGGCGGCGGGCGGCACACTGCCCTCGGCCAGCGCGGCGACCAGCTCGGGCCACCCGGCGGCGACGGACTCGGCGACCAGTTCGCGGAACTTCTTGTCGTTCTCCAGCTGCGCGGCGATCGGCGCGCTGCCCAGCTTGGCGCGCTTGCGCGGGTCGAACTTGGCGATGCCGCGCAGCGGCGGCGGCACGGAGACGGCGGGCATCGTGCCGAGGACCTGCGCGGCCAGGTCGACGACGTTGAGGCGCACCTGCTCGGGAAGCGGGCGAGACAGGCCTTCACCCGCTGAACTCATCCCACTTGTCCCTTCGTGACATGCCCTTTCAGACAAGGGTACGGCTCTTGCGTACCTGACCGTAACGGTCCCTTGAACCTAGACAAGCGCTTGGTAGGGGGTATACGACTGAGCCGGGGCAGCGGTCCGGCGCGGAGGTGAGCGGTGACGGAACAGATGCGCACGTCCACGCGTGACCTGGAGGAACTGCGCGAGCGGGCGTCCCGCTGGCTGCGCGGCCGGGTCGGCGGGGACGCCACGGTGTCGGAGCTGTCGCGGCCCTCCGGCAACGGCATGTCGAGCGAGACGCTGTTCTTCACCGCCACCTGGGCCGCCGGGACCCGGCGGTGCGTGGCCAGGCTCGCACCTGCGGCGGAAGCCGTCCCGGTGTTCCCCTCCTACGATCTGCGGGCCCAGTTCGAGGTCATGCGGCTGGCCAGGGAGAAAGCTGGGATCCCAGCGCCCAGGCCGCTCTGGTTCGAGCCCGACCCCGCGCCGCTCGGGACGCCGTTCTTCGTCATGGAGCGGGCCGAGGGCGACGTGCCGCCGGACGTCATGCCGTACACGTTCGGGGGCTGGCTGCACGACGCCTCCCCCGGCGACCGGCGGCGGCTGCAGGACGCGAGCGTCGGGCTGATGGCGGCGCTGCACGGGACGCCGTACACCGGACCGGACGTCGCGGTGCTCGGCCCGCTCGCCCCCGGCGGCACGGACGGCCTGCGCGCGCACGTCGAGGCCCAGCGCGCCTACTACCGGTGGGCGCACGGCGCACGGCCGATCCCCGTGCTGGAGCGGGCCTTCGACTGGCTCGGCTCACACTGGCCGGACGACCCCGGCCCCGACGTCCTGACCTGGGGCGACGCCAGGATCGGCAACGTGATGTACCGCGACTTCACGCCGGTGGCGGTGCTGGACTGGGAGATGGCCGCCGTGGGCCCGCGCGAGCTGGACGTCTCCTGGATGATCTTCCTGCACCGCTTCTTCCAGGACCTCGCGGTGGCGATGGGCCTGCCCGGCATGCCGGACTTCATGCGCCGCGACGACGTATGCCAGAAATATCGCGAAATGACTGGCTACGAGCCCCGCGACCTCGACTTCTACGAGATGTACGCCGCCCTCCGCCACGGCATCATCATGGCCCGGGTGTGGCAACGCAGGATCCACTTCGGCGAGCAGCCCATGCCGGACGACCCCGACGACCTGGTGCTCCACCGGGCCGCCATCGAGGAGCTGCTCACCCGCTAGCGTCGTACACCAGCAGCGCGATCTGCACCCGGTTGTTCAGGTCGAGCTTGGTCAGGATGCGCGAGACGTGCGCCTTGACCGTGGGCACGCTCATGAACAGCTCCCGCCCGATCTCGGCGTTCGACCTGCCCTGCCCCACGGCCAGCGCGACCTCGCGCTCCCGCTCGCTCAGCCGGCCGAGCAGCCCCCGCGCCCGCTCGGTGCGGTCGCGGCCGCCGCCGTCGGACACGTGCGAGATGAGCTGCCGGGTCACCGCGGGCGACAGGATCGGCTCCCCCGCGGCCACCCGCCTGACGGCGTCGACCAGGTCGCCGGGCGGGATGTCCTTCAGCAGGAACCCGGCCGCCCCCGCGCGCAGCGCCCGCACGACCTGGGCGTCGGCGTGGAACGTGGTCAGCACCACGACCTCGGGCGGCGCGGCGGTGCGGCGCAGCGCCTCGGTCGCGGTGAGCCCGTCGACGCCCGGCATGCGGATGTCCATCAGGACGATGTGCGGCCGGTGCTCGGCCACCCGCGACGGCACCTCGGCCCCGTCGGCCGCCTCGCCCACGATCTCGATGTCCGCGGCCCCGCCGAGGATCATCGACAGCCCGGCCCGCACCATCGCGTCGTCGTCCACGATCAGCACCCTGATCGGCGCGTCCATCGGCCCTCCGTCGGTCAACGTCCGTCCTCGTCCTTCTCCGGCGGCCACGGCAGCCAGGCGCGCACCCGGAACTCGCCGCCGGTCACGCCGTGCTCCAGCCGGCCGCCGGCCAGCTCGGCGCGTTCGGTCAGCCCGATGAGCCCGGCGCCCGCCCCCGGCATGCGCGGCCCGTGCCGCGACCACACCGGGTTGCGCACCTCGGCCGAGACGCCGTCGCCCGGCTCGCCCGCCACGGCGACGGCCACCGGCGCGCCGCCCGCGTGCTTGCGCGCGTTGGTGAGCGCCTCCTGCACGATGCGGTAGACGTTGCGGCCCACCCCGGCCGGGACGCCGTCGGCGGCGCCCAGGTCGAGGCGTACGTCCATGCCGGCCTGGCGGCACTCCTCGACCAGCGCGGGCAGGTCGGCGAGGGTCGGTTGCGGCCGGTCGGGCACCGGGTCGGCGGCCCCCGGCGGGGTGTGGCGGAGCACGCCGATCACCTCGCGCAGGTCCTGGAGCGCCAGGTGGGCGTTGCTCCTGATCGCCCCGGCGGCCCTGGCGACGTCCTCGGCGGGCGCGTCGGGACGGAACTCCAGCGCCCCGGCGTGCAGGCTGAGCATCGAGATGCGGTGGGCCAGCACGTCGTGCATCTCGCGGGCGATGCGCTCGCGTTCGAGCCGCTTGGCGTCCTCGGCGGCGGTCTCGGCCCGTTGCCTGAGCGACCAGACGAGCTGCCGCCTGGCCCGGATGACGATGCCCCAGGCGTAGACGGTCAGCACGATCGTCACCCCGAACGCCGCGCCCCACAGCGGCGTCAGGTCCGGCTGGGGCCGCAGCAGCACGTACGGGGCCAGGGTGACCAGCGCCAGCAGCGTGACCGGCCCCGACACCTTGAACGGCCGGTGCACCGCCACGGTGAACAGCGCCACCAGCGAGGCCCCGCCGACCAGCTCCAGGTAGGACGACAGCAGGATCGTCACCAGCGCGAAGCCCACCGGCCAGCGGCGCCGCAGCCACACCCCCGCGCACGCCAGCGCCCCCACGATCTGCTCGACGGCCAAAAGCGGCTCCGGCTCGTGCCTGATCTCCTCCAGGCTGATGAACGTCACGCCGCAGGCCAGCAGGAACAGCGCGATGTCGGAGACCCAGTCGAGGGTCGAGCGCCGCACCCGGCCGCCGCGCCCGTCGCCGAGCAGCGTGGACGGCAACGCCCACCGGTATTCCAGGGCCGGATCGCCCTCCCCCCGCAGTTCCCTCACATTCGTCGAGGTTAAGCCCTGCGCGGGAGCCGGCGACAGCGACCAAAGTCGGTGTCGCCGCAGACCGATGGCCGAGGCGGGCGGGCCGCCGCGGCGGCGAGTGTGGAGGGCATGAAAGCGGTGGTGGAGGCGTTCGGCTGGCTGCTGGTCCTGCAAGGGGCCGGCGGGCTGCTCAACACGCTGTTCGGCTGGTGGGCGTGGGCGCACGGCCTGCTCGTGGTCAACGTGCTGTCCTTCCTCGACGGTTACGAGGTCTTCGCGGCCGTCGTGATCGGCGTGCTCGGCTTCGCGCTGCTCGCGGTGGCGGACGCGGCCGGGCGGAGGGCCGGCGGGGCGGAGGAGGGCCGATGAGCGGGACGGCGCTGCGTCCGCCGCGACACCGGCCCGACCGCCGGGCGGTGGCGTGGTGGACGGTGCAGTGGCTCGTCCTCATGGTCCCCGTGGCGGTGGCGGCCTTGGGCGCGTACCTGGTGTTCACGCCGCGTACGCCGGGGCTCGGGGTGGCGGCGGCTGCGTTCGCGGCGGCCTGCCTGCTGGTGGCGCTGGCCGAGCCGCGGGCGGCCTACCGGGTGCAGCGGTGGGAGGTCACCGAGGAGGCCGTCTACGTCCGCCAGGGGTGGCTGACGCACACGTGGAAGGTGGCGCCGATGTCGCGGATCCAGCGGGTCGACACCGAGCGGGGGCCGGTGCAGCGGCTGTTCGGGCTGGCCGACGTCACCGTGACCACCGCCTCGTCCGCGGGGGCCGTCAAGATCACGGCGCTGGACCACCGGCTCGCCGCGGACCTGGCCGAGCGGCTCACCGCGCGCACCCAGGCCACGCCCGGGGACGCGACGTGACCGGCTGGCAGCGGCTGTCGGGCCGGGGGCGGTGGAACGCGGCCGCCAGGTCGCTGGCGTTCGCGGCCGGGGCCGTGGCCGCGCTGGCGCGCTTCCTGGTGGGCCAGGACTGGGAGACGGGCGGCGTGGTCGCCGCGTGCGCGGGGGCCGCCGTGCTGATCGTGGCGGGGGCGGTGGCCTACGAGGAGACCCGGCTGCGCACGACCGCCTGGCGGCTCACCGCCGACCGGCTCGAACTGCGTTCGGGCGTGACCGTCCGGCAGCACCGCGCGGTCCCGCTGGACCGCGTGCGCAGCGTGGACCTGCGCGCCGACCCGGTGCGCCGGGCGTTCGGCCTGACCGTGGTCAAGGTCGGCACGGGCGAACGCGCGGCCGAGGGCTCGGAGCTGATGCTGGACGCCCTCGACCGGCACTCGGCCGAGATGCTGCGCCGCACGCTGCTGCGTCAGGACGCGCCCGCCCCCGAGGACGGCCCCCTCGCCGAGCTGCGCTGGTCGTGGATCCGGTACGCTCCCCTGTCGGTCTGGACGTTCACCGGGGCGGCGGTGGTCCTGGGCGCGGCCTACAAGGGGCTCGGCGCCGTCGGGCTCAAGGACTTCACCGACCGGGCGGCGAGCGGCCTGTGGGGCTGGGTGAGCGCGCAGCCGTGGCTCGCGGTCCCGCTGGTGCTGGCGCTCAACGCGGCCGTCGGAGCGCTCGGCGCGTTCCTGCTGTACGCCGAGTCCTGGGGGCGCTACCGCCTGGAACGCGAGCCCGGCCGGCTCAGGCTGCGCCGCGGGCTGCTGACCACCCGTTCGCTGACCCTGGAGGAACGGCGGCTGCGCGGCGTCGAGATCAGCGAGCCGCTGCTGCTGCGGCTGGGCGGCGGCGCCCGGGTCAAGGCCGTCGCCACCGGCCTGGCCAAGTCGGACGACGAGACCGAGGACGTGGCCGCCCTCACCCCGCCGCTCCCCCGAGCCGAGGCCGCCCGCGTCGCCGCCGCGATCGCCGACACGACAGCGGGCGCCGGAGCCGGCCTGGGCGACGGCGCGGGGGGCGTGTCGTTGAGCGGGCATCCGGCGGCGGCCGGACGGCGGCGGGTCGTGCGGGCGCTGGCGGTCACGGTCGTGCTGGCGACGGGCGCTGGGCTCGCCTGGTGGCTGCTGCCCGCGTCGTGGCCGCGCGCGTGGGTGTGGGCGGCGCCCGTCCTGGCGCTCCCGGCGGGGTTGTGGCTGGCCGCCGAGAGCCGGCGCGCTCTCGGGCACGCGCTGGGCCCCCGGCACCTGGTCATGCGCCGCGGCGCGCTCGTCCGCCGGACGGTGGCGCTGGACCGGGCCGGCATCACCGGCTGGACGTTCCGGCAGTCGTTCTTCCAGCGGCGCTCGGGCCTGCTGACCGTCTCGGCCTGCACGGCGGCGGGCGGCGGCCACTACGAGGTGCTGGACGTGGGCCGCGGCGACGGGCTCGACCTGGCGGCACGGGCGGTGCCGGGGCTGCTGGAGCCGTTCCTGACCGGCGGACAGAGCGGCGGACAGGGCGGCGGGCGGCCGGCCGCGTGATCCACCACGGTTGCCCATGCCCCTGTAGTGGACAAGCGTGATCGCGCGGCCCGGCGGCTTGCTGGTCACTACGCTATTTGTCGCGCTTGCAACGGAGTTGCAGCCTTGTTAACCGTTGGCGTCAATCGCCCGCCGAGAGGATGAGCCCTGCGCGATGCCGGGACCGGCGTCGCCTGCCGCCCGCGGAGGAACCGCGCGGGCTCAGCTTCCCGACGGCTGCTTGGCCAGCTCGGCCAGGTACGCCCTGGCCAGGGCGAGCGCGCCGTCCTGGGCCTCCTTGCGCGGCATGAGCCGGGCCTTGGGCGAGTTCGCCGGCTCGCCCTTCGGCCGCTCGGCGCCGGAGTAGTCGACCCTGACCACCAGCGCGCCGGTACGCGCGATCACCGTGCCGCTGGCGGCCGACACCTCGCCCTGCCTGGTCTGCACGTACTGACCGTAGGCCTGCTCGCCGAGCCCCTCGATGTCGCCCAGCTCGCCCCACGTGATGCCGCCGATGGACGATCCGGCGGTGTTCTTGTCGCCGCCGTACTCGCCGGCGTAGTACGCCTTGGCGGCGCCCGGGTCGATCGCGCCCGCCCGGTTGGTGAAGCGGTGGGTGGTGATCAGCACGCTGCGGATCCTGACGTTCCCGGCCGTGCCCGGCAGGTCGAGGTTGAGCCAGCGGCACTCGGTCTCGTCGTCGTTGCCCGACTCGGTGGCGCGCGCCCTGGTGGCGGGCTTCGGCACCAGACGGGTGGCGGCCTCCGTGACGGCCTGGCAGGCGGGCGGGAAGGCGGCCAGCTCCGTGGGCGAGGGCGTCGGGCGGGCGGCCGGGCTCTGGGTGGCCGTGGCCTGGTCGGGCTTGGCCAGCACGCCGGGATGTTGCGCCTGCCAGGCGGCCACGCCCTTGGCGAAGTACGCGATCAGGCCGCCGACCTCGCGGATCGCGTTCTCCTCGGTGATGGACCTGGTGCTCTCGTTGGACAGGATCTGCGCGTCCTTGCGCTGCTGCCCGGCCTGGAACTTGACCCGGATCGTCATGTCCCCGACCCGGGCGTGGGCCTGGCCGAAGGAGTACCACAGCAGCTTGCCGTCGCGCCGCCAGGTGTACTGGGCGAACGCCCCCTCGCCGACGCCGGGGACGTCCTTGACCGGCGAGACGTACTCCTTCTCGTCGGGGTCGAGCGAGGGCTTGGCGGTGGCGCCGTAGTTGGCGCCGCGGTACTCCATCTCGTAGGAGTTCTGGGCCATCGAGCGGCCGGTCTTGGCGCCGTCGCCCTTGTGCTGCTCGATCCTGACGTCGATCTCCCTGCTGCGCCAGAACTCGCCGAACGAGATGCGCTGGTTCTGCCAGTTGCAGGTGAAGGCGACGGTGTAGTCGGAGTCCCTGGAGGACTTGGTCACCGTCGCGCCGGGCGCCAGCCGTTCGGCCTCGTCCGCGGGCAGCATCGAGCAGGCGTCCGGGCCGGGCGCGGCGGCGGCCGGCGCCACGGACCGCGCCGCCGACGACGACGGCCCGGCGGCCGTCCCGGCGCCGCCCTTGCCGGACAGCAGCAGGTAGGCCCCCACGCCGCCGCCGGCCACGGCCACCACGAGGGCCGCGGCGAGGGTGGGCAACAACCACGCCGGGCGGCGTCCGGGCCGACCGGCGGGCGGCCCCGGCGGCCCGCCCATCGGCCCCGTGGGCGGCAACGACGGCGGCCCCCACTGCGGGCGAGGGGGCGGGCCCGGTTGCGGCGCGAGGGGCGAGCCGGGGGGCGGCGTCGGCGGCCTTCCCTGCGGCTCGAACCGCCTGCCCGGCACCGGATGAGGGGTGGTCGGCGGCTCGTACTCGCTACCGGGGTTCACTGCGACTCCTGAGATTGCCGTGACTTGCGGTGAGACATGGCGAAACGCCCCTTGCACGCATGACGGTCATCCCGGCAGCGCCCCGGACACCAGCCGGGCGATCCGCAGGGCCGTCTCCTTGTCGACCGGCGTCTTGACCGACACCTCGTCCCGGTGCCAGACCACCTCGCCGAGCAGGTTGCTGGACCGGAAGAGCACGACGCTGTCGGACCGGCCGACCGTGCTGGAGGACATCAACAGCTCGAACCGGTTCTGCACGAACGCCGCCTCCCCCACCCCCGCGACGTCCACGACCTCGCCGGCGGCCATCCGCGCCCGGGTGCCCTGCGCCGCGTTCCTGGTGCCCTTCTCGCTGGCGAACCGGCGCGCGGCCACCTGCGGCCCGCCGAGGTCGCCGTCGGGCTTCTCGATCCAGGTCCGTACGGTGATCCGCCGGGCCCGCCGCTCCTCCAGCCCCGCGACCCACTGGCACTCGCCGTCCCGCGTGGCGCTGCGCCGGACGGCGCCCTTGACCAGCTCGGCGGCCTGGGCGTCGGTCAGCAGGCGGCAGGGGTCGGGGGCGGCGGCGTACCGGCCGGTCTCCGGCTGACCGGCCAGGGCGTCCACGGCGTACCAGCCGGCCCCGAGCACCGCGACGCCGCACGCGACGGCCACCGGCAGCAACCACCGCCGGCGACGCCCGGGGACCGGCCCCGAGCGCACCGGCGCGCCGCTGAGCACCTGGCGGACCTGGGCCGCCGTGGGACGGGCGGCGGGGTCCTTGGCCAGCATCGCCATGAGCAGCCCGCCGAACTCCCGGCCCGCCCGCGCGGGGAAGGGCGGGTCGTGCAGCAGCACCGCCGCCGCGACCGCCGCGGGAAGCTGCCGCTCGAACGGCGCCCGCCCCTCCACGGCGGTGTACAGGCTCGCGCCCAGCGACCACAGGTCGGACGCCGGGCCCGGCGCCTGCTCGTTGAGCCGCTCGGGCGCCATGTAGCCAGGCGAGCCGCCGCTGCCGCCATCGCCCTGACCGCCCATGGGGACGGCGATGCCGAAGTCGGTCAGCATGGCCGAGCCGTCGGCGTCGAGCAGGATGTTGGCCGGCTTGACGTCGTGGTGGAGGATGCCGTGGGAGTGCGCGACCTCCAGCGCCGACAGCACCTGCAGCCCGATGCGCGCCGCGTACGGGGGCGGCAGCGGCCCGTTCTCCCTGATCACCTTGTCCAGGGACCGGCCGGTGACCAGGTCCATGATGATCCACGGCTGGTCGCCGTCGAGCACCACGTCGTGCACGAGCACGATGGCCGGGTCGCGCAGGCGTCCGGCCGACCTGGCCTCGTGGATGGCGCGGCCGGCGAACTCGGCCCGCTGGTGGGGGCTCAGCCCCGGCGGCACCCGCACCTGCTTGACGGCGACCTCGCGGTCGAGCGTCTCGTCCAGCGCCCGCCACACCGTGCCCGCGCCGCCCTGCCCGAGCCGCTCGACCAGCCGGTAGCGGCCGGCCAGCAGGTAGTGGTCACTTCGCACGGCGCAACGCCTGCTCGCTCGCCCGGGCCGCCTTGATCGCCGCCTGCCGGACGTCCTCGTCGGTCGGCTTGTCGGCCAGGGTGGCGTACTCGACGGCCACCACCAGGTTGGCGATCCGGTAGTAGACGTGGGCCGAGTGGACGCGCCCGGTCCTGCCCTTCAGCTCGAACCCGAACGCCTCCTCGCCGAGGCCCGCCAGGTCGTGCACGGGGGTGCGCGTGGAGCGCATGTCGGACTTGACGCCGATCTCGGGCCAGGTCCAGTCGATCTGGTCGTACTTGGCCCAGTAGCGCTTCTGGTTCTGGAACAGGGTGCGGGCCGTGGCGGCGGTCATCGACCAGGGATCGACGGTGTCGGAGTCCTTCTGCACCTGCAGCCCGATGCCGGTGCCGGCGACCGGCCAGCCGCATTCGGGGCCCACCTCGTCGCTGTCCGGCTGGGCCTTGGGCGGGCTCTGGGTGCGCAGCAGGCCGCCGACGTCCTGCGGGGTGAGCAGGGTGCACACGTCCATCGGCACGGTGAACGCGGCCGGCGGCCCGTCGTCCTGGCGCAGCACGACGAAGCCGGTGGCCCCGGCGGCGACCACGAGCACGGCCCCGACCGCCCCCCACAGCAGCAGCGGCCGCCCGCGCCGCCGCACCCGGCGGGGCGCGGTCGCCTGCTCGCCGGCCGCCAGGACCGGCGGCGGGCCGCCCGCGGCCACCTGCCTGAGCGCGTGCACGACGTGGCGCGGATCGGGACGGGCGTCGGGACGGCGCGCCATCATGGCGGCCAGCAGCGGCCCGAGCTGCCCCGGCGCGAGCGGCACCGGCTGCGTCACGGTCGCCCTGACCCGCTCGGCGATCGAGCCCTGGTAGGCATTCGCGCCGGTCACGGCGACGAACAGGGTCGCGCCGAGCGACCACAGGTCGCTGGACGGGCCGCCGGGCTCGCCCTCCAGCCGCTCGGGCGCGATGAACCCGGGCGAGCCGATCATGAGCCCCTGCTCGGTGAGCGCGGCCTGCCCCTCCTGCCGGGCGATGCCGAAGTCGGTCAGCACCACCCTGCCGTTGTCGGTCAGGAACACGTTGCCCGGCTTGACGTCGCGGTGCTGCAGCCCCTGGGCGTGGGCGGCCTGCAACGCCTCCAGCACGTCGGCGCCGACGCGGGCGGCGTACTCGGGGGGCATGGGACCGAACTCGCGCACGGTGTCGGCCAGCGTACGGCCCCGCAGCAGCTCCATGACCAGCCACGGCCGCTCGTGCTCGACGATGACGTCGTGCAGCGCCACGATGCCGGGATGGCGCAGCCGGGCGGTGACCTGCGCCTCGCGCACGGCCCTGGTGACCGCGTCGGCGCGATCCTTGGCCGGCATGCCCTCGGGCAGGGTGAGCTCCTTGACCGCCACCTCGCGGTCGAGCATCTCGTCCTTGGCCAGCCATACCTTCCCCATGCCGCCGGCGCCGAGTGGGCGCAGCAGGGCGTAGCGGCCGGCAAGTCTTCCCGCGGACATAGAGGGAAGGGTAACTAAGGATCAAGAAGGATGGTTATTCGAGCACGTTTCCCGTTCATCCCCCTATGCCGTCCCGGCCCCCTTCCGCGCGCTCCGGCGTGGTCCGGCGGAGTAACTGTCGGTCCCCCTCTCTATGGTCTTGGAACGTGGACGCGGTTCAAGGCACCCTCGACGAGCTCGGCACCCCGCTGAGCGACGTCACGTTCGTCGTGTTCGACCTGGAGACCACCGGCGGCTCGCCGGCCGAAGACTCGATCACCGAGATCGGCGCGGTCAAGGTGCGGGCGGGTGAGGTGCTGGGCGAGTTCTCCACCCTGGTCGACCCCGGCGGGCCGATCCCGCCGTTCATCTCGGTGCTGACCGGCATCACCGACGCCATGGTGGTGGCCGCCCCGCGCATCGAGGCGGTGCTGCCGAGCTTCCTGGAGTTCATCAGGGGCGCCACGCTGGTGGCCCACAACGCGGGCTTCGACACCCGCTTCGTCAAGGCCGCCTGCGCCGCCCACGGCTATCCCCCGCCCGCCAACCCGGTCGTCGACACCGTCGACCTGGCCCGGCGGGTGCTGACCCGCGACGAGACGCCCAACGCCAAGCTGTCCACGCTCGCCCGGTTCTTCCGCAGCCCCACCGATCCGTGCCACCGCGCCCTGCAGGACGCCAGGGCCACCGTCCACGTGCTCCACGGGCTGATCGAGCGGGCCGGCTCCTTCCAGGTCCACACGCTGGAGGAGCTGAAGTCGTTCGTCCGCGCGCCCACGCCGGAGCAGCAGCGCAAGCGCCACCTGGCCGAGTCCGTCCCGCACGCCCCGGGCGTCTACTTCTTCGAGGACGACCGCGGCGAGGTGCTCTACATCGGCAAGAGCACCAACCTGCGCAACCGCGTGCGCTCCTACTTCACGGCCGCCGAGACCCGTCCGCGCATCCGCGAGATGATCGGCATCGCCGAGCGCGTGCGCCACGTCGTCTGCGCCACCGGGCTGGAGGCCGAGGTCAGGGAGCTGCGGCTGATCGGCGGCGCCAAGCCGCGCTACAACCGCCGCTCCCGCTTCCCGGAGAAGGTGGTCTGGCTCAAGCTCACCACCGGCCCCTTCCCCCGCCTGTCGATCGTGCGCGAGCTGAAGGACGACGACGCCACCTACCTCGGCCCGTTCAGCAGCTCCCGCCTGGCCGACGAGGCCCGCATCGCCCTGCACGAGGCCGTGCCGCTGCGCCAGTGCACCCAGCCGATCAGCCTGCGCACCCGCCGGGCGGCCTGCGTCCTGCACGAGATGGGCCGCTGCGGCGCGCCCTGCGCGGGCAAGGAGAGCCCGGAGGAGTACGCCGCGCACGTCGCGAGCGCCCGCCGGGCCATGACCTCCGACGCCTCGCTCGTCTACACCGCCGTCTCGGCCCGCATGGAACGCCTGTCGGTCGAGCAGCGCTACGAGGAGGCGTCCGTCGACCGCGACCGGCTGGCCGCGTTCGTCCGGGCGGCGGCCCGCATGCAGCGCCTGAGCGCCATCACCCGCATCCCCGAGCTCGTGGCCGCCAGCCCGGCCTTCGACGGCGGCTGGGACATCCACGTCGTCCGCTACGGCCGGCTGGCCGCGGCGGGCGTGATGCCCAAGGGCGCCCACCCCACGCCGTTCGTCGCCTCGCTCAAGGCCATGGCCGAGGCCGTCATCCCGGGCCCCGGCCCGGTCCACGCGGCCAGCGCCGAGGAGACCGAGTGCATCCTGCGCTGGCTGGAGTCGCCGGGCGTGCGGCTGGTCGAGGTCGACGGCGTGTGGTCGATGCCCGCCCGGGGCGCCGCCCGCCACAAGGCCCGCATCGACCTGGCCTACCGCGGGCTTGATCAGCGACGCGACCGAGAGGGACGTCCTTTGCGATGACCGGATACAGTTAATACATGGTCACGGCAATCGTCCACATCAAGGCCGAGGTAGACCGGATCCCGGAGGTCGCCCAGACGATCGCCGAGATCGACGGGGTCAGCGAGGTCTACTCCATCACCGGCGAATGGGATCTGCTCGCCATGGTCCGGGTCGCCCGCTACGAGGAGGTGGCCGAGGTCATCCCCGGGCGGGTCAACAAGGTCGACGGCGTCGAGCACACCGAGACGCACATCGCCTTCCGCACCTACTCCCGGCACGACCTCGACGCGGCCTTCTCGATCGGCTTCCCCGAATCCGACTGATCCCCTCCCCCGCGGCCCTGACGCAAGTCCCCGCGTAAGCCCCTGGCAAGTCCCCGCGTAAGCCCCTGCGCCCACAACGCACCCGCGCTGGTTCCCGCATCCGCGCCCGCGCCGCTCCTGCACTCCTCCGGGTCCGGCTCTGCGTTCGCTTTTCGCGTGCGATTCCGGGCCCGGCCGTTCTCCGGCCGGGCCTGACGCGTTTCCGGGCCCGAACCGTCCCGACGAACCATCCTCTACAGGCCAACCGCAGGCTGGCGGGCCCGGAACGCGGAACGGCCCGGACGGGGAACCCCGTCCGGGCCGATCTCGATCAGGCGAAACCCTAGTGGGTGAGGCTCCGGTCGTCGCCGGAACCGATCGCGGCGTGCTCGCCGTGCTCCCCGTGCTCGCCGTGGTGCCCGTCGTCGAGCGGGATCTTCTCCCCGCCGTACGCCTTGGACATCCGGCCGCGGAGCTTGCCGAGCGGGCCGCGCATGCCCTTGGGCGGGATGCCGGCGGCGTCCTCCTCCACGGGCAGGGCCGGCACCGCCTCCTTGCCCCGCATGTGGGCCTCGAGGTCGTCGGACGCCGGCGTGTGCACCTCGATGAACTCACCGTGCGGCAGGCGCTTGATGACACCCGACTCCACGCCGTGCCCGATGACCGCGGCGTCGCTGCGCTGCAGGCCGAGGCACATGCGGTAGGTGATCAGGTAGGCCAGCGCCGGCGCGACGAAGACCAGCACCCGGCCGATGTACGTCGTCCAGTTGAGGCTGACGTGGAAGTTCGCCGAGATCTCGTCGTTGGCGCCGAGCAGCCACAGCACACCGTAGAACGTCATCGCCGCGATGCCGATCGAGGTGCGGTGGGGGTTGTTGCGCGGGCGGTCGGCGACGTGGTGCTCGCGGTTGTCCCCGGTGACCCACCGTTCGATGAACGGGTAGAGCGCGAGACCGGTCATGATGATGCCCATCGGCACCAGCGCCGGGATGATCACGCTCATCGGCAACGTGCCCGCGTGAGCCGTGCCGAACAGGTTCCACTCCCACGGCGGCATGAGCCGCAGCGAGCCTTCGAGGAAGCCCATGTACCAGTCGGGCTGCGAACCGGCGGAGATGTCCGCCGGCGTGTACGGCCCGAACAGCCAGATCGGGTTGATCTGGGCGAACGTCGCCAGTCCCGACACCACGGCGAGCGTGAACAGGAAGTAGGCGCCCGCCTTGGCCATGAAGGCCGGGTAGAACGGCGCGCCCACCACGTTCTGGTTGTTGCGCCCCTTGCCCGGCATCTGCGTGTGCTTCTGCACCCACATGAGCACCATGTGAGCCGAGACCAGCGCCAGCAGGATGCCCGGGATGAGCAGGATGTGCAGCGAGTAGAACCGGGAGATGACGTCCTCGCCCGGATACTCCCCGCCGAACAGGAAGAACGTGACGTACGTGCCCACCAGCGGCAGCGAGATCGCCACACCCTCGGTGATCCGCAGACCGGCGCCGGAGAGCAGGTCGTCGGGGAGGGAGTAGCCGGTCAGGCCCTCGGCCAGCGCCAGGGTCAGCAGCAGCACGCCGATGATCCAGTTGAGCTCGCGCGGCTTGCGGTAGGCGCCGGTGAAGAACACCCGCAGCATGTGCACCGTCATGCCGGCCACGAAGAGGAGGGCCGCCCAGTGGTGCATCTGCCTCATCAGCAGACCACCCCGGACGTCGAAGCTGATCTCCAGCGACGACGCGTAGGCCTCCGACATCATGACGCCCTTGAGCGGCGCGTACGAGCCGTCGTAGGCGATCTCGCCCATGCTCGGCTTGAACCACAGCGTCAGGAACGTGCCGGTGAGCAGCAGGATGATGAACGAGTAGAGCGCGATCTCACCCAGCAGGAACGACCAGTGGTCAGGGAAGATCTTGCGCAGGTTGCGCTTGAGGAAGTTCGCCCCGCCCAGACGGTCGTCCAGGAAGGTCGACGGCCCGGCGATGGCCTTCGGTACGGCGTTCAGGTCGCTCATGCCTGGCCTCCCTTCTCCCTGGCCTCGGCCTCGGCGTCGCCGCGCTCCCAGTAGCTGGGGCCGACGGGCACGTTGAAGTCACCCTGGGCGATCAGATAGCCCTCGCTGTCGACGGTGATGGGCAGCTGCGGCAGCGGCCGGGCGGCCGGGCCGAAGATGACCTTGGCGCCGTCGGCCGCGTCGAAGGTCGACTGGTGGCACGGGCACAGGATGTGGTGGGTGGTCTGCTCGTAGAGCGCCGCCGGGCAGCCGACGTGCGTGCAGATCTTGGAGTAGGCGACGATGCCGTCGTGCGTCCAGTTCTGCTTGACGCCGCTCTTGAGCTCCTCCGGACGGAACTTGATCAGGATCAGCGTGGCCTTGGCGAGCGCGTTGAGGTCGTGCTCGTACCCCTCGGGCACCACCGACAGGATGCCGCCGGGCGAGTTGAAGTCGGCCGCGCGGATCGGCTGGCCGGTGCCCTCGACGACCAGGCGCAGCGGCTTGCCCTCCTTGGTCTTCTCACCCCAGACCGTGTGGCGCAGCAGCTTGTTGAACTTCGCGCCGGGCATCTTGGAGTTGTCGAGGTCGCGCAGCAGCACCAGCGGCACCAGGCCGAGCGGCGCGGCGGCCAGCAGCAGCGTGCGGCGCATCAGCTTGCGCTTGACGAAGCCGCTCTCGTTGGCGCCCTGCAGGAAGGTCTCGGAGACGACCTCGCGGTCGTCCTCGTCGGAGGCCATCGTGTGGCGCTCCTGGACCAGCGCGTACTTCGGCATGATCTGGCGGACCCAGACCACGATGCCGACCGCGAGGCCGAGGACGGCCAGGGTCAGCGTGCCGCCGAGGGCGAGGTTGGAGACCCCCGTCGCCTCGGGGCTGCCGACCTGGAACACCACGTAGGAGATGAGGAAGGCGATGCCGGCCAGGAAGGTGATCGCGAAGCAGAGCGCCACGATCTTCTCGGCCTTGCGGGCCTTGCTCTCGTCCTGCAGCGTCACGCCGGGGACGTCGCGGTCGGCGGCGTCCGCTTCCTTCTCCGCGGCGCCCAGCATCGACGTGCCCGGCGCGGGAGTGCCGATGACGCGCTTGGGCACGCGTTCGTCCGGCTGCTCGATCTCGTGCTCGTTGTCTGTCATGACTTCTGTCGCTTCTTCGCGGTGATCCAGATGGCGGCGAGGGCTAGGGCGGCGATGCCTACCACGAACGCTACGAGACCTTCGGTGACCGGGCCGATGCGCCCGAGGCCGAACCCTCCGGGGTCCTTCTGCTCACGGACCTGGGTGATGTACGCGATCATGCTGCGCTTCTCCTCAGGCGTGATCGTCGAGTCGTTGAAGACCGGCATCGCCTGCGGGCCGGTGACCATCGCCTCGTAGATCTGCGTCGGTGAGGACTCGTTGAGGTTGGGCGCGTACTTGCCCTGCGTCAGGGCACCGCCGGCGCCCGCCCAGTTGTGGCACTGGATGCAGTTGGCCCGGAACAGCTCGCCGCCCTTGCCGGCGTCACCGAGCTTCGGGTCGACCTGCTCCTTGCCGGGGACCTGCGGACCGCCGCCGAGCGACTGCACGTACGCGGCGACCTGACGGGTCGTGTCCTCGTTGACCCAGTGGGCCAGGGGCTTGCGCGGCGCCTGCGGGCCGGGGTTGCCGGCGGGCATGCGGCCGGTGCTCATCTGGAAGTCGACCGCCGCGGCGCCGACGCCGACGAGCGTGGGGGCGGTGTTGGTGCCCTCCGCGTTCATGCCGTGGCAGCTCGAGCAGTGGGCCACGAACAGGCTCTTGCCCTCGGCCACGTCGTCGACCTTGCCTGCCGCCAGCGCCGCGTCGGCAGGCTTACCCGCCTGGACAAAGGCGGCGTATACCATCCCGACCAGCGCCAACGCCAAAATCAGGACGGCGTATCTCGCGAGGGGATGCCGCCGCCAAGCGGTGATCCTAGTCACAGAGATCCCGTTCCTTAACGAATGATGTAGATGGTCGCGAAAAGACCGATCCAGACGACGTCTACGAAGTGCCAGTAGTAGGACACGACGATCGCGCTGGTGGCCTGCTCATGCGTAAAGCGCTTCGCGGCGTACGTGCGTCCCAGCATGAACAGGAACGCGATCAGGCCACCGGTCACGTGCAGGCCGTGGAAGCCCGTCGTCAGGTAGAACACCGAGGTGTAAGCGTTGGCGGACAGGGTCGCGCCCTCTGACGCCAGCTCGCCGTACTCGTACAGCTGACCGGCGACGAAGATCGCGCCCATCAGGAAGCTGACGATGTACCAGAAGCGGAGCTTGCCGACCTGCCCCTTCTCCGCGGCCCACACGCCCAGCTGGCACGTCACACTCGACAGGACCAGGATGATCGTGTTGACCGTCGCGAACGGGATGTTCAGGTGAGCGCCTTCTGCCTCAACGCCTGCAGGAAGGAAGGCAGGGCCCCACTCGATGCCCTTCCCCTCGCTCACCGACCGGATGGTGAAGTACATCGCGAACAGCGCCGCGAAGAACATGAGCTCAGAGGACAGCCAGACGATCGTCCCGACACTGACCAGGTTCGGCCGCCGGTACGACTGTGCTGTCGTCGTCGAAGTTATTGCGGATGCTGTCGCCACGGGCAGCATTATTGCGGCTCCGGTGTTCGGTCCGGCCAACGACCCCCCGTTAGGAGGAACAAACCGGCCATCAACCTGGGATAATTGGGACAAAACGCCTGTCAGGCCCGGTGGCCTGGGATTGCATCCCGGCGCAACGGTACGATCCAGGTGACCATACAGCTTCGACCGATAGTGAGCGCGACAGTGACGTCCTCTGGGAGCACCGACGACACGATGAAGGTCCTCGTCTACAGCGACGACGCCACCACCCGGGCCGAGGTCCGGCAGGCGATCGGCCGGCGGCCGGCGGCCGACGTGCCCTTCGTCGAGATCATCGAGTGCGCCACCGAGCCCAAGGTCCACCAGTGGCTCGGCTCCGGCGAGATCGACGTGGCGGTCCTCGACGGCGAGACCCAGCCCGCCGGCGGCATGGGCGTCTCCCGTCAGGCCAAGGACGAGGTCTACGACTGCCCGCCCGTCTGCCTGATCATCGCCAGGCGCGACGACCGCTGGCTGGCCGAGTGGTCCAAGGCCGACGCCGTCGTCCCGCAGCCCATCGAGCCCATGGTCCTGGCCGACACCGTCGCCGACCTGATGCGCCGCCGATCCGCCACCCGACTCAACGCGAAGTAGGTGCCCATGGACTCCCGGACGACCTGGCCTGCCCTGTTCTCCGCGCTCCTTTCCGGCGAGCACCTGTCGGCCGACGAGACGGCCTGGGCGATGCGGGAGATCTTCTCGGGCAACGCCACCTCCGCCCAGATCGCGGGCTTCGCGCTGGCCCTGCGGGCCAAGGGCGAGACGGTGGCCGAGGTGGTGGGCCTGGCCCGGACGATGCTGGAGTTCTCCACGCCGCTGAACGTCGAGGGGCCCGTCCTCGACGTCGTCGGCACGGGCGGCGACCGCGCCCACACCGTCAACGTCTCCACCATGGCCGCCATCGTGGCCGCCGCGGCGGGGGCCAGGGTCGTCAAGCACGGCAATCGCTCGGCCTCCTCGCTGTGCGGGGCCGCCGACGTCCTGGAGCACATGGGCATCAGGCTCGACCTGACGCCCGAGCAGACCGCGCGGGTGGCGCGCGAGGCGGGCATCGCCTTCTGCTTCGCGCCCGTCTACCACCCGGCGCTGCGTTTCGCCGGCCCGGCGCGCAAGGAGATCGGCGTCCCGACGGTCTTCAACTTCCTGGGCCCGCTGACCAACCCGGCCCGGCCCAGCGCCCAGGCCATCGGCGTCTACGACGCCCGCATGCTGCCCGTCATCGCCGGCGTCTTCGCCGAGCGCGGCGTGTCGGCCCTGGTCTTCCGCGGCGACGACGGGCTCGACGAGCTGACCATCACCGGCACCTCCACGGTGTGGGTGGTGCGCGACGGCACGGCCACCGAGGCCAGGTTCGACCCCGCGATCCTGGGCATCCCCCGGGCCGACGCGGGCGCGCTGCGCGGTGGCGACGTGCAGTTCAACGCCCAGGCCGTGCACGACGTGCTGGGCGGCAAGAAGGGACCGGTGCGCGACGCCGTCCTGCTCAACACCGCGGCCGCGCTGGTCGCCCACGAGGGCGCCGGCGACGACCTCGACACGGCGATGATCAAGGGCTACGAGCGCGCCACGCAGGCGGTCGACTCCGGCCTGGCCGCCGACACGCTGCGCCGCTGGGTCGAGGTCAGCAGCTCCTACCGCCCGTCGTGACCGTGAGCGCGCCCCTGAGGCGCGCTCACGTCCTTCGGCGGCACGTGTGCCCGAGGGCCCCGGCAGAGCCACCAGGGCCTGCTCAGGGCCGGATGGCGGTCAGTCGCTCAGAAGGTGATGCTCGGACCGTCCTTGAGCGTGCTCCACTTGAGCCAGTCCTTCCAGTTCTCCTGCCAGTGGCCCCACCCGTTGGTGGGCTCCAGCTTGCGCGGCGAGCCGGTGATGATGATCGGGTCCCCGATCAGGGTGTTCTTGATGAACCAGGCCGCGTTCTCCGGGCTGACGTTCACGCAGCCGTGGCTGACGTTGGAGTTGCCCTGGGAGCCCACCGACCAGGGCGCGCTGTGCACGTACTCGCCGCTGTTGGAGATGCGCACGGTGTTGTAGACGGTGAGCTGGTAGTAGCCCGACTGTCCCGGGCCGATGCCGGGCGAGGTCATGACGGTCACCGGCTCCCGTGACATCGCCAGGTGCACGCCCGAGGTGGTGTAGTACTTCCACTGGCCGCCCTGCCCGGCGCTCATCGGCATGGTGCGGATGCGCTTGCCGTCCCGGCGGACCGTCAGCACGTGCTCGTCGGTGCTGCCCCGGGTGATCTGGGAGCGGCCGATCTTGAAGTCGAGGGTGACGTCGCGCTTGCCGTACAGGCCGGGGCCGCCGCGCACGCCGGCCAGCTTCGCCTCCAGCCGCACCTTCGTGTACGCCGGCCAGTAGTCCTGCGGCCGGAAGTCCACATGGCTGTCGTCGAACCAGTGCCAGGCCCCCTCCACCGGCTTGGAGCTGCGGATGGTCAGGTTGCGCTCGACGGCCACCCGGTCGCTCACCGGCTTGTCGAAGGCGATCATGACGGGCATGCCGATGCCCACCGTCAGCCCGGTGTCGTCCTTGTTGGGAGTGATTGTCTGGATGTCGAATGTCTTGTCGCCCTTGACCGTGCTGAACGTGCTGGAGGTCTCGCTCTGCTTGCCCGAGGCGTCCACGCTGACGACGGTGACCGTGTAGCCGGTGCTCGGCCGGGCGGTGGTCGTGCTGCGCCAGCGGGTGCCGTCGCCGCTCAGGACGCCCTTGAGCCGGCCCGCCTTGCCCCCGTCCACCCGGACGCTCTTGATCGTGCCGCCGTGCGCGGACACCACCACGGGCTGGTCGGTGGCCACGTTCACGGCCTTGTCCTGCGGCGTGACGCCCACCGCGGGCTGCCGGGCGACCGCGGTCAGCTCCTTCGTCTCGTTCGCCGCGCCGCTCAGCGAGCACGCCGTGAGCAGCGCCAGGGCCAGCAGGCCGGCCGATCCATTCGCCACGCGTCTCACGAGTGACCCCCTCGCCCAAGATCCAACCTTCTCCTCCCTTATTACCCTGAGTGATCTATTCACGACATCCGTGACCTGGTAAAGAACACGAAAAAGCGGGCGTCCTCCCCTATGGGAAGGACGCCCGCTTCGAGCCGCTTGTCAGTGCGAGAAGTTGCCCCGGTAGTACTGGAACACGAACCCGATCATGGCCATGATGATCAGGAACACGCCGATCAGGAACATCCAGAAGCCGATCACGAACCCGGCGAAGGCGAAGGCCGCCGCCAGGCACAGGAACAGCGGCCACCAGCTGCTCGGGCTGAAGAAGCCGATCTCGCCGGCGCCGTCGCTGATGTCGGCCTGCTTGTTGTCCTCCGGCTGGGCGCCGATGCGCCGCGCGGTGAACATCAGGTAGTAGCCGACCATGAACGCGAACCCGACCGAGATCGCCATGGCGGTGGTGCCCACGGGCTCACCGTGACCGGTCGCGGCCTTGGTCCAGAACCAGTAGCCGACGTCGACACCGGCGAAGAACAGGCCGCACAGCAGGAACAGCCAACCCTGGACCTTCATCAGGCCTCAACCTCCTGGGCGGACTTGGCGGACATGTGCGGGTAGTGCAGGTCGAACGCCGGGCGCTCGGACCGGATGCGCGGCAGCGAGGTGAAGTTGTGCCGCGGCGGCGGGCAGGAGGTCGCCCATTCGAGCGAGCCGCCGTAGCCCCAGGGGTCGTCGACGGTGACCTTGGTCCCGGAACGCCAGGTCTTCCAGACGTTGTAGAAGAACGGCAGCGTCGAGGCACCCAGGATGAACGCGCCGACCGACGAGATCATGTTCAGGTCGGTGAAGTGGTCGGCCGCGCTGTAGTCGGCGTACCGGCGGGGGAAGCCGACCATGCCCAGCCAGTGCTGGACGAGGAAGGTGGTGTGGAAGCCGATGAACAGCAGCCAGAAGTGCACCTTGCCCAGCTTGTCGTCGAGCATCTTGCCGGTGAACTTGGGCCACCAGAAGTAGAAGCCGGCGAACATGGCGAACACGACCGTGCCGAAGACCACGTAGTGGAAGTGGGCGACGACGAAGTAGGTGTCGCTGATCTGGAAGTCCAGCGGCGGCGAGGCCAGGATGACGCCGGTCAGGCCACCGAGCAGGAAGGTGATCAGGAATCCGACGGAGAACAACATCGGCGACTCGAACGACAGGTGACCCCGCCACATCGTGCCGATCCAGTTGAAGAACTTCACGCCCGTCGGCACCGCGATGAGGAACGTCATGAACGAGAAGAACGGCAGCAGGACCTGCCCGGTCGGGAACATGTGGTGCGCCCAGACCGTGATGGACAGACCGGCGATCGCGATGGTGGCGCCGACCAGGCCGATGTAGCCGAAGATCGGCTTACGGCTGAAGACCGGCAGGATCTCGGTCACGATGCCGAAGAACGGCAACGCGATGATGTACACCTCGGGATGGCCGAAGAACCAGAACAGGTGCTGCCACAGGATCGGCCCGCCGTTGGCCGGGTCGAAGATGTGGGTGCCGAGCTTGCGGTCGGCCTCCAGAGCCAGCAGCGCGGCGGCCAGCACGGGGAAGGCCATCAGCACGAGCATGCTGGTCAGCAGGACGTTCCAGGTGAAGATCGGCATGCGGAACATGGTCATGCCGGGGGCGCGCATGCAGATGATCGTGGTGATGAAGTTCACCGCGCCGAGGATCGTGCCGAGGCCCGACAGGGCCAGGCCCATGATCCACAGGTCGCCGCCGATGCCGGGCGAGTGGATCGCGTTCGACAGCGGCGTGTAGGCGAACCAGCCGAAGGAGGCGGCGCCGCCCGGGGTGAGGAAGCCGGACACGGCGATGATGCTGCCGAACAGGTAGAGCCAGTAGCTGACCATGTTCAGGCGCGGGAACGCCACGTCGGGGGCGCCGATCTGGAGCGGCATCAGCTCGTTGGCGAAACCGGCGAACAGCGGCGTCGCGAACATCAGCAGCATGATCGTGCCGTGCATGGTGAACAGCTGGTTGAACTGCTCGTTGCTGGTGATCTGCAGCCCCGGCTGCGCCAGCTCGGCCCGCATGATCAGCGCCATGACGCCGCCGATCAGGAAGAAGGCGAACGACGTGATCAGGTACATGTGCCCGATGATCTTGTGATCAGTCGAGGACATCCACTTGGCGATGATCTGGCCCTTGGTGACGGGCCGGACCGGCGCCCGAAGCGGTTCTTGGATGGCGGTCACTGGGCACTCCCAGCCTGGGTCGCGATGTACTGGTCGAACTCAGCCTGCTTGACGAGCTTCACCGAGAACAGCATCCGGCTGTGGTCGACGCCGCACAGCTCGGCGCACCGGCCGGCGTAGACGCCCACGCGGTTGTCGCCGAGCGTCTTGATCTCGAACTTGCGCCCCGGGTTGCCCTCCGGGATGCCGGGGATGATGTCCCGCTTGAACAGGAACTCGGGCACCCAGAACGAGTGGATCACGTCGTCGGTCGAGAGGTCGAACTCGACCTTGGTGTTCGTCGGCAGGACCAGCTGAGGGCCCTGGTGGTAGTCGTGCACCGGCATGCCGGACACGGGCTTCGTCGTCTTGCCGTTGTAGGTCGTGGTGAAGCGCCAGCTCCACTGGTACGCCTCGACCTTGACCTTGACGGGCGCGTCGCCCGCGACGTCCGTGAGGGCCTTGCTGTCGCGGGCGGTGAAGAAGAAGAACACCGAGACCATGACGAGCGGGACCACCGTGTAGAGGATCTCGATCGGCAGGTTGTAGCGCACCTGGGGCGGCAGTTCGGCCTTCCCCCTGCGCTTGCGGTGGAAGATCGCGGCCCAGACGATCAGGACGATGACGACGGCGCCCGTGGCGAGTGCGGCGATCCAGGCCCCGTTCCACAGATGCTGAACGACCTCGGCCTGCTCGGTCACGCCCTCGGGCAGCAGGCCGTTGGACCAGTCGAACTTGGGAACGTCATTAGCACACGCCGTAGCAGTGGCCAGCAGCAACGCCAAAGCGGCGGCGCGCGGCACCCTGCGCCGGGCCAACGAACGCCGCGTCGTACGGCGAGTCGGACTCACGGATCGCCTACCCCACAGATGAAGCCCAAGAGTCTTTCCCTTGGGTGCTCGTATTTCCAAATGCACAGCTGATTGCAGACACATTAGCGTGCAGGTGTCCCGCCCTACCGCGCGACCCCTCGATGGTGCCGCAAGTGGGACGATGAGTCTCGTGGCGTATTTCGACGCGGCCTCGAGCGAGCCGCTCCACCCTCAGGCACGCGAGGCGCTGCTGGCGGCGATCGACGTCGGCTGGGCCGACCCCGCGAGACTGTACACCCAGGCCCGCCGCGCTCACCTGCTGCTGGAGCAGGCCCGCACGGAGGTGGCCGAGGCGCTCGGCGCGCGCCCCGACGAGGTGTCGTTCACCTCGTCCGGCACGCAGGCCGCGCATCTCGGCGTGCTCGGCACCCTACACGGCAGGCGCAGGGTCGGGCGTCATCTGGTCACCAGCGCGGTCGAGCACTCCAGCGTGCTGCACGCGGCCGGCGTGCACGAACGCGACGGCGGCACGGTCGAGACCGTCGGCGTGAGCCTGGAGGGGCGGGTCGACCTCGACGCGTTCGCCGAGGCGGTCGCGCGTCCGGGCACGGCGCTGGCCTGCCTGCAGACGGCCAACCACGAGGTGGGCACGGTGCAGCCGGTCGCCGAGGCCGCCGCCGCGTGCCGGGCCAACGGGGTGCCGCTGCTGGTCGACGCCGCCCAGACGGCCGGCCGCATGCCGATACCGCCCGGCTGGTCGGTGCTGACCGCGAGCGCGCACAAGTGGGGCGGCCCGGCCGGGGTGGGCGTGCTGGCGGTGCGCAAGGGCACCCGGTTCCGCTCGTTCCTGCCCGAGGACGAACGCGAGCGGCGGCGCGTCCCCGGCTTCGAGAACGTGCCGGGCATCGTGGCCGCGGCGGCGGCGCTGCGCGCGATGAGCGCCGAGGCGGCGCAGGAGCAGGCGCGGCTGTCCACGCTCGTGGCCCGGATCAGGGAGACCGTGCCGAAGGTCGTGCCGGACGTCGAGGTGATCGGCGACCCGGTCGGCCGGGCGCCCCACATCGTGACCTTCTCGTGTCTCTACGTCGACGGCGAGGCGCTGCTCACCGAGCTGGACAAGGCGGGATTCGCCGTATCGTCCGGAAGTTCGTGCACCGCTAGTACGCTTCGTCCATCGCACGTCCTCGAAGCGATGGGCGTGCTGACGCATGGGAATGTCCGGGTGTCGCTGCCCAGGGGCACGTCCGCGGCCGAGGTCGACCGGTTCCTGGCCGTGCTGCCCGATCTGGTGCGCCGCATCCGGCACGACGCAGGAGTCGCATGACCGAGGTAACTCAGCCGTCATTGACGATCGACGCGCTCGGGAAGAAGTGCCCGATCCCGATCATCATGCTCGCCGAGCAGATCAACCACGTGCCGCTCAACGCCGTGGTGGCGGTGCTGGCCGACGATCCGGCGGCCTACACCGACGTGCCGGCGTGGTGCCGGCTGAAGTCCCACCGCCACGTGGCCTCGTACGAGCTGCCCCAGGGCGGCTGGGCCATCCACGTGATGCGCAACTACTGACGGTTTGTGGGTAGGGCCCTCCCCTGACGGCACATCGACCATTCGGGGGAGACCATGGCCAAGGGGAACGAGACCGCCCGCGACGTGATGAGCACGGGCGCGGAGTGCATCGCCGCGCACGAGACGCTCGACCGGGCGGCTCAGATGATGCGCAACAACGACGTGGGCGCGCTGCCCGTGTGCGGCCCCGACGACCGGGTGACCGGCATCATCACCGACCGCGACATCGTGATCAAGTGCGTCGCGGCCGGTCACGACCCCGCGCAGGTGACGGCGGGCGAGCTGGCGACCGGCCTGGTCTGGGTGACGGCGGACGCCACCGTGCAGGAGGCGCTGTCGCGCATGGAGCAGAACCAGATCAAGCGGCTGCCGGTGCTGGAGAACGACCGCATCGTCGGCATGATCAGCGAGGCCGACCTGGCCCGGTGCCTGCCGGACGACCAGCTCGCCGAGTTCGTGCACCGGGTGTACGCCAAGCGCTGACACCCGTACGGGGACCGCCCCGCCACGCCTGCGGCGGGCGGGGCGTACGCGTGTCAGGGGTGGTAGCAGCGCACGTGGCCGGCGATGTCGGCCGCGGCCTCGGCGCCGTAGGCGGCCGTGAAGCGCTCCAGGAAGACCTTCTGGCCCAGCTCGTACTCCTGGCCGCCGACGCGCTCCAGCACGTGCGTGGCCGTCAGGTTGCCGATCTGGCCGCAGCGCTCCAGCGGCAGCCCCCAGGCCAGGCCGGACAGGAAGCCGGCGCGGAAGGCGTCGCCGACGCCCGTGGGGTCGGCCTTGCCGCGCTCGGGGGCCGGGGCGACCTGGATGGACGGCTCGCCCTTGCGGTCGATGACGGCGCCCTTGGGGCCGAGCGTGGTGACGCGGACGCCGACCCGGTCGAGGATCTCCTCGTCGGACCAGCCGGTCTTCTGCTCGATGAGCCCCTTCTCGTAGTCGTTGGAGAACAGGTAGGCGGCGCCGTCGACGAGCTGCCTGATCTGCTCGTCGGCCATGCGGGCGAGCTGCTGGGAGATGTCGGCGGCGAAGGGGATGCCGCGCTGGCGGCACTCGTCGGTGTGCCGCAGCATCGCGTCGGGGTCGTTGGGGCTGATCAGCACCAGGTCGAGCCCGCCGAGCCGGGTGGCGACCGGCTGCAGCTCGATCAGCCGCGCCTCGGCCATCGCCCCGGTGTAGAAGGAGGCGATCTGGTTGTGGTGCTCGTCGGTGGTGCACAGGAAGCGCGCGGTGTGCTGCGTCTCGGAGATGTGCACGGACTCGCAGTCGACGCCGTGGCGCTCCAGCCAGGAGCGGTAGTCGGCGAAGTCGTTGCCGACGGCGCCCACCAGGATCGGCTTGAGGCCGAGACAGCCCATGCCGAAGGCGATGTTGGCCGCGCAGCCGCCGCGACGGATCTGAAGGTCGTCGACCAGGAACGAGAGCGACACCCGGTCGAGCTGCTCGGCGATGAGCTGATCGCCGAAGCTTCCTGGGAACGTCATCAGGTGGTCTGTCGCGATGGAGCCGGTTACGGCGATGCGCACGGGATTCTTCTTCCTCGTTGTCAGCAGGCCAATGAGCCCCACGAGAATACGCGAAGGTCCCGCTCGCACAAAGGCGGGCGGGACCCCACAGGCCGAAGCCGTGACCCCTTAGTTGAACGAGTCGCCACAGGCGCAGGAGCCGGTGGCGTTGGGGTTGTCGATGGTGAAGCCCTGCTTCTCGATCGTGTCGACGAAGTCGATGCTGGCGCCCATCAGGTAGGGGGCGCTCATGCGGTCGGTGACCACGCTGACCCCGCCGAAGTCCGTCACCACGTCACCGTCCATGGAACGGTCGTCGAAGAAGAGCTGGTAGCGCAGGCCGGAGCAACCACCCGGCTGCACGGCGACCCTCAGCTGCAGACCTTCCTCACCCTGCTGCTCCAGCAGGCTCTTGACCTTCGCGGCGGCCGCGTCAGTCAGGATCAGGCCCTGCGTCGTGGTCTCGCTGCTCTCAACCGTCATCTGCTGACTCCCTAACCCGGCTGTCTGTTTCCGACGTCCTACTGATGACGCTACCAACACCTCGCCCATGCCACACATTCCCGGGTCCCCTACCCCCGGAATAACCACGTTCGTCCATGTGTCATAGTGAGTATCGTCAAAACGACGATAAGGGGGTATGGCGATGGCCACCCAGACTGGGCTGCCGCTCTTCGTCCTCGGGCAGGGCGCCGATCCGCACAGCGAGAAGGGCGTCGACTGCCCCGGCGAGCTGCCGCCCGCGTCCGACCCTGACCTGGTCGAACGCGCCCGCAAGGCCAAGGAGGCGCTGGGCGACCGCCTGTTCGTGCTGGGCCACCACTACCAGCGCGACGAGGTCATCCAGTTCGCCGACGTGACCGGCGACTCCTTCAAGCTCGCCCAGCAGGCCGCCGCGCGGCCCGAGGCGGAGTTCATCGTCTTCTGCGGCGTGCACTTCATGGCCGAGTCCGCCGACATCCTCACCGGCGAGGCCCAGAAGGTGGTGCTGCCCGACCTCGCCGCCGGGTGCTCCATGGCCGACATGGCCACGTTCGACCAGGTGGAGGAGTGCTGGGAGGCCCTTGAGGACGCCGGTCTGGCCGGCGAGGTGGTCCCCGTCACGTACATGAACTCCAGCGCCGACATCAAGGCGTTCTGCGGGCGCAACGGCGGCGTGGTGTGCACCTCCTCCAACGCCAGGAGGGCGCTCGACTGGGCCTTCGAGCAGGGCCGCAAGGTGCTGTTCCTGCCCGACCAGCACCTCGGGCGCAACACGGCGGTGCTGGAGATGGGCATGTCGCTGGAGGACTGCGTGGTCTGGAACCCGCACCGGCCCGACGGCGGGCTGACCCGCGAGCAGCTCGACCGGGCGCGGATGATCCTGTGGAAGGGCCACTGCTCGGTGCACGGCCGCTTCACGGCCGAGTCCGTCGACGACGTGCGCGCGCGCATCCCCGGCGTGAACGTGCTGGTGCACCCCGAGTGCCGGCACGAGGTGGTGCTCAAGGCCGACCACGTGGGCTCGACCGAGCACATCATCAAGACCCTGCAGGCCGCGCCCGCCGGGTCGAGCTGGGCCGTCGGCACGGAGCTGAACCTGGTCAAGCGGCTGGCCGCGATGTTCCCCGACAAGAACGTGTCGTTCCTGGACCGGACGGTCTGCTACTGCTCCACGATGAACCGGATCGACCTGCCGCACCTGGTGTGGGCGCTGGAGTCGCTCGTGCTGGGCGACGTCGTCAACCGGATCACGGTGGACGAGGACACCGCCCACTGGGCCAGGGTCGCGCTGGACCGCATGCTGGCGCTCCCGTAACGCCCTCCCCCGGCGGGCCGGGCCCGTGGCGAGGAGCGCCCGCCCTCGCCACGGGCCCGGCCGCGTTCCGGACGGGCCCGACGCGGGTCCCGGCTCGGTCGCGGCGCGGGTCCCGGCTTCAGGCGAAGTCGTAGCCGACGCGGACGCCGACCGTCAGCGTCTGGCGGCCGGGGCTGACCGAGGACGCGCTGTCGGCCGCTGCGGCCATCGTGACCAGCGGCTGGGGGCCGCCCCTGACGTCCTCGGAGATCGACACCACCGGGCCGAGCGGGCGGCCGGCCAGCTCGGCGTAGTGGGCGGCCTTGGCCGCGGCGTCCCTGAACGCCCTCGTCCTGGCCTCGCCGAGCACCGACGCCGGGTCGGACAGCTCGAAGGCCACGCCGTTGAGCCGGGCCTCCTCGCCCACGCCGGCGACCGTGTCGATGACGGCGTCGGCCCGCGACAGGTCCCTGACGACCACCTCGACGCCCTGGGCCGCCCGGTAGGCCGAGACCTTCGGGTAGACCTCGTACTCGGGGCCGAGCGAGAGCTCGACCGTGCGCACGTCGTGGGCCGCGACCCCGGCCCCGGCCAGCGCGTCGGCCAGCCGGGCCGCGGCGGCCCTGACGGCCGTGAACGCCTCGGACGCCGACGCCCTGCGCACCTCGACGCCCGCCGTCAACCGCAGGACGTCGGGCGCGGCCTGCACGCTGCCCTCACCGACGACGGAGATGTCCACGCCTGCCCCCCTCGACTGGGTTCGCCTCGATCCTACGAGCCTGCCCCCACCCGCGGGCGGTTCACACGGCGTCGACGATCGCGTCCGGATCGTCCAGCTCGATCTGGTGCCCCGAGCGGGGCAGCAGCACCAGCTTGGCGTCGAGGCGGGCCGCCAGGCTCTGCCTGCGGGCGTCCCGGCCGCCCGCGGCGAGCACGGTGACCGGGATGTCGGGAAAGGGATGGCCGGCGCGGATGTCGCGGAGGTCGGCGGCCATGTCGCGGCGGGCCAGCCACTCCCCCGCCACGGCCGCGGGCACCTTGCCCATCCGGTACACGCCGAAGGGGTCGCCCATGCCGGTGACCAGGCGGTGCGCCGGCGGCCCGGTCAGGCGGGCCAGCACGTTCGCGCCCCACGTGCCGCCGAGCGCGGGCAGCCACGCCCCCAGTGCGGCGGCGAGCGCGAGCGGCCGGCCCACGGGCGGCGGGCTGGGGTCCACCAGGACGAGCTTGGCCACGCAGAGCGGGTGCAACCGGGCGAACGCCTCGGCGTGCCAGCAGGACAGGCCGTGCGCGACCAGGGTCACCTGGGACGGCTGCGCGGGCGCCAGCGCGGCCAGCCGGGCCACCTCGCCGTACAGGGTGGGCCGGTCGGTCGCGGGCGGGCTGAGGCCGAGCCCCGGACGGTCGAAGCGGACGACCCGGTGGCAGGCGGCCAGTCCGGCGGCCACGGCGTCCCAGTGGAACCAGGCGCCGCCGAGACCGGCCGTGATGAGCACGCCGGGGCCCGCGCCCTGGTCGAGGACGTGCGGAGGCCCGGCGGGGGCCTCGTCGTCGTCATGGACGAGCAGCCGCAGCGCCACGTACACGACCCAGACGGCGACCATGGTGAGCTGGATCCGGTGGGCGACGCCGGCCAGCCGTCCGGCGGCCAGGGCGGCCAGCATGAGAGCGGTGGCGCCCACGTTCAGGCCGGTGAACAACCACGACACCCACGAGCGCCAGCGCGCGGAGAGCACCGCCATGGCGGTCAGCACGGCCGTCGTGGCCAGCGCGCCGGCCACCATGTGGAGCCGGTGCGAGACCCCCACGCCGCGGCAGGTGGGGTCGCTCAGCGCGGCGCAGTCGAGCGGGACCAGGCCGGAGACGACCGTCAGCAGCCCGAAGGCGGCCAGCGCCAGCCAGCCGGCCCACTCGCGCGCCACCCTGGGCAGCGTCGCGACGGCGGCCAGGCAGGCCAGCCCGGCCAGCACGTCGCTGACCCGGAACAGGCGCGTCCACGGCTGGTCGCGGGCGGCCAGCTCGCTCACGTAGCCGTCGGTCCTGTCCACGGCGGGCGTGGTGAACTGGCCGGTGATCCAGGCGCTGTACAGCACGGCCGCCACGATGAGCGCCGCGGCCGCGGCGACGAACAACCTTCGCTCCACGTGATGATTAGAACACCATCCGTGGTCAAAGGCCCGGGGCACCCCATACCGGGAACCATCGGCCGAGGTCGGCCTCCAGCGGCAGCTCGCCGTCCAGGACGCCTCTGGCCTGCAGTTCGAGGGCGTTGTCGCGCCTGTTCCCGGGCAGCGGCGCGAACGGGTAGAACGTGCCGCGCTTGTACAGGTACACGACCGCCAGCCGTCTGCCCGCCGGATCGGCGAACGACACCAGCGAGCACAGCAGCGAGGGCCCGAACCCGGCCGACTCCAGCGAGGAGTTGACCGCGTGCAGCTCGGTGACCAGGTCGCTGACGTCGTCCGGCGCGCGGCGGACCAGCAGCCAGGTGTAGCCGTAGCCGTCGTCGGACTCCTCGACGCGCCCGCCGAGCAGCGCCTTGACGTCGCTCTCCAGCGTGGCGAACGCGCCGCCCTCCGCGGCCCTGAACGACACCGAGCCGAGACCGGTGGGGACGAGACCGGTCGCGGCCTGGAGCGTCACGGCGGCGGACGGCAGCGCGAACAGCGCGTCGAGGTTGGGCTTGACCGGCTTGGACCGGCCCAGCAGCGAGTCGAGCCAGCCCATACGGCCTCAGCCCCTTCCGAGCTGCTTGGAGATGGACGCGAGCAGTTCGAGCCGGCGCTCCAGCGGCGGATGCGTGGAGAACAGGTTCGCCAGCGTCTCCCCCCTGGCCAGGGCGGGCGCGAAGTAGAAGGCGTTGAACGGCGCCGCCTCGCGCAGGTCGGTGGTCGGGATCCGGGCCATGTCGCCGGTGACCTTGGTCAGCGCGCTGGCCAGGGCCGACGGACGCTGCGTGAGCAGCGCTCCGGCCCGGTCGGCGGCCAGCTCGCGGTAACGCGACAGGGCTCTGGTGAGCAGGAAGCTGACGGCGTACACGACCAGCGAGACGAACATGATGATCAGCCCGACCGGCACGCCGCCCTGGCCGTTGTCCCGGCGCCCGCCGAAGCCGGCGTACAGGGCGAACCTCGTCATCAGCCCGGCGACGATGCCGAGGAACGAGGCGATCGTCATGACGGCGACGTCGCGATGGGCGACGTGCGACAACTCGTGCGCCAGCACGCCTTCGAGCTCCTGAGGCTCCAGGCGGCGCAGGATGCCCGTCGTCACGCAGACGACGGCCCGCTTCTGGTTACGGCCGGTGGCGAAGGCGTTGGGGACGTCGGAGTCGGCGATCGCCACCCGCGGCTTGGGCATGTCCGCCAGCGCGCACAGCCGGTCGATGAGGCCGTGGAGCTCGGGGGCCTCCTGTGGGGAGACCTCCCGTCCGTGCATCGCGAACAGGGCGATGCGGTCGGACAGGAAGTACTGCACCAGCAGCAGCCCCCCGGCGAGCACCAGCACGGTCAGCGCGCGCACGCCGAGGGCGATCAGCACGCCGACGAACGCCACGTAGAGCAGCCCCAGCAGGAACATCGTCACGACCATGCGGCGGGTCAGGCCGCTGTCGGACGCGAACCACGTGCCCACGGGGCTCAGCCCGGGATGAGGCCTTGGTCGCCCAGCATCTCCCGGACCTCCTCGATCGAGGCGTCCGCGGGGGGAAGGATCAGCTCTGACGGCTCAAGGCTGTCGTCGGGAAGCGCCTTGCCCACATGGCGCACCTTGTCGAGCAACGCGTGCAGCTTGACGCGGAAGGCCCCCTCGTCACCGGTCTCGATGGCGGCCTCCAGCTCGCTGTCGAGCTCGTTGAGCACCGCGATGTCGTCCGGCGAGATCTCGACCTGGCCCTCGCCCATGATTCTGACGATCATGCGTTCTCCCCGGGCTGACGCAGCTGCTGGGTGTGACCCTGCTGCGGCTGGGCCTGCTGCTGCGGCTGGCCCTGCTCGATGGCGCTCTTGGGCGCCGGGCCCTGGCCCAGCTCGGCCTTCATCCGGGCCAGCTCCAGCTCGACGTCCATGCCGCCGCCCATGCGGTCGAGCTCGGCCTGGATGTCGTCGCCGCGGGTGCCGCTGAAGTCGTCGAGCGCGCCACTGGCCAGCAGCTCGTCGATCGCGCCGGCGCGGGCCTGCATCTGCGCCGTCTTGTCCTCGGCGCGCTGGATCGCCAGGCCGACGTCGCCCATCTCCTCGGAGATGCCGGAGAACGCCTCGTTGATGCGCGTCTGGGCCTCGGCGGCGGTGTAGGTCGCCTTGATCGTCTCCTTCTTCGTGCGGAAGGAGTCGACCTTGGCCTGCAGCCGCTGGGAAGCCGTGGTCAGCTTCTCCTCCTCGGCCTGCAGGTTGTCGTGCTGGACCTTGAGGTCGGCCATCTGCCCCTGCAGATTGGACCGCCGCTGCAGGGCCTCGCGGGCGAGGTCCTCGCGCCCGACGGACAGCGCCTTGCGGCCCTGGTCCTCGTAGCGCCTGGCCTGCGCCTCCAGGCCGTTGATCTGCAGTTCTACCCGCTTGCGCGAGGTGGCCACGTCGGCCACCCCTCGACGCACCTTCTGCAGCAACTCGAGCTGCCGCTGATAGGAGTAGTCAAGCGTCTCGCGCGGATCCTCCATCTTGTCCAGGGCCTTGTTGGCCTTGGACTTGAAGATCATCGAAAGTCTCTTCATCACGCTCATGCGCGTCGGCCGTCCCCTTCTAGGTCGTGCTGGTGTTCACCCAATGCAGCGCAGCCGCCTTGGGATTACCCTACGCATAACGCACGGGGGCGTCACTAAGTTGCAGTCCAGGTAGGGTTGACGTGTGTTGCGACGCCGATCCCAAACCTCCGTGGACGACACCCCCGTCCCCGTTGACGATCCTAAGCCCCAGGGTAAAGGTCGTCCCACACCCAAGCGCCGGGATGCCGAGGGCAGACGACGCCAGCCGGTCTCCGCGCCGAAGGACCGCAAGGAGGCCTATCGGCAGATGCGCGCCAAGCAGGCCGCCGAGCGCGACCGGGCCCGCAAGGGCATGCTCGCAGGTGACGAGCGTTATCTTCCGGTTCGCGACAAGGGCCCGGCGCGCAAGTTCGCGCGCGACTGGGTCGACTCGCGGCGCCTGCCCAGCCAGTACTTCCTGCCGTTCTCGCTACTGATCCTGCTGGCCACCTGGATCCCGTGGCCGATCGAGATCCGCGCCAAGGTGCTCAACATCGTGATCGCGGTCGGCTGGCCGATCATGATGGTCGGCGTCCTGGCCACCTCCCTCTACGTGGCGTGGAAGGTGAAGAAGGAGGTCGCGGCCAAGCTCCCCAACGAGAGCGTGAAGGGCGTCGGCTTCTACGCGGCGATGCGCGCTTTGCAGATCCGCAAGCTGCGCTTCCCGCCGCCCACGGTGCTGCCGGGCGGGAGGCCCGCGCCGCCCAAGAAGTAGCCCCGTTTTCCCGATTTTTCGGGAAAACGGCTTATCGGCGACGCCCGCGTGCCCATCACCGTCCGGTGGTGGGCACTCGTGCTTCCCGCCTCCCCGCGTCCCGCCCGCTCAGCGGGCGGGTTTCCAGCGCAGGAGGCCGCCGGTGACCACGGGGCGGCGTCCGTCGATCGTGCCGCCCCGTTCGAGGGCGTCGGCGACGGTCCGCAGCAGCGTGTACGACGACCGCAGCCGCCTGGCCGTGACCCCGGCCACCGTCCCGTCGGCCGAGCTCACGGTGGCGTACGCCGTGGCGCCGTCGGCGGTCGTGTAGGACAGGATCGGGATCAGCAGGCCGTCCCAGGAGCCGGCCGGGCGGCGGGCGCACATCTCGCGCCAGGCGTCCCTGATGCCGCGGACGGTGAGGTGGTCACCCGCCCCGGGGCGGAAGCCGAGGATCCCGGCGCCGCGCGCGCCGTTGTGGCGCAGCAGGGAGGCGCGCAGGGCGTCGGGGAAGTCCACGCCCATCTGCGACTCCGCCACGGCGATCGTGCGCGCCCTGACCGGGCCGCCGAGCGTGCGGTAGGTGCGGGGGGCGTTGCTCCTGAGCCAGCGTTCGATGCGCCGCCACTGGGCGTCCACGGCCCGCTTGACGTCGGGCGCGACCCTGCGGGGGTCGATCGGGCGGCGCCGGGGCGCGCAGTTGGGCGCCTGGGCGGCGGAGGCGGCGGGCGTGGGCTGCGCGGTCGCCGCGGGGTCGGCCGGCGGCTCCACGGGCGTCAGGGGCGTCACGGGTGTCAGGGCCTCGCGGCCCGCCGGGGGCGGTTCCTCCTGCTCGGTGACGGCGCGCACGAGGGCCAGGGCGCCGCGCTGCACCGACGTCCCCATCAGGGCGAACCCCAGCGTCAGGGTCACGACGACCCCGATGACCAGCCACGACAGGACCGTCCCCGCACCCCGGCGCCGCGGCGCGGGAGCCGGGACGGACGGCGGCGGCTCGGCCCGCGGCAGGCGGGCCCGGCGGCGCAACCGCACCGCGAGGGCGATCAGGACGGCCGCGGTGAGAGCCTGGCGGACGAGCTTGAGCACGTCGCGCACCCTATCCCGAATCGAATCGGCTCATGTGACGCTCTATGGTCGAACGTATGGAATTCCGACACCTCGGCCGCAGCGGTCTCCTGGTCAGCGAGATCAGCTACGGCAACTGGCTCACCCACGGCTCCCAGGTCGAGGAGGACGCCGCCAAGCTGTGCGTGCAGGCGGCGCTCGACGAGGGCATCACCACCTTCGACACCGCCGACGTCTACGCGGGGACGAAAGCCGAGGAGGTGCTCGGCCGGGCGCTCAAGGGCGTCCGCAGGGAGTCGCTGGAGATCTTCACCAAGGTCTACTGGCCCACGGGCCCCGGCAAGAACGACCGCGGGCTGTCCCGCAAGCACATCACCGAGTCGATCCACGCCTCGCTGCGCCGCCTCCAGACCGACTACGTCGACCTGTACCAGGCCCACCGCTTCGACAACGAGACCCCCCTCGAGGAGACCCTCAAGACGTTCGACGACCTCGTGCGCCAGGGCAAGGTGCTCTACGTCGGCGTCAGCGAGTGGACGGCCGAGCAGATCGGCCGCGCGCTGAAGATCGCCGACGAGATGGGCTTCGACCGGATCGTGTCGAACCAGCCGCAGTACTCGATGTTGTGGCGGGTCATCGAGGCTGAGGTCGTGCCGCTGAGCGAGCGCGAGGGCATCGGCCAGATCGTCTGGTCGCCGATCGCGCAGGGCGTGCTCACCGGCAAGTACCTGCCCGGTCAGCAGCCTCCGCAGGGCTCGCGGGCGACCGACGCGAGCGGCAGCGCCATGATCGCGCGGTACATGAACGACGACGTGCTCACCCGCGTGCAGGAGCTGCGGCCGATCGCCGACGACCTCGGCCTGACCATGGCCCAGCTCGCCGTGGCCTGGGTGCTGCAGAACCCGAACGTCTCCAGCGCCATCGTCGGCGCCACCCGCCCCGAGCAGGTGCGCGACAACGTCAAGGCGGCCGGCGTCAAGCTGGAGGACGACGTGCTCAAGCGCATCGACGACGTGCTCGGCACGGTCGTGGAGCGCGACCCGGCCAAGACGGTGAGCCCCGCCACCCGTCCGTGACCCGGAAAACGGAAAACCCCTTGAGCCACAATGCGCTCAAGGGGTTTCCGTTTTTTCGCGGATCACTCCGGACGCAATGACAATCCCGTGTATTCGACGCGGTCCTCGTCGAGCAGCGCCACCTGCTCGACGCCGGATTCGAGCAGCTCACGCCAGTTCTCCCCGAGCCAGGACTCCGCATCGGCCTGACTCGGGAAAACCTCTCGCGGCAAAGGGCGGTCCGTCACCTCACCACCATTTGCATTTTCATAACGCCACCGCCATGTCATGCCATACGCTCCTTCTCCGCGGGTTCGCCGGCGCCTTCCCTCCGACGGCACTGGAACCCTACTCCCGAGCTCGGAGGTCCATCGATGCTGCGCGCGGGCCGTGTTGCCGCGGCGGTCGTCCTGGGGGCGGCCGCCGTACTCCTTCTCCCCTCCTCCGCGCTCGGCTCACCCTCCTCGCGGCCCGCTGGTCCCGCGCCGGAGGTCGTGCGGCTGTGGGGGGTCTGGCGCAGCGACGGCACGGCGTGGCTGGCGTCCACGGCCGCGTACGAGCCGGCGGACGGCTCGGTCGTGGGGTGGCGCTTCGCGGTCTCGGCCGACGGGGCGGTGGGCGAGCCGCCGGGGGGTGAGCTGCCGTCGTTCCCGGCGGTGTGCGTCCAGGACGCGGCCGGTTCGGGGCACAAGCGGGTGGTGGTCGCGGTGGACTTCGGGGACGGGGAGGGCGACGTCCCGCCCGGTGACCGGCCGCCGGCGCACCCGCTGCTGCGCTGCGTGACCGGCGCCGAGGACGCGACCGCCGCCCAGCTCCTGGCCGCCGCGGCCAGGGTCGGCGTGAACGGGCGCGGCGAGGTCGTGTCGGTCAGCGGCTACCCGTCCCGGGGCTCGGGGACCGTCCCGTCCGGGAGTGCGGAGAGCGCTCCGTCCGGGGAGCCGGACGTCGCCGAGCGGGCCGCCGAGCCCGCCAGCGCGCCCGGCGGCATTCCGGCGCCGCTGATCGCGGCCGCCGCCGGGGTGCTGTTGCTGGTCGGCGCGGGCACGGCCCTGGCCGCCCGCCGCCGCCCCGGTCGGGCGGGTCGGGCCGGTCGGTAGCCTCTGGGCGGTGAAGCTTCTTCTCTCCGGGACCGGGGGTGCGGCGGGCTGGCCCGTGGACGGGTGCTCGTGCGCCTCGTGCGCCCGGCTCCCCCAAGGCCGTCGCCGCCCCTTCGAGCTGGTCGTGGACGACGCGGCGCGGTTCCCCTTCACCGGCGGCGGCGCGTTCGGCGGCGGGCTCGGCCTGGTGGCGGCCGACGGCGCGGCGGTGTTGTGCCTGCCGCCGGGCCGGGAGGCCCCCTCCGACGGTCCCGCCCGCTACGACATCGTCGTGCTGGACCTGCTGGACCGCCCGGAGCGGCTCGGCGAGCTGCGCCGCGCGGGGCTGGCCGACGAGCGGACCACGGTGGTGGCCGCGTGGCTGGACCACCGGATCAGGTCGGAGGAGGAGCTGGCCAGGCGGCTGCGGTTGTGGGGGGCGGTGGCCGTGCCGGACGGGACGGTCCTGGAGTGCGGCGGAACGGTACGCGAGACGCCGCCGCGGCGGGCGCTGCTGCTCGGCGGGTCCAGGTCGGGCAAGTCGGCCGAGGCCGAGCTGCGGCTGGCGGCCGAGCCGTACGTCACCTATGTCGCCACCGGCGGCGACGGCGCGGCGGACGGCGAATGGGCGGCGCGGGTACGGGCGCACCGGGAACGGCGGCCCGCTCACTGGGACACGGCCGAGACGACGGACCTGGTGGCGGTCATCGCGGCGGCGCGCACGCCCCTGCTGATCGACGGGCTGGGCACGTGGCTGGCGGCGGTGTTCGACGAGCACGGGGCCTGGGACGGCGACCGCACGCCGGTCGCCCGGCGCTGCGCGGAGCTGGTCGAGGCGTGGCGCGGCACGCCGGTGCCGCTCGTGGCGGTCTCGGACGAGGTGGGAATGGGCGTGGTGCCCGCCACGTCCGCCGGCCGGGCCTTCAGGGACGCGCTCGGCAAGCTCAACGAACGGCTCGCCGCCGAGTCCGAGTACGTCGCCCTGGTGGTCGCGGGACGCCTTCTGGAACTGTGACCTCGGGCCCCCGGAGCAGGGGCTACGGGCGTACGGCTCTGGCGTACCAGCGGCCGTCGAGGCGGTCGACGTGCAGCGGGCGGCCGAAGCACTCGGACAGCAGGCCGGGGGTGAGCACCTCCGACACCGGCCCGGCGGCCAGCAGCCGCGAGTCGCGCATGAGCAGCGCGTGCGTGGTGGTCGCGGGCACCTCCTCCAGGTGGTGGGTCACGGTGACCGTGGTCAGCACCGGACGGGTGGCGGCCAGCTGCTCGACGGCGGTGATGAGGTCCTCGCGGGCCGGCAGGTCGAGTCCGGCGAACGGCTCGTCGAGCAGCAGCACGGCGGGCTCGGCCATGAGCGCCCTGGCCACCCTGACCCGGGCCCGCTCCCCTTGCGAGCACACCCGGAACGGGCGCTCGACCAGGTCCTTGCAGCCCAGGTCGGCCAGCAGTCGGGTGGCGCGCTCGCGCTCGTTGTCGCCGTACTTGTCCCACAGCGGGACGCTCGTGCCGGTGTGGCCGGTCAGGACCACCGTGTGGGCGGTGGCGCCCTCCTCCTCCAGCAGGTCTTCGTCGATCAGCCGCTGGCTGGCCGCGACCAGGCCGATGTGGCGGCGCAGCTCTCGCAGGTCGACCCGGCCGAGCCGGTGGCCGAGCACGCTGACCGCGCCCTCGCTCGGGTGGCGCACCGCCCCGGCCAGTGAGAGCAGAGTGGTCTTGCCCGCGCCGTTGGGGCCGAGGATCACCCAGTGGTCGCCGTACGCCACCTGCCAGTCGATGCCGTCGAGCAGCGTTTTGCCGACAACCCGGACAGCTACACCTTCGAGTTCAAGCACGTGCATTCCCGCCACATTAGTCGGCCCTAGGATCGGTCGTTATGCCGCTTGCTGAGCTGACCCATGGGCTGCGCTTCGCCATCGGCATGCTCAGCGCCGTTCCCGTGCCGGTCGACAGGATCGATCGGGAGGTCGCCGGGCCGGCCATGGTGGCCGCCCCCGCGGTCGGGCTGGGGCTCGGCGCGGTCGCCGGCCTGGCGCTGCTGCTGCCGGGGCCGCCGCTGCTGGGCGCGGCGCTCGCGCTCGGGCTGCTGGCCGCGCTCACCCGGGGGCTGCACCTGGACGGGCTGGCCGACCTGGCCGACGGCCTGGGCAGCGGCCGGCCCGCCAAAGACGCCCTCGACATCATGAAAAAGTCGGACATCGGGCCGTTCGGGGTGATGACGCTGGTCCTCACACTGCTCGTCCAGGCGGCGGCGCTGACCGGGGCCGGTTACCCCGCCCTGGTGACCGCCTGCGTGGCCGGGCGGCTGGCGCTCACCTGGGCGTGCCGGGCGAGCGTGCCCGCCGCGCGGCCCGGCGGGCTCGGGGCGATGGTGGCGGGCACCGTCGGCGATCCGGCGGCGTGGCTGGCCACGGTCGCCGCCCTGGCCGTGACCGGCGGGCTGGGGCTGGCGGCCGGGACGTGGGCGCCGCCGGTCGCCCTGGCGGCCGGGCTCGGGGCGGCGCTGCTGCTGCTCCGGCACGCCCGGCGGCGGCTCGGCGGCGTCACGGGTGACGTGTTCGGCGCGCTGGTGGAGACCGGGACGGCGGCCGCGCTGGTGGTGTACGCGATCCTGGCCTGACCGCCAGACCGCCAGACCGCCAGACCGCCAGACCGCCAGACCGGCGGACCGGCGGACCGGCGCAGGCGGGGTCAGGCGGCCGGCTGCGGGGCGCGGGCGCGCAGGCGGCGCAGGAGCACCACGCAGAGCAGGGCGAGCGGGACCCAGCCGACCAGCCCGGTGAGCCCGGACACCGCCGTGTCGGGCGGGGCCGCGGCGTCCCCGAGCAGCAACACGGCGGGCAACACCGCGTTCAGCGAGCCGTGCGCGACCACGCAGGGCCACACGCTGCCCGTACGCAGCCGCAGCCAGCCGATCGCGACGCCGGCCAGCACGCAGAAGCCGGTGAACTGCAGCGCCGCCCACGACCCGAGGCTCGGGTAGTTGTAGCCGAGCAGGGTGAGCGGGGCGTGCCACAGCCCCCAGATCGCCCCGGACAGCGCCAGGCCGCCGATCGGGCCGTACGTGGCGGACAGCCTGGGCAGCAGCCAGCCGCGCCAGCCCCACTCCTCGCCCAGCGCCGGGACCGCGTTCAGCACCGGGCCCGCCAGCACGCCGATGGCGATCTGCAGGTAGAGCGCCGGGCCCGGGTCGGCCGGCGGCTGCACGCCCGCGGCCGCGAGCTGGGCCCGGAACAGGCTGAACCGGTCGAGGTCGAGCGGGAACAGCCCGACGGCGGTGCTGAGCCCGGCGCAGACGGCGATCAGCAGCGGCACGCCCAGCCAGGCGGCCAGCACGTACCGGCCGGTGCGGCCCTTGCTGTCGCCCAGGGTCAGGCCGGTCTCGGCGGCCCAGCGCCGCCAGGGCGCGCGCGACAGCGCCCACACCCCGAGCACCCCGGCGGTCGGCGTGAACATCATGACCGCGGCCAGCCCCTTGGCCGCCGGCGAGCCCAGCCCCGCGCCGAGCCAGATGGGCAGCGCCACCAGCCAGGACAGCCCGAAGGCGAGGGCGAGGAAGACGGGAAGCTGTTTTCTCATGACCGTGCACGCTCCGAGACGAGGGCGTTGATGAGGGAGGCGCCGCGCTCGGCGTCGTCGATGCTGATCGCCAGCCGCCCCCCGGAGCGGTAGCCGACGACCAGGCACTCGCCGCCGCGCAGCATGATGGTGGCCGCGCCGGGCAGGCCGCGGAAGCCCCAGCCGCCGACCTCGCTCGGCCTGCGGTCCTCGGTCCAGGCCCGGTCGATCCGCGACAGCGGGATCCTGCGCGCCGGGACGCCGAACGGCCCGAAGCCGATGACGAGCGCGTCGTCGCCGACCCGTACGGACAGCGTCGCCGTCGCCAGCCCCGCGACCAGCACGATCACCGCCCCGGGCAGGGCGGAGGCCAAGGTCGCCGGCGACAGGACGCCGGCCAGGCGCAGCCCGCAGAGCACGACGACCGCCGCCGCGGCCACCAGCGTCAGCGCGACCAGCCAGGGGTTGACCAGCCGGCTGACCCAGACCGTACGGCGGCCGGGCCGCAGCTTCATGGCCGGGGGCGGCGCGACGCCCTCGACCGGGTCGGGCCCGCCCCTGCCGAGGGACCCGGCGAGCACGCCCACGCCGAGCGAGCCGACGACGACCAGCGGGACGTGCCAGCCGGGAAGGCTCGCGGCCGTCCAGTCGGGCACGTCGAGGTTGGCCGCCAGCGTGGCGGCCTGCGTGCCGAGCACCAGGACGCCGCCGCCGAACAGCCCGCCCCACCACAGCGCCCGCCCGTTGCGGTGCCGCAGCGCCCAGCCCCGCGCGGCGACGGCCAGGAACGCGATCCACACCACGGTCCACACCGCCGCCACGGTCAGCACGTGGGCCTGGAAGGAGGCCGAGCCGTCGACGCCCGATGCGCCCCAGTGGGTGGCCAGCGGGTCGGGCAGCCGGTCGCGCAGCCCCAAGGGGGCCAGGACCAGGGCCGCCGTGACGGCCGCGCCCCACGCGGCCGCCGGGATTCGGGGGTTCATGGCAGATCCTCCAGGATGGTGATGAGGTCCTCACGGCGGTAGCCGTGCCTCTTGGCCTCCTCCAGCAGCTCCCGGGCGCGCTGCACGAGCAGCGCGCGCCCGTCGGCCTGGCCCGCGACGCTGACCCCGCGGCCCCGCCTGAACTCCAGCAGCCCTTCGTCGCGCAGGTCGCGCAGCGCGCGCAGCACGGTGTTGGGGTTGATGCCGAGCGCCCTGGCGAGGTCGCGGGCCGGTGGAAGGCGGTCGCCGGGCGCGTAGGAGCCCTCGCCGATGGCGCGGCGGATGGCGCCGGCCACCTGTTCATGGAGGGGCCGTGCGTCGTTGAGATCGAGCGCTAGCAACATGATGCTAATGACACTAGCACCATGAAACGGAATGCGCCCGACCAGCATTTGTAGGATGAACCCCTGTTTGTGAGTACGCAGAAACCGTGGATAGCATCGGTTTACGTGACCACTGTGCGGCTGAACTCAGCAGACCCAGTCTCTGTCGACACCGACGCCCTGATCGTCGGCTTCCGGCCCGGCCAGGACGGCCCCCGCCCGGCCACGGGCGCTGAGTCCCTCGACGCGGCTTTCGGCGGCAACCTCGCCACCTCCCTCAGCTCGCTCGGCTTCTCCGGCAAACCCGGAGAGCTGGCCAAGCTGCCCACGTTCGGCGCCGTCCAGGCCCCGGTGCTCGTCGCCGTCGGCCTGGGCGACTCCTCCGACCACGAGTCCCTTCGCCGCGCCGCCGGCGCCGCCGTGCGGTCGCTGGCCGGCACCGCGCGCGCCGCGCTGGCCCTGCCTGCCGACGACGACGCCCAGGCCGAGGCCGTCGCCCTGGGCGCGCTGCTCGGCGCGTACGGCTTCGACCGCTACCGCACGGGCGAGCCGCCGAAGGCGCCCGTCTCCGAGATCACCGTCCTGTCCGGCCGGGGCGAGTCCGCCGCCGAGCGGGCCGGCGTGCTGGCCGAGTCGGTCTCGCTCGTCCGCGACCTGGTCAACACGCCACCGTCCGACCTGTGGCCGGCCAAGTTCGCCGAGATCGCCGAGCAGGAGGGCGCCAAGCACGGGCTCACCGTCGAGGTCCTCGACGAGAAGCAGCTCAAGGACGGCGGCTACGGCGGCCTGGTCGGCGTCGGCCAGGGCTCGGTCAACCCGCCGCGCCTGGTCCGCCTCGCCTACAGCCACCCCGAGGCGGGCAAGACGCTGGCGTTCGTGGGCAAGGGCATCACGTTCGACTCCGGCGGCCTGTCGCTCAAGCCGTCGGCCGCCATGGACTGGATGAAGTCCGACATGGGCGGCGCGGGCGCCGTGCTCGGCGCGCTGGTCGGCATCGCCCGGCTCGGCCTGCCGGTCAACGTCGTGGGCTACCTCTGCCTGGCCGAGAACCTGCCGAGCGGCACCGCCCAGCGCCCCTCCGACGTCATCCACAGCTACAGCGGCAAGACCGTCGAGGTGCTCGACACCGACGCCGAGGGCCGCCTGGTGCTCATGGACGGCATCGCGCGCGCCGCCGAGGACGACCCCGACCTGATCGTCGACATCGCCACGCTGACCGGCGCGCAGATCGTCGCGCTCGGCTGGCGCACCGCGGGCGTCATGGCCAACGACGACGCCGTCCGCGAGCTGGTCGTCGAGGCCGCCACCGCCGCGGGCGAGGGCGCCTGGGGCATGCCGCTGCCGGAGGAACTGCGCAAGGGCCTCGACTCGCCGGTCGCCGACATCGCCAACCTCCACCCCGAGCGCTTCGGCGGCATGCTCACCGCCGCCATCTTCCTCAAGGAGTTCGTCCCCGACGGGGTGCGCTGGGCGCACATCGACATGGCCGGACCGGCCTACAACAAGGGCGAGCCGTACGGCTACACCCCCAAGGGCGGCACCGGCGCCATCACCCGCACCCTCATCGGACTCGCAGAGCGGCACGCGAGCATCTGAAACAAATGAAAAGATGACGGCATCACGAACACCCCGACAAGGAGCCTTCCTGTGGCCTATGACATCGTCGTCCTAGGTGGCGGCAGCGGCGGTTACGCCTGCGCGCTCCGGGCGGCCGAGCTGGGCAAGTCGGTCGTCCTCATCGAAAAGGACAAGATCGGCGGCACCTGCCTCCACAGGGGATGCATCCCCACGAAGGCCCTGCTGCACTCGGCCGAGGTCGCCGACGAGACCCGCGAGAGCGCGTCCTTCGGCGTCAAGGCGAGCTTCGAGGGCATCGACGTCCAGGGCGTGCACGCGTTCAAGGACAAGATCGTCACGCGGGCCTGGAAGGGCGTCCAGGGCCTGCTCAAGGGCGCGGGCGTGACGGTCGTCGAGGGCGAGGGCCGGCTGGTGGGCCCGCGCAGCGTGCAGGTGGGCTCGGAGGTCTACGAGGGCGCCAACCTCGTGCTGGCCACCGGCTCGGCCCCCCGCACGCTGCCCGGCCTGGAGATCGACGGCGAGCGGGTCATCACCAGCGAGCACACCCTGAAGATGGACCGCGTGCCGTCGTCGGTGATCGTCCTGGGCGGCGGCGTGATCGGCGTCGAGCTGGCCAGCGTCTACCGCTCCTTCGGCGCCGAGGTCACGATCGTCGAGGCGCTGCCGCACCTGCTGCCCACCGAGGAGGAGTCCAGCTCCAAGCTGCTGGAGCGGGCCTTCCGCCGCCGCGGCATCAAGTACGAGCTGGGCGTCTTCTTCGACTCGGCCAAGACCACCGAGACGGGCGTCGTCGTCACCCTGGCCAACGGCAAGACCCTCGACGCCGAGATCCTGCTCGTCGCGGTCGGCCGCGGCGCGGTGTCGTCCGGCATGGGCTTCGAGGAGCAGGGCGTCACGGTCGAGCGCGGCGCCGTCGTGGTCGACGAGCACTGCCAGACCTCGGTCCCCGGCGTCTACGCCATCGGCGACCTGATCCCCACGCTGCAGCTGGCGCACGCCGGGTTCGCCGAGGGCATCATGGTGGCCGAGCACATCGCCGGCCTCAACCCGCCGCCGATCGACTACGCCGGCGTGCCCCGCATCACCTACTCCGACCCCGAGGTCGCCTCGGTCGGCATCACGTCGGCGCAGGCCGCCGAGCGCGGCATCGAGATCGTCGAGCAGGTCTACGACCTGGCCGGCAACCCCAAGAGCCAGATCCTCGGCACCTCCGGAGCGGTGAAGGTCATCGCCCAGAAGGACGGCCCGGTCGTCGGCGTCCACATGGTGGGCCGGCGCATCGGCGAGCTCGTCACGGAAGGCCAGCTGATCTACAACTGGGAGGCGCTGCCCGCAGAGGTCGCCCAGCTCATCCACGCACATCCGACTCAGTCCGAGGCAGTCGGTGAGGCGATGCTGGCCCTGGCCGGCAAGCCGTTGCACGTACACAACTAGTCCAGCCCTCGAGATCAGAACGCGAGAGAAGAATAACGATGCCGGTCTCCGTACAGATGCCCCAGCTCGGCGAGAGCGTGACCGAGGGCACGGTAACCCGTTGGCTGAAGAAGGAGGGCGAGCGCGTCGAGGCCGACGAGCCGCTCCTCGAGGTCTCGACCGACAAGGTCGACACCGAGATCCCGTCGCCTTCCGCGGGTGTCCTGACCAAGATCGTCGTGGCTGAGGACGAGACGGTCGAGGTCGGCGCCGAGCTCGCCATCATCGACGAGAACGCCCAGCCGGGCGCCGCCGCCCCGGCCCCGCAGGCCGCTCCCGAGCCCGAGCCGGAGCCCGAGCCCGCCCCGGCTCCCCCGGCCTCCTCCATCCCGCAGCCGGCCCCGGCCCAGCCCGCTCCCCAGCAGGCCGCCCCGGCTCCGGCCCCGCAGGCCCCGGCCCCGCAGCAGGCCGCTCCGGCTCCGGCCCCGCAGGCTCCGGCTCCGCAGCAGCAGCCCGCCGCCGAGCCGGCCGCGCCGGCGCCCGCGGGCGACAGCCCCTACGTGACGCCGCTGGTGCGCAAGCTCGCCAACGAGCACGGCGTCGACCTCGACTCGATCAACGGCACCGGCGTCGGCGGCCGCATCCGCAAGCAGGACGTGCTGGAGGCCGCCAAGTCCCAGCGCGAGCAGGCCGCCGCCCCGGCCGCGGCTCCGGCGGCCCAGCCGGCCGCCGCCGCGCCGGCCCCCGCCGCCGCCCAGGCCCCGGTCGCCGCGGCGCCCGAGCCGGTCGAGGTCGACACCACGCTGCGCGGCCGTACGGAGAAGATGACGCGGCTGCGTCAGACCATCGCCAAGCGCATGGTCGAGTCGCTGCAGACCGCGGCGCAGCTCACGTCGGTCGTCGAGGTCGACGTCACGAAGATCGCCCAGCTCCGGGCGCGGGCGAAGGACGACTTCTTCCGCCGCGAGGGCGTGAAGCTGACCTTCACCCCGTTCTTCGCGATGGCCACCGTCGAGGCGCTCAAGCAGCACCCGAAGCTCAACGCCACGATCAACAACGAGACCAACGAGGTCACGTACTTCGACGTGGAGAACCTGGGCGTCGCGGTCGACACCGAGCGCGGCCTGCTCGCGGCGGTCGTCAAGAACGCCGGCGACCTCAACCTGGCCGGCCTGGCCCGCAAGGTCACCGACCTGGCCGAGCGCACCCGCAACAACCAGGTGACGCCCGACGAGGTCACCGGCGGCACGTTCACGCTGACCAACACCGGCAGCCGTGGCGCGCTGTTCGACACGCCGATCCTCAACCAGCCGCAGGTGGGCATGCTCGGCACCGGCGCGGTCGTCAAGCGGCCCGTCGTGCTCGACACGCCCGAGGGCGAGGTCATCGCGGTGCGGTCGATGGTCTACCTGGCGCTGACCTACGACCACCGCCTGGTCGACGGCGCCGACGCCGCCCGCTTCCTGACGACGATCAAGCGTCGCCTGGAGGAGGGCCGCTTCGAGGCCCAGCTCGGGCTCGCGTAGTCATCGCTCTTGAGGCCGGGTGGCTCCTTCGGGGGGCCGCCCGGCCTCTGGCGTACTGTGGGGGCCATGGCGATCATCGTGACCGGGGCGTCGGGCCTGATCGGTACGGCGCTGGTCGGGGCGCTGCGCGACGAGGGGCGGGAGGTCGTCCGCCTGGTCCGGCGGGAGCCCGCGGGGCCGGGAGAGGCCTTCTGGGACCCCTCGGCGGGGGTGCTCGACCGGGCCGCGCTCGAAGGGGCCGAGGCCGTGGTGCACCTGGCCGGGGCCTCGGTCGGCGACCGGCGCTGGACCACCGGCTACAAGCGCGAGCTGGTGCGCAGCCGCGTCGAGGGCACCCGGCTGCTGGTCGACGCCCTGCGCGCGCTCGGCAGGCCGCCCGAGGTGCTGCTGTCGGCCTCCGGGGTCGACTTCTACGGCGACACGGGCAGCCGGGAGATCGACGAGAGCCAGGGCAAGGGCCGGGGGTTCCTGGCCGAGCTGTGCGAGCGCTGGGAGCGGGAGGCCGAGCGGGCCGCCGAGGCCGGGTGCCGGGTCGCGCGGCTGCGCACGGCGATGGTGCTGAGCCGGCACGGCGGGGCGCTCGGGCGCATGTTGCCGATCTTCCGCATGGGGCTGGGCGCGCCGCTGGGGACGGGCCGGCAGTACTGGTCGTGGATCTCCTTGGACGATTGGGTGGCCGCCGCACTACATATCCTGAAAAATCGGGAAATCGAAGGTCCGGTCAATCTCGGGTCCCCTTCTCCGGTCACCAACGAAGAATTCACCCGGACTCTGGGTAAATGCCTGCGTAAAGGCACAGTCCCCATGCCGGTACCGGCGTTCGCCCTGTCCATCGGGGTGGGCGAATTCGCCCGCGCGGGGCTGCTGCCGAGCCATCGCATGATCCCGCGGAAACTGCTTGACAGCGGCTACGGCTTCACGCATACCCGTCTCGACGAGGCGCTGCGCGCCGTACTGTAGGGTGCCGTTCGTCCTTCAGCACGCGGGAGATCCGACATGAGCAGGTCCGGGCAGTCGCACATTCTGGCCATCGGGGGCGGGTCGTTCCGCCCGAGCGAGCGCCACAACTTCATCGAGGCGAGCGGGTTGCTGCGGTACGGCCTCGACCTGACCGGCCAGGACCGCCCCAAGCTCGGCTTGGTCGCCACCGCCCTCGGCGACTCCGCCGACTGGCTGCTGAAGATGTACGGCGCCTTCTCCGGCTGGGACGTCGAGCTGAGCCACCTGACGGTCTTCCCCATGCCCAACGTCGAGGACGCGCGGGCCTGGGCGCTCGAACAGGACATGATCTACGTCAGCGGCGGCAGCGTGGCCAACCTGATGGCGTTGTGGCGGCTGCACGGCCTCGACGAGGTCTTCGAGGAGGCCTGGCGGGCCGGCGTGGTGCTGTCCGGGCAGAGCGCGGGCGCCCTGTGCTGGCACGTGGGCGGCAACACCGACTCCTTCGGCCCGGCGCTGCGCCCGTGGGCCGACGGGATGGCGCTGCTGCCGTACTCGTGCGGGGTGCACTACAACGCCGAGCCGCAGCGCCGCCCGCTGCTGCAGGAGTCGGTCGCCTCCGGCGAGCTGCCCGGCGGGTACGCCGCCGACGAGGGCGTCGCCCTGCACTACGTGGGCACCGAGTTCATCCAGGCGGTCACCGTCGACCCGCGGGCGTACGCCTACCGGCTGGAGTACGACGGCGCCAACGGCGTCAAGGAGTTCAGGATCGAGCCACGCCTGTTGACCCCCTGATTACCCGGACAGGGTGAGGGAACGGCACAATAGGCTCATGCGCCCCACCCACGGGGACGATCCCCACGCGCTGGCCGTCGTCCGCCTCGGTGTGGACGTCCCCTACGAGCAAGCCTGGTCGTTGCAGCGCTGGATGCACGGCAAGCGGGTCGCCGGCGAGCTGGGCGACGCGGTCCTGATCCTGGAGCACGCCCCCGTCTACACCGCGGGCAGGCGCACCCTGCCCGGCGACCGTCCCGCCGACGGCACCCCCGTCGTCGACGCCGACCGGGGCGGCCGGGTCACCTGGCACGGCCCCGGCCAGCTCGTCGCCTACCCCATCGTCGCCGTCGCCGACGTCACCCGTTACGTCTGCGCCCTTGAGGAGACGATGATCCAGGTGTGCGCCGACTTCGGCGTCACCGGCCGGCGGGTGCCGGGGCGTCCGGGCGTGTGGGCGGCCGGCGACGTCGCGCTGGGGCTGCCCGACCGGCAGCTCGGCGCGGTCGGCATCCGCGTCGCGCGCGGCGTGACGATGCACGGCTTCGCGCTCAACTGCGCCAACGACCCGCGCTGGTTCAACCGGATCGCGCCGTGCGGGCTGCCCGATGCGGGGGTCTCCTCGCTCTCGGCCGAGACCGGCCGCCGGATCGTGGTCGAGGAGGTCATCCCGATCGCCGAGAAGCGGCTGGCCGAGGCGCTCGGCAGGGAGCCGTTCGACCTGCACGAGGAGGATCTGCTGCGCAGGTGACCGAACCGGCATCGAACAGCGGTTGAATCCGGATCTTTCCGGCTTAACATCGCCGTGTGAAGCGTTCCGCCGCTCTCGTCCTTGCGCTCCTGGTCCACCTGCTCACGCTGGCCTTCCTCGCGCTGGGCGCGTGGGCCGTGCTGGCGCACCTCGGCTCCCTCGTCGCGTGGCTGGCCGGCGGCGTGAGCCTGGCCGTGGGCTGGGCGCTGCGGCCCCGCCTTCCCCGCCTGCCGGCCGACGCAGAGGTGCTCGACCGCGCCGCGGCCGGCGAGCTGTACGCGCTGGCCGACCGGGTGGCCGACCGGGCCCGCGTCAAGAGGCCGCGCAAGGTCGCGGTCCGGGATCTGGCCACCGAGACCGTCTATGACCATGTGGGCGTGCCGCGCACGCCGGTGCTGGTCATCGGGCTGCCGTTGTGGCTGGCCCTGACGCCGCGGCAGCGGGTGGCGCTGCTGGCCACCGCGTACGCGCGCACCCCCGCCGCCGAGGAGCTGATCGTGGACGGCGCCCTGTTCACGCTGGCCTCCTGGCACGACGCGCTGCTCGGGTCGAGCGCTCCGCTGAAGATCAGGGAGGAGGCCCAGGCCAAGATCGCCGCTTCGTCGCTGGGCGCGATCGACCAGCCCGGCACGACGTACGAGGCGGCGGGGTTCTTCGGCCGGCTGATCGGGCAAGTGCTGGGCGGCCCGGTGCTGCTGGCGGAGTACGCGCTGACGGCGCTGGCCCGCGCCGGGCGGCCTCGTACCGAGGAACGGCGGGCGGCGATCGCCCGGCGGGTGGTGTCCGAGGCCGAGCTGGACGAGCTGCGCGACCTGGCCGCCGGCGGCTACCTGGCGCCCATCCAGGCCGCGGCCCTGCGCGGCGAGAGCGTCACGGCCATCAGGCAGGGCGCGCTGGCCCGCCACCGGCTCACCGACGACGGCGTGCTGACCTCGGCGCCGCACTCGGAGCTGCTGGACACCGCCGGGTCCGCGCTGATCGACGAGGAGCTGCTGCGCCACTACACCAGGGCGATCCGCGGCTTCGGGCTCATCACCTGACCCTCGACCGGTCCGGTTCGACGGCGGACGTAAGCTGGACGGGTGACCGTTGCTCCTGATGGCCGAAAGCTCCTCCGCCTGGAGGTGCGCAACGCCGAGACCCCTATCGAGCGCAAGCCCCCGTGGATCAAGACCAAGCTGAAGACGGGCCCCGAATACACCGAGCTGAAATCGCTCGTGCGCCGGGAGGGCCTGCACACGGTCTGTGAAGAGGCGGGCTGTCCCAACATCTACGAGTGCTGGGAAGACCGCGAGGCGACCTTCCTCATCGGCGGCGACCAGTGCACCCGCCGGTGCGACTTCTGCCAGATCGACACGGGCAAGCCCAAGGAATACGACCGCGACGAGCCGCGCCGGGTCGCCGAGTCCGTCCAGCAGATGGGCCTGCGCTACGCGACCGTGACCGGCGTGGCCCGCGACGACCTGCCCGACGGCGGCGCCTGGCTCTACGCCGAGACCGCCCGGCAGATCCACTCGCTGCTGCCCGGCTGCGGCGTCGAGCTGCTGGTGCCCGACTTCAACGGCAACCGCGACCAGCTGGAGGAGGTCTTCTCCAGCAAACCCGAGGTGTTCGCCCACAACGTCGAGACGGTGCCGCGCATCTTCAAGCGCATCCGTCCGGCCTTCCGCTACGAGCGTTCGCTCGGGGTGATCACGACGGCCCGCGAGGCCGGGCTGGTCACCAAGTCCAACCTGATCCTGGGCATGGGCGAGACCCGCGAAGAGGTCGTCGAGGCGATGCGCGACCTGCACGCCGCCGGCACCGACCTGCTGACGATCACCCAGTACCTGCGGCCGACGCCGCGCCACCACCCGGTGGAGCGCTGGGTCAAGCCGGAGGAGTTCGTCGAGCTGCAGGCCGAGGCCGAGGCGATCGGGTTCGCCGGGGTGCTGTCCGGGCCGCTGGTGCGCTCGTCCTACCGCGCGGGCAGGCTCTACCAGCAGGCCATCGCGGCCCGCCAGACCACCTGATCCAGGCTGGTCCCAGCTGATCCCGATTGATCCCGCTTGATCCCGCTTGAGCGGAGCCCCGGGCCGTTTGCCCGGGGCTTTTCGCGTCCCTAGCATGGCAGGGCCGAGGGAGGGGTGAGGCCATGGCGACCGTGATCCGCACCAGCGACCTGCCCGCGCGCAGTCGTCACGAGGCCTGGCGCGGCATCGTCTGCGACACGCTCGGGCCGCTCGACCTGCGCATCGATTCCGGCGCGCCGCTGCGGGGCGAGATCGAGCTGGGGCAATTAGGCCCCGTGGGCGTGGGCCGGGTGCGCACGTCCACGCCGCACAGCGTCCACCGCACGGCGAAGTTGATCCACCGCGACAACCCCGAGCTCTACCGGGCCGTGCTGGCCGTCTCGGGCAACCCGGTGCTGCGCCAGGACGGCCGCGAGATCCGCCTGGACAAGGGCGAGTTCGCCATCTACGACTTCACCCGCCCCTACGAGGTGGCCTACGACTCGGCCGTGCAGGTGGCGGTGTTCAGCTTCCCGCACGAGCTGCTGCCGCTGCCCTACGACGACGTGGCCAGGCTGACCGCGGTGCCCGTCTCGGCGCGCGAGGGCACCGGCGCGCTGGCCGTGCCGCTGCTGCGCCGGGTCACCCAGGACTACGACGACTACACCCCGGCCAGCGCGGCCAGGCTGGCGACGGTGGTGATGGACCTGGTCACCACGGCCCTGGCCGAACGGGCCGAGCAGGCCGCCGCGGTGCCCGAGGACGCCCGCCGCCGCGCCCTGCTGCTGCGCGTGCGCGCCTTCATCGACCAGCGGCTGGGCTGGGCCGACCTCGACCCGGCGATGGTGGCCGAGGCGCACCACGTCTCGGTGCGTTACCTGCACCGGCTGTTCGAGTCCGAGAACACGACGGTGGCCGCCTGGATCAGGCACCGGCGGCTGGAGCGCTGCCGCGCCGACCTGCTGGGCGCCCGCCACCTGCCGGTCGGCGAGGTCGGGGCGCGGTGGGGGCTGCCCGACTCGGCGCACTTCAGCAGGCTGTTCAAGCGGGCGTACGGGTTGCCGCCGGCCGAGTTCCGGCGCGCCAACCCCGTGCGCTGATCGTCAACCGTCCTGGCACGGGGATCCAAGACGCGCGGGGTCGTGGTGAGCAGACTGAAGGTGTCACAGAACACCTCAGATGCCTAGGAGCACGACATGCAGCTCTTCCTGAACCTCCCGGTCACGGACCTGGACCGGTCGCAGAAGTTCTTCACCGAGCTCGGCTTCACCATGTACGGCATGGCCGAGGGCATGGCCTCGATGCTCGTCAACGAGCAGACCCAGGTCATGCTGCTCACCGAGCCGACGTTCTCCGCCTACGTCACCAAGGAGATCGCCGACGCCACCACCAGCACCGAGGCCATCCTGGTGCTCGGCATGGAGAACCCGGCCCAGGTGGACGAGCTGGTGGACAAGGCGCTCGCGCTCGGCGCCACCCCGGCCGGCGTGCCGCAGGAGGCCGGCGTCCGCTACCAGCGCGGCTTCGCCGACCTCGACGGGCACCACTGGGAGGCCCTCTGCCTGGTCCAGCCCGCGTGAACGGCCACGCCACCTCGGCGGACGGCACCGTGCTGGCCTACGACAGCTACGGCGCCGGCCCGGCGGTCGTGCTGGTCAACGGCGCGTTCGGCGACCGGGCGCACCCCACGCCGGCGGGTGTGGCCGCCGGGCTGGCGCCCTGGTTCACGGTCGTCAACTACGACCGCAGGGGCCGGGGCGGCAGCGGCGACACCCGGCCGTACGCGGTCGAGCGGGAGATCGAGGACCTGGCGGCGGTGATCGGGGCGGCGGGCGGGACGGCCATGGTGTTCGGGGGCTCGTCCGGCGCGGCGCTCGTGCTGGAGGCCGCCGCCCGGGGCCTCGGCATCACCAGGGTGGCGGTGTGGGAGCCGCCGTACCACGTGGACGCCGACGCTCCCCCGCTGCCGGACGACTTCGCCGCGCAGCTCGACGCGCTGGTCGACGCCGGCCGCTGGGAGAAGGCGGTCGAGCGGTTCATGGTGGAGGCGGCCGAGGTGCCGGCCGAGGCCGTGGCCGCGATGCGGGCCGACGCGTCGTGGGCGCACCTGAAGGGCGTGGCCCGCACGCTGGCCTACGAGGCCGCCGTCCTCGGGCCGGGCAACCGGCTGCCGGCCGCCACGCTGGCCGCGATCGCACAGCCGCTGCTGGTGCTGAGCGGGGAGCGCAGCCCCCGGTGGATGGCGGGCGCGGCGCGGGCGGTCGCGGCGGGCGTGCCGGGGGCGCGGCACCGGGTGCTGGAGGAGCAGTCCCACGCCGTGACGCCGGAGGCGCTGGTGCCCGAGTTGCTGGAGTTCTTCGCCCGGTGAGAGGCTTTGCGTAACGTAAAGGTCACAAACCTATCGAGTGCTCGGTTTTCTGGTGAACACTGATGCCGTGGAACTCGACGAACTGATCGCCCGGCTCGACCTCGCCACCAAGATCCGCCTGCTCACCGGGGCCGGCATGTGGTCCCTTCCGCCGATCCCCGAGATCGGGCTCGACCGGCTCGTGATGAGCGACGGCCCGATCGGCGTCCGCGGCGAGCAGTGGACCTCCGCCGACCCGTCGATCGCGCTGCCCAGCCCGACCGCGCTCGCGGCCACCTGGGACGTGGAGCTCGTCCGGCGGGCCGGCGCGCTGCTGGCCCAGGAGGCCCGGCGCAAGGGCGTGCACGTGCTGCTCGCGCCCACGATCAACCTGCACCGCTCCCCGCTCGGCGGCCGGCACTTCGAGTGCTTCTCGGAGGACCCGTACCTGACCGGCGAGATCGGCGCGGCCTACGTCGAGGGCGTGCAGGAGGGCGGCGTGGCCACCACGCCCAAGCACTTCGTGGCCAACGACTTCGAGACCGACCGCTTCACCGTGGACGTGCGGGTCGACGAGAAGACGCTGCGCGAGGTGTACCTGCGGCCGTTCGAGCGGGTGGTGCGGGCCGGCGCGTGGGGGCTGATGACGGCCTACAACTCGGTGAACGGCACGACCATGACCGAGCACTCCGCCCTGGTCAACGGCGTGCTGAAGGACGAGTGGGGGTTCGACGGGCTCGTCGTGTCCGACTGGACGGCCGTGCGCAGCACCGAGGCCGCCGCCCTCGGCGGCACCGACGTGGCCATGCCCGGCCCGTTCGGCCCGTGGGGGGACAGGCTGGAGGCCGCCGTCCGGGAGGGGCGGGTGCCCGAGTCGGTGATCGACGACAAGGTCCGGCGCGTCCTGCGGCTGGCCCGGCGCACGGGTGCGCTGGGCGGCGGCGACCGGCCCTCACCCGGCGTCGTCGACGGCCCCATCGACGGACCCGCGCTGGCCCGCGAGGTGGCCGCGCGCGGGTTCACCCTGCTCACCAACGACGGCGTGCTGCCGCTGCGGGACGTGCGCACGCTCGCGCTCATCGGCTCGGCCGCCGGCGAGGCCCGGGTCATGGGCGGCGGCAGCGCCCAGGTCTTCCCCGACCGGATCGTCTCGCCGCTGGCCGGGCTGGGCGCGCTGGAGGGCGTCGAGGTCCGGCACGCCGTCGGGACCGACCCGCGGATCCGCCTGGCGCCGCTGGCCTGCCCGGTCGTGGCGCAGTTCCTCGACGCGGCGGGCGGCCTGCTGGCCGAGCACCCGCTGGCGGCGGCCGAGGCGCGCTGGGTCGGCCAGTTGCCGCCGGACGTGGACGGCGAGCGGCTCGGGGCCGTGCGGCTGCGGGCGGCGTACACGCCGGCCACGTCGGGACGGCACGAGCTGTCGGTGGCGGGCGTGGGCGCCTTCACCGTCACGGTGAACGGCGAGACCGTGCTCGACGCGGCGATCGAGCCGGAAGGGGGCGATCCGGCGGCCGCGTTCCTGTCGCCGCCGGAGCGGCGCTTCGCCGTCGAGATGACCGCGGGGGAGCCGTACGAGCTGAGCGTGACGCATCCGGCGGGGGCCTTCGGGGGCATGGCGTTCGTGGCGTACACGCTGGGCCACGCCGACCCGGCGCCGGGGCCGGACGAGCTGATCGCCGAGGCCGTGCGGGTGGCCGCGGACAGCGACGTGGCGGTGGTGGTGGCCTCGACCACGCCGGAGGTGGAGAGCGAGGGCTTCGACCGCGAGACCCTCGCGCTCCCCGGCCGCCAGGACGAGCTGATCCGCGCCGTGGCCGCCGCCAACCCGCGCACGGTGGTGGTGGTCAACGCGGGCTCGCCGGTGGAGATGCCGTGGGCGGACGAGGTCGCGGCCGTGCTGCTGACCTGGTTCCCCGGGCAGGAGGCCGGGGCCGCGCTGGCCGACGTGCTGTCGGGCCGCGCCGAGCCGGGCGGCCGCCTGCCCACCACCTGGCCCGCCACGCTCGCGGACGCCCCCGTCACGGACGTCACCCCCGTGGACGGCGCTGTGGCCTACGACGAGGGCCCGTACATCGGGTACCGGGCCTGGGAGCGGTCGGGGCGGGTTCCGGCCTTCTGGTTCGGCCACGGCCTCGGCTACACGACGTGGAGCTACGACTCCATCGCCGCCGAGGGCTCCACCGTGACCGTCGCGCTGACCAACACCGGCGACCGCTTCGGCCGCGAGGTCGTGCAGATCTACCTCTGCCGGGGCGCCGACCGCCGCCTGGCCGGGTTCGACGTGGTCGAGGCCGGGCCGGGCGAGACCGTGATCACGACCGTCTTCCTGCCCGACAGCGCCTTCCAGGTGTGGGAGGACGGCTGGCGCACGGTCGAGGGCGAGTACACGCTCCAGGCGTCGCACCACGTCGCGGACCCGAGGCTGTCGATCACGGTGAAGATCTAGCGACAAAGGCCGGTCGCGTTTTCCATAGTGCACCAGTTGGTTTGTATCCTTCTGAGCATGGCAAAGTCCGAGGATCCAGAGAAGCCGGGGCGCATCAAGCAGCTCCGCATGATCGCGCAGATCATCAAGCAGGCCAACCCCAAGGGGATGCCGATCGTCTTCCTCTCGGCGGTGGGCACGCTGGCTGTGGTCGTCGTGATCGGCCTGGTCACGGACTACCTGTGGTATTCGGTGTTCATCGGCGTCCTGGCCGCGCTCACTGTCGGGCTGGTCGTCTTCGGCCAGCTCGCCCAGAAGGCCCAGTACTCGATCCTGCACGGCCAGACCGGCGCCGCCGCCGCGGTCCTGCAGGGCATGCGGGGCAACTGGCAGGTCACCCCGGCCATCGCCGTCAACCGTGACCAGGACCTGGTCCACCTCGTCGTCGGCTTCCCGGGGGTCGTGCTGGTCTCGGAGGGGCCGGGCAACCGGGTGGCCAAGATGCTCGCCGCCGAGAAGAAGCGGGTCGCGCGCGTGGTGCTGGGCGTCGAGATCTACGACATCCAGTGCGGCGACGGCGAGGGCCAGGTGCCGATCGCCAAGCTGCAGCGGCACATCATGAAGCTGCCGCGCAACCTGAAGAAGCCCTCGGTCAACGAGGTCAAGGACCGGCTGCGCTCGCTGCCGAAGAACCTGCCGATGCCGAAGGGCCCGATGCCCAAGGGGGCCCGCATGCCGCGCGGCCCGAAGATGCGCTAGTGCTGTCGGTCTCCTCGCGGGCCAACCGCCACTGGTGGGACGGCAACGCCGACGACTACCAGGTCGAGCACGGCGGCTTCCTGGGGGACACCGGTTTCGTCTGGTGCCCCGAGGGCGTCGACGAGGCCGAGGCGCACCTGCTGGGCGAGGTGCGCGGCCGGCGCGTGCTGGAGATCGGCTGCGGCGCGGCGCAGTGCGCGCGGTGGCTGGTGACGCAGGGGGCGCGGGTGGCCGCCTTCGACATCTCCCACCGGCAGTTGCGCCACTCCCAGCGCATCGACCTCGACACCGGCCTGCGCGTGCCCGTGGCGCAGGCCGACGCCGAGTCGCTGCCGTTCGCCTCCGGCGCCTTCGACCTGGCGTGCTCGGCGTACGGGGCGCTGCCGTTCGTGGCCGACCCGCTGGCGGTCTTCCGCGAGGTGCGCAGGGTGCTGCGGCCGGGCGGCCGGTTCGTGTTCTCGGTGAGCCACCCGATCCGGTGGGCCTTCCCCGACGATCCCGGCCCGCGCGGGCTCACCTCCGACCGCTCCTACTTCGACCGCTCGCCCTACGTCGAGCGGGACGACGACGGCACCCCCACCTACGTCGAGCACCACCGCACGATGGGCGACTGGATCGGCCTGCTGGCCGCCTCCGGGCTGACCCTCACCGGCCTGCTGGAGCCGGAGTGGCCGCGGGGGCACGAGCGGGCGTGGGGCGGCTGGAGCCCGCTGCGCGGCCGGCACATCCCCGGCACGGCCATCTTCACCTGCGCGAATACCTAGCCGCGAGCGCGGCGAAGACCTCCTTGGGCTCCCAGCGGGTCTCGTCGAGCATCCTGACCACGCCGTAGGAGCCGAGGTCGTCGGCGCCGCGCCGGTTGTAGGCGGCGAAGGTGAACCAGAACGCGGCCGCCAGGCCCTCGACCTCGAAGACGTCGAGCAGCTCCTCGAAGTAGCGGACCTGCTCCCCCTCGTCGGGCACGGCCCCCTCGGGCACCAGGTACGCCGAGCCGCCCCGCTCCCCCGCGCCCTTGTAGGCGCAGGTGCCGAACTCGGTGGCGGCCACCGGCTTGCCGTGGGCGAAGTGGGCGCGCAGCTCCGCCGGGAAGTCCGCGGCGTTGTAGGCGGCGCGGTAGGCGTCGACGCCGACGATGTCGAAGGGCGTCCAGTCGACGAACTCCCAGGGGCCCGACGCGTACGTGAGCCGTCCGCCGAACCGGGCCCGGACCGCCGCGGCGGCCTCGGCCAGGAAGGCGTTGAAGCGGGGCGCGACGTCGGCGGCCGTCGTCTGCCACCAGGCGAGGTCGGCGGTCGTCATGGCCGCCAGGCGCTCGCCGTAGCTGGCGCCGGGGATGAAGCCGTGGCAGAACGCGCTGGTCTCGCACCCGGCGACCAGCACCACCTCGGCGCCGGTGCGGCGCAGGGACTCGGCGCGGGCGGCGCAGTCGGCGTAGAGGGCGACGGCCTGCTCGGGGGTGGCGTCCACGGGGAAGGGCGCGAACCACACCTCCAGACCGGCCGCGGCGGCCCGCTCGGCCGCGACGGAGAGCCGGTCGGGATCGCCGCCGGAGACGCGGACGGCCGTGCAGTGGAGCTCGTCGGCGATCACCCGCATCTCGCGGGCGACGACGTCGGGATCGAAGGTCCGGCGGCTGAGCTGCGGGCCGTTCAGAAACCCAGTGTCGTAGTTAATCCCTTTTTTCACTCTTTTTCCCCTTTTATGGATGAAAAGCCGTTTTCGAGGAGATCGAAGGCCGTCTCGACGTCGTCCGCCAGCAGCCGGCCCGCCTCCTCCAGCGCGGCCCCCGAGGCGAGCCGGTGGAAGAACGTCTCCTGCAGCGTGGTGACCGCGGCGGTGATCTGGGCCGCCATGAGCTGGGCGGTCAGGTCGCCCGCGGGCGCGCCCAGGTCCTCGGCCAGCGCCGCGGCCAGCGCGTGCCGCTCCCCCGCGTGGGTCTGCTGGACGGCCGCCAGCAGCGCCGGGGTGGCCGCGATCACCCGGACGCGGGTCAGCAGCCCCTCCACGTCCACCTCCCGCGCGCCCTGGGCGGCCATCGTCCGGTAGTGCTCGCGCAGCGCGCCCAGCGGCGAGCGGCCCGGCGCCCGGCCCGCCACGATCGCGGCCGTGTCCTCCGTGACGCCGTCGAGAGCCAGGCACTCCTTGCTGGGGAAGTACGCGAACAGCGTGACCTTGGCGACCCCGGCCGCCTCGGCGATCTCGTTGACCGTCACCGCGTCGAAGCCGCGCTCGGCGAACAACCGCAGAGCCGTCTCCGCGATGCGCCGCCGCGTCTGCTCCTTCTTGCGCTCCCTGAGCCCCGCCATCATGGCTCAACGATAACCGTACCGAGTAAGAATTCAAACCCGGTACGGTTTCTTTACTCCGCAGTGCTCATCGGCGCGCGGGCCGCCAGGCCGGCGGTGGCGGCCAGCATGGCGGCGCTGAGCGCGAAGACGCCGAGCACGCCGGTCGCGCCCGCCACCACGCCCGCCAGGGCCGGCACCAGCACCTGACCCAGCCGGTTGCCGGTCAGGCGCAGCGCGAGCGCCGTGCCGCGCTCGCCGGCCCGCGCGCGACCGGCTACCCAGGACAGCGTCAGCGGCTGGCCCAGCCCCAGCGCGAACCCCATCAGCGCGACGACCGGCACCGCGGCGGCCGTCCCGCACAGCGGCAGCGCGGCGACGGTGACCGCGGCGGCGACGGTGCTGGTCACCAGGACGGCGCGGCGGCCGTACCGCAGGACCAGGCGTTCCATGGCGAGCCTGCTCGCCATGGTGGTGGCGGCCCGCAGCGCCAGCAGCGCGCCGACCGCGACCACCCCTGCGCCGCGGCTCTGCCCCCAGGCCGGCAGGTACGCCAGCACCATGTCGATCGTGGACACGGTGGCCAGGCTGGTGACGAGGGCCTGCCACATGCCCTCCTGGCCGAGCGTGCCGCGCAGCGGAAAACGCCGGACGGCGGCCCGCTCGCGCGCCGGGCCCGGCCCGTCGGCCCACAGGCTCGCCAGCCCCGCCACCAGCCCGAACCCGGCCGCCACGACGAGGGCGGGCCCGACGCCGGTCGCACTGCCGGGGCCGCCGCCGGCGGCGATCGTGCCGCCCGCGACGAGGGCCGCGGCGGACGGCCCGGCGAGCTGGCCGAGCGAGGTGAACACGGTGAAGCGCGCGTAGGCCCGGTCGTGGCCCCCGGCGGCCACCCGGTTGGCGATGACGGCCTGCTGGGCGACGACGGACAGCAGATGCCCGAGCCCGAACAGCGCGTTGAGCAGCACCAGCGCCCACAACGAGCGGGCCACGGCCAGGGCCAGGGCGCTGCCGGTGATCAGCGCGGCGCCCAGCAGAGCCGCGCCGCGCTCGCCGGAGGCGTCCACCCAGCGGCCCACGGAGACGGCCGCGAAGAGCGGGAGCACCGAGAACCCGGCGGTGATGAGCCCGATGCCGAGGTTGCCCGCGCCGATCTCGATGGCCCGGTAGCTGACCATAGGACGGGCCGCGAACGTCGCCGCCTGCACGCACACCGCCGCCACCATGAGCGGGCCGAACCACCGGCCCGCCCCGGCCCGGCCGGTCGTCACATCCGGACGACCACGGTGTTGGACACCCGGTCGTGCACCCCGCGGTGGTCACGGTCCCAGATCAGGGCCGGCAGGGCCAGGCCGAGCAGGACGGTGCGCACCAGCACGGGCAGCAGGCGCGGGGCGCCGCCGTCCATGGCGGCGACGCGGACGCCGGCCAGCCGGTGGCCGAACGTCTGGCCCATGAAGCCGACGAGCAGCAGGTACTGGAGCGCGAACACCAGCACCGGCGCCCACGGGGACTCGGCCGGGTTCATCCTGAGCAGCAGCTGCACGACGACCCAGGTGCAGATCATCCAGTCGATCACGAGCGCGGCGATCCTGCGCCCCCACCCGGCGACCGATCCGCTGCCCTCCTCGGGCAGCCCGAGACGCTCACCCGGGTATCCGAGGTCGATCCCGGCCGACCGGATGCCGCCCAGCCAGGTCTGCGTCCACCGAGGCTCGTTGCTGCTCATGCCGTCAACGGTATCCGGCCCCCTGGGCGGTCGGCATCGTGACCCAACCGCGCTCTGCCGTCGCCATCATGGTCGCCATGCCACACGGGGATGACCTTGACGCGCGCTTCAACGAGGTGATCGCGCAGTTCGACGAGGGCGAGCGCCGCAGGATGCGCTCGTCCGCCGCCAAGGGGGCCAGGGAAGGCGTCACGCGGCAACGCGCGCCTCGCCCGCCGCGGCGGGACCGCTTACCCGCCGGCCACGTGCCGGCCGAGCGCGGCTCGCGCCGGCTCGGGCGCATGTCGGTGGCGCTGATCGCGCTGTGCGCGATCGTGGGCGCCGCCGGGGTCGTGGTCACCTACCGCCCCGACCTGCTCGGCGGGAACCCCGGCCTGGAGGCCCTGTCCCTGCCCGCGACCCGCGTCGACGCGGACGACCCCTTCGCCGGCTCGCCCGCCGAGCACTACGCCGACGGCGCCGCGGGCCTCGTGATGCCGGCGGCGAAGGCGCTGGGCGGCCTGTCGAAGGCGGAGGTGGCCAAGGGCCTGGAGCGCACCCGCGCCCTGCTGGCGGCGGCCCTGCTCGACCGCGAGACGCTGCTGGGCGGCAGGCCCAAGGCGTTCGCCGGGCTGCTCGACGCCGACCAGCGCGAGGAGTTCTACAAAGAGCTGGGCGGCAAGAAGTACGACAGCCGCCAGATGGTCAACAGCTTCGCCCCCGGCAGCGCCGAGCTCGCCACCGACGTGGTCAAGATCCACGGCACCGCCCGCCTCGGCACCTTCCGGGAGGACGGGCTGCACGGTGTCAAGGTCGAGGTGAACTACCTGGCCGTCTACGCCGTGCGCCGCCCCGGCGTGCCGGCCACCACCATGCGGCTGGTCTCGCAGCTCACCGGCGAGGTGCAGCTCCACCGCTCGGACGGCAAGCCCGCCGTGTACGTGGACTGGGGCATGAGCAGCACCCCGGCCGACTGCGACATCGACGACGGGTTCGTCCACCCCGTCTACGAGGACGACCCGCCCGGTTCCGTCGCGCCGACGGGCCCGGCCACCGACCCCTACGACCTGGACGTCCGGCCGGATTTCGACGGAGGCTGCGACACGTCCCAAGGGACGTGACCCTGCGTAACACATGCGAAACAATCGAGACACCGTACGGAAACGGCCGCGACTTAGCGTCGGCACGATGGCCAGTCCCTCAGGGAGGTTCGAGAGTGTTCAACTCCGCCGACGACGTCCTGAAGTTCATCAGTGACGAAGGGGTGCAGTTCGTCGATGTCAGGTTCACCGACCTGCCGGGGACGACGCACCACTTCACCTTCCCGGTCGAGAACTTCGGCGCGAACGTCTTCACCGACGGGCTCATGTTCGACGGCTCGTCCATCCGCGGCTTCCAGGCGATCCACGAGTCGGACATGCTGCTGCTGCCCGACCCGTCCAGCGCGGTGCTCGACCCGTTCCGCCAGCACAAGACGCTCAACCTGAACTTCTTCGTGCACGACCCGCTGACCGGCGAGGCCTACAGCCGCGACCCGCGCAACGTGGCGCGCAAGGCCGAGGAGTACCTCAAGGGCACCGGCATCGCCGACACGGCCTACTTCGGCCCCGAGGCCGAGTTCTACATCTTCGACGACGTGCGCTTCGAGACGAAGGCCAACGCCGGCTACTACTACATCGACTCCATCGAGGGCGCCTGGAACACCGGCAAGCGGGCCGAGGGCGGCAACCTGGGCTACAAGCCGCGCTACAAGGGCGGCTACTTCCCGGTCCCGCCGATGGACCACTTCACCGACCTGCGCTCGGAGATGGTGCGCAACCTCATCGAGTGCGGCATCGACGTCGAGATGCAGCACCACGAGGTCGGCACGGCGGGCCAGGCGGAGATCGACTTCAGGTTCGGCACGCTGCTCAAGACGGCCGACAACCTGATGCTCTACAAGTACGTCATCAAGAGCACCGCCCTGGAGTACGGCCACACCGTCACGTTCATGCCCAAGCCGATCTTCGGTGACAACGGCTCCGGCATGCACTGCCACCAGTCGTTGTGGAAGGACGGCTCGCCGCTGTTCTACGACGAGGTCGGCTACGCGGGCCTGTCCGACACCGCCCGCTACTACATCGGCGGCCTGCTGCGGCACGCGCCGTCGCTGCTGGCCTTCACCAACCCGACGGTCAACTCCTACCACCGCCTGGTCCCGGGCTACGAGGCCCCGGTCAACCTGGTCTACTCCCAGCGCAACCGCTCGGCCTGCGTGCGCATCCCGATCACGGGGTCCAACCCGAAGGCCAAGCGCATCGAGTTCCGCGTGCCCGACCCGTCGTGCAACCCGTACTTCGCCTTCTCGGCGATGCTGATGGCGGGGATCGACGGCATCCGCAACAAGATCGAGCCGCCGGAGCCGGTCGACAAGGACCTCTACGAGCTGCCGCCGGAGGAGGCCCGCCAGGTGCCGCAGGTGCCCGGCTCGCTGCCCGAGGTGCTCGACGCGCTGGAGGCCGACCACGACTACCTGCTCGAAGGCGGCGTGTTCACGCCCGACCTGATCGAGACGTGGGTGTCGTACAAGCGGGAGAACGAGGTAGACCCGATCCGCCTGCGGCCGCACCCGCACGAGTTCGAGTTGTATTACGACGTCTAAAGACGGGTTTCTCCGGCCTCGACAATCTTTCTGAGGACGGGCGTTGACCCGGGGGAAAACGTTCTCGTCCTTACGCGAGACCGAACGGGAACGGCCCGGCATCGAGTGACGATGCCGGGCCGTTCCCGATGTGCCGCGAGAATCACGGCACACGATGTACGGTCGATCAGCTGCGACCAAGGGTTCCGCGACCGTCCCGCTAACCCCTAGCCATTACGACGCCACACTCGCTCCGCCAAAAAAGGAATAGCGGCGATCTTCTCAGGGCTCAAGCGTTCCCATGACAGGCCCGTTGGTCGCTTCGGTGAGCCGCATTCGATGACCCGCTCAGGCGTGACGATGAAATCCGCACGAAAATCATGCTCATCCTCAGGCAAGTCCTCTTCGAGCACTTGGAGCTCGTGAACAGTGGTCACGATGGTGGTCTTGCTCGTCAGCAGGCCCGCCTCGGCCAGCAATGCGACCTCGATATCGGAGTAACCCGCACCCTTACCCAGGCGTACTCCGGCCCGGTTCACGGCCACGCTGCCGCACACCACGAGGTCGACTGGTCTCATCTCCTCCACACCGACCTTTCGGGCTACACGGGCTGCGACAGCTCGGTCAGCGGCCTCCTCGGCCGGCATGGATAGATCGTGCGGGTCGAGGAGGTAGAACGGCGGCACCGTGGCCAGTCTCGGCACAGCCATGTAAACGATCTTGCCTGCTTTGAGGGCACGCACCCTCACGGGAAGCTGCGCTCGGTCTGGTACAGCCTTCACAACCCGGCCACGCTGCCATGACGAAAGCGCCGTCAACCGCTCGGCGGCCTCGTCAGCACCCCTGAAGTTCGGGATGTAGCCGCGTGCTCCAGCCCCGGCCGCTCCATACTGCTCAAGGAGCGCCCACACCCGTTCGCGTACAGCCTGCTTCGCCTGGTCAATGCCAGCCACGTCGTCCCTACCCCATGGTCATGAGACTCAAGAGCCTGTCCTGCACGTCCTGCACCGCTGGAACGTCCGGCCAGGAACGCAAATCGCGACTGGCCCTGAAAACGATGTTCAGGCCACCGCCGCCCCAATTGACCTCGATCACGTCTATGGCTTGGTGCAACCTTGCCGCCGCAACATCCAGGTCGCCTTGCCGAATCGCGGCCAACGCCAGATTGCCCAGCACAATCGCGCGCGCCTTGGACTGGTCATCCAATGCCAGCGCCGTACGTTCGAGCAATGACCGTGCACGCCGGTGATCCTTCAAGAACAGATAGCACGAGCCGGCCATTCGACTGAACTGACTGGACGAGAAGAGGTCGATCGCAGCATCGGCGTCATCTACCCGGCCGAAGCAGGTATCGGCTTCGGCGAGCGCCGCTTCACATGCGGCTCGTGCGCTCAACATGGCATGTGCCTCAGCCAAATGCAGCAGGGCCAAGCCGCGCAGTACCTCACTGGCGTGCATGGTGATCTCCGCAGTCTGCTGGGCAAGAGTGAGCGCGGTACGCGGGCTTTGCTCGCCGTACAGGACCACGATCGTCTTGCGCAGCAAGGCGAGCCCTTCTGCTACCGGATCACAGCACTGACGTGCGGCTCGCAGCGCCTGGTCGAGGTATAGGTGGGCCGTCGCATGGTCACGTCGCTGAGAGGCGTCCCAGACGAGTTGGCCCATGAGAGTGGCGGCTTCAGCTTCCACGACGGACAGTTCGCGCCGGACGCGCCCATTGAGGCTGTGCGCGCTCAGGAAGCGAACCTGGGCGAGGTACTGCCCAGCATCGGCCAAGAGCGCGGTCGATGGTTCGCAGACGTACCGGTCATCGAGCTGGTGGACCTGGAGCCGTAGGTGGGCCACAGCGACCAGGTCGAGGCGAGCGGGGAGGTGGGCGGTCAGTACGAAGCGCTCCTGGTCGTCAGTCGCGCCCTGGGGCAGGCGCCACATCGCGGCGGGCGGTGCGAGGGCCACCAGTTCGCCGCCTGCCGCGAGTGCTTTGTCCAGTGCGGTGGCGACCGCCAGGCTGGGTGTGCTCCGTCCGTGTTCGAGATCGGAGATGTAGCTCTTGCTGCAGTTGGACAGCCGGGCAAGATCACGGACGGACATGCCCGCGTCCAGGCGTAGACGCCGAAGTGCCCCGTCGAACAGTTCTGCGTCCATGAGGTGCTCCCCATCGCATCGCCGAGTGTCCGCCGGGTGTCCGGAACTGCTCCGGACACCCGGCGGACAAGCAACCCCTAGCCATTACTGACGGTCCTGACAACGCTACTCCTGTGAGCTGCTTCTACCAGCGCCCTCACGACAAAAGGCGGCCCCGGCCCACCGCTCGCGAACTCCGGCGGAAGTTCCAGGGCCTTGATCAGGAATAGAGGTTCTGCCCCATGCGGAAGCGTAGAGCCGTCCGGTGGCGGTGGCCGAGGCCCTCCCGGCGCCCCCACCCGCTCGGCTGCCTTCAACAGGTTCCGGTGACCAGACGAGATATGGCCGGACCAGCGCGGGCAACGCGCCGGCATCCGCCGCCCTGCGCACGTCGTCATCCGCGAACGCAGGCACGTCCACTCGCGGCCGGCAGGCCGCGAGCCCATCGAGGTCCCACTGCGGCCTGCTCGGGCAAAGGTCGCATCCGATCGACACAGGACGCGTGCTTGCTCACGTCCAGATGGACCAGCGTTTCCACGTCCCTGCCGGCCCCGCACACCGTCCTGATCCTGCTCGGCCCGCTCCGGTGAACGGTCGCGGGGAGAGAGCAGGTGACGGAACGAATCGGCCGAGCGCCACGGCCGAGTAAACATATCGCTTCGTCCCGGGTGTGGGAACCGCAGCGGGCCGCCGGAGGCGGAACGGTCCGTATCTGGCACACGTCATGCTGTGGCGCCTACGAATTGGCCAGCCTCGGGGGCCAATACTTCGTGCTCCGTCAGGACGGCCGCGGTGGCTACGAGGAGACCGCGCGCGGCGTCCACGCTCACGCCCTGGCGGCCTACATCGAGCTCGTGACCGAACACCGCCACCCCCACGGGCGGAGAGGAGAGCCCGCCGAACCCGGCCCTCTCCTGGAAGTCCCCGAGCAGCCCGGCCGGCCGTCGATCGAGCGGCGGGCCGGGTGACCGTAGCGCCGAACCGGCGCACGGGCCACCGACGCCCCGGTACCTGCCGGGGCCGAAAGGAGAAACACACATGGATTTGTACGCGCTCCCGCTCGGCGAGCTGGAGTTCAGCCGCCGGTGCGGCGGCAACCAGCAGAACGAGGACGGTGAGTCGTGCGTCGAGATCGCCCCGATCCCGGGCGTCGAGGACGTGTTCGCCCTGCGTGACTCGAAGAACCCGAACGCCGGGACGCTCCGCTTCACCCGGAACGAGCTTCACGCCGCCGGCATGACCACCATCTGAACCATCCGATGACAGGGGTGGTCCCTGCCTGACCGAAACAAGCAGGGGCCACCCCCTGAAGACCACTCTACGGAGCAGCATGCATTGGCACGCCTACCAGTGGACCGGCTCTGGGGTCGAACGCGGCGACGAGGCCGGGCGGCGGCCCTCCTCCCCCGATTTCCCCACCTCGCCGCTGCCGCCCATGCGCACCGGCGACTGGCTGGCCAAGCCGTCCGCTCGCGTCGCGGGCACGTTCGACGACGTCACCGCCGCCGTCAAATGGCTGGCCGACCAGTACCACGTCGTCTCCGGCCTGCTCCTCCACCCCGATCGCGTCCCGCTGGACGACCGGCTCGGCACCGCCCGCGACGCCATCTCCCGAGGGGTGGACGTGCAGTGGGGCGAATGGCTGCACGGCGGCCGGTTCGCCACGGTCGGCATGATCTGCTGCCCCAACCGCCACGTCCCCCACCCCTGCCCGACCCGCGCCCGGTGACGACTGCCACACGGCGTATCCGCAGCGCTTCTCCGTGCCGCAGAAGCGCTGCGGCGGCCCTAAGGCGAAGGGGCCGTCCGCGTTTCGCGCGGCGATAAACGCAAAATGCTCACCTCACGACATTTCCTGACAAAGTCGGGCCGCTCGGGCGGGAGACAAATGCTACCTTTCCCCTCCCGCCTATCAATGATCATGCGATGCCTGGATACTGTCGCCATGTCACGACGGAAGCTTATGTGGGCGGGGGGCGTCGTCACCGTCGGCGCGATGGCCGCTCTGGCCGTCTACTTCGCCGTGGTCGGCCTTGAGCGGGCCGAGAAGATCGCCACTGTGCTGGCGCTGTTCATCGCCCTGGCCGGCCTGGCGCTGGCCGTTCCGGGCCTTCTGGAAATGCGCCGGGATTCGGCGCCTCCCGGCGAACTCGACCCGCCCCCGCCTGCCGGGAAAACGAAGGAACGCTCCTCGCCCGGGAATCGCACGGTGAACCTGAACGGCCCGAACAACATCTACAACGAAGCGCCGTCCCGGATTCACATCGAGAACTACAAGAAGTAATCAGGAACGACGCGAAAGACGATGGAGTTCGCTGCGAGGATCTGTGTCACATAGCGACGATGTCATTGTTGCCATTCTCCGCAAGATCGCCGACGGGACCCACGACGACCGGGACATCGACTATTTGAAGAAGTCGATGCGCTCGTCCGACAGGAACGTCGTCCTCTTCGGAGACACCACCGTGTACCTGGAGCAGGGCGGGGAGGTGGTCATCAACTCGACGGTGGTCCGCGGCGCGGACGCCGACGCCATCGGCGACGTCGTACGGGACCTGCTGGACGAGCACGACGAGGACATCCCCCGTGGCTCGCTGCGCAGCGTCGGCGGCTTCATCTACGGCGCCGGCTTGCTGATCGGCGTCGGCAGCGTCGGATTCAGCATGATCAATAGCGCCCTCGGCGGCGGCCGTTCGTCCCATGACGTCTTTCCCAACGCGTTCATCGGGCTTTTCGTCGGCGCGATCGTCACGGTGGTCGGCCAGCTCGTCAAGGAGTCCGAGAAACGCCGCGACCGCGCGCGGCGGAGAAACGGCGGCGGCAGCGCCGCCGCCCGCCGGACCGGGCCCGCCCGCGGATCCGGCGGGTCCTTCGCCGGAGGGCTGTCGAAGCTGGTGGAGATAGCGGGAGTGGTCATCTGCTTCATCGGCATCTATCTGTTCGTCTCCCCCGCCTTTCCCCTGTCGAGCGGGGAGATGACCATCACCGAACTGGCCGCCAAAGGATGGCCGCCGCCGATGGCCATGCAGGGATTCGCGGTTCTCGCCGCAGGAATGGTCGTGGCGGCCGTGGGCAAGATCATGGGCGGCTGGACCAGGAAGTGAGCCGGGCCTGCCGCGCCGTCAGGCGTTCTCGCCGGACGCGGATGGGGTCGTGAAGCACCAGAGGAATGATCTGGCGGGTGGGGCGGAACGCGGTTACGGTGATCCCAGATCGCGCGGCCGGCGTCCCGCCGATCGCGCCCGAGGGATCTGGAGGACCTTCATGAAGCTCAGGCGAGGGGTGTTAGCCGCGGTACTGACCGCGGGCGCTCTGTGTCTCGTCTCGACTCCGGCTCACGCCATCCCCCCGCCGCCGCCCGGCGGCGACCTCCTCGTCGTCTTCGCCTACTTCAACGGCGATCAGCTCGTCGGCCAGCGCTGGTTCGGCTGCGGCCAGCCCGCCGGCGAGTGGGGCGTCCTGTCGGGCACCCAGAAGGTCTACTTCACGCCCTGCTGAGCCGTGAGCGGGGGCCGCCCCGTGGTCAGAAGTCGAAGCGGGGCGACGACGCGGTGAGGATCTCCGACTTCGGCGACACCGGCCACAGGGCGGTCAGCTCGTCGTAGAGGGCCGTGGCCAGGCGTTCGACGTCGGCGCGGGCCGTCTCGTGCAGGGCCTCGGCCACGATGAGCACGTCGGTGGTGGTGTCGCGGACCGCCGACAGGCCGCTCTGCCGGTTGGTCCAGCGGCGCGCGTGCGCCCGGTCGCCGGCGTCGGCGAAGATCACTTCTCCGGCGGCCGGGTGCTCCGTCTCGCCGGAGAAGGTCAGGTACGTCTCCTCGCCCGAGGCGTACCGCACCTCGAGGAAGCCGGAGACGCGGGAGACGTCGAACACCGCCACCGGCACGGCGAAGGCGACCGAGACCGCGTTGCACAGGTCGATCAGGGGATGCAGGCGCGGCAGCGCGCCCTCCTTCCTGAAGCGGCGCAGCAACGACTCCGACGCGCACCGGTACTGCGTCGGCTTGAGCCCCATCCGCGTGAATGCCCGCCGCCACGCCTGGATCTCGGGCAGCTCGCTCTCGGGGGCGGCCCGCCGGGCGGCCAGGTCGCAGTAGCGGGCCACCTGGTCGTCGACGCGGGCGGCGGCGTCGACGCCCGTCGCGTGGAGCGCGAAGGGCACCAGGTCGGGGAAGTCCCGCCAGATGTCCGCGGAATGCTGGAAACGCACTGTCACCTCGCCGGTCGTCTGACTCGTGCGCCTCACGATACTGCGGCGGGCTCCCGGCGTCCCCGCGCGGCGTGCCGGGCGCGGGCGGCGGCCAGGGCGTAACAACCGAACGTCGCCGCCGTCAGGACGGCCGCCGCGACCAGGGGCCGCCCGACGACGCCCAGCACCGCGACGCCGAGGGTGGCGCCGACCTGGCGGGAGGCGTTCAGCACGCCGCCCGCGGTGCCCGCCGTGCCCGCGGGGGCGGCGTTCACCATGCCCGCCATCAGCGCCGGGAACACGAACGACAACCCGAACCCCATGACCACCAGCCAGGGCGCGAGCACGTCGGTGAAGGCCACCCCCGCCAGGCCGGTCGCGAGGAGGGCGAGACCGCCCAGGATCGGCGGACGGGGGCCGTAGCGGGCCACCAGACGGCCGGTGAGCAGCGGGTTCACCGTCATGGGCAGGGTGAGCGGCAGGAAGGCGAGCCCGGCGGCGACCGGGGTCAGGTGGCGGGTGTCCTGGAGGAGGAGGGTGAGCACGAACAGCGCGCCGGAGAAGGCGAAGTTGGCGACCGTCCCGGCCAGCAGCTCCGGCCAGGTGGCGGCGAGCAGGCCGCCGGGCAGGGCGGGGGCGTGGCTGCGGCGCTCCACAAGCACCAGCGCCACCAGGACGGCCACGGCCAGCCCGGCGGCGGGCGCGGAGGAGTCGATGAGGGCCTCGGCGACCAGGCCGAGCAGCACGCAGGCCAGGGCCTGGACCTGCCAGTCGATGCGGCGGGACCCGCGCGGCGAGACGACGGTCCGCATGATCAGCAGGCTGGCCACGGCGAAGGGCACGTTGACCAGGAACACCGCGCGCCAGCCGGACAGCCCGACCAGGACGCCGCCGAGCAGGGGGCCGGCGGCGAGCGCCGAGCCGGTGAGCGCCGCCCACAGGCCGGTGGCGCGGGCGCGGGCGGCGGGCGCCGGGAACAGCTCGGCGAGCAGCCCGAGCGAGCCGCCGGTGCACAGCGCCGCGGCCACGCCGAGCAGCGCGCGCAACACGACCAGCACCCCGAGGTCCGGCGCCGCCGCGCTGAGCAGCGACAGCGCGCCGAACAACGCCACCCCGGCCTTGAAGACGCGGGCCGCGCCGAACCGGTCGGCCACGGCGCCGGCGGTGAGCAGCGACGCGGCGAAGGCGACGGTGTAGGCGTTGACCGCCCACTGCTGCCCGGCCAGCGAGCCGCCGAGGGAGGCGCGCAGGTCCGGCAGCGCGATCGTCAGCACGGTCGTGTCGAGGATCACCAGGAAGTAGGCGAGGGAGAAACCGAACATTCGCATGCCCACAGCCTGCTGAAACGCCGCTTTTCCCCTCAACAGGCGCCGCCGTACGGGGCATTCGGGAAAACCTTATGCTGCTTTATATGGACTTGCGGCAGTTGAGGGGCTTCGTCGCCGTCGCGGGGGCGGGCACCGTCACCGGCGCGGCGAACGCGCTCGGCCTGGCCCCGGCGTCGGTGTCGGAGCAGGTGCGCAGGCTGGAAGGCAGCCTCGGCGTGCCGCTGTTCGAGCGCACGCCCCAGGGCATGCGCCTGACCGAGGCCGGCGCCGCGCTGCTCGGCCGCGCGCAGGGCCTGCTCGACCACGCCGAGGAGGTGCGCCGCGCGGTCACCGGCCGGCGCCGCCGGGTGCGCGTCGGCGCGCTGGAGATGCTGGCCGCCGCCCGGCTGCCCGCCGTGCTGCGCCGCCTGTCCGAACGCCGTCCCGACCTGGACGTGGACGTACGCTCCCTGATGCGGCAGGACCTGCTGGCCCAGGTGGCCTCCGGCGACCTGGACGCGGCGCTCCTGCTCGACCTCGGCCCGCGGATCGGCGGCCTCGGGTTCACCCCGCCGCCCGGCATGGACTTCCTCGACGTCGGCGAGGTCGCGCTGTCGCTGGTCGCCGCGCCGGACGGCGAGCGGGAGCCGCTGCTGGTGAGCCCGCCCGGCTGCTCGATCCGGCTCGCGGCCGACCAGGCGTTCGGCCCGGACGTGCCGCGCCGGGAGCTGACCAGCATCGCCACCGCCCGCGAGTGGGCCAGGCAGGGCTTCGGGCAGGCCCTGCTGCCGGACTTCGCGCTGGGCGCCGACCTCGCCTCCGGCGCGCTGGTCGCGCTCGACTGCCGGGCGCCCGCGCTGGCCCTGCGCCTGGTCTGGCTGCGCGGGCGCGAGGAGTCGCTGCGGGACGTGCTGTACGCCATGAGCGCCTGACCCGGCGGCCTGCTCACTGGTCCTTGCGCCGGGCCTTGATGCCGGTGATGCGGCGGAACACGTCCCACCAGAAGGGGGCGCCGAACAGCAGGGCCACGTACGTCAGCAGGTAGCCGGGCCAGTGGCTGGGGGTGGTGAGCCGGCTCCACCAGGTGGCGCCGTTCCAGTGCAGCGTGGGGTCGCCCTCGGCCGGGATGGCGATGCTGACCAGCGCGTGCTGGAGCATCTGGACCATCGCGGGCTCGCTGAGCGTCTCGGTGATGCACGGCACCGGGTCGGACTGGCCGCATCGGGCCTTGAGCTCGTCGTAGGCCGCCGGGCCCGCCTCGGCCACGGCGGTCACCGAGGCGCGGAAGGCGTTGTCGCGCAGCAGCGTCTTGCCGTACTCCAGGCCGTCCATGGTGAACAGCAGCGTGACCAGGAGGCCGAGGACGGCCACCACCCACTTGACGTAGCGCCTGTACAACATCGACAGGCGTTCCATCTCGCCGTCGAACCAGGTCTCGACGCCCTGCCTGAACCGGTCGAGGTCGCGCTGCGCGGTCTCCCAGACGCCGCGCAGGTGGCCGTACAGGGGGCTGCCCATCTCCTTGAGCTTGGCCAGGAAGCCCTCGACGCCCTCGGGCTCGGCGGCCGCCATCTCCATCAGGGCGACGGCGAAGCGCCCCGGCGGGATGTTCGCGATGCTCGTCCGGCCCTTCGTCGGGTGGTCGATCTCCTGGACGCGTTCGTACAGCAGCTTGACCATGGCGTCCTGCGCCTTGGGCTCGGCGGCCGGCAGCGTGCCGGGCTCGGCGGGCGAGGGCTGGTCGCTGTGGACGGGCCGGGGGTCGCGGGAGAACGGCAGCGCGGCGAACACGTCGCGCACCTTGGCGGGCAGCCATGACCTGCCCTGCGCGTCGGCGCCGTCGAGGGTGTCCCTGAGGTAGGCCCACAGGAACTTGCTGCGGATGGCGAGCAGGCGCACGAACGCCTCGTTGACCCCGCTCACCAGCAGTGAGAGCAGCAGGAACGACACCACCAGGCCGAGGGCCAGGTCCACGTAAACGGATAACACCTGCGCCTTGATACACCCGGCCGCGGACCGGGATCAACCCCCGTAGAAGACGCGCTCGACGACCTGGCGGGCGCGGCGGGTGACGCGGCGGTAGTCGTCGAGGAAGTCCTCCGAGCCGTCGGGCGGGTAGCCGAGCGTGCGGGCGATGAGCCGGCGCTCCCCCGCCTCGGCCGGCACGCTGTCCCCCGGCCTGCCCCGGACCAGCATGATCGCGTCGCGGACCCGGGAGGCGAACCGCCACGCCTCGGCCAGCACGCGCTCGTCGGCCGGGTCCAGCAGCCCCTCGGCCGCCGCCGCGCGCAGCGCCCCGATGGTACGGGTGGTGCGCAGGGCCGGCACCTCGCCCGCGTGGCAGAGCTGGAGGAGCTGGGCCACCCACTCCACGTCCGACAGGCCGCCGGGGCCGAGCTTGGTGTGCAGGGCGGGGTCGGCGCCGCGCGGCAGCCGCTCGGCCTCCATGCGCGCCTTCAGCCGCCTGATCTCCCTGACGGCGTCCTCGCGCAGCCCGCCGGCCGGGTAGCGCAGCTCGTCGATGACGGCGGTGAACGCGTCGCCGAGCGCGGCGTCACCGGCCGAGAAGCGGGCGCGCAGCAGCGCCTGCGCCTCCCACGGCGACGACCAGCGGGCGTAGTAGGCGCGGTAGGAGGCCAGCGTGCGCACCAGCGGGCCCTGGCGGCCCTCGGGGCGCAGGTCGGGGTCGATGAGCAGCGGCGGGTCGGGCGCGGGCAGCGACAGCAGCCGACGCAGCTCGTTGGCCACGGCGAAGGCGGCGTCGGTGGCCTCCCGCTCCTCGACGCCGGGCAGCGGCGCGTGCACGAACATCACGTCGGCGTCGCTGGCGTACGAGCACTCCATGCCGCCGAGCCGGCCCATGGCGATGACCGCGAACCTGGTCACGTCGGGGGCCTTGGCCAGCGCGGCGTCGAGCGCGGCCTGGAGGGTCACGTCGGTGAGCGACGACAGGGCCGTGCCGACGGTCTCGATGTCGAGGAGGCCCGAGATGTCGGCGACGGCCGTGCGGAACAGCTCCCTGCGGCGCAGCCCGCGCACGGCCGCCACCGCGGTCTCCGGGTCGCCGGCGTGCCGGGACACCGCGGCCGACGCCTCGCCGCGCAGCGACTCGGGCGGGCGCACGGCAAGCTCCGCGTCGGAGCCGAGCATCGCGACCGCGTCGGGGGCGTGCATGAGCAGGCCGGTGGCGTAGCGGCCGGTGCCGAGCACCCGGGCCATGCGGGCGGCCACGGCCGTCTCGTCGCGCAGCAGCCGCAGGTACCAGGGGGTGCTGCCGAGCTTGTCGCTGACCTGGCGGAAGCCGAGCAGCGCCGCGTCGGGGTCGGGCGTGTCGGCGAACCAGCCGAGCATGACGGGCAGCAGCGTGCGCTGGATGGCCGCGCGCCTGGACACGCCCGTGGACAGCGCGGCGATGTGCCGCAGGGCGCCGTTGGGATCGACGTAGCCGAGCGCCTCCAGCCGGGCCGCCGCCGCGGCCGTGGACAGCCGCGCCTCCGACTCCGGCAGCCGGGCCACCGCCTGGAGCAACGGCCGGTAGAACAGCTTCTCGTGCAGCCGCCGCGCCTCCATGGCGTGCCGCCGCCACCGGGCGGTGAACTCCCCCACCGGGTCGGCCTGCATGCCGAGGGCGCGGCCGAGCCTGCGCAGGTCGGCCTCGTCGGTGGGCAGCAGGTGCGTCCGCCGCAGCCGGTGCAGCTGCAGCAGGTGCTCGACCTGGCGCAGGAACGAATACGCCTCGGCGAGCCCGCGCGAGTCGTCGCGGCCGACGTAGCCGCCGCGGGAGAGGGCGGCCAGGGCCGGGAGGGTGGCCCGGCGGCGCAGCAGCGGGTCGAGCCTGCCGTGCACGAGCTGCAGGAGCTGGACGGCGAACTCGATGTCGCGCAGCCCGCCGGGCCCCAGCTTGAGCTGCCGCTCCCCCTCGGCGCGCACGTGCGACTCGACGCGGCGGCGCATGGCCTGCACGTCCTCCACGAAGTGCTCGCGGGTGGCGGCCGTCCAGACCAGGTCGTTGACCGCCTGGACGTAGGACTCGCCGAGCTCTTGGTCGCCCGCCACCGGACGGGCCTTGAGCAGCGCCTGGAACTCCCAGGTCTTGGCCCAGCGGCGGTAGTAGGCCAGGTGGCTGGCCAGGGTGCGGACCAGCGGGCCGGACCGCCCCTCCGGCCGCAGGCCGGCGTCGACCTCCCACAGCGAGCCCTCCTGGGTGGCCGCCGTGCAGGCCCGCATCATGGCCTGGGCCAGCCGGGTCGCCGACCGCAGCGCCTTGGTCTCGTCGGCGCCCTCGCGCGGCTCGGCGACGAAGATCACATCTACGTCGCTGATGTAGTTGAGCTCGCGCGCGCCGCACTTCCCCATGCCGATGACCGCCAGGCGTGCCTCGGAGTCGTCGACCTCGGCGCGGGCGATCGCGAGGGCGGCCTCCAGCGCCGCACCGGCCAGGTCGGACAGCTCGGCCATGACCTCCGTGAGCGTGGCCTGCCCGGTCAGGTCGCGGGCGGCCAGGTGCATGAGCCGGCCCCGGTAGGCCACCCGCAGCGCCACCAGCGGGTCGGGGGCGCCGGCGCGCGGCTCGGGCTCGCCGGGCTCGGCGCCGACGGCGCGCAGCAGCGCGGCGCGCGCCTCGCCCAGCTGGGGCTCGGCCAGCAGGGCCGTCTGCCCGGGGTGGCGGACCAGGTGCTCGCCGAGCGCGGCGCTGACGCCGAGCACGGCGAACAGGCGCGTCCTGAGCCGCTCGTCCTCGCGCACGGCGGTCAGAACGGCCGGCTCGCGCTCGGCCAGGCGGGTCAGCGAGACCAGGGCCAGGTCGGGATCGGCCACGGCGACCAGGAACTCCAGGAGGTCGTCGAGGTCGGCCGGGGTGCGGTCGAGCAGCTGCGCGGCTCTGGCCCCGTCGGCGAAGCCGAGCTTGGCGAGGCGTGCGGCGGTCGATTCGATCCTGGGCACCTGCCCATCTTGACAGGTGGCTTCGGGAAAGCCGTAGAGTACAACGCAACGTAGCGTTGCGTTTTGCTTCAGGAGGGGGACGACATGAGCCGGATGCCCGCGGCGGTGACCTGGGGACTGCTGGCGGCCTGGGCCGTGCACGACGCCGAGGAGCTGGCGACCATGGCGGGATGGGCGCGGCGGGCCCGTCCCCGGCTGGAGCGGCTGTACCCGGGGGTGCCGTGGGAGCGGCTGGAGGTGTCGCAGGCGCGGGTGAACGTGGCGATCGGGCTGATGGGCGGCGTGGTGGCGGGGGCCTCGGCGCTGGGGGCGCGCAGCGGCGGGCGCAGTCCGGTGTTCCAGGCGGTGCTGGCCGGGTTCGGGCTGCACGGGGTCGTCCACCTGGCGCAGGCGGCCGCCACGCGGGGGTACACGCCCGGGGTGGCGACGGCGCCGCTGGTGGTGATCCCGTTCTCGGCGTGGGCGTGGCGGCGGTTGCGGCGGGCGGGGGTGGTGGCGGCGCCGGGGCGGTCGGCCGCGTTCGGGCTCGCGGCGCTGCCGCTGACGGTGGGGGCCGTGCACGCGGCCGCCCATCTGCTCACCCGCCGCCACGACCGGTCCGCCGGGTCCGCGCCGGCCGCGTCATCGGCCACGGACGGCCTCGGCCGCGACCGCTGGTTCTGACCCGCGTCGGCACCTCGCCTCCCGAGGTGGGCCGTCAGGCTGGGCGGGAGGCTTCGATCACCTGGGCGAAGGCCTGCGCGACCGGGCGCCAGGTCGCGACCAGGGCGGGCTCGGCGGCCTTGACGGCGGCGTTCAGGTCCTCGGCCGCCTCCAGGTCCGACTCCGCCGTCCAGGAGGTGAAGATCTCCGGGGTGGCCTCGGGGTGGAACTGCACCGCCCAGGCGCGCTCGCCGATGCGGTAGGCCTGGTTCGGGTACTGGGCGCCGGTCATCAGCGGCACCGCGCCCTGCGGCAGCCGCGTCATGGCGTCCTGGTGGTACTGGACGGCGGTGGCCCGGGCCGGGACGCCGGCCAGCAGCCGGTCGGAGGCGGCGGCGGGCAGCGCGACCACCTCGCACGCCCCCACCTCCAGGCCGTTCCCGCCGCGCTCGACCGTGCCGCCGAGCGCCATGGTGAGAAGCTGGGCGCCGAGGCAGATGCCGAGCGTGGGCGTGCCCTCGGCCACGGCGCGGCGCAGCAGGGCGCGGGTGGCGGGTTGCCAGGGGCTGCGCTCGTCCTCCCAGGCGGCCGCGGCGCCGCCGAGCACGATCAGGCCGTCGGCGGCCCGCTCCGGCACCGGCTCGCCCCGGTACGGCCGTACGACGTCGCAGGTCAGGCCCAGCCAGTCCGCCAGGTAGCCGAGCCCGGCGCCGGCCTCGTGCTCGATCACGGTGATGCGCATATCGGGTAATTTATCCGCATTTTTTGGTGAAAACGCTCTTACGCCCGTCGTGCGACGTGCCTGCACCGACGGGCGGTGATTCCCGGCCCCGGACGGCCTCCCTAGGATCCGGCTATGAGATTCGACGAAGTGGACGGGCTCCGCGTCGCCACGTTCGGCACCGGCCCCCGCAAGGTCATCGCGGTCCACGGCATCAGCGCCTCGCTGATGGCCTGGGGCGCGGTCGGGCGACGGCTGCCCGAGGAATGGTCGCTGATCGCGATGGACCTGCGCGGACGCGGTCACAGCGCCTCCCTGCCCGGCCCGTACGGGCTGCCCCGGCACGCCGAGGACGTCCTGCGCGTCGCCGAGCACGTCGGCGCGGGCCCGGACGCGGTGCTGGCCGGCCATTCGATGGGCGCGTACGTGGCCGTGCTGGCCGGAGCCCGGCGCGACTTCGACCGGGTCGTCCTGGTGGACGGCGGCCTCCCGCTGCCCCTGCCCGAGGGCGCGGACCCCGACGCCGCGCTGGCGGCCACGCTCGGCCCCGCGCTGGACCGGTTGCGCCGGACGTTCGCCTCCGCGGAGGAGTACGTGGACTTCTTCAGGGCCCACCCGGCCTTCGCCGGCCACTGGAGCCCCGACGTGGAGGCGTACGTGCGCTACGACCTCGCCGGCCCCGAGGGCGCGCTGCGCTCGCGGGCGGTGGGTGAGGCCGTGATGGCGGACGGGCGCTGGATGCGTACCGAGACCGACGAGATCGGCGCCGCGCTGGCCGCGATCAAGGCGCCGGCCTATTTGCTCAGGGCCCCGCGCGGCCTGCTGAACCAGGACACCGGCATGCTCCCCGACGAGGTCGCCCGCACCTGGACCGCCCGCGTGCCCGGCCTGCGCGACGAGGTCGTGCCCGACTGCAACCACTACACGATCCTGTTCGACGAGCAGCCGGTGACGACCGTCCTGGAACGCATCACCGGGGCATGAGAAAGGCCCCCGAGCCGAGCTCGGGGGCCGTCCTGATGCGCAGGTCAGCGTGGAGCGATCCACGTGGCGCGGGCGGCGGCCACCAGGGTGCCGTCGTCCTCGTAGATGCCGCTCTCGCCGTACATCTTGCGGCCGTCGCGGCCGGTCGGACGGGCCACGACGGAGTAGCGGCCGCCCGGCAGCACCGGGCCGTTGATCTGCACGACCAGGCGGCCGAGCAGGGCCGACTCGCCGGGGCCGAAGTGCGCCCAGCCGGTGATGCAGTCGAGCACCGCGCCCACGATCGAGGCGGGCACGCCGTCCTCGCCGCTCACCGTGAACGGCACCCGCCATCCGGCGGCGACCAGGTCGGAGCCCTCCACCGGGCCGGGGAAGATGCGCAGGCCGTCGCCGGGCTCGCGCAGGCCGCAGGCGAAGCACTCGGCGAACGGGTGAGCCTTCAGGCCGACGAACCCGGCCTCGGCGCGGGCGGCGTCGGTGAACGGCACGAACCCGGGCCCGGCCAGGGTCTCGGCGACGGGGATGGCCTCGACCAGGACCTTGTCGCCGTCGGACAGCGAGACGCTGTTGGCGACGTGCTCCAGGCGCAGCTCGGTCTCCAGGGGCGTGGGCGCGTGCAGCGTGACCTCGACCGCTGATCGGCCGCCGTTCAGCGCCTCTGCCATGGTGCCCGCGATCCAGCCGCCGTTGGCGACTCCCACCGGGCCCCGGAAACGCTCGGGAACGGTCAACACGGTCTGCAGGGCAGCCGTCGTCATGCCACACCCTCCAATATCGCCCCACAAGGCGAGAAGTCCGGAAATATCGTAAAGAGTAGGCCGATTTTACTGGACTCCCGGATTACCACGATGCTGGGGGTCCCTGACCGACGGCCGACTCATGCCATAACGCCACAGGCGTGGCCGAAACTTCCCCGGCCGCCCCCGGCCGTCCCCTCCCAGGGTCGGCGCCGTCCATGGCACGGATGTGACTCGGGGGTGAGGAACAACGAAAATCGGCCCCAACCCGGAGCCGCATCTGTATCCGGGGTGAGACCGATCAAGGCGTCGGCAGTACCTTATCCCGTGATTTCCCCGCCCCGGACCCGTTCCCGGTATATCCCGTCGGACCGTTCCGGCGGCCGGGCCCGCCCGCCACGCGCCCCCGCCCCCTATGCTGGCGCGCACAGGGGTCGAAGCGAATCCGATCGGGCGGGGTGGGTCTGTGCAGCGGGCGACGTTACGCTTTCCGCCCGGGTCGCTGGTCGTGCTGACCGGGCTGCCCGGCGCCGGCAAGACCACGCTGCTGCGCCGCCTCTACGGCCTGCACGGCGCCGAGAGCGCGCCCGTCGCCGCCGAGGCGGTCGTGGTGATCGACTCGGGGCAGTCCCGCCTGCGCTGGCACGGCCGGATCCCCTGGGCCCCCCGTCCGGTGCGCCGCGCCGTGGTGTTCGCCACCCACCTGAGCCGCATCAGCCGGGCGCTGGCCGGCGGTCGGGCGGTCCTCGCGCACAACCGGGGCTGCGCCACGTACGTGCTGAAGGGGTTCGCCTGGCTGGCCCGCAGGCAGCGGGCGAGCTTCCACCTGCTGCTGCTCGACGCGCCGCCGGAGGTGGCGGTCGCCGGGCAGCACGCCAGGGGCCGGGTGGTCGCGCCCCGCACGTTCGCCCGCCACCGCCGCCGCTGGGAGAGCCTGCTGGCGCGGGTGGCCGGCGGCGACCCCGCCCCGGCCGTCAGCGCGCACGTGCTCACCCGGGCCGAGGCCGACCTGCTGGAGCACATCGTCTTCGACAGCGCCGACCGCGCCCCCGCCGACTGACGGCGTCCGGGGGACGCGGACGCACGAGGGAGGACCCATGAAGCAGTACCTGCTCACCCTGTTCGAGCCCGACGGCCCGCCGCCCGAGCCCGCCGTCCTGGAGCCGATCATGCGCGACATCGGCGCGGTCGAGGCGGAGATGCGCGCGGCCGGCGTGTGGGTCTTCTCCGGGGGCCTGGCCCCGGCCGAGCAGGCGTCGGTGATCCGGATGCGCGCGGACGAGACGTTCACCACCGACGGCCCCTACACCGAGGGCAAGGAGCACGTCGGCGGGTTCACCGTCATCCGGGCTCCCGACCGGGACGCCGCGCTGGAGTGGGGGCGCCGGCTGGCCCGCGCCGTGGGCGTGCTGCCGGTCGAGGTGCGCGAGTTCAAGGGCTGAACCGGGCGGGTGCGTCCCGCCCGGCCTCACAACACCGGCAGGTAGCGGCCCAGCTCGAACTCGGTGACCGTACGGCGGTACTCGCGCCACTCGGCCCGCTTGTTGCGCAGGAAGAAGTCGAAGACGTGCTCGCCCAGCGTCTCGGCCACCAGCTCGCTGCGTTCCATGACGGCGATGGCCTCGTCGAGCGAGCCGGGCAGCGGCTGGATGCCCAGGGCCCGGCGCTCGGCGCTGGTCAGGGTCCAGACGTTGTCCTCGGCGGCCGGCGGCAGCTCGTAGCCCTCCTCGATGCCCTTGAGCCCGGCGGCCAGCACCAGCGCGAAGGCCAGGTACGGGTTGCACGCCGAGTCGAGGGAGCGGAACTCGACGCGGGTCGAGCCGCCCTTGTGCGGCTTGTACATGGGCACCCGGACCAGCGCCGAGCGGTTGTTGTGCCCCCAGCACACGTAGGAGGGCGCCTCGCCGCCCTGCCCCGCGATGGCCTCGGCGCCGCCCCACAGCCGCTTGTAGGAGTTGACCCACTGGTTGGTGATGGCGGTGATCTCGGCGGCGTGCCGCAGCAGGCCCGCGATGAACGAGCGGCCGATCTTCGACAGCCGGTAGTCGGTGCCCGCCTCGTGGAAGGCGTTGCGGTCGCCCTCGAACAGCGACATGTGGGTGTGCATGCCCGAGCCGGGGTGCTCGGTGAACGGCTTGGGCATGAACGAGGCCCAGATGCCCTGCTCCAGGGCGACCTCCTTCATGATCAGCCGGAACGTCATGATGTTGTCGGCCGTGGTGAGCGCGTCGGCGTAGCGCAGGTCGATCTCCTGCTGGCCGGGGGCGCCCTCGTGGTGGCTGAACTCGACGGAGATGCCCATCGACTCCAGCATCATGATCGCCTGGCGCCGGAAGTCGTGGCCGGAGCTGTGGGGCGTGTGGTCGAAGTAGCCGCCGGAGTCGATCGGCTCGGGCCTCTGGCCGGCCTCGGGACGGTTCTTCAGCAGGAAGAACTCGATCTCGGGGTGGGTGTAGAAGGTGAAGCCCATGTCGGCGCACTTGGCGAGCGTGCGCTTGAGCACCCAGCGCGGGTCGGCGTGCGACGGGGTGCCGTCGGGCATCAGGATGTCGCAGAAGATGCGCGCCGCGCCCGGCGTCTCGCTGCGCCAGGGCAGGATCTGGAACGTCGAGGGGTCGGGCTTGGCCAGCATGTCGGACTCGTAGACCCGGGCGAAGCCCTCGATCGCCGAGCCGTCGAAGCCGATGCCCTCGGCGAAGGCGCCTTCCAGCTCGGCGGGCGCGATCGCGACGGACTTGAGGAAGCCGAGGACGTCGGTGAACCAGAGCCGGATGAACCGGATGTCGCGTTCCTCTAGCGTGCGGAGCACGAACTCCTGCTGGCGGTCCAAGGCATCCCCTCGTCGAAGCTGGTGCGGGTCTTGACATCAGCATGCCGTGCCCGTGTTTCGCACACGTTACGGGGGGTGCCGGTGCGAGCCTCACTGACAAAGGGGCCGCCCAGATCTACTGTGATCACGCAGTTAGTCTCGGGGGAGGCATTGGTGGCTATCGACCTGCTCAATCACAAGCTCGATCGGGCGTTCGACCACATCGACGCGAACGGCAACGGCGTCGTCGAGCGGGAGGACCTGCTGGGGCTGGGCGCACGCCTGCTGGTGGGTTTCGGGGAGTCCCCCACCTCGGTCACCGGCAACCGGCTCGTCGGCAGCTTCGACGGCATCTGGTCGACGTTGTCGCAGGCGCTCGACCGCGACGGCGACTCCGGCATCGCGCGTACGGACTTCCGCGGCGGGATGACGGCGGCGTTCGTCACCGGCGACCGGTACGAGCCGGTGTTCCGGCCGGCGACGGTGGCGGTGGCCCAGCTCTGCGACGGCGACGGCGACGGCCTGATCCGGCCGGGCGAGTTCCGCACGATGCTCAGCGCGTTCGGCACCGCCTACGACGACGTGGACGAGGCCTTCGACCGGCTCGACCGGGAGGGCAGAGGCGCGCTCACCGTCGAGGAGCTGATCCACGCGGCCGAGGACTACTACCGCAGCTCAGACCCGAACGCCGCGGGCAACTGGCTTTACGGTCCGCTGTGAACACGGCCGTGAGCACCACCGTGTTCGCCACGGTGCGCACCGCGCTCCGCTCGGTCCTGCACTGGAAGCCGATGTTGCCGCTGCCGCGCAAGGGCGGCTCGCCCGCGCTGGCGCTGCTGCCGCTCGTCGAGCGGGTGCCGGCGATGGCGGCGCCCTGCCGGATGCACCCGGCCGTGTACGCCATCGAGGCCGCGGTCATCGACTGGGCCAGGCGGACGGGCCTGCGCGCCGACGCCGGGGTGGGCTTCCACCGGATGGCCGGGCGCGCGTTCGCCGAGTTCGACGCGGCCGCGGCGGCACTGTTCGCCCAGTGGCTGACCTGGCTGTTCCACCTCGACGACGAGCTGGACGAGGGGTCGTGCCCGCTGGACATCTTCGGCGGCATGCTCAAGGGCGCGGCCCGGCACCCGCTGGAGGCGGCCTTCGCCGACCTGTGGCGGGTGACCAGCGCGCGCATGAGCGACCAGTGGCGGGCCCGCTTCGCGGTCAACCTGCGCCGCCAGGCCGACGCGTGCCGCACCGAGGCCGACAACCGGGCCGCCGGGCGCATGCCGACGCTGGAGGAGTACCCGGCCCTGCGCAGGGGCACCGTGGGCCCCTACCTGTACGACCTGGTGGAGCCGTGCCTGCGGGTCGAGGTGCCGGCCTGGGTGGTCCAGTGCGACCCGTGGCGGGAGCTGGTGGAGGCCTGCAGCGACGTCACGGCCTGGTGCAACGACGTGGCCTCGCGGCCCAAGGAGCGCGGCGACGTGCACAACCTGGTCGTGCTGGCGGTGCGGCAGCTCGGGCTGGGCGAGCGCGAGGCCGTGGCGTGGGTGCTCGACCGGATCGCCGGGCGCTGCCAGGACATGAACCGGGCGGCCAGGCGGCTGCCGCTCGACGACCTGCCGCCCAAGGCGGCCAGGGACGTCAGCAAGGTCGCCTGCGCCTACCTGGCCGCGCCGCGCGCCCACCTGGACTGGCTGCTGGAGTCGTCCCGGTACGCGTGAGGCCGGTCAGGGGGCGGCGCCGGCGAGCATGTCGCCGGCCGCCGTCCGGCGGTAGACGACCTGTTTGCCGAGGCGCAGGCCCACCGCCAGCCCGCCGTCGCTGAGCACCCCGAGGTGCTGGCTGACCGCGCCCGGGGTGAGCGACATCCGGGCGGCCAGCGCCGAGGTGGTGCTCGGCTCGGCCAGCGCGAGCAGGATCTGCGCCCGGCTGCGGCCGATGAGCGCGGCCAGCGCGCCGGGTGCGGGCGGCGGCCCCTGCTCCCACAGCGTGCCGACGCCGAGCACCGGATAGACGAGCATCGACTGGTACGGCGCCGACATCACGGCCACCGACGGCCAGTAGAACGCGCTCGGCACCAGCAGCAGCCCGTCGCCGTGCAGGCCGCCCGCGTGGCACCAGGGCCGGTCGATGAGCAGCCGCTCCCCCGTCCACTCCACGGCGGGGCCGAGCCCGGCGAACAGCTCCCTGGCCCCGCCCTGGGCGAGCTGGCGGGAGCGGCGCAGCACGTCGCGTTCGAGCAGCCCGTAGACGCGCGGCCAGAACTCCTCGAAGCAGGCCCGCCAGTACGTCTCCAGCGCCGCCGCCACCCGCGCCACGCCGGCCGCCGGGTCGGCCATGAACCGGTCGAGCAGCGCCCGGTCGGTGCCCGCGATGGTGCCCGCGATGGTGGCGGCCTCGGTGCGGGCGCGTTCCGGCGGCGTGTTGCGGACCTGCTCCAGCTCGGCGGCGTAGTCGGGCAGCGGCGTGCGCGGGGGCGGCGTGATGAAGTCGGCCAGGTAGCCGCTCGGCGGCACCAGCGCGAACAGCTCGTCGAGGTCGAGCCCGGCCAGCCGGGGGCGCACGGCCTTGATCCAGGGCAGGTGGATCGACTGCCTGGAGGGGTCCTGGAGGGTGCGCAGGCTCGCGACCAGCTCCCACATGGGCGAGAACGCGAACCGGATGCGCGCGACGTCCTCCGGCTTGAGGTCCCAGGTGACGGCCATGGTTTTAGTGTGCACTAAATCGATGGCGCCTCGGCGTCCCAGACCTGACCCTTGGTCCGTGTCTAGCACCGCTGTTGAGAAGCCTTCCTTCCTCCGCTCCCAGATCGGCGGGCTGCCGCGGCCCTTCTGGGCCCTGTGGAGCGGCACCCTCGTCAACCGCCTGGGCACCCTGGTCATGCCGTTCACCGGCGTGTACCTGACTCACTCCCGCGGCATGTCGGTGACCGCCGTGGGCCTGGTCATGGGCGTCTACGGCGCGGGCTCGCTGCTGTCGCAGATCCTCGCCGGCGTGCTCACCGACCGGATCGGGCGCCGTGTCACGCTGGCGGGCGGCATGCTGGCCACCGCCGCCACCATGCTGGCGCTCGGTTACAGCACCTCGCTGCCGGCGATCGTCGCCTCCATGTTCGTGCTCGGGCTGGTGATCGACATCTACCGGCCGGCGTCCAGCGCCCTGGTGGCCGACCTGGTGTCGCCGTCGGAGCGGGCCCGCGCGTACGGGCTGCTGTTCTGGGCGATCAACCTGGGTTACGCGGTCGGCATGACGGCCGGCGGGTGGCTGGCCAGCGTCGGGTTCGCCTGGTTGTTCTGGATCGACGCGGCGTCGTGCCTGGTCTTCGCCGCGCTGGTGTGGCGGGCGGTGCCCGAGACCCGGCCGCCGGCGCGCGAGTCGTCCGGGGGGTTCGGCGTCGTGCTGCGCGACCGGCTGATGGTGGCCTTCACGCTGGTCGTGCTCGGCAACGCGCTGGTCTACCTGCAGACCGTGACCATGCTGCCGGTCGCGATGACGTCGGTGGTGAAGCTGACGCCGGGGCAGTTCGGCCTGGCCATGGCGCTGAACGGGGTGCTGATCGTCGTCGTGCAGCCGCTGGTGTCCGGCTGGCTCGGGCGCAGGGACCCCTCCCGCACGTTCGCGCTCGGGCTGGCGGTCATGGGGGCCGGGTTCGCGCTGACGGCCTTCGTCACCACGACGTTCTGGCTGGCCGTCACGATCGGGGTGTGGACCGTCGGCGAGATCATCACCGCGGGCATCGCCGGGACGATCGTGGCCGCGCTGGCCCCCGAGCACCTGCGGGGGCGGTACTCGGGGCTGTTCGGCTTCGCCTGGTCGCTGGCCTCGGTGCTGGCGCCGCTGATGGGCGGCCCGCTGCTCGCGGCCGGGCCGAAGACGTTGTGGTTCGCCGTGGGCGGCGTCGCGCTGGTCTCGGCGGCCGGCATGCTGGCCCTCGGCCCGGCGATCCGCCGGCGCTGACGCCGGCCTGAGGTTCTGGGCGGCGTTTCAACGGAATCCGCCGCCGTTGAGAGAATTTTGATCAGATGTTGGCTTCGTCCCGATAATTTCCTGCCGATCACGGAAGGAAATGGTGGGATGCGCCACGCAGTCTGGGCGCGCCGGGTGGTGACGAGGCTGGCCACGCCCCGCGTCGCGATCGGGATCGCCACGTTCGCCGTCGTGCTGGAGCTTGCCGACATCTGGGTGACCGCCCAGTTGCCGCCGTCGCCGTCCACGCCGCTGCCGTTCGCGCCGGAGGACATGGCGGGCACGGCCTTCCCGGTCTTCGGCGCGATCCTCGTGCACAGCAGGCCGCGGCTGGTCATCGGCTGGCTGCTGTGCCTGGGCGGGGCGAGCGCGGCGGCCAACATCCTGTCGGCCAACCTCTACCAGCTGCTCGACGGACGGCCGGGGCTACGCTGGCCGGTCGTCAACCTGACCTGGAACGTCTGCGAGCTGACCCTCGGCGTCCTGCTGCCCCTGCTGTACCCGGTGGGCAGGCTGCTGTCGCGGCGCTGGCGGGCGGTGATCGCGCTGGCCGTGGCCGGGCAGGCGCTGGACTGGGCCGGGCTGCTGACCGGCCGGCCGGAGCTGCGCGAGGCCGGGCACGGCACGCTCTCGGCGAGCATGGTGCTGGCCTTCGCCTCGCTGGTCGTGCGCTTCCGGCGCGGCGACGCGGTCGAGCGGCGGCAGCTCCTGTGGCTGCTGGTGGCCCTGCCGGGCCTGCTGGTGCCCTGGATGCTCGGCGCGGACGTCTGGTGGGTGGCCTCGCTGGCCATCCCGCTGATCCCGGCGGCCATCGCCGTGGCGGTGCTGCGCTACCGGCTGTTCGGCATCGACACGCTGATCAGCAGGGCGCTGGTGGGCACCGGCCTGGCCATCGTGATCACCCTCGTGTACGTGGCGGTCAGCGCGGCGCTCAGCCTGTTCCTGTCGGAGGTGGACCGGATCGCCGGGATCCCGGCGGCCCTGTTCGCCGGGGCGTTCTTCCAGCCGATGCGCCGCGGCCTGCAACGCGGCGTGGACCGCCTGCTGTACGGCAGCACCGGCGTCCCCGGCACGCTGGCCCGGCGGCTGCGGCACCGGCTGCAGCACACCGACCCGGTGCACGGCCTGCTGGCCACGCTCGACGTGCTGCGCGATGGCCTGTCGGTGACCGGCGTGGCGGTCGAGGCCGACGGCGCGGTCACCACGTCCGGCGTGGTGGGCGCGGCGGCCAGGACGGTGCCGCTGGTGTGGCACGGCGAGCCGGTCGGGCTGCTGCTGATCGGGCCGACGGACCGGCGCAGGTTCCCCGCGGCCCACGACGAGCGGGTGATCGCCACGATCACGCCGTACATCGCCGACGCCGCGCACGCCGTACGGCTGACGGCGGCGTTGCAGCGCTCGCGCGAGCGCATCCTGACCGCGCGGGAGGAGGAACGGCGGCGGCTGCGCCGCGACCTGCACGACGGGCTCGGCCAGTCGCTGACCGGCATGGCCATGTCGATCAACGCCGCCCGGCTGACCATGCACAGCGCCCCCGAGCAGGCCGACCGGCTGCTGGCCGGGCTGCGCGCCGGCATGGACGCCGTGACCGGCGACATCCGCCAGCTCGTCTACGGCCTGCGCCCGCCCGCCCTGGACGAGCTGGGCCTGGCCGGCGCGATCGAGGAGCTGGCCGGGACGCCGATCGAGACGTCGGGCGAGCTGACCGGCCTGCCCGCCGCGGTCGAGGTCGCGGCCTACCGCATCGTGCAGGAGGCGCTCACCAACGCCCGCAAGCACGCCAGTGCCTCGCGGATCACGGTGGCGCTGCGCCGCGACGACCGGCTGCGCGTCACGGTCCGCGACGACGGGATCGGCCTGCCGCCGGACGCGCGGCCCGGCGTCGGGCTGGGCTCGATGCGCGAACGGGCCGCCGAGCTCGGCGGCACCTGCGCCGTACGAACGGGACCAGGAGGTGGCACGGTTGTCCACGCCGAACTTCCCCTGTGACAATTCGCCATATCCCCGGACGTGTTCTCCCTCTACGCTTACCCCTGACATGCTGACATTCACCGCACTGGGACCGTTCCACGCCTGGAGCGACGGCGTCCCCCTCGACCTCGGCGGCCAGCGGCAGCGGGCGGTGCTCGCCCGTCTGCTCGTGGCGGGCGGCCGGGCCGTGCCCGTGCACACCCTCATCGACGAGCTGTGGCCGGGCGATCCGCCCGCGCAGGCCCTGTCCACCATCCAGGGCTACGTCTCCCGGTTGCGGCGCGCGCTGGAGCCCGGCCGCGCGCCGCGCGAGGAGGCCGAGGTGCTGGTCTCGGCCGCGCCCGGCTACGCGCTGCGGGCCACGCCCGAGCAGGTGGACTCGTGGCGGTTCGAGGGCCTGGTGAAGACCGAGGGGCCGCCGCCGCAGGTGTGGGCGGCCATGGAGAGCGCGCTCGGGTTGTGGCGCGGGCCGGCGCTGGCCGAGTTCGCCGAGCTGACCTGGGCGGCGACCGAGGCGGGCCGGCTGGAGGAGCTGCGGCTGATCGCGGTCGAGCGGCGCGCCGACGCCGGTCTCGCGCTCGGCCGGGCCACCTCCCTGGTGGCCGACCTGGAGGCGCACGCCTCGGCCCATCCGCTGCGCGAGGAGGCGTGGCGGCTGCTGGCCCTCGCGCTGTACCGGATGGGCCGCCAGGGCGACGCGCTGGCCGCGCTGCGCCGGGCCCGCGCGGTGTGGCGGGACGAGCTGGGGCTCGACCTGTCGGCCGGGCTGCGCCGGCTGGAGGCCGACATGCTGGCCCAGCGGCTGGAGGAGCCGCCGCCCGTGCCGTCCGCCCCGTCTCCCGTGCCGTCTCCCGCGCCGTCGCCCGTGCCGGCCGCGGCCGCCGACGAGCGGGTGCTGCGCGTGCTGGTGGCCGACGACCAGGCGCTCGTACGGGCGGGGCTGCGCGCCATGCTCGACAGCGAGGACGGCGTCGTGCTGGCCGGCGAGGCCGCCAACGGTGAGGAGGCCATCGCGGGGGTGCGCGCGCACCGGCCGGACGTCGTGCTGCTGGACATCCAGATGCCGCACCTGGACGGCCTGGCCGCCGCCCGCCGGATCCTGGCCGGGGAACGCCCGCCCAAGGTCGTCATGATGACGACGTTCGGCAGCGACGAGAACCTGTACGCGGCGCTGCGCGCGGGCGTGAGCGGCTTCGTGCTGAAGACCTCGGCCCCCGAGCAGTTCCTGGCCGCCATCAGGGCGGCCGCCGTCGGGGACGCGCTCATCGACCCGGCGGTCACCACCCGGCTGATCTCGGCGTTCGCCGGCCGCACCGACCCGGCCTCGCCGCCGGCGCTGGCCGGGCTCTCCGACGCCCGGCTCGACGTGCTCAAACTCGTCGCGCGCGGGCTGACGAACCGGCAGATCGGCCAGACGCTCGCACTGCCCGAGGAGGAGGTGGCGGCGCTGGTGAAGTCGCTGCTGGACCACCTGGGGCTGTTCGACCGGGCGCAGCTGGTGATGGCGGCCTACGAGTCCGGATTGGTCACTCCTGGCGACATGGGACACTTTTCGTCGCTTTGACGATAAAAATCGGGTCGTACTAGGCTAATGACGTGGCACAACTGCGCATAGCCCTGGCACAGACGAATCCGACCGTCGGCGACCTGGCCGCCAACGCCGAGCGGCTGGTCGCGTGGACCCGTGACGCCGCCGAGCGGGGCGCTCACCTCGTCGTCTTCACCGAGATGTTCCTCACCGGCTATCCCGTCGAGGACCTGGTGCTGCGCACGTCCTTCGTGGACGCCAGCGTCAGGACCCTGGAGGAGGTGGCGCGCAGGCTCGACCGCGAGGGACTGGGCGACCTCCCCGTGGTCGTCGGCTACGTCGACCGCGCCGGCCTGGCCCCCCGCGTGGGGCAGCCCAAGGGCGCGCCGCTGGACGCGGCCGCGCTGCTGCACAAGGGCGAGGTCGTCACCCGCACGGCCAAGCACCACCTGCCCAACTACGGCGTGTTCGACGAGTACCGCTACTTCGTGCGCGGCGACCGGTTGCCGATCTTCCGGTTGCACGGCGTGGACGTGGCGATCGCGGTCTGCGAGGACCTCTGGCAGGAGGGCGGGCCGGTGTCCGTCGTCGGCCAGGCGGGCGCCGGGCTGCTGGTGGTGCCGAACGCCTCGCCGTACGAGAAGGAGAAGGACGACGTACGGCTGGAGCTGTGCGCCCGCAGGGCGCGCGAGGCCGGCTGCGCGCTCGCCTACGTCAACCAGGTCGGCGGCCAGGACGAGCTGGTCTTCGACGGCGACTCGATCGTCGTCGACGGCTCGGGCGAGCTGGTCGCGCGGGCCGGCCAGTTCCGCGAGGAGCTGCTGGTCGTGGACCTCGACCTGCCGGTCTCCGACGCCGAGCCCGGGACGTTCCCCTGCGACGCCCTCGACGGCACCACGATCACCGTGGAGCGCCGGGTGCTCTCGCAGGAGCCCGTGGCGCCCTACCCGGCGGCGCCCGCCCCCGTCGCCGAACGGCTCGACCTGCACGCCGAGGTGTACTCGGCCCTGGTGCTCGCGGTACGCGACTACGTGGCCAAGAACGGCTTCCAGTCGGTCATCCTGGGCCTGTCGGGCGGCATCGACTCGGCCCTGACGGCGGCCATCGCCTCCGACGCGATCGGCCCGTCGCGGGTGCACGTCGTGCTCATGCCCTCGCGCTACTCCTCCGACCACTCGCTGGCCGACGCCGAGGACCTGGTGGCCAGGCAGGGCATCAACTCCAGGATCGCGCCGATCGCAGAGATCGTCACGGCCTTCGAGAAGGAGATCGAGCTGTCCGGCCTGGCCGCGGAGAACCTCCAGGCCAGGGTGCGCGGCATGATCCTCATGGGCCTGTCGAACGAGCACGGCCACCTGGTGCTGACCACCGGGAACAAGAGCGAGCTGGCGACCGGCTACTCCACCCTCTACGGCGACTCGGCCGGCGGCTTCGCCCCGATCAAGGACGTGCCGAAGACGATGGTGTGGGAGCTGTCCAAGTGGCGCAACGCGCACACCTGCGAGGGCTTCCTGATGGACGTCGAGCAGCCGATCCCGGAGAACTCGATCACCAAGGAGCCCAGCGCCGAGCTCCGTCCCGACCAGCGCGACACCGACTCGCTGCCGCCGTACGAGGTGCTGGACCGGCTGCTGGACGACTACGTGGAGAAGGACATGGGCTCGCAGGAGCTCATCGCGGCCGGGCACGACCCGGCGCTGGTCACGCGGGTGATCAGGCTGGTGGACCTGGCGGAGTACAAGCGCCGCCAGTACCCGCCGGGGCCCAAGATCACGCCGAAGAACTTCGGGCGCGACCGCCGTCTGCCCATCACCAACCGGTGGCGCGAGACGACGACCTGACCCCATCGCCGTCCACCCGCAAGAAGAGCGGCAGGCCCGCCCGCCCCTCCGCTCCGGAGGGGCGGGCGGATTGTCGGTCGTGGATGGCAGGGTGGGGCCGTGGCACAACCGCTCAAAGACCTGATCAACGCCCGGTCCGTCTCGGTGCTGGCCGACGGCATGGCCGCCGTGTGGCCGTCGTTCCCGCGCGCCCGGTTCACCGAACGCGCCCTGGCCGGGCTCGGCCCGCTGGAGCTGAAGGGCCGCGTCAGGCACGTCTCCACGGCCCTCCACGACGCCCTGCCGCTGCCCTATCCGCGGGCCGCCGAGCTGGTGCGGGCCTGCGCCGCGCGCGGGGAGCTCGACCTGTGGAGCGGCTGGCCGCTCACCGACCACACCGCCGTCCACGGGCTCGGCCACCTGGAGGCGGCGATGGCCACGCTGGCGGCGCTCACGCCGTACTCGACGGGCGAGTTCGCCGTGCGCCCCTACCTCGACCACCACCGCGACGACGCCCTCAAGATCATGTACGGCTGGGCCGAGTCCCCCGACGAGCACCTGCGCCGCCTGGCCTCCGAAGGCTCCCGGCCGCGCCTGCCGTGGGCTCCGCGGGTCGGCTGGCTGATGGCGCCCGGCCCCACCCTGCCCCTGCTCGACCTGCTGCGCGACGACCCGAGCGAATACGTCCGCCGCTCGGTCGCCAACCACGTCAACGACCTGGCCAAGGACCACCCCGACGCGGCGCTCGCCGTGCTGGCCCGCTGGCGGGCGGGTGGCGGCTCGCACGTCGAGCGGGTCGTCCGCCACGCGGTGCGCGGGCTGCTGCGGTCGGGGCATCCCGAGGCGCTCGTGCTGCTGGGCGCCACGCCGGGCAGCGGCTCGGCGCGGGCGCTCACCCTGGAGTCCGACACGGTCGCCGTCGGCGGCAGCCTGACCTTCAGCGTCACGGTCACGGCGGGCGCGCCAGGCCCGCTGGTGGTCAAGTACGCCGTCCGCCGGGTGGGCTCTCGCCGCGTCTTCCACCTGGGCGAACGGTCGGCCACCGCCGAGGGGGCGGAGTTCACGCTGCGCAAGAGCCATTCCTTCCGCCCGGTCACCACCCGCAACGAGCCGCCCGGCCCGCGCGAGCTCGACGTCATCGTCAACGGCCGCGTGGCGGCCACCGCGCCCTTCACCCTGACCGGCGGCTCAGACGGCTCAGGGCACGGCGCGACAGTAGGGCACAGGCCACCCCGGAACGACGAACGGAGGCCGTCCCGAGGGACGCGCCTCCGTGCGGGGTGAGGGAGATTCAGGGCTCGGCGCGGTCTCCGGCCAGCCCGAGCAGGACCATGTCGACCACCCGTTCGGCCAGGTCGGCCGGGAGGTCGCCGGCCGGACCCCACTTCGACTGCCACATCATCGTGCCGGAGAACAGGGCCATCGCCAGGTCGACGTCGAGGCCGGGCCGCAGCTCGCCGGTGGCGACGCCGCGCTCGACCACCGAGCGCAGCGCCTCCCTGCGCGGCTCGACGGCCCGCTTCACGAAGCGCTCCATCAGCCGGGGATAACGATCGGCCTCGCTCATCGCGATGTTCATCACGCACCGGGTGCGGGCCTGGCCCGCCTCCCTGCGCATCGCGTCCAGCAGGACGATCAGGTCGTCGCGCACGGAGAGGCCGGACAGCGGCGGGAGCGGCGCCTTCAGCGTGGACAGGGCGTCGACGACCAGGTCCTCCTTGTTGGACCAGCGCCGGTAGATCGTGGTCTTGCCGACGCCCGCCCGCGACGCGATGGCCTCGATCGACAGCTCCGACACCCCCATGCCCTCACCGATCAGGTCGAGGGTCGCGTCGATGATCGCCTTCTCGGCCTTCTCGCTGCGCGGACGGCCCGCCGGGCGGGCAGTCCCTGAATCCTGGATCGTCATCGCGGCCTCACACTACCGCTGGTTCCTTCTGTTCCGCCTGCTGGACCGGGCGCGCCTTGCCCGGCATCCACTTGGCCACCACCGCGACGCCCACCAGGCCGATCACGGCCGACACCATCGCCGTGACGTGCATGCCGTCGACGAAGGCGGTGAAGGCGGGCTTGATCAGCGCATGGCCGCGCTCGCCGAGCGTTCCGGCGAACTGCAGCGTCTGCATGATCGACTCACCGGCGGTGTGCGGGGCGCCGGCGGGGAGCGCCGAGGCGATCTCGCCGCGGTAGCTGCTGGACAGGACGGAGCCGAGCACGGCCACGCCGAGCGCGCCGGCGACCTGGCGGACGGTGTTGCTCATGGCCGAGCCCACACCGGCCTTCTCCCTGGGCAGCGCCTCCATGATGGCGGTGGTCGCGGGCGGCATGATGTTCGCCATCGCCGCGCCCTGGACGAAGAAGATGATCTCGATCAGCACCACGGGCGTGTCGACGTCCATCAGCGCGTAGCTGCCCAGCGCCGCGGTCACCACGAGCATGCTGACCGTGGCCGACAGCTTGGCGCCGAAGAGCTGGTTCACCCGCTGGCTGAGCGGCGCGAAGATGAGCTGCGCGGCGGCGAACGGGATCATCAGGGCCCCCGCCTGGATCGGGCTGAAGCCCAGCACGATCTGCAGGTAGAAGGTCAGGAAGAACATCCCGCCCATCATCGCGAAGAAGACCAGGCCCATCATGCCGATGGCCGAGCTGAACCGTACGTTGCTGAAGTTGCGCACGTCGAACACCGGGTTGTCGATGCGCCGCTCCCACCACACGAACACGCCCAGCACGAGCAGGCCGGCCACCGTCGGGACGATCACCTCGGCGTTCGCCAGGGTGCCCAGGTCGCCGCCGCGGATGATGCCGTAGACCAGCGCGACCAGACCGATGATCGACAGCAGCACGCCCACCGGGTCGAGCTTGGACGGCTTCGGGTCACGCGACTCGGGCACGAAGGCGGCGATGAGGAACATGCTGATCACCACGATCGGCACGTTGATCAGGAAGACCGAGCCCCACCAGAAGTGCTCGATGAGCAGGCCGCCGGTGATCGGGCCGATCGCCACCGCGAGCCCCACGCCGCCGGCCCAGACGCCGATCGCCTTGCCACGCTCGCCGGGCGGGAACACGTTGGAGATGATCGCCAGCGTGGCCGGCATGATCGCCGCGCCGCCGATGCCCATCGCCGCCCTGGCGAGGATCAGCTGCATCGGGTCCTGGGAGTAGGCGCTGGCCAGCGAGGCCAGGCCGAACAGCGCCATGCCGATGAACAACATGCGCTTGCGGCCCGTGCGGTCGCCGATCACGCCGAAGGTGAACAGCAGCCCGGCGAAGACCAGCGTGTAGGAGTTGATCGCCCACTCCAGCTGGCCCTGCGTCGCGCCCAAGCCGGCATGGGGGTCGGCAATGGTCTTCATCGCCACGTTGAGAATCGTGTTGTCCAGCACGACCGCCAGGAGGCTGAACACCAGCACTCCCAGGATGCCCCACCTGCGTGGATGCCCCGCGTTCTGATCCATGAGAACGTCCTTAATTTCGATACGACCAAGTTTCGCAACGACACCGTATCGCAAGGTATTCCGATACGCAACGGTCCCGTTTCGTAACTTTCCTCTGACGGGCGGAGTGCGCACGGGGAAACAACGGGGAAACCCCGTTCACCCCGGCGCAGGGCGTCACAACCACCCCCGCACAGGCCGTCACGAAGCCTGCGGGCACCGCTGACACACCCGCCGGCCCGACGGCCGGCAGGCTGGAACCCCCCGGATCAGCTCTTGGCCGCCGCCGGAGGCTGGACGTGCTCCTCGGCCTCGACCGGCGTGCCCGCGACCGGTGTGCCCGCGACCGGCGGACGCCGCCGCCACAGCGGCAGCGCGACCGCCACCATGACCACCCCGACCAGCCCCGCCACCACGAACGCCCACGTCGGCCCGCTGCCGTCGATGATCGCCCCGGCGATCGGCGAGGACGCGGCCCCGCCGATGAGCAGGGCCGTGCCGTGCAGGCCCATCGCCTCGCCCCTGGCCGCGGCGGGCACCCAGCGGCTGAGCACGTCGACGGTGGAGGACAGCGCCGGGGCGCACAGCAGACCGGCGGGCAGCATCGCCAGGATCAGCCACCGCCAGTCGGCGCCGGCCAGGCCCACGGGGATGGTCAGCAGGCCCATGCCCGCGATGAGCACCAGGGGCGAGAACCCGCGCGACAGCCCGCCGTAGACGAAGCCCCCGACCAGCGAGTAGAGGCACCAGATCGCCACGGCGAGGCCGACCCACTGCGTCTCGCCCGCGGTGTTGATGGTGGCCACCAGCCCGAGCTCGGTCGCGGTGAGGATGAACGTGGCCGCCGCCGTGGTGCCGAGCAGCGCGACGAAGCCCGGCGTGAGCCACTGCCGCCGCGGCACCTTCACCACCGGCTCCTCCAGCTCGACGGCCGACCGGGTGGGCGGGTTGAACACGATCAGGCCGAGGCCCGCGGCCGTGATGCCGACGCCGATGAGGACCAGCGTCGTCGTGCTGCCCAGCGTGGTGATGCCGGCCGCGGCGAGCGCGGGACCGGTCATGTACGACAGCTCGACCAGCATCGAGTCGAGCGTGAACCCGGTGCGCCGCTGCTCCGGCGGCACCAGCGCGGCCAGCGACTGCCTGGTCACGCTGAACACCGGCAGGTTGAGCAGGCCCGCCAGGGCCGCCATGACGGCGAGGGCGGGCAGCGGCAGCGCCCACGCGCACGACCAGAACACCGCCTGGGCCAGGGTGGTGACGACGAGCACGGGACGCACCCCGTGGCGGTCGACCATCCGGCCCGACAACGGCGAGCCGACGGCCATGCCGACCGTGCTGGCCATCGTCACCACGCCGGCCTCGACGTAGCCCAGGCGCAGCCCGAAGACCACGTGGAGGGTGAGCGCCATTCCCATGGCGGTGGCCGGGACGCGCGCGAGCATCCCCACCAGGAGCAGAGTGCGGACGCCGGGCAGCCGGAAGAGCCTGCGGTATTGGTCGAGAGCCATGGTGTGTCGTTTACCTCCGCGTCGATTGTGTCAAGAGGCACCGACAGTTTCGCCACCGGATTTCCCGCATGACATCATCGAAGGAGTCCGGGGACGTCACTGGGACGCCTCGAGACGTTTCTGGAGGGAGTTCCATGTCTTCCACCACGTCTTCCACCACGCTGTACGGCGGCGCGTCAGGGCGCCGGATCACCGTCCGCGACCTCGCGGCGGCCAAGGAGCGCGGAGAGCGGTGGCCCATGGTCACCGCCTACGACGCGATGACGGCCCGGGTGTTCGACCAGGCGGGCGTGCCCGTGCTGCTGGTCGGCGACTCCGCGGCCATGGTCGTCTACGGCTTCGACTCCACCCTCCCGGTCACCCTCGACCACCTCGTCCCGCTCACCGCGGCCGTGGTGCGGGGGTCGTCGCGGGCGCTCGTCGTGGCCGACCTGCCGTTCGGGTCGTACCAGGGGTCGCCGCAGCAGGCGCTGGAGTCGGCGGCCAGGTTCATGAAGGAGGCGGGCGCGCACGCGGTCAAGCTGGAGGGCGGCCGGCGGGTGCTGCCGCAGGTCGAGGCGCTGGTGTCGGCGGGCGTGCCGGTCATGGCCCACCTCGGGCTCACGCCGCAGTCGGTCAACGCGCTCGGCGGCTACCGGGTGCAGGGGCGCGGGCAGTCGGGCGACGAGCTGATGGCCGACGCCAAGGACCTGGAGCGGGCCGGGGCGTTCGCGGTGGTGCTGGAGTGCGTGCCGGCCGACCTGGCGCACCGGGTGACCACGTCGTTGTCGGTCCCGACGGTCGGCATCGGGGCGGGGCCGTCCACGGACGCGCAGGTCCTGGTGTGGCAGGACCTGATGGGGCTGACGCCGCGCCCGGCCAAGTTCGTCAAGCGCTACTTCGACCTGGCCTCGGAGATGGACCGCGCGGTGCGGGCCTTCGCCGACGAGGTGACCTCGGGGGCCTTCCCGGCCCCCGAGCACACCTACAGCTGACCGCGCGCGCCGTCCCGCACCGCGAAGAAGCCCCGGGTGCCGTCCCGCGCCCCGCGCATCTGGGCCGCGCTCACCCCGCCGCGCCGTAGAGCGTGGCGGGGTCGGTGTTGGAGCCGCACACCACGACGGCCACCCGCTCCCCCGCCGCGGGCCGGTAGGCCCCCGACAGCAGCGCCGCGTACGCCGCCGCGCCCGCGGGCTCGGCCACCAGCCGGTGCCGCTCCCACAACGTCCGCCGGGCCGCGACGATCGCGTCGTCGTCCACCAGGACGCTGTCCACCCCGGCCCCCGACAACACCTCGAAAGCCAGCCCGCCGAGCTGCGTGGCGCCGAGCGCGTCGGCCGCCACGCCGCCCACCGGCACCGGCACCGGACGGCCCGCGCGCAGCGCCTCGTGCAGCGTGGGGATGGCGTACGGCTCCACCGCCACGATCCGCGGCGCGGCTCCCCCGGCGCGGGCGCCCAGGGTGATCCCCCCGGCGAGCCCGCCGCCGCCCACGGCCACCACCACCGTGTCCACGCCCCCGGTCTGCTGCATGATCTCCAGCCCGGTCGTGCCCTGCCCGGCCAGCACCTCGGCCTGGTCGTAGGCGTGCACGGCCAGCGCGCCGGTCTCGGCGGCGCGCTTGGCGGCGGCCTCCGCGGCCTCGGAGTAGATCGCCCCGATCTGGGTGGTGTGCGCGCCGAGCGCCTTGAGCCCGGCCACCTTGACCGGGTTCGTCACCTCCGGCACGAAGATCTCGGCCCGCACGCCGAGCGCCCTGGCGGCGTGGGCGACGGCCAGCCCGTGGTTGCCGCCGCTGGCCGCGATGACCCCGGCGGCGGGCAACGGGCCGGCCGACAGGATGCGGTTGAACGCCCCCCGCACCTTGAAGGAGCCCGAGTGCTGCAGCAGCTCCAGTTTCAGTGACAGGCCCGGCGAGATCTCCAGGACGGGCGTGCGCAGCACGTGCCCTTCGATCCGGCCGGCCGCGTCGAGGACGTCCTGGTGAGTGACGGTGGTCACGGCTCTCCTTCGGTCGTGCGCCCGCAATGGGCGGGTATGAGCCGACGTTATCCGAGCGCCTGGGCCAGGTCCGCCCACAGGTCCTCGGGATGCTCGACGCCCACGGCCACGCGCACCATGCCCTCGCTCACGCCGTGCCTGGCCAGGTCCTCGGGGCCGAGGAAACGGTGGGAGGTGGTGGCGGGCTGCATGACGCGGGTCTCGACGCCGCCGAGCGAGGGGGCGATGCGCGCCAGCCGTACGGACCGCATGAACGCCTCCCCCGCCGCCCGCCCGCCGGCCAGCTCGAAGGAGAACACGCCGCCGAAGGCCGGCAGCAGCTTGGCGGCCAGCTCGTACGACGGATGCGCGGGCAGCCCCGGCCAGTGGACGGCCGTCACGGCGGGGTGCTCGGCGATCCGGCGGGCCAGGAGGTCGGCGTTGGCGCAGTGGCGTTCCATGCGCAGCGGCAGCGTCTGGATCCCGCGCAGCGTCAGCCAGGCCGTGAAGGGCGCGGCCGCGGCCCCCAGTTCGGTGGCGAAGTGCCAGACCTTTCCGTACAGGTCGGGGTCGGCGAAGACGGCGATGCCGCCGATCACGTCACCGTGCCCGGACAGGTACTTGGTGGCGGAGTGCACGACGACGTCGGCGCCGTGCTCAAGGGGACGGCAGAGCACCGGCGTGGCGAAGGTGTTGTCCACCACCGACAGGACGCCCAGCTCGCGGGCCGTGGCGCACATCGCGGGCAGGTCGGCGACCAGCCCCATCGGGTTGCTGATGGTCTCCAGGTAGACCAGCCGCGTCTCGGGCCGGACGGCGGCGCGCAGCGCGGCGGGGTCGTTCTCGGGGACGTGGGTGACGGCGATGCCGAACCGGCCGGCCAGGTCGTTGAGCATGGTGGCGGTGCCGCCGTACAGGGAGCGCTGGGCGATCAGGTGGTCGCCCGGCTTGAGCAGGGCGAGCAGCACGGTGTTGATCGCGCCCATGCCGGAGGCGGCGGCCAGCGCGGCGGCGCCGCCCTCCAGGCCGGACACCGCCAGCTCCAGGGCGCGCACGGTGGGGTTGGTGTCGCGGCCGTAGACGAAGGCGTCGTCGGGGCGGGTCATCGCCACGCCCATCAGCTCGGGGTCGTCGAAGGCGAACCCGGCGCTCTGGTAGATGGGCATGCCGATCGGCCGGCTGCCCTCGACCGGGGGCTGCGGCAGATGGACGGCACGCGTCTCAGGGCGAAAATCACTCATGTCATCGAATATCCCCTGGATTGGTGCGCGAGTGCAGAGCCAATACCGGAGAATTGGTCCATGAACAGGGCCAATCCCGATGACCTCGTCCATCTGCTGGGCCGGTGGGCCTCCGGGCGCGGGCCGCTCTACCTGCTGCTCGCCGCCCGGCTGCGGGCGCTGATCGACGACGGCGTGCTGCCGCCCGGCGAACGGCTGCCGCCCGACCGGGTGCTGGCCGACCGGCTCGCGGTCGGCCGCGGCACGGTGGTCGCCGCCTACGAGCTGCTCCAGCAGGAGGGCCGGGTGACGCGCCGCCAGGGCAGCGGCACCCGCGTCGCGCCGGGCGACCCGCCGGCCACCAGGACCGCCGACGGCGTGGCGGCCAACCCGCTGATGCTGAACCTCCTGCACGACTCCGACGGCGTGCGGCTGCTGACCTGCGCGGCGCCGGACGACCCGCCGCCGGCGCTGTTCGAGGCGTACCAGGAGGCGGGGGCGCGGGTGGCCGGCCGGCGCGATCTGGGCTACCACCCGGCGGGCGACCCCGCGCTCCGGGAGGCGCTGGCGGGCTACTACGCCGCGCGCGGCCTGCCCACCACGGCCGACCAGATCATGGTGACGACGGGCGCGCAGCAGGCGCTCACGCTGCTGGCCGGCCTGCTGGTGGCGCCGGGCGACACCGTGCTGACCGAGGCGCCGACGTACCCGGGGGCGCTGGAGGTGTTCCGGCACGCGGCGGCCGTCGTCAAGCCCGTCGACCTGGGCGACGCGGGCGGCGACCAGACGCTGCGCGCGATGCGCGAGCGGCCGGCGCTGGTCTACAGCGTGCCCACCGCGCGCAACCCCGACGGCGCGGTCATGGACGACCCGGGCCGCAGGCGGCTGGCCGCCCTGGCCGCCGCGCACGACGTGCCGCTGGTCGACGACGAGGTCTGCGCCGAACTGTGCTTCTCCGGCGGGACGCCGGCGCCGGTGGCGGCCTTCGGCGGGGGCGAGCGGGTGGTCACCGTCGGCTCGCTGAGCAAGCTGGTGTGGGGCGGGCTGCGGGTGGGCTGGATCCGCGCGGCCGCCCCGCTGGTCTCGCGGCTGGCCAGGCTGCGGGCCGTGCACGATCTCGGCGGCGAGGTCTTCAGCCAGCTCGCCGCCGTCGCGCTGCTGCGCCGCCTCAGCGAGGTGCGCGAGTCCCGCGTACGCGCCCTGCGCCGGCGGCACGACCACCTGTGCGCCGAGCTGCGGGCGCGCCTGCCGTCCTGGACGTTCGAGCCGGCCCAGGGCGGCCAGACCGTCTGGGTGCGCCTGCCGCGCGGCGACGCCGGCTCCTTCGCCCAGGTGGCGCTCCGGCACGGCGTCGCGGTGCCGCCGGGCGGCTCCTTCGACCCGCTGGGCGGCCACGCCGGCCACCTGCGCCTGCACTTCCTGTTCCCCGAGGAGGAGCTGTCGCGGGCGGTGTGCGACCTCGCGGCGGCCTGGGCGGCCTACGACGGCGCCGGGAAACCCGTCTCCCGGCACGCCCTCGTCGTCTGACAGGGTGGGGGCCATGGAAACGACCTTCGTGCTGGTGCACAGCCCTTCCGTCGGGCCCTCGACGTGGGCTCCGGTGGCCGAGTCGCTGGCGCGGCGCGGCCGGGCGGCCGTCGTCCCCGACCTGACCGGCGTGTCCGCCGGCGGGGCGCCGTACTGGCCGCGCGTGGTCGCGGCGGTGCGCGCGGCCGTGCACTCCGACGGGCCGCTCGTGCTGGTGGCGCACAGCAACGCCGGGTTCTTCGTGCCGGTGATCAAGGAGGGGCTGGGCGACCGGGTGGTGGCGTGCGTGTTCGCCGACGCGCACGTGCCGCCGTCCCAGGGGCTGGTCAGGACGGCTGAGGAGGGCTTCCTGCCGTTCCTGCGCGGCCTGGCGGGCCCCGACGGCGTGCTGCCGCGCTGGACCGACTGGTGGGACGAGGAGGACATCGTGGCCATGCTCCCCGACCCCGCCCAGCGGCTGCTGGTCACCGGCGAGCAGCCGCGGCTGCCCCTCGACTACTACACGCAGCCCGTCCCGGTGCCCGCGGGCTGGGACGCGGTCAGGTGCTCGTGCCTGTGGTTCGGGCCGCCGTACGAGGAGGTGGCCCGCGACGCGGCCGGGCGCGGCTGGCCGGTGACCCGGCTGCCCGGCCTCCACCTGCACCAGGTGATCGACCCCGAGGGGGTCACGGACGCGCTGCTGAAGCTGTCCAGGAAGTCGTGAATTCTTCACTGTCGGCCCCCTGACCCGTCCGGCCATAGTCGGACACATGATCGAGGTGACCGAGCTCAGGAAGAACCACGGGACATTCGCGGCGGTCAGGGGCGTCTCGTTCCGGGTGGGCGAGGGCGAGATCTTCGCCCTGCTCGGCCGGAACGGCGCGGGCAAGACCACCACGGTCGAGGTGCTGGCCGGCTTCCAGCGCCCGGACGGCGGCGCCGTCCGGGTCGCCGGCCTCGACCCCTGGTCCGACCGCGCGGCCGTACGGCAGCGCGTCGGCATCATGCTCCAGGAGGCCGGCTTCTTCCCCGACCTGACGGTCGCCCGGACGGTCAAGGTCTGGCGCGACTTCACCCCCGCGCCGCGCCCGGCCGGGGAGGCGCTCGACCTGGCCGGCCTGACGGACAAGGCCGGGACCAGGGTCCGCCAGCTCTCCGGCGGCGAGAAACGCCGGCTCGACCTGGCGCTCGCCCTGCTCGGCCGCCCTGACGTGCTGTTCCTCGACGAGCCCACGACCGGCATGGACCCCGAGGCCCGCGCGAACACCTGGGAGGTCGTCTCCGGCCTGGCCGCGCGCGGCACCACGATCCTGCTCACCACCCACTACCTGGAGGAGGCCCAGCGGCTGGCCTCGTCCATGGCGATCATGGACAGGGGCGAGATCGTCGCGGCCGGCGGGATGGCCGAGACGCTGGCCGCGCGGGGCGGACGGGTGACCTTCCGGCTGCCCGCCGGGGTCGCCGCGGACGACCTGCCGCTGCCGGTCACGGTGGACGGCGGCATCGCCGTCTGCCGGGCCGAGGACCCCGACCTGGCCGCGCAGACGCTGCTGACCTGGGCGGCCGGCCGCGGGCTGCGGCTGACCGGCCTGGAGGTCCGCGCGGCCACCCTCGAAGACCTCTTCCTCGACCTGCCCAGGAGCGCCCGATGAGCCTGACCGCCACCTACCGTCTCGGCACCCGCCTGTTCTGGCGCGACCGGGCCATGCTGGCCGCCTCGGTGATCACCCCGGTCGGGCTGACCGTCGGCATGCCGGCGCTGATGCGGCACGTCACCGGCGGCGGCGTGCCGTTCGCGACGGCGGTGTTCCACAGCTCGCTGGCGATCGTGCTGGCGCTCACCGCGTTCATGAACATCGCGGTCGCGCTGACCAACCGGCGCGACCAGCTCGTGCTCAAGCGGCTGCGGGCCGGGCTGCTGACCGACGCGCAGATCCTGGCCGGCCAGGTGGCCAGCACGGCCACGCAGACCTTCCTGGTGATCGTGCTGTGCGCGGTGGCCGTGCGGTTCGCCGCCGGGGTGCCGCTGCCGGACGACCCGCTGCTGTTCGCCGCTATGACCGCTGCGGGCTCGGCCGTCATGGCGCTGCTGGGGGCGGCCTACACGGCGGCGATCCCGCGGAGCGAGCTGGCCGGGGCGTTCGCCATGCCGGTGTTCCTGGTCGCCGCCGTGTCGGCGGGCGCGATGGGGCCGATCCCGCTGCCCTCGTGGCTGAGCCCGGTGCTGGACCTGCTGCCCACCTCGGCCGTGGTGCACGCGGTGAAGACCGGGGAGGCGCTCGTGCCGGCGCTGGTCCTGGCCGGTTGGGCGGTGGTGGGCGGGGTGGCGATCCGGCTGTGGTTCCGCTGGGAACCGCGCCGGTCCTGAGTCGGACATAATCGCTGCTGTGGTGGTCTCGTCCTCGGCGCAGAGGCTCGCGCGCGTGCTCATCACCGGCGTCTCGGTCGTCTATTCGCTCATCGGGCTGCTCTACTTCATGGGCGGCCCGGCGATCGGGCTGCTCGCGGCGGCCGTGACGGTCGCCGTCGTCTCCACCCACTACGTCAACATGCGGGCCGCCCTGCGCGGCGGGCGGCCGCCGCTGTTCCCGGCCACGCTGGTGCTCCAGGCCGTCGTCACCTACGCGGGCGACTACCTGCTGCCGAGCGGGTGGTCGTCGATCGCCGCCCCGCTGCTGGCCGGGACCCTGCTGGTGTTCCTGGGGCTGCGCTGGGCCGTGCCGCTGGTCGTCCTCATGATGTCGTACGAGGGCGCCATCATGTGGATCGGCCCCCACTACGCCGTGGTCACCCTGTTCTACGTGATCGCCGTCCCCATCACCGGCTCGATGATCTACGTCCTGGTCCGGCTCGTCCGCGTCGCCGCCGAGCTGGAGGAGGCCAGGGCCGAGCTGGCCGACGCCGCCGTGCTCAAGGAACGCCTGCGCATCTCCCGCGACCTGCACGACGGCCTGGGCCGCAGCCTCACCGCCATCGCGCTCAAGGGCGACCTGGCCGCCCGCCTGATGGACCGCGACCCCGCCTCCGCCCGCGGCGAGGTGGGCGAGCTGGTACGCGTCGCCCGCGAGGCCGCGCAGGACGTCCGGCACGTGGCCCGCGGCTATCGCGCGATGTCGCTGAGCGGCGAGACCGACCGCGCGGCCGCCCTGCTGGAGTCGTCGGGGGTGAGCTGCCAGGCGCACCTGGCCGCCGTGACGCTGCCCCGGCGGGCCGAGGAGGCGCTGGCTTGGGGGGTGCGCGAGGCGGTCACCAACGTCCTGCGCCACAGCAGGGCCACCACCTGCACGATCACCACGTCGCTGCGCGACGGCCGGGTCCGCCTGGAGGTCGCCAACGACGGCGCGGCCGGCACGCCGGCGCGCGAGCCCGGCGGTGGCCTGACCGGGCTCGCCGAACGGGCCTCCCAGGCGGGCGGCACGAGCGCCGCCGCCCCCACGGACGGCGGCGGCTTCCTGCTGACCATGGAGGTTCCGGCGTGATCCGGGTGCTGCTGGCCGAGGACATGCACATGATCCGCGCCGCGCTCACCGCCCTGCTCCGGCTGGAGCCGGACATCGAGGTGGTGGCGGAGGTCGTCCGCGGCGACGAGATCGTGCCGGCAGCCCTCGACGTCCGGCCCGACGTGGCGGTCGTGGACATCGACCTGCCGGTGACCGACGGCATCACCGCCGCCGCCGAGCTGCGCGAACGGCTGCCGTCCTGCCGGATCCTGGTGCTCACGGCCATGGGGCAGCCCGGCCACCTGCGCCGGGCGCTGGCCGCGGGCATCGAGGCGTTCCTGGTCAAGGACGCGCCGGGCGACCGCCTGGCCGAGGCCATCAGGCGCACCGCGGCCGGCCTGCGCGTACTGGAGAGCGAGCTGGTCTCCTCGGCCATGGAGTACGGCGAGAGCCCGCTCACCCCCCGCGAGACCACCGTGCTCCGGCAGGCCGCCAGGGGCGCGACCGCCGAGGAGATCGCCGCCGGCCTGCACCTGTCGCCGGGCACGGTGCGCAACTACCTCACGGCCGCGATCACCAAGACGGGCGCCCGCAACAAGATCGACGCCGTCCGCGTCGCCGAGGACGCGGGCTGGCTCTAGACGTCGGTGACGCGCAGCCCGGCGTGGGCCTTGTAGCGGCGGTTGATCGAGATGAGGTTGGCGGTCAGCGCCTCGACCTGGTGGGCGTTGCGCAGCCGGCCGCCGTAGACGCCGCGCACCCCCGGGATCAGCTCGGCCAGCGCCTGCACGGTGTCGGTGGCCTCGCGGTCGTCGCCGAGCACCAGCACGTCGAGGTCGACCTTCTCCACGGCCGGGTCCATCAGCAGCACGGCCGACACGTGGTGGAAGGCCGCCACGACCCGGCTGTCGGGAAGCACCGCGGCGGCCTGCTGGGCGGCGCTGCCCTCTTCCACCGGCAGCGCGTAGGCGCCCTGCTTGTCGAAGCCGAGCGGGTTGACGCAGTCGACCACGATCTTCCCGGCCAGCTCGGCGCGCAACGACTCCAGCAGCGCCTTGTGCCCCTCGTACGGCACCGCCACGATCACGACGTCGGCCTCGGCCGCGACGTCGGCGTTGGCCCCGCCCCGCGCGCCCGAGCCGATCGAGGCGGCCGCCTCCTGGGCCCGCTCGGCGCTGCGCGAGCCGATCAGCACCGTGTGCCCGGCCAGCGCGAACCGCCGCGCCAACCCCTTCCCCTGGTCCCCGGTGCCGCCGAGGATCGCGACGGAGAGCCCGTTCACATCTGTCATGACTCCGATCATGCCAGCCCCGGCCGCGCGGGCCGCAGTCCGGGGGCGGCCACCCGGCCGCGAACGGGCCACCTGCGCCGCGCTCCTCGTGCACCATGGAGGCATGGACTCAGGTTCGGTGGCATTCCTGCGCGAGCTCCTGGCCACGACGGGCTGGCTCGAACGCACCCGCGAGCTGGGCCTGGCCCTGCGGACCACCCGCTCGCCCGGCGGCCTGCTGCTCGTCGGCCCCCCCGACGACGAGCCCTGGCACGTCACGGCCCACCTCAGCGACGAGGCCAAATTCTCCGGCCTGCCGCAGCTCGCCCCCACCCTGATCCGCTGGTCGCCGCCCGCCGACGCCCCCGCCCACCTGCGCGTCGGCCTCGACCGCCTGCGGCAGGCGGGCCGCGGCGAGACCCTGTTCGTGCTGTCGGAGCAGGCCGCGCCCGTCCCGCTGCTGGAACGCGTCGACGACGCCCGCCGTACGGGGGCGACCATCCTGGCGATCGAGGGCGCCGACTCCGAGCTGAGCGGGCTGGCCCACGACGCCATCGCCGTCCCGCCGACCGGGCTGATCACCTTCGACGGCGCCCAGCACCTGGTCAGCGCGGCGGCCGGCGAGGTCGAGCGGCGGGCGGGGCTGCGCGAGCGGCTGGCCCGCCTGCTGGAGAAGGTCAGCGGCCCCCGCCTGTCGGAGTAGGCCACGGCCGCAGGGTCGGGGCTGGGCCGCGCGACGGGGGCCGAGTGCGGCTCGCGGGTCAGGGATGGGCGGCGAGGCGGGGGCCGAGGGCGGTCCGCAGGTTCTCGGTGGCCTCCTCGATGGCGCCGATCACCACCGCCTGCACCGGGTCCGGCTCGCCCGACCGCGTCCTGCTCACCCGGGTGACCGCGTCCAGGCGGCGGGCCCCCACCTCCCGCACCTCGCTCACCCGCACCTCGCCCTCCGGCACGTCGAGCAGGGCGAGGGCGGGCACGATCGCCACCCCGTGCCCGGCGGCCACCAGCGCGAGCACCGGCGAGAAGTCGGTGACGACGTGCGTCCTGCGCGGCTCGACGCCGTGGATCCCGGCGAGCCGGTCGAGCGCCTGCCCGCACGCCTGGTCCGGCTCGGCGGCCACCCAGGGCAGGCGCATCAGGTCGGCCGTCGACTCCGGCTCGGGCCAGTCGGGCGGCAGCACGACCCGGAACTCGTCCACGTGCAGCGGCCGGACGTTCAGCGACGGCTGCGCCGGCACCGGCAGGCTCATGTCCTGCTCGGTGATGAGCAGGTCGACGGCGCCCAGCCGCAGCTCCTGGAGGGCGGGCTGGCCGTAGACCTCGTGGATGACCGGCGTGATGCGGGGGTGGCGCTCGGCCAGGGCGCGCATCGCCGGCACCAGCATGTGCTTGATGGCCGTGGGGAAGGCGGCGATGCGCACCGGCCCGGCCAGGCGCTCGGTGAACCTGGTCAGCTCCTTCCTGGCTTCGCTCAGCTCCTCCTCGACCCGCTCGGCGTAGCCGGCGAGCACGCGTCCCGCCGGGGTGAGCGAGACGCGGCGCTGCGAGCGGTCGATGAGCGCCAGCCCGACCTCGCGTTCGAGCTGGGCGAGCTGCTGGGAGACCGCGGAGGGGGTGAGGAACAGCGCCTCGGCCGCGCGCATCACGCCGCCGCGGCGGGCGACCTCGTGCAGGACACGCAGGCGTCGAGGATCAATATCCATGCAGGTCAGCTTACGTCTACCTTTAGCTTTCTTTATTTGTGCTTTAAGGCCAAAAATCCAGAGAATATCGGCCATGGATCTCCTCCTCGACGCCGTCGGCTGGGCCGGAGCCGCCCTGCTGCTGGCCGGGTACGCCCTGGTCTCGTCCGCGCGGCTGTCCGGCGACGGCGCGACGTACCAGGTCGTCAACCTGCTCGGCGCGCTCGGGCTCATGGTCAACAGCGCCTACAACGCCGCCTGGCCCTCGACCGGGCTGAACCTCGTCTGGGCCGCCATCGGCACGGTGGCCCTCGTCAGACTCGTCCGGGTGGGAGCCGCCAGATGATCGTCGAACTCAGCCACCGCATCACCGAGGGCATGACCACCTACCCCGGCGTCCCCGGGCCGACGCTGGGCACCCACCTGAGCAGGGAGGACTCGCGCGAGGTCTACGCCCCTGGCACCGAGTTCGAGATCGGCGTGATCACGCTGGCCGCCAACACCGGCACCTACCTGGACACCCCGCACCACCGTTACGCCGGGGGCCAGGACCTGGCGCAGGTGCCGCTGAGCAGGCTGGCCGACCTGCCCGGCCTGGTCGTACCGGCCTCGGGGGACGGCCGTGAGGTGGTGCTCGACACCGCGCTCGACGTACGCGGCCGGGCCGTGCTGATCCACACCGGCTTCGACCGCCACTTCGGCACCGGCGCCTACTTCCGCGACCACCCGTACCTGGCGCCCGCGTCGGCGGCGTGGCTGGCCGAGCAGGGCGCGGCGCTGGTCGGCATCGACTCGCTCAACATCGACGACACCCCGCCGCACGGCGAACGCCCCGCCCACACGATCCTGCTGAAGGCGGGGATCCCGATCGTCGAGCACCTGACGGGGTTGTCGGCGCTGCCCGCGGAGGGGTTCAGGTTCCATGCCGCGCCCCCGATGATCGCGGGCATGGGCACCTTCCCCGTACGGGCCTACGCCGTGGTGCCGTAGGCGGGGGTCACTCGTCCTCCTGCTCGGCCTCGTCCCACGCCTTGTTGCGGTCGGCGGCGCGCTGCAACGCGCCCGCCGCCTCCTCCTCCGAGGCGTAGGGACCCATCCGGTCCTTGTTGGGGCAGCCCTGGTCGGGCTCGACCCGCATGTGCTTGAGACAGAACCACCACTGGCCTTCGCTCACATGGTCAATTCTGCCCCGTAGACTCGTGTTTCATGACGACACTGCTCCAGCCCGGGCGAGTCTCGCCCGTCCGGAAGGTTCCCGCCCACATCGAGCGGCCGGAGTACGTCGGCAAGAAGCGCCCCACGACCGGCGAGTCCGACGTGAAGACCCCCGAGATCATCGAGCGCATGCGCGTGGCGGGCCGCATCGCCGCGCAGGCGCTCGAGGAGGTCGGCCGGCACATCGCCCCGGGCGTCACCACCGACGAGCTCGACCGCATCGGCCACGAGTTCCTGATCGACCACGGCGCCTACCCCAGCACGCTGGGCTACAAGGGTTATCCCAAGTCGCTGTGCACCTCGATCAACGAGGTCATCTGCCACGGCATCCCCGACGACACCGTGCTGCGCGACGGCGACATCGTCAACATCGACATCACCGCCTACATCGGCGGCGTCCACGGCGACACCGACGCCACCTACCTGGTGGGCGAGGTCGACGAGGAGTCGCGCCTGCTGGTCGAGCGCACCCGCGAGGCGATGATGCGGGCCATCAGGGCGGTCGCCCCCGGCCGCCAGCTCAACGTGGTCGGCCGCGTCATCGAGGCCTACGCCAAGCGCTTCGGCTACGGCGTCGTGCGCGACTTCACCGGCCACGGCATCGGCACGAGCTTCCACTCCGGCCTCATGGTCCCCCACTACGACGACCCGTCGCTGCGGGTGGAGCTGGTGCCGGGCATGACGTTCACCATCGAGCCGATGCTCACGCTGGGCACGATCGACTACGACATCTGGCCCGACAAGTGGACCGCGGTGACCAAGGACCGCAAGCGCACGGCCCAGTTCGAGCACACCATCGTGGTCACCGAGTCGGGCAGCGAGATCCTGACCCTCCCCTGACCGGCCCTGGCCGTCAGCGCCGCCTGGGGATCGCCCCGCTCACCGTCGTGCCCTCGCCGGGCACGCCGTTGACCGACAGGGTGCCGCCGAGCTCGGCGAACGCGGCCCGCATCCGGGCGATCCCGCGCCCCGCGCCGCCCTCGGCGAAGCCCTGGCCGTCGTCGCTGACCGTCAGGCGCAGGCCGCTCGGGCCCGTGGTCACCGCCACCGCGACCGTACGGGCCCGGCTGTGGCGCTCGACGTTGGACAGCGCCTCGCGCATCGTCTCCATGACGCCGCCCGACACCCGTGAGGGCACGTCCGTGCCGGGCAGCGCCCAGGTCTCGACGGCGATCCCCGTCCGCTCCGACCATTGCGTCAGGAGGCCTTCGAGCGCCTCGGCCAGGCTCTGCCCCCCGCGCATGCGTGTCTCTTCCGCCAATGGTCTCGCCTTCCTCGGCACCCCGGGCCCGCGCCGGTCCCCACTCCGGCGCCCCGCACGCGTCGCGCAATCCCCCCTCAAGGTCTGCGCGCGCTAGCTGATGAGGTTATGCCCTTCTCCCCTGTGAGACAGGCTACCCGGCGGTCCTGAGACCTGTGGGCGGAGGATAGGGTGCCATGGCCGAACCGCTACTCGCCCTTGTCAGCGCGGTTGAGACGGGCGAGATAGTCGTTGTAGGAGTCGAGTTCGGTGTCGCGGGCGCCGCCCCGGTCGGCCTTGCGGTCGCCGCGCCGGGCCTGCCGCTCGTCGTCGCGGTACCACTGGGCCGCGATGGCCAGCAGCACGAGCAGCGTCGGGATCTCGCCGAAGCCCCACGCGATGGCGCCGCCGTCCTGCTGGGTCTGCAGGAGGTTGTCGCCCCACGTACGGCCGAGCGGCTCGTACCAGCCGGCGGCGATCACCGAGCCGGTCATCATCAGCGCGATGCCGAAGAAGGCGTGGAAGGGCATGGTGACGAAGAGCATCAGCAGCCTGCCGACGTACGGCAGCCGGCTCGGGCCCGGGTCGACGCCGATGATCACCCAGAAGAACAGCGAGCCGCTGAGCAGGAAGTGCAGGGTCATCCAGATGTGCCCCAGGTGCTCCTGCATGGCCGACTCGAACAGCGGCGTGAAGTAGAGGGCGTACGTGGAGCCGACGAAGACGGCCGTCGCCACGACCGGATGGGACATGACCTTGACCACCCGGCTGTGCAGGATCGTGGTGATCCACTCCCGGGGGCCCCTGTCGCCCCGCCGGGCCGCCGGCTTGAGCGCCCGCAGCGCCAGCGTGACGGGGCCGCCCAGGACCAGGAAGATCGGTACGATCATGGACAGCGTCATGTGCTCGATCATGTGCACGTCGAACAGGACCTTGGCGTAGCGGGCCAGGCCGCTCTGGGTGGCGAACACCAGCAGCGCGATGCCGATGAACCAGGCGGCGGTGCGCCCCCACGGCCAGGAGTCGCCGCGCCGCATCAGCCGGTAGACGCCGGCGCCGTAGAGGCCGGCGAGCACGGCGGCCACCGCGGCGAAGAACAGGTCGAACCACCACAGCGAGAACACGTTCGCGATCGTGATCTCCGGCGGGACGGGGAAGCCGAGCAGCTCGAAGGCCCGGTCGGCGGGCACGCTGAACTCGGGGGGCGGCGTGCGCGACAGCGCGACGGCCAGCCCGACGGTGGCCAGCATGAGCAGCGTCTCGCCGCCGGCCAGCCGGGTGAACGCCCTGGGCCGCCCCGCCTCCAGGTCGACGAGCGTGCGCTGCCGGTGCCAGTAGCCGACGTAGCCGAGCAGCACGAAGGCGACGATCTTGGCCAGGGCCAGCAGGCCGTACTGGGTGGTCCACAGGTCGGACAGCGCGCCGAGCCGGGCGACCAGGCTGAACACGCCGGACAGGCCGACCGCGACGAAGCACCACAGCGCCAGCGCGGAGAACCGGGCGGCGGCCACGGCGAGCTGCGGCTGCCCGCGCATCGCGTGCGCGGCCAGCACGACCAGGCCGCCCACCCACAGGGCGAGCGCGAGCAGGTGCAGCGAGACGGCCGAGGTGGCCAGGTCGTGGTTGGGCGAGGAGGAGGTGTGGCCGGTCAGCGGCGGCGGCAACATCGTCACCAGCGCGAAGACCAGCAGGCCGGCCGCGGACCCGGCGGTGATCGCGCCGCGCGAGAACAGCGCGATGGCCACCCCGAACAGCACCACCAGCGTGAGCGCCACGCCCTGCGTGGTCTGGGTGGCGGTGCTGGTCAGGTATTCCCGGTTGAGGATCTGCGGGACCGTACGGCCCCAGGAGTCGGCCGTGGTGAACACGATGGCCAGGAACGCCGAGGCGGCCCAGCCGAGCGCCGTCCAGGACGAGGCCCTGACGTAGAGCAGGCCGGACTTGCCGAGCAGGCCCTTGTCGTTGGGCAGCAGCAGGGCGGCCGTGAGCAGCAGGCCGACGGTGAGCACGCCGGTGACGTCCATCAGCAGCTTGGACACCGGCAGGCCCCACCTGACCACCGCGCCGGCGTCGGGCAGCCCGGGGATGATCCTGGGGAACGCCCTGCCGCCGGCGATCATGCCGATCACCAGGGCGGCGACCGCGGCCACCGCACCCGCGAGCGCGAGCCGCGCCGTTCTGCTCATGGCTTCTTCTTCCGCGCGCTGAACAGGAACCCGATGCCGATGCCGACCAGCGCGCCGATCACGATGACCAGCCAGGTCGGGAAGCCGCCCTTCGGCGTGGCCGCCGCCTGGTCGGCCGCGGGGGCGACCGGAGCGGCGGAGGAAGGAGCGGGGGCGGCGGTGGAGGGCGCGGCCGACGCCGCGTCGGCGGCCGGCGCGCTCGGCGAGGCCGCCGGGGCCGCCTTGACCGTGAAGGGGATCTCGCCCTCGATGGGATGGCCGTCGGAGGAGACGACCCGGTAGGCGAGGGTGTACGTGCCGCCCGGCAGCGGCCCCTTGACCGCCTGCCGCACCACCGCGCCGTCGACCTCGGGCTTGCCCTCCTGGAAGACGGCCTCCCCCGCGCCCCGGACGATGACGAACGGCATGCGCACCTTGGCGGTGAACTCCAGCCTGACCTCGTCGAGGGCCTCGACCTCGGCGCCCTTGGCCGGGTCGCTGCTCTTGAGTGAGTCGTGGGCCAGCGCCGGGGTGGCGGTGCCGAGCACGAACAGGGCGGCGAGAATCGCGGTGAGTGCCGCGAGCGGGGAACTCTTCATGGCACCACCAAGGCTACCGACGCCACCGCCCGGTCCTGACCTCGCTACAGCCCCGCGCAGGCGAGGGCCCGCTGGTAGGCGTCCACGGCGCCGTCGGAGTCGCCCAGCTGCTCCATGGTCTCGGCGGTGGCGTACCAGGTGGCCGCCGATCGGCGGGAGTCGGGCAGCGGCGCCAGCCAGTCGCGCACCGGGAGCACGTGGGCGCGGGCCTCCTCCATCCGCCCGACTCCGCCGTAGACCCGGCTCAGCAGCAGGTCGGCCTCCGCGCCCAGCGCCGAGCCCGAATACGGCAGCAGTTCCTGACCCGCCTTGGCCTGCTTGACGGCCTCGTCCAGGTTTCCGGTCATGGCCTCGGCGACGCCCAGCTCGATGCGCACGCGGGCCCGCTCGATGGGGCTGGTGGAGGTCTGCTCGTGCTCGACGACGCCCTGGCGCAGCATGTCGCGGGCGGCGGCGGCCTCGTGCGGCCGGGCCTTCAGCCGCCTCTGGGCGAGCGCGAGCCGCATGATCGCGATGCTGCGGGGCTGACCGTGCTCCAGTTGCACGGCCATGGCCCGCTCGGCGAAGGCCAGCGCCTCCTCGGTGTGGCCGGTGATGGCCGCCGTGTTGGAGGCCATCCAGTTGGCCGCCACCAGCGAGCGCGGGGTGCCGAGGGCGTCGGCCGCGTTGAGCAGCTCGGCCGCGAACTGCCGGGCGCGCAGCAGGTCGCCGCGCTCCATGTACGCCGCCAGCAGGCTGCCGCCGAGCTCCACGAGCAGATCGTTCCAGGCGGGCCGCGCCGAGGCGTTGAGTATGCGCTCGGCGACCTCGACGGCCTCGGTGAGCCGCTCGCTCTCCCGGTAGCTGCGGCACAGGTTGATGGCGATCTCGATCCGGCGCTCGGCCGACAGCTCCTCCTCCCGGAGGCGCAGCAGGATGGCGATGGCGCCGTCGAGGTCGCCGCCCGCCTGGGTGGCGAGCGCGAGCCCGAATTCGGTGTCTTGACGAAGGGCCGTCAACCCTGTCAGGTTGTTGTTCGCCAGCAACTCGGTGAAACGTGTACGCGCTTCGGCGACCTCACCGTTCTCCAGCGCCAGACGCGCGTAGCCGAGTGCCAGCTCGATGTCCTCCATCTGCTCGGCGGTCACGCCGTTGATCAGGTAGGACAGCGAACAGTCGAGTTTCTGTGCCAGCAACTCCAGGACGGCGGGGGTAGGGGTACGCTTGCCACTCTCGATCAAGGAGACGTAGCTGTCCGACAACTCGGGGTGTGCCAGCTGTGCCTGTGACAGGCCGCGCTGTCGCCGAACGGTCTTAATACGGAGGCCGACCAGGTCAGATGTGGTCACAGTCGTTGCTCCCTGAGATGATGAAGTCCGAGCAACCCCACATAGGCGAGGGAGAACCCCCATGCGCATGCGTATTGCCCTGTCTGCGCTAGCCACCGTGCTCATCGCAGCGGTGGCTGTCGCAGGCAATGTTACGGCGGCGAACGCCGAGACGTCTGCACTCTATTCGGGCCAGGACTTGGCGCACTGCTGCTGAGCGGCTGACCTCACCATGAGGGGGTGCGTCGCGCACCTCTGGGGCTTGCACCGCACCAAGCCTTCGAGGGTGTGAAAGCGCACCATGAGGACGACGTCCTCGAGCCCGTCGATGTGCCCCCTCTTCCTCCGTCTGGCCGAGAGCGTACCTGACGCCGTCTACATTCGATCTACAGTCGTGTGACCGCTTCACCTCCTCGGGATTCTGATTACGCTGCCCTGGTGAGCGGACACGGGGCCGTAACCGGGGAGGACGCGTGAGCGACGACATCTACATCCGCCTGCTCGGCGCCGTTCACGCCGAACGCGGCCTCCAGCCCCTCGACCTCGGTCCCGCCAGGCAGCGGGCCACGCTCGCGATCCTCGCCTCGGCCGCCGCCCGGCCGGTCTCGGTGAACCGGCTCGTCCAGGGAATGTGGGGCGACGAGCCGCCGCGCAACGCCGAGCAGAGCGTCTACACCTACGTCGCGGGCCTGCGCCGCGTCTTCGAGCCCGGCCGCGGGCGGCGCGCCCCGTCGCGGCTGCTGCCGGGCACCGGCGCCGGATACGTCTTCGACATCGCTCCCCAGCAGGTCGACTCCGTGTGCTTCGCCGCGCGGCTCGACGACGCCCTGCGCTGCCGGCGTGAAGGCGACGACCGCCAGGCCGTGCGGATCCTGGACGAGGCCCTGGCGATGTGGCGCGGCACCGCGCTGAGCGGCCTGACCGGCCCGTTCGCCGAGCGGGAGCGCGCCAGGCTGGAGCTGTTACGCCTGACCGCGCTGGAGCAGCGGTACGAGAGCCTGTTACACCTGGGCCGCCACCACGAGCTCACCGACGACCTGCGCGACCTGACCGCCCGCCACCCGCTGCGCGAGCGCGTCCGCGAGCTGCTGATGCTGGCCCTCTACCGGTCGGGCCGCCAGGCGGAGGCGCTGGAGGTCTACGAGGAGGGCCGGGTCCTGCTCCTGGAGGAGCTCGGCCTGACGCCGGGCGAGGGGTTACGCAAGTGTCACCAGCTGGTGCTGCGCGGGGAGCCCGGACCGTGGCGCGGCGACGGGGTGCCGCACCAGCTCCCGCGCCATCTGGCCGGGTTCGTGGGCCGCTCCCGCGAGCTGGAGGAGCTGGAGCGGCGGCTGGCCCCGGACGGCGGGCGTCCGCCGACCCCGCTGGTGATCGTCTCCGGGCCGCCGGGCGTCGGGAAGTCCACGCTGGCCGCCCAGGTCGCCCACCTGGTCCAGGAGCGCTTCCCCGACGGGCAGCTCTTCGTCAACTGCCGCGGCGCCACCCCGGAACTGCCCGCGCTGACCGGGCTCGACCTGCTCGGCCGGTTCCTGCGGGGGCTGGGGGTGGCGGCCGACGCCGTGCCGGCCGACCTGGACGAGGCGGCGGCGATGTGGCGCAGCCTCCTGCACGGCCGCCGGGTCCTCGTCCTGCTGGACGACGCCGCCGACCTGGCGCAGATCCGCCCGCTGCTGTCCACCCCCTTCGGCACCGCGCTGCTGGTGACCAGCCGCGAGAGCATGACCTGGGGCGAGGACTCCTACCAGCTCGAACTCGGCCGGATGTCCCCCGCGGAGTCGGCCGCGATGCTGGCCGGGCTGGCCGGGGAGGAGCGCGTGCGGGCCGGCGCGGGCGACACCGCCGAGCTCGTACGGCTGTGCGAGGGCCTGCCCCTGGCGCTGCGCATCGCGGGGGCCCGCCTGGCCAGCCGCCCCGACTGGAGCATCGCGACGATGGCCGGCCGCCTGGGCGACGAACGGCGGCGGCTGCACGAGCTGGTCGCCGGCGACCTGGCCGTACGGTCCAGCCTGGCGGCCGGCTACACCGCGCTGGAACGCAGCCCCCGCCCCCTCGACCGGCTGGCCGCCCGCACGCTGTCCCTGCTGGGCCTGCTGCACGTGCCCGAGATCACCGCCGAGGCGGCCGCCACGCTGCTCGACTGCGACCCCGCCGACGCCGACCTGGCCCTGGAACGGCTGGCCGACGCGCACCTGCTCGACCGTCCCAGGCCGGGCCACTACCAGCTGCACGACCTCGTCCGGCTGTTCGCGGGCGAGCTGCGCCCACCCGACCCCAAGAAGCCGGTCCTGCGCGCGCTCGCGTACTACACCGCCTCCACGCACCTGGCCAGCGGCGTCCTGGACCCGCACCGCGTCCGGCGCGGCACCGCTCCGGAGTCGGCCGCGCACATGGTGGCCGGGCGCGAGGAGGCGACGGCCTGGCTGCTGGAGGAGGAGGCCGTCCTCGCGGCCGCGGCCCGCCAGGCGTTGTCCGCCGAGGACGACGACATCGCCGCGATGGGCGTGGCGCTCACGCTCGCCCTGGAATGGGCCTACCAGCGCAGCTACCGGACGCTGGAGATGATCGAGCTCAGCTCCATGGCCCTGACCGTGTGCGAACGGCTCGGCGACGCGGAGAGCACGATGCACGCGCGGGGTCTGCTCGCCAACGCCCTGCGCATGCAGGGGCGGATAGAGGAGGCCGTCGAGCACCTGCGGGCCGAGCTGGCCCTCGCCAGACGGCTCGGCGACGCCTTCTCCGAGCAGCGCGCGATGGGCAACCTCGCCAACGCGTACTTCAACGGCGGCCACTACGAGCAGGCGATCGGCTGCGCCGAACAGCAACTCGCCATCGCCGACCTCATCGGCGCGCGGGTCGGCGCCCGGTACGCCATGCTCATCATCGGCGAGGCCCGTCAGGCCCTCGGCCGGGCGGAGGAGGCCCGCGAGATCCTGAGCTCGGCCCTGTCCGAGGCCGAACAGGTGGGCGACAAGACCCATCAGGCGCAGCTGCGCGCCGTCCTCGGCCGGGTGCATCTGGATCTGGGCGAGCCGGAGCACGCCCTGCCCCACTACCTCATCGCCCTGGAGCTGATCGAACGGGCCGGCTACCGCGTGGGACGGGTGCGCGACCTGGTCGGGTTGTCGCGCACGTACCGTGCCATGGGCGAGCTCGACCTGGCGCTCGCGCACGTCACCGAGGCGGTGGCCGGGGCCGACGGGCTGGCGGAGTGGGAGAGGGAGGCCAGGGAAGAGCAGGCCGCCGTGCACGAGGCCCGCGCGAGGCACCGGTGACCGACGGCGTGGCCATCCGCCTGCTCGGCCCGGTGACGGGCGTGCTCGACGGCCGGGAGATCGATCTGGGGGCCGCGCGCCAGCGCGCGGTCGTCGCCATGCTGGCCTCTCCCCCGGACCGCGTCGTGACCATGGGACAGCTGGTGGAGGGCCTGTGGGGCGCGAACCCGCCGGCCAGCGCCGGGCAGAGCATCTACACGTACGTGGCCGGGCTGCGGCGCACGCTCGACCCCGGACGCAGGCCGGGCCAGCGGTCCAGGGTGCTCGTCGGCGAGGCGGGCGGATACCGGCTGCTCGTCGATCCGCGCCAGGTGGACTCCTGCGTCTTCGCCGAGCTGCTGGAGACGGTCGACGTTCGCGGGCCGGACGACGACGACGCTCTGCGCACACTGGACCGGGCGCTGGCGCTGTGGCGGGGCGTGGCTCTGAGCGGCCTGACCGGCCCGTTCGCCGAGACCGAGCGCATGCGGCTGGACGAGCTGTTCCTCGGCGCCACCGAGAGGCGCGCCGAGCTGCTCATCCGCCTCGGCCGGGCCCGCGAGGCCATCGCCCCGCTGCGCGAGCTGACCGGCCGCCACCCGCTGCGCGAACGGCTGCACGAGCTGCTCGTCCTGGCCCTGGACGGCGACGGCCGCCAGGCGGAGGCGCTCCAGGCGTTCGAGGAGGCCAGGCGCGTCCTCGACGCGGAGCTCGGCGTCCTGCCCGGCGAAGGGCTGCGCGCGGCGCACAAACTGCTGCTGTCCGGGGGCGAGGAGGAGCCCGAGCCGGCCCGTCCCGCCGTCCCCCGGCAGTTGCCGCGCGATCTCATCGGGTTCGTCGGCCGGGCCGCGGAGACGACCTGGCTGAGATCTCTGCTGTCGCCGGCGGACGGCCCTCCGCACCCGTTCGTGGTGATCTCGGGGCCGCCCGGCGTGGGCAAGTCGGCGCTGGCCGTCCACGTGGCACACCAGGTCGAGGGCCGGTTCACCGACGGGCAGCTCGCCGTCGGGCTGCGCGGCGGCACGCCGGGCGTCTCCCCGCTGCCGCCCCATGAGATCGCGGGGCGGCTGTTGCGCGGCCTCGGCGCGGCCAACGAGGAGATCCCCGCCGACCTGGACGAGGCCGCCGCGCTGTGGCGCAGCAAGCTGCACGGCAGGAAGCTGCTGGTGCTTCTGGACGACGCGGCCGGTCTGGCGCAGGTCAGGCCGTTCCTGCGCACCCCGCTGGGCGTCACCCTCCTCGTGACCAGCAGGGAGTCCTTCAGCGCCGGGGACGACTGCGTGCAGCTGCGGCTGGGCCGCCTCACCTCGTCCGACGCCGCGGTCATGCTCTCGGGGCTGGCCGGCGCCGACAGGGTGCAGGCCGACGCCGAGCGGACCGCCGCCCTGGTGAGGCTGTGCGACGGTCTCCCGCTGGCGCTCCGGATCGCCGGCGCCCGCCTCGCCGACCACCCCGGGTGGAGCCTGGGCGCGCTCGCCGACCGGCTCGCCGACGAGCGAGGCCGCCTGCGCGAGCTGGCGGCCGGGGACCTGGCCGTGCGCTCCAGCCTCGCGAGCAGTCACCACGGCCTGGCCACCGGTTCCCGCCCGCTCGATCGGCTGGCCGCCCGCGCCCTGCCGCTGCTGGGGCTGCTGCACGTGCCCGACGTGACGGCCGAGCTGACGGCGATGCTGCTCGGCAGCTCCGTCGAGGAGGCGGAGCGGGCCCTGGAGCGGCTGGCCGACGCGAACCTCCTCGAACGGGCCCATGACCGGCGTTACGCGCTTCACGACCTGGTCAGGCTCTTCGCCGGCGAGCTGCGCCCGGCGGACTGGAAGGAGGCCCTGCTGCGAACCTTGTCCTATCTGGCCGCGTCGGCGCGGTCGGCGAGCGTCGCCGTCGACCCGCACCGGGTGCAACTCGCCCGGCACGTCGAGGGGCCCGTCCGGGAGCACGCGGACGCCGGGCGGGCGGCGGCCTGGCTGCGTGCGGAGCGGCAGGTGCTCAACGCGGCGGCCGTCCAGGCTCTGGACTCGCCGGACGACGACCTGGCGGAGCTGGGCGTGACGCTGACCTTCGCGCTCCTTTGGCAGCAGCAGCGCGAGCACGCGGGTCAGGAGATGATCGATCTCAACGTGCCGGCCCTGCGGGTGTGCGAGCGGCTCGGCGACGAGCGCCTGGCCCTGGTCGCGCACGACAACATCGCCAACGGCCTGCGCCTGACGGGCCGGGCCGAACAGGGGGTGCCGCACCTGGAGGCGGCGCTGGAGCTGGCGGCCAGGATCGGCGACTCCTTCGGCGAACTGCGCGCGCTCGGCAACCTCGCCAACCTCCACGTCACGGCGCAGCGCTACGTGAAGGCGCTGCCCTACGCCGAGCGCCAGCTGGACGTGGCACGGGCGACCGGCTCGCAGGTCGGTGTCCGCTTCGCCCTCATCGTGATCGGCAAGAGCCTGCTCGGCCTGGGACGTGCCCGCGAGGCGTACGAGCCGCTTTGCGAGGCCCTGGACGGAGCCCTCGCGGCGGGCGACGACACCCATGAGGCGCATGTCCGCCTGGCGCTCGGCGATGTCCTGATCCAGCTCGGCGACCCCGAGCACGCCCTGGAGCACCTGCGGGTGGCGCAGTCCCTGCTCGGCTCGACAGGTCACCGGTTCAACGTGAACGCCCTCATCTCGCTGTCGCAGGTGTCGCGCGCGCTCGGCAGGCTCGACGAGGCCCTGTCCTACGCCGACGACGCGGTGCGCGTCACGGAGCGGTTCGGTTACCTGTCCTGGGAGAAGCGGGCCAGGGACGAGCAGGCGGCCGTCCGGGCGGCGATGAGCATCGCGGCGGGCCGTTCATGAGCGCGCCCGGTCTCGGTCTGCGCTTCCTCGGGCCGGTCTCGTGCGCCGTCGACGGCACGGAGGTCGATCCTGGGCCGCCGCGGCAGCAGGCGGTCCTGGCGATGCTCGCGGCCGCCCCTGGGCGGGTGGTCACCAAGGAGCGGCTGTTCGAGGGGCTGTGGGGCGATCGCCCGCCGTCGAGCGCCCGGCAGAGCGTCTACACCTACGTCGCGGGGCTCAGGCGCGCGCTGGAACCGGACCGGAACCCGGGTGAGCGGCCGGGCCTGGTGGTGAGCGCCGCGGGCGGGTACCGGTTGCTGGTCGAGCCGGACCGCGTGGACGCGATCGCCTTCACCCGTCTCACCGAGACGGCGCACAGGTCGGCCGCGGCGGGCGCGCAGGCGGAGGCGCTGCGGGCCTACGACCGGGCGCTGGGGCTGTGGCGCGGACGCCCGCTCGGCGACGTGCCGGGGCCCTTCGCCGAGGCGGAGCGGGCCAGGCTGGAGGACCTGCACGCGGGCGCGGTCGAGGGGCGGGCCGCGGCCAGGATCCTGCTCGGCGCGCCGCACGAGGCCGTCCCCGAGCTCAGGTCCCTGATCGCCCGGCATCCGCTGCGCGAGCGCCCGTACGAACTGCTCATCCTGGCGCTGGACGCCTGCGAGCGGCGGCCGGAGGCGCTGCGCGTGTACGCGGAGGCGCGGCGGGTCCTCAGCGACCGGCTGGGGGTGGGGCCCGCGACGGGCGTGCGGCAGGCGTACGCCCTGGTGCGCGCTCGAACCACAGCCGGCGGGGAGGCGGTGCCGGCCCCCAGGCAGCTGCCGCGCGATCTCCTCGGCTTCGTGGGCAGGCCGCGCGAGATCGCCCACCTCCGGGGCCTGCTCGCCCCCGATGACGACACCGGGCCACGTCCGCCGGTCGTGATCTCGGGGGCGCCGGGCTCCGGCAAGTCCGCGCTGGCTGTGCGCGTCGCGCACGCCGTACGGCACCGCTTCCCGGACGGGCAGGTGTTCGTCAACCTCCGCGGCGGGACGCCGAACGTGCCGCGGCTGAACCCGCAGGAGATCGTCGCCCGGCTCCTGCGCGCGATCGGCACCCGCAACGAGGAGGTGCCGCCCGGCCTGGACGAGGCGGCGGCCCTGTGGCAGGCCAGGTCCGCGTCCAAGAGGCTTCTCGTGCTCCTGGACGACGCCGCCGACCCGGAGCAGATCCGCCCGCTGCTGCCGCCGCCGGCCGGCGTCTCCGTCCTCGTGACCAGCAGGGACTCGTTCAGGGCGGAGGACGATCTCGTCCGGGTCCGGCTCGGCCGGCTCTCGTCCGCCGAGGCGGGAACGATGCTGGCCAGGCTGGCCGGGGAGGACCGGGTCGGCGCCGACCCCGCCGGCACCGCGTCGCTGATCCGCCTGTGCGACGGGCTGCCGCTGGCGCTGCGCATCGCCGGGGCGCGCCTGGCCGACCGCCCGGACTGGACCGTCGGCGAGCTGGCCGGCCGGCTGGCCGACGAGCGCACCCGGCTGCAGGAGCTGGAGGCGGGCGACCTCGCGGTCCGGTCGGGGCTGGCGGCGAGCTGGAGCCATCTCACGCACAGCGAGCGCGCCGTCGATCGGGCGGCCGCGCGGATGCTGGCCCTGCTCGGGCTGCTCCACGTCCCCGACCTCTCGGTGGACGCGGCCGCCCGGCTGGCCGGCGTGCCCGAGGGGGAGGCCGGGCGCGCGCTGGACCGCCTCGGCGACGCCCACCTGATCGAACGGGACGCGCGGGGCCGCTTCCAGTTGCACGACCTCGTCCGGGTGTTCGCCGGCGAGCTGGTCCCCGCCGAGGACCGCAAGGCCCCGCTGCTGCGGGTGTTCGCCTACTACGCGGTCAGCCTGCGGTCGGCCGCCCGTACCGCGGACCCGAACCGGGTCCACCCGACGCACCTCGCGGTGGCCGGTCCGGGCCGCGCCTTCCGGGACGCCGCCGAGGCGAACGCCTGGATCGAGCAGGAGGAGGCCGTCCTGCTGGCCGCCGCGGCCCAGGCCATGGCCGACCCGGACGATGACCTCGCCCGTACGGGGGCCGCCATCGGCCTGGCCATGTTGTGGCCCCAGCAGAAGGCCTACCGGGTGGCCGATCTGATCTCCGTCGGCAACCAGGCGCTGTCGGTGGCCGAGCGCCTCGCCGACGACGAGACCGCCATGCACGCCCACAGCCAGGCCGCGGCCGGCGAGTACTTCAAGGGCGACCTCACCGCCGCACTGGACCACCTCGACCGGCACCTGACCCTGGCCAGACGGCTCAACGACCGCTTCGACGAGCAACGGGCCCACGGCAACCTGGCCGCCACGTACGTGAAGGCGCAGAGGTACGACCTGGCCCTCGAACACGGGCTGGCCCAGCGCGAGATCGCCCGGGAGATCGCCTCGGAGGTCGGCGAGCGGTACGCCCTCCTGCAGATCGGCAACGCCTACCGGCACCTGGGCCGTCTGGAGGAGGCGGCGCTCGCGCTGGAGGAGGCGGCGGCGATGGCCGGGCGGGCCGGCGACGCCTCGCTGGAGGCGCACATGCGCCACGCGCTCGGCGGCCTCCAGCTCGACCGCGGTGACCTGGAGGCCGGGCTCGCCCAGCTCGGACGGGCGCTCGACCTCGCTGTGGCGGGCGGTACGAAGCTCCTGCAGGTGCAGTGCCTGATCCAGCTCGCCCGCGCCAACCGGCTGCTGGGGCGGCGCACGGTGGCGGCGGAACGCCTGGCCGAGGCGGAGTCCCTGGCGCTGGCCCTGGACAGCGCGTCCTGGCTGGAGCGCGTCGCCGAGGAGCGGGCGGCGGGCGCGGCGGACCGGGAGAGGTGAGGTCAGGCGGGTGGGGTGGTGTCGCGGAGGGCGAGGAAGAAGTCGACGCGGTCGGACATCGCCGACAGGTTCCTGCCGGTCAGCTCCTCGATCCTGCGGACGCGGTACCGGACCGTGTTGACGTGCACGTGGAGCCGTTCGGCGCAGGCGTTCCACGAGCCCGAGCAGTCGAGGAAGACGTCGAGCGTGCGCACGAGGTCCGACTGGTGGCGGCGGTCGTAGGCGAGCAGCGGGGACAGCAGCCGGTCGGAGAAGGAGCGGCGCACGTCGCCGGGCACGGTGGCCAGGAGCAGCGCGTGGGTGTAGATCTCGTCGCTGGTGACCACGCCGCCGTCGCGGGCCTGCGCCAGCCGCCTGGCGTGCCCGGCCTCCTCCAGGCCGCCCTTGAGCGCGGCGGCGCCGGTCAGCGCGCCGCTCAGGCCGACGCTCAGGCGGGTGCCGGGCAGCGCGGCCAGCACGGCGGCCCCGGCCCGCAACCGCGCGGCCAGCTCCCCGGCGCTCCTCCCCCGCAACGCGACCACCGCCACCGCCCCGCCGCCACTTCCCTGAGGCGGCTCGGCGGGGACGGGGGCGGCGACGACCTCGCGGGCCAGCAGTTCCTCCAGGATCCGGCCGCCGAGGACGGCGGGAGCGGGGCCGGGCGGGGTCGTCGGGCCCGGATCGGCTGCGCCGGGGGCGCCGGGGGGTGCGGCGATGGCGGCGGGGGGCGCGGCGGTGGCGCTGACCACGGCGTACGGCTCGTCCGCGTCGATACCGCAGGTGCGCAGCCGGGCGTTGAGGTCGGCCGCGTCGGACTCGGCCAGGGCGGCCGCCACGAGCTGCCCGGCCAGGCGGCGCTCGACCCGGCGGCCCTCCTCCAGGCGGCCGCGTTCGAGCGCCACGCAGGCGGCCAGCTCGTAGCCGAGGTCGGCGCGGCCGAGCAGGTCGCCGTCGCAGGCCAGGACCCAGCCGGCCGCCCGGTGGCCGCGTCCGACGGCGAAGAGCGTCGCGCCGCCGGCCAGCGCGGGCAGCCGGGGCGCGGTCAGGTACGCCCTGGCCAGCCCCGCCGGATCGGCGGCCGTACCGACGACCACCTCACCGCACGCGGACAGGACGGCGCCCGTGACGCCCAGCTCGGCGGCGGTCAGCTCGAACAGCCCGCGCAGGTCGGCGCCCTCGGCCAGGGCCGCCACGAGCCTGCGGTGACGCCCGAGCGCGTCGCGCACGTCGCCGGACAGCCGGGGCGCGACCAGCTCGGCCAGCGTGCGGAAGGAGACCTCGACCGGCACCTCGACCAGCGGCAGCCCGGCCTGCCCGCAGGCCGAGACGAGGTCGGCGGGCACGTGCCCGAGCCGGGCCGCGCCCGCGCCGAGCGCGGACACCCCGCACTCCACCAGGGCGGTGACGAAACGGGCGGAGTCGGCGGCGGTGTCGCGCCACATCAGGCCGGTCAGCACCAGCTCGCCGCCGGACAGGTAGCGCCCCGGCTCGGGCAGGTCGGTGATGTGGACCGTGCCGAACTCGCGCTCCGGGTCGCCGGCCAGCAGCCTGAGACCCAGCTCGTCGATCGCCAGCAGGTCACTGATGCGCACTTGGAGGAATATACAAGCCCGCTCTGTCAAGCGATGACCGGGATTTCACGTCACGGGCATAGGACGCCCGGCCGGGCCGGTGCTCTACTCGGAGGATGACGGAGACGGTCCACCCCACCAGGTCCGAAGGCGTCGGCGAGGGGGTCGGCACGAGCGCCCGGCGGCCGGACGCGACGCTGAAGGTGACCGGCGAGTTCGCCTACGCCTCCGACCTGTGGCTCGACGGCATGGTGTGGGGCGTGACGCTGCGCAGCCCGCACCCGTCGGCCTGGATCCGGTCGATCGACGTGGGCCCGGCGCTGCGGATGCCGGGCGTGCTGGCCGTCCTGACGCACGAGGACGTGCCCGGCGAGAAGTTCTACGGGCTCGACCACAAGGACCAGCCCGTGCTGGCCATCGACCAGGTCCGCCACCAGGGCGAGCCGGTGGCGCTGGTGGCCGCCGACCATCCGGAGACCGCGCGCAGGGCCGCGCGGGCCGTCGTGGTCGACTACGAGCCGCGCCCGGCGGTGACCGATCCGCGCGAGTCGCGCGAGTACGTCAGGCGCCAGCCGGTGCGCAAGGGCGACACGTTCGAGGCCGAGGTCGTCGTCACCGGCGAGTACGAGGTCGGCATGCAGGACCAGGCGTTCCTCGGCCCGGAGTCGGGGCTCGCGGTCCCGGCCGAGGACGGCGGCGTGGACCTGTACATCGCCACCCAATGGCTGCACGTGGACCGCGACCAGCTCGCCCCCTGCCTGGGCCTGCCGCCGGAGAAGGTACGGCTGACGCTGTCGGGCGTCGGCGGCGCGTTCGGCGCCCGCGAGGACCTGTCGATGCAGGTGCACGCGTGCATGCTGGCCCTGCGCCTGAACCGCCCTGTCAAGATCGTCTACGGCCGCGAGGAGTCGTTCTTCGGCCACGTGCACCGCCATCCGGCCCGGATGCGCTACGAGCACGGCGCGACGCGCGACGGCAGGCTCGTCTACGTCAAGGCCGACATCCTGCTGGACGGCGGCGCGTACTGCTCCTCCTCCCCCGCCGTGGTCGGCAACGCCGCCTCGCTGGGGGCCGGGCCGTACGAGGTGCCGAACGTGTGGATCGACGCCGCGGGCGTCTACACCAACAACCCGCCGTGCGGGGCGATGCGCGGGTTCGGCGCGGTGCAGGCGTGTTACGCCTACGAGTCGCAGATGGACCGGCTGGCCGAGGCGTGCGGCCTGTCGCCGGTCGAGATCCGGGTGCGCAACGCCGTCTCCCAGGGCTCGGCGCTGGCGACCGGCCAGGTGATCGACTCCCCCGCGCCGCTGGCCGGCATGTTGCGCGAGCTGGAGGCCATGCCGCTGCCCGCGCCGCGCACGGGGGCGGACCTGCGGGCGCTGCCGGGCGGGGTGTCCCAGACCACGCACGGCGAGTCGGTGCGGCGCGGGATCGGCTACGGCGTCGGCATCAAGAACATCTGCTTCTCCGAGGGCTTCGACGACTACTCCACGGCCCGGGTGCGGGCCGAGCTGGTCGGCGGCGAGCCGCGGGTCACCGTGCACACCGCCGCCGCCGAGGTGGGCCAGGGCCTGGTCACGGTCCAGGCCCAGATCGCGCGCACCGAGCTGGGCATCGAGGAGGTGACGGTGGCGACCGCCGACACCGCCGTGGGCTCGGCGGGCTCGTCGTCGGCCTCGCGGCAGTCCTACGTGACGGGCGGCGCGGTCAAGGCGGCCTGCGAGGCGGTGCGCGAGCGGTTCGGGGGGCTGCCGCCGCGGGAGGCGCTGGCCAGGTTCGGGCCGATCGAGGAGACCCGGGAGTACCGGCACCGGCCCACGAAGCCGATGGACCCGGTGACCGGGCAGGGCGACTCGCACACGCAGCTCGCGCTGTGCGTGCACCGCGCGGTGGTGGACGTGGACGTCGAGCTCGGGCTGGTCAAGGTGGTGGAGCTGGCCGCGGTGCAGGACGTGGGCAAGATCATGAACCCGCAGGCGCTGGAGGGCCAGATCCACGGCGGCACGGCCCAGGGCCTCGGGCTGGCGCTCATGGAGGAGATCCAGATACGCGACGGCCGCGTGCTGAACCCGTCGTTCACCGACTACCTGATCCCCACCATGCTCGACATGCCGCCCATGCAGCTGAAAATCCTGGAAAATCCGGACCCGTCGGCACCGTACGGCCTCCGGGGCGCCGGCGAGCCGCCCACGCTCTCCTCCACCCCGGCCGTGGCCGCCGCCGTACGCGCCGCGACCGGGCTCCGGTTGACTCGCGTTCCGATCAGGCCGGAAGATATCGCCTTGTCCAATCACGGGGAGGTATCCGATGGCGAGCGGTCGTGAAGCCGCCGAGGCGGAGTTCAGTCGCTTCGACACCGACGGCGACGGTCTGCTGACCGCGGCCGAGATCAGGCAGGCCAACGAGGCGCTGGGGGTCCACGGCGCCTCCGAGGAGGAGATCGAGGCGTTCATCAACGCGGCCGACACCGACGGCGACGGCCGGATCGGCCTGGAGGAGTTCGTCGGCCTGGTCGGCCACGGGCGGCACGAGAAGGCGTGATCATGTCCCCCGCCGGGTAGGTGACCCGCATTCCCCTCGATCATGACGAGGGGGACGTGTGGTGCTCGACAGACTCTTCGAGCTGACCGGGCGGGGGACGACCGTCGGACGCGAGGTCCGCGGCGGCCTGACCACGTTCATGGCGATGGCCTACATCATCCTGCTCAACCCGATCATCCTGGCCGGCGCGACGGACGTCACCGGCGCCCGGCTGTCCATCGCCGAGCTGACCACCTCGACCGCGCTGGCGGCCGCGATCTCCACGCTGCTCATGGCGTTCGTCGGCAACGCGCCGTTCGCGCTGGCCGCCGGGCTCGGGCTGAACGCGGTGGTCGCCTACCAGGCCGCGCCGCACATGACCTGGCCGCAGGCGATGGGCCTGGTCGTGCTGGAGGGCGCGGTCATCATCGTCCTGGCCGTCACCGGCCTGCGCACCCTGATCATGAACGCGATCCCGCTGGCGCTCAAGCACGCGATCAGCGTCGGGATCGGCCTGTTCATCGCCCTGATCGGCCTGGTGGACGCGGGTTTCGTCGCCCGGGGCACCGGCACCCCCGTGCAGCTCGGCGCGACCGGGCACCTCACGGGCTGGCCGGTCACGCTGTTCTGCTTCGGCCTGCTGCTGATGATCGTCCTGTACGTGCGCAGGACCCCGGCCGCCATCCTCGTCAGCATCGCGGTCACCGCGGTCCTGGCCGTCGTGGTCAACTCGCTGGTGCCGGTTCCCGCCAAGGAGTGGGGGGTGGTCGTGCCGCACATGCCCGAGTCCCTGGTCGCGGCGCCGAGTTTCGGGCTGGTGTGGCAGTTCGACCTGTTCGGCGGGTTCGCCAGGGCGGGCGCGCTGACCGCGACCGTGGTGCTGTTCACGCTGGTGTTGTCGGGCTTCTTCGACGCGATGGGCACGATCATCGGCGTCAGCGACGAGGCCGGGCTCGTGGACCAGGTCGGACGGGTGCCGCGGCTGGGCCGCATCCTGACCGTCGACGGCGTCGCGGGCATGATCGGCGGCTCGGTCAGCGCCTCGGCCAACACCGTCTTCGTCGAGTCGGCCGCCGGTGTGGGCGAGGGGGCGCGCACGGGTCTGGCCAGCGTCGTGACCGGGGCGCTGCTCGGGCTGACGCTGCTGTTCACGCCGATCGCCGCGGTGGTGCCGGCGGCCGCGGCGGCGCCCGCGCTGGTGCTGGTCGGGGCGCTGATGATGACGCAGTCCAAGAACGTGCCCTGGACCGACATCGAGCTGGCCGTGCCGGCGTTCCTGACGATCGCGCTGATGCCGTTCACGTACTCGATCACGAACGGGGTGGGGGCCGGGGTGATCTCGTACACGCTGATCAAGGCGGCCAGGGGCCGGTTCGCGGAGATCCCGTGGCTGTTGTGGGCCGTCTCGCTGGTCTTCCTGGCCTACTTCGGCATCGACGCCCTCCGGGCCCTGTTCGGCTAGCGGATGTCAGCGCTGTTGCAGGCCACGCCGTTGTGGTCGAGGTCGGGATACCAGGAGTACTCCTCGTGCCGCCCGCGCGTGTAGGGGCCGTCGCCGGCGGCCTGGGCCTCCTTGCAGCTGGCGTACCGCTTGTCGGGGACGCGGGCGACGCCCGCGGGGGCGGTCGTGCCGGTGGTCGCGGTGCCCTGGCCGGTGTCCGTGGGCTGCTGCGGCTGCTGGTTCGGCGGCTGCTGGTTCGTGGGCTGCTGCTGGTCCGTGGGCTGCTGCTGGTCCGTCGGTTGCTGGTTGGTGGGCTGCTGGGGCTGCTGGTCGGTGGCCGGCTGGGACGGCTGCGGCTGGGACGGCTGGGACGGCGACGCGCCGAGTATCCGGACCACCAGCGCGTCGGCCTCCTCCTTGGTGAAGCCCGCGATGCTCAGGCTGTCGCCGTCCATGCTCTGGGTGACGACCGGCGCGGCCAGGACCGTCTTCGGCGTCTGCTCGCCTTCGGGCGCCAGCACGATCGCGACCTGCCGCTGCGTGGGCTGGAGCTCGTCGATGAGCCGCACCAGCCGGCTCTTGAAGACGGGCGCGACCGCGATGCGCACCGAGTAGGAGTTGTCGGTGCCCCGGACGGCCTCGATCCGCTGCACGGCGCCGACCGTGACGCCGTCCTCCAGGAGGTAACAGGTGGTCTGCTGCTCGTCGAGCACGGCCGGCTCACCCGGGCAGGGCGCGGTCTTGGTCTCCTTGACCGGCGCGAAGTGGATGGGCGTGGCCAGGCGCTGCGGCGGCGCGCCGCCGAGCAGCGGGCTGTCGGGGCTCTTGGTCATCAGGACGGCGACCGTGCCGAGCACGCCCGCCACGACGACGACCAGCACCAGCGAGACGGTCAGCACGAGGGTGGTGAGACGGCTGGCCTTCGGCTCCTCCGGCTCTTCCGGCTCCGCGGGAGGCGCCTCTACCGGTCTGTCCATCGTTGACGACCCCATCCTGACGTTCGGGCTGCCGGTGAGCTTATCGAGGACGGGCAGCAGCGGGGTAATCAGCCGAAAAATCCTCACCCATCTGTGAGATCGGAGGAAAAATGGAAATGAGAACGCAGGTTGGCGACAACTTTCCACGCGAACGAGGGATGACCCCATGAAGGTCGGAGTTCCCCGCGAGGTCAAGAACAGCGAGTACCGCGTCGCACTCACCCCCGCGGGCGTCCACGAACTGGTACGCCACGGGCACCAGGTCCACGTCGAGCGGCAGGCGGGCCTCGGCTCGGCCATCCCGGACGAGGACTACGCCGCGGCGGGCGCCGTCATCGCGCCGCACGCCGACGAGGTGTGGGCCACGTGCGACCTGATCATGAAGGTGAAGGAGCCGGTGGCCGAGGAGTACCACCGGATGCGCAAGGGCCAGATCCTGTTCACCTACCTCCACCTGGCCGCCTCGGGCCCCCTGACCAGGGCCCTGCTCGACTCGGGCGTCACGTCCATCGCCTACGAGACTGTGCAGAACAGGGACGGCTCGCTGCCCCTGCTCGCCCCGATGTCGGAGGTGGCCGGACGGCTGGCGCCGCAGGTCGGCGCGTACCACCTGATGCGCTCGCAGGGCGGCAGGGGCGTGCTCATGGGCGGCGTGTCCGGTGTGCGGGCGGCGAACGTCGTGGTGATCGGCGCCGGGGTGTCCGGCATGAACGCCGCCGCCATCGCGCTCGGCATGCAGGCCGAGGTGCTGCTCCTCGACCGCAACATCGACAAGCTCCGCCAGGCGGACATGATCTACCAGGGCCATTGCCAGACGGTCGCGTCGAACACCCTGGAGATCGAGAAGGCCGTGCTGGAGGCCGACCTGGTCATCGGCGCGGTGCTGGTGCCGGGGGCCAAGGCGCCCACGCTGGTCACCGACGACCTGGTGAGCCGGATGAAGCCGGGCTCGGTGCTGGTGGACATCTCGATCGACCAGGGCGGCTGCTTCGAGGGCTCGCGGCCGACCACGCACGCCGAGCCGACGTACCGGGTGCACGAGTCGGTCTTCTACTGCGTGGCCAACATGCCGGGCGCGGTGCCGCACACCTCGACGTTCGCGCTGACCAACGTGACGCTGCCGTACGCGCTGGCCGTCGCCGGCAAGGGGTGGCGCGAGGCGGTCCGTACGGACGCCGCCCTGGCCGCGGGCGTGAGCACCCACGAGGGACGCCTGACCAGCCGGCCGGTGGCCGAGGCGCACGGCCTGGAGTGGACGCCGCTGGAGGAGGTGCTGGCCTGAGCCGCGGCCCGCTGGCCGGCGACCTCCGGCGGAACCCCGGACAGATGTCGAGGGCCCGGCCGGAGCCGGGCCCTCGACGTCTGGCGAAGGGGTGTTACTTGGACTGGCTGGGCGAGGGCGCCAGCGTCTCCATCGGGGTGTTGCCCGTCGGCGCGGGCGGCAGCGGAGCCTGGTCGGCCGTGGTGGTAATGGCGTCCTGGCCGCCGCAGATGGCGCCCGGCTCGGGGGTGTCACGGCCGTTCTGGTACTTCTTGATGAAGGCCGGGAGCTTCGGGTCGGACGGGTCCTGGAGCTTGAGCTGGTGGCCCCACGTCGAGGCGACGATCGGCGCCGGCAGGCCCGGGTAGGGGCTGACCAGCATGTAGTCCTGCTGGCCGGTGGAGGTGGCCACTTCCTTCAGCGCGTCGAGCTGCGCCTTGGGCAGGTCGGGGCGGTAGGTGATCCAGACCGCGCCGTGCTCCAGCGAGTGCACCGCGTGCTCGTTGTGGATCGGCTTGTCGTAGACCGCGCACTGCTGCCAGTAGTTGTTGTGCTCGCCGCCGACGGGCGGGGTCTCCTTGTAGGTGACCGTCTTGGCGACGTGCTGGCCGGCCTCGTACTTGTAGTTGGCCACCGCGTCGAGCGAGGTCGCGCGCGCCTGGTTGACCAGGTAGACGCCCACCACGCCGACGAGGAGCACGACGATGAGACCGCCCGTCCCCCACATGAGCAGTGCGGCGCGGCGTTGTTTGCGCTGCTGCTCGGCCCGCATCTTCTGCAGATGCTCGCGCCTCGCCTGCGCCTTCTCCTTCGTCATCGTCCCTCCAACGGCTACCTGACTCCGGTCACCCTATGCCCTACCGGCGTATGCGGAGAATAAGAGGCGCATAAGCGTCGGATCACAGCTTGCGCGGGCATGGGTACGCTGGACGAGCCATGGAAAAGCCCGCCAGAAAACCCGTTCTGATCGTCTGCGCCGTGCTGGTGCTCCTCGCCGCGGCGTTCCTGCTGTTCGGCCGCGACTCCACGCCCGGCGACTCCTCGCCCGAAGCCGGGTTCGCCCGCGACATGGCCACGCATCACGCGCAGGCCGTGGAGATGGCGTTCGTCATCCGGGACAAGAACCCGGCCAAGGAGATCAGGAACCTCGCCTTCGACATCATCACCACGCAGTCCAACCAGCGCGGCATGTTCCAGGGCTGGTTGCAGCAGTGGGGTCTCGACCAGGCGACCGACCAGCGGCCGATGGCCTGGATGGCGGGCCACGGCCACGGCGCCACGCCGGCGACGCCCGGCACCGCCCCCGGCACGATGCCGGGCATGGCCTCGCCGCAGGAGCTGGCCAAGCTCAAGGAGCTGCAGGGCGTCCAGGCCGAGGTGCTGTTCCTGCAGCTCATGATCCGCCACCACGAGGGCGGCGTGGAGATGGCCGAGGGGCTGCTCAAGCTGTCCAAGCGGGACGAGGTGGCCGGCATGGCCCAGAAGATCGTCCAGGGGCAGAGCGGTGAGATCAAGCTGATGACCGACCTGCTCAAGCAGCGGGGCGCGCAGCCGTACCCGTCGATCCTGGCCTCCTGAACCCCGCCCGGGGCGGCGTGAGAGGCTGGAGGCCCGGAGCGCGGAAGGGCGGGCGCCATGATCACCGCAAGGGCTGAGACGGTCGTCGTGGGGTCGGGCCCCAACGGGCTGATCGCCGCGGTCATGCTGGCCCGCGCCGGGCGCGAGGTGCTGCTGCTGGAGGCCGCCGACCGGTTCGGCGGCGGGCTGCGCTCCGGCGAGCTGACGCTGCCCGGCCGGGTGCACGACCTGGGCGCCACCGTGATGGCGATGGCGCTGGCCTCGCCGGCGTTGCGGGCGCTCGACCTCAAGGGGGTCGAGTTCGCCCATCCCCCGGTGGCCGCGGCCCATCCGCTCGACGACCGTCCGGCCGTGCTGCTGCACCGCGACGCGGCCCGTACGGCTGAAGGGCTCGGCAGGGACGGCGGGGTCTGGCAGGCGACCGCGGGCGCGGCGGCGCGGGCCGGGTTCCCGCTCATGGAGGTGCTGCTCAGCCCGCTCGGGCCGTGGCGGGCCGGGCCGGGCACGTTCGCGCGGGCGGCCGGGTTCGGGGCCGCGGCCGCGCTGCCGGCCACGACGTTCGGCCGGGTGGCGCTGCGCACCGTCGAGGGGCGGGCGCTGCTGGCCGGGCTGGCCGCGCACTCCATGCTCGACCTGCGCTCCCCCGTCAGCGCCGGTTACGGGCTGGTGCTCGGGGCGCTGGCCCACCTGGTGGGCTGGCCGGTCGTGCGCGGCGGCTCACAGGTGCTGGCCGACGCGCTGGTGGCCGAGCTGCGTTCGCTGGGCGGCGAGGCGGTGACCGGCCACCGGGTCGAGCGGCTCGACGAGCTCGACGCCCGGACGGTGGTGCTCGACGTGACGCCCCGGCAGTTCCTCGCGATGGCCGACCTGCCCGCCGGTTACCGCCGCGGCCTGCGCCGCTACCGGTACGGGCCCGGCGTCTTCAAGCTGGACTGGGCGCTCGACGGCCCGGTGCCCTGGCGTGACCCGGAGGTCGCGCGGGCCGGGACCGTGCATCTGGGCGGGACGCTGGAGGAGATCGCGCTCGCCGAGGCGGAGGTCGCCGCCGGACGGCACTCGCCCCGCCCGTACGTGCTGGTCGTGCAGCCGTACGCGGCCGATCCGACCAGGGGCGGGCACACGCTGTGGGCCTACTGCCACGTCCCCAACGGCTCGGCCGTGGACATGACGGACGCCGTCGAGGACCAGATCGAGCGGTACGCGCCCGGCTTCCGCGACCGGGTGCTGGCCAGGCACGCCACCGGCCCCGCCGCCCTGGAGGCGGGCAACCCCAACCTGGTCGGCGGCGACATCGGCGGCGGGCTCAACGACCTGGTCCAGCTCGTGCGGCGGCCGGTCTGGTCGGCCGCGCCGTGGCGCACCCCGCTGCCGGGGGTGTTCCTCTGCTCGTCCTCGACGCCGCCGGGGCCCGGCGTGCACGGGATGGGCGGCTGGCAGGCCGCCCGCCTGGCCACGCAGGCGGAGCGGCACGCCTCCTGACCGCCGGTCAGGCCCGCATCTCCTCGGCGACCGCCGCCGCGAACGCGTCGACGTCCGCCTCGGTGGTGTCGAAGGCGCACATCCAGCGCACCTCGCCGGTCGCCTCGTTCCAGGTGTAGAAGCGGAAGCGCTTCTGCAGCCGCTCGGTGACGTCCGCCGGCAGGATCGCGAAGACCGCGTTGGCCTCCACGGGCCGGGGCAGCCTGACGCCCGGGATGCGCCCCACGGCCTCGGCCAGCCGCCGCCCCATGGCGTTGGCCTGCCGCGCGTTGCGCAGCCACAGGTCGCCCGAGAGCAGCGCCTCGAACTGCGCCGAGACGAACCGCATCTTGGACGACAGCTGCATGAACGTCTTGCGGATGTAGTCGACGCCGGTGGCCGCCGACGGGTTGAGCACCACGACGGCCTCGCCGTACAGCAGGCCGATCTTGGTGCCGCCGAAGGAGAGCACGTCCACGCCCGCGTCGGTGGTCAGGGCCCGCATCGGCACGTCGAGCGCGGCGGCGGCGTTGGTCAGCCGCGAGCCGTCGAGGTGGACGAGCAGGCCGAGCTCGTGCGCGTGGGCGCAGATCGCGGCGATCTCCTCGGGCGTGTAGACGGTGCCCCACTCGGTGGTGTTGGAGATGGACACCACCTTGGGCTGGGCCCGGTGCACGTCGCCGAAGCCCCACGCCTGGCGGTCGATCAGCTCGGGGGTGAGCTTGCCGTCGGGCGTGGGCACGGTGAGCAGCTTGATGCCGCCCGCCACCTCGGGGGCGCCGCCCTCGTCGGTGTGGATGTGGGCGCTCTCGGCGCAGATGACCGCCTCCCAGTGGGCGGTCATCGCGCGCAGCGAGACCACGTTGGCCGCCGTGCCGTTGAAGACCGGCCAGGCCCGCGCCCCGTCGCCGAAGTGCCGCTGGAAGACCTGCTGCAGCGCCTCGGTGTAGACGTCGTCGCCGTAGGCGATCTGGTGACCGCCGTTGGCCTGGACGATGGCCTGGAGGATCTCCGGGTGCACGCCGGCGTAGTTGTCGCTGGCGAACGCCTTGAGCTGGGGGTCGTGCCGGGGGATCAAGAAGTGAGGTCCAATCGGGTGCCGTTGATGTCTGCGGCGGGGCGGTCGTAGAGGCCGGCGATCGCCGCCGCCAGGTCGCCGACGTCGGTGAAGCCGGGGAACTTCGCCTCCGGCTTCGCGGCCCTCATCGCGTCGTTGACCAGGGCCTTCACCACCAGTATGACCGCTGCCGCGTTCGTGTCGGACAGCGCGTCGGCCAGGGAGAGCGTCCAGGCCTCCGAGGCCGCCTTGGCCGCCGCGTAGGCCGCGCCGCCCGCCGTGGGCCGCTGGGCGGCCTTGGCGGAGATGATCACGAACCGGCCGTTGTCGCTCTTGCGCAGCAGCGGCTCGAAGGCCAGCGACACGTGCTGGAGCGTGCGGATCAGCAGGTCGTGCAGGGCGTCCCAGTCCTCCAGGCGGGTGTCGGCGAACGTGCGCGAGCCGCGCCAGCCGCCGACCAGGTGGACCACGCCGTCGACCCGGCCGTGCTCGGCGTCGATCCGGGCCGCGAGGTCCTGGACGGCCGCGCGGTCGAGCAGGTCGACGTCGTCCTTGTCGACCCCGATCACGGTGTGCCCCTGCTTGCGGAAGTGCTCGGAAACGGCTTCCCCGGTGGGGCCGCCGGCCCCCGTCACCAGGATGATCATGCGCGGATCCCCTTAGTCGACTCGACCACGTCTGTCAGCTTACGGCGCAGGGCCTCGTAGAACATGCTGAGCGGGAACTCGTCCGGCAGCACCGCGTCCACCTTGGCCTTCTGCTCCTCGGGCAGGGCCTGGACGCCCTTGGCCCACACCGAGCCGGGCGCCGGCGGCACGTACGCGCTGACCAGCTCGTGCGCGGCCAGCCAGTGGGCCAGCTTGGACCGGTCGATGCTGTCGCGGTACAGCTTCTCGACCTCGCCCCGCAGGTCGGCGACGCCGCCCGCGACCCGCTCCCAGTCGATCGTGAGCCGGTTGTCGGTCCAGCGGATGACGTCGTTGCGGTGCAGGTACGCGAACAGCAGCTGGCCGCCCAGCCCGTCGTAGTTGCGCACCCGGTCACCGGTGACCGGGAACCTGAACAGCCGGTCGAACAGGATGGCGAGCTGCACGTACCGGGCGTGCGGCACGCCCTTGCCCTCCAGCTCCACGGCCTCGCCGAACGCCGTCAGGTCGCAGCGCAGCTCCTCCAGCGAGTACAGCCAGTACGGCATCCGCTGCTTGATCATGAACGGGTCGAACGGCAGGTCGCCGTGGCTGTGCGTGCGGTCGTGGATCAGGTCCCACAGCACGAACGTGTCCTGGGCGAGCTGCTGGGAGTCCAGCAGGCGGGCGGCGTCCGGCGGCAGGTCGAGCCGGAGCGTGGCGGCGGCCGCCGCCGAGACCCGGCGGAACCGGGCGGACTCGCGGTCGGCGAAGATGCCGCCCCAGGTGAAGCGGGCCGGCGCCTGGCGCACCGCGACCGTCTCGGGGAACAGCACGGCCGAGTGGGTGTCGTAGCCGGAGGTGAAGTCCTCGAAGGCGATCGGCACGAACATCGGGTTGTCGTAGCCGCCCGCCTCCAGCCGGGCCAGCCAGTCGGGCCAGATGGTGCGGATCCAGACGGCTTCGAGGTTGCGGTTGAGGTTGCCGTTCTGGGTGTACATGGGGAACACCACGACGTGCTCCAGGCCGTCCACGCGCTGGGTGTCGGGGTGGAAGAGGTCCAGGGCGCGCAGGAAGTCGGGCACGCCGAGGTCCTGCTCGGCCCAGGCGGCCAGGTCGTCCTGGACGGCCTGGAGGTACGCGGCGTCATGGGGGAAATAAGGCGAAATTTCGCCCACCCGGCGGCCGATCTCGGCGACCAGCGCCTTGGCCCGCTCCTTCTCCTCCGGCACCGAGCCGTCCTTGACCTGCAGCGGGCGCAGCTCCTCCACGGCCTCCTTGAGCCGGGCGAACAGCGCGGCCTTGGCCTCGTCCCGGGAGCCGGCGGCCTCGTCGCCGCCGGGGACGCGAGCGGCCCAGGTGATCACGTTGCCCCAGAGCCTGCGGTGGTCGTAGTCCTCGATCGAGTCGTCGCCGAACAGGTCGGAGTCGGCGAACACGACGACCCGGCCCTTGCCGTGCCGCAGGGCGACGGCCAGCGGCGCGCCCGCCGGGTCGGCGGTGGCCGAGGTGGCGAACAGGACCGTCGCCTCCTGCGGGGCGGTCAGCACGCCCGAGCGGTAGAAGCAGGCCCGCTGCACGCCGGCCAGCACGCCGTCGCCCGTGGCGCGCTCGGCCAGCACCCAGGTGGCGACCTCGCGGTGGGCGTTCTTCGGGTCGCGCACGGTCGTGTGACCGACGCCGACGCCGAAGCGGGCGAGCAGCTCGGCGACGTTGTTGCCGTACTTGTCCTGCTCCTCCTCGGCCAGCACCACGAGCCCGCCGCCCTCGGCCACGAACGCCTCGACGGCGTCCAGCTCGGCGGGGGCGAAGACGGGGCTGCCGTGGCCGGTGGTGCGCTCCCACCGGTCGCCGGACGGGTGGGCGATCACCAGGACGTCCTGGCCGGCCAGCGCCCCGGCCGTGAGGGCGCCCTCGGTGTGGGCGAGCACGTCGTGCCCCAGATGGCGCAGCGCGGCGGCCGCGCGCGCGTAGCTGTTGTCGTCGGGGTGGGCGGGATTGATGGTCTCGGCGACGTCGCGGCGGATGGTCCACGACTCGCTGTGGGCCTCGTCGAACAGCACGCGGGGGAACGATGGCATGAAATATCTCCTGTTGCTACCGCCTTCTCACGGAAAATATACACATACATACCCCCCTGTCCGTCAAACCTCAGGCCGCACCAGGGCGCACAACCCCTGATTCGTAGGCGAAGACGACCGCCTGGGCCCGGTCCCGCAGGCACAGCTTCATCAGCACCCTGGCGACGTGCGTCTTGACCGTGGCCTCGCCGACGTACAGGTCTCTGGCGATCTCGGCGTTCGTCAGCCCTCTGGCCAGCAGCCGCAGCACCTCCAGCTCGCGCGGCGTCAGCTCGGCCAGCATCGGCGAGGGCGTGGGGTCGGCGCGCCCGGCGAACGTGGCGATCACCCGGCTGGTCACGGCCGGGTCGAGCAGCGCGTCGCCGGCGTGCACCACCCTGATCGCCTCCAGCAGCTGCTCGGGCGGCGACACCTTGAGCAGGAACCCGCTGGTGCCGGCGCGCAGCGCGGCGTAGAGGTTCTCGTCGGTGTCGAACGTCGTCAGCGTGATGACCTTGGGCGGCGAGGGCGTGTCCAGCAGCTCCTTGGCCGCGGCGAGCCCGTCGAGCCGCGGCATGGAGATGTCCATCAGGACGATGTCGGGTCTGGTGCGGCGGGCCACCGCGATGGCCTCGCGTCCGTCGCCGGCCTCGCCGACGACCTCCATGCCGGGGTCGCTCTCGACGACCATGCGCAACCCGGCCCTGACCATCGCCTGGTCGTCGGCGATGACGATTCGTATGCCCACAGGCGGAGGGTAGACGGCCGATGCCCGGCTTGGACACCCAGGTCAAGCCGGGCACAAGTCAGTTACAAGTCTACGAAAGGCGCACGCTCTGCCTGATGCGCGTCTGGACGGCGTCGTCGCAGGTGTTCTTGGCGCAGAAGTACATCACGAGCATGGTCTTGGGCTGACGGTCGATGACGTAGCTGACGAATCCCAGCCGGGTGCCGCCGGCCGGGTCGTGCAGCACGCCGTCGAAGCGGGTGGCCGGGCTGCTGCCCGCCTGGTCCTGGACCGGCTTGCCCAGATCCACCTGGCCGGGCAGCAGGTTGTCCATCTTGCTCTTCATCTGCTCGGAGTCGCCGCCCGCGTCGAGGGTGTCGGAGACCTGGACGTACACGCCCACGGCGCTGTCGGGGTCGTCGGCGACGATCTGGGAGATCGCCGACCAGTCGGCGCCGGGACCGGCCACGAACAGCGACTCGAACTCGGTGGCGTGCGGCGAGGCCACGGCGAACAGGTCCTGGTGGGTGCGCGCGGTCCAGTCGCCGGGGTACTCGAAGGCCAGCGGCGCGGCGGCGCTGGCGGCGTAGCGCGACCAGGTGTCGCCGCGGTGGTTGAAAATGATCATCGCGACCAGCGTCAGCGCGGCCACGGCGGCCACCAGCGTGACCACCACGATCGGCAGCCGCCCCGGCCGCCTGGCCGGCGCCGTGGGATGGGTGGGGGCGGCGCGCCGGGAATGGTCCTCGTGCGGCCCCGAGGGCTGCCCCAGGCCGTGCGGGCCCGTCCCTGGCACCGCGTACGGGCTCTGCTGCGGCCCGGTCTGAGGGACGGCCTGGGGCCCCGTACGAGGGCCCGTCAGCGGGCCCGCCGCTCCCGGCACCGGCGCCGCGTGCGGGCCGGTGCGCGGGACGGCGTGCGGGACCAGATGCGGCCCCGACGGGTGCCGGCCGCCCGGCTCGGCCTCCTGGCCGCTGATCGCGTCGCGCAGCGCGGTCACGAACTCGGCGCAGGTGGCGTAACGCTGCTCGGGCGCCTTGGCCAGCGCGCGCGCCATCACGACGTCCACCTGCGGCGGCAGCTCGGGACGCAGCTGCGACAGCGGCGCGGGCTGCTCGGCCAGGTGCGCCCACAACAGCGCGATGTCGTTCTCCCGCTGGAACGGCAGCCGCGCGCTCAGCGCCTCGTAGACCACGCAGGCCAGCGCGTACTGGTCGCACCGGCCGTCGATGTGCTCCTTGTTGATCTGCTCGGGCGACATGTACCGGGGCGTGCCGATGAACTGGTCGGTCTGGGTCAGGCCGGAGATCGACGAGCGGTGCTTGGTGATGCCGAAGTCGGTCAGGTAGACGTGGTCGCCGGCCAGCAGGATGTTGGCCGGTTTCACGTCGCGGTGGATCAGGTCGTGGGCGTGCGCGGCGTCGAGTGCGGCGGCCGTCTGGGCGAAGATCTGGCTGGCCTGGGCGAGCGGCAGCGGGCCCCGGTCGTAGATGAGCCGGCGCAGGTCGAGGCCGTCCACGTAGCGCATGGCGATGTACAGCACGCCGTCGGCGTCGGCGTTGGCCTCGTAGATGGGGATGATGTTGGGGTGCTCGATGCTGGCGACCGTCCTGGACTCCAGGATGAAGCGCTGGCGGAACCTGTCGTCCACGGAGAGCACCGGGTTGAGGATCTTCAACGCCACGCGGCGGCTGAGCCGGGGGTCGAGCGCCAGGTAGACGACAGCCATGCCGCCCTTGCCGACGATGTCCTCGATGTAGTACCCGGCCACCTCCTGGCCGATGAGCGATCTGTCGTTCAATTGCATCACGTCTCGATGGGATGGCCGCAGTAGCCGCAGAATCGATGGGCCGGGCCGAGCCTCATGCCGCACGAGGTGCAGTACTTGACCGGCGGCGAGTCGGGGGCGGTCATCACCTGCTGCTGCTGCGGGACCGCCAGGAACGGCTGCGAGCGCCGTACGACGACGGTCTGGCTCGCGCCCTCGTCGAAGGGCGAGGGCACCGGCAGGGGCTCCGGCAGCTCGACCGGTCTGTCCGGGGCCCGCCGCCGCCACAGCAGGAACACCAGGCCGGCCCCGGCGATGAGCAGCAGCCCGGCCGCCACCAGGAACGGCCACAGCGGCGTGGAGCGCGACGGGGGCGCCGCCGCCTGCTTGGTGCCCTGGTCCTCGGGCCCGCCGCGCTTGGCCAGCGACGTCTTGAGCAGCGTGGCGGCCACCACGTTGCCGGGGTAGAGCTCCAGCACGCGCTGGAAGCCCGGCGCCGCCTCGGTGTAGTACCTGGTGTGGTAGCGGGTCAGCGCGGCCTCGAAGGCGGTGTCGATCGCGCCCCGGCGCGGCGCGACCTTGGCCGCGGCCAGGGTGGCGGTGATCTCCCTGACGCCCAGCATGGTGGCCGACTTGCCGCCGCCGATGAGCATGCCGATGACGTGCCCGTCCTTGTCGCCGATCACCGGCGCGCCGGCCAGGCCCTGGTCGGCCAGCGCGCCCAGCTTGACCGGCTCGTCCACCTTCTTCTCCGGGTCGGCGAACGGCCTGCCGGACACCCCGGCCTGGCCGCCCTTGGCCAGGTGGGCGATCTGCACGGTCTCCTGGACGCCGGGCCCCGGCCGGCCGAGGAAGCCGGCCACGTTGGTCGGCGAGCCCTCCTGCTCGGGCACCTTGTCGGCGAGCGGCGCGGTCGGCATGCCGACGCTGCCGGCGGCGGGCGTGAGCGGGACCAGCACGGCGGGGGTGTCGGGGGTCTTGCCGGCCTTGATGCACTTGTACTTCAGGCCCTGGCCGGGCGGCGAGACGTTGGTGAACACCGTGATGTCGGTGGTCACGTCGATGATGCAGGTGGCGGTGCTGGTCTTGGGCGGGTAGCACTCCTGCAGGTGGTGGTCGAGCAGGTCGTCCTTGAGCTTGTGCTTCTGGTAGTCGAGCGGGATCTTGACCTTGTGGTGCTCGGCGAAGATCTTGTTGGCGGCGTAGACGGCGACGTCATCGGGGTTGACGGCGTTGCGCCTGAGCGTGACGACGTCGCCCTCGGGGTTGACGACCGTCCCCGTGCCCGAGGCGAACGGGATGTCGTAGGAGCGCTCCACGTGTTTCAGCTCGCCGATGTGGTCGAGCAGAGTGATCTCCACATGGGACACCGCCTCCACCCGCACCACGGCCGGCGTCACCAGGTCGGTGATCCCGCTGGGATGGTTGTGGGCCGCGGCGGGAAGAGCCGCGGGGATCGCGAGCAGCACGAGCGCCGCCGCCACGCTGCCCGCCAGAGCTGTGATGCGCGCCATCTTGGCTCCAAACACTGAATAGGTCCAGGTTCCCAATCAGATGCCGTAAGTCAATAGATCGATACATAGACAAGCGCTTGCTCGGGGATCTACCGTACCGGGATGGGGTTCGCGATCGGCGTCGACGTCGGCGGCACCTTCACCGACGTGGTCCTGAGCGGCCCCGGCGGGGTCGTCGCCGTGGCCAAGTGTCTGAGCACCCACGACGACCCCATCGCGGGCATACTCACCGGCGTTACTCGCGCGCTCGGATCCGTGGACCCCGCCCGGGTCACCCGGGTCGTGCACGCCACCACGCTGGCGACCAACGCGGTGCTCGAACGCACCGGCGCGCGGGTGGCGTTCGTGACCACCCGGGGCTTCCGCGCCGCCGTCCCGCTCGGCCGTTACGCCCGCGTGGAGGAGGACCGGTACGACCTGCGCTTCACCCCGCCCCCTCCCCCGGTCGCGCCCGGCGACTGCTTCGAGGTGGACGAGCGCGTCTCGGCCCGCGGCGCCGTGCTGACCCCCCTGGACCCCGGCTCGGTGCGGCGGGCCGCGGCGGAGATCGCCCGGCGCGGCATCACCTCGGCGGCCGTCTGCCTGCTGCACTCCTACGCCGAGCCCGCCCACGAACGGCGGGCCGCGGCGATCCTGCGCGAGCACGTGCCGCACGTGGTGGCCTCCTGCGAGATCTGGCCCGAGATCCGCGAGTACGAGCGCGCCACCACCACCGTCATGTCCGCCTACATCGGCCCGCTGATGACCTCCTACCTGTCGCGCCTGCGCGAGCGCCTGGCCGCGATCGGGATCGACGCGCCCGTGCACGTCATGGAGTCCGGCGGCGGGGTCGTCTCGGCCGAGCTGGCGGCCCGGCGCGCGGTGTCCACCATCGAGTCGGGCCCGGCCGCGGGGGTGCTGGCGGCGGCCGGGACCGGGCTGCCGGACGTGATCTCGTTCGACATGGGCGGCACGACGGCCAAGGCGTGCGTGGTGCGCGGGGGGCGTCCGGAGATCACCCACGAGTTCCACGTGGGCGGCAAGGGCAGCTTCGGCGGGCGGCGGGCGGGCACCGGCGTGCCGATCAAGACCCCGGCCATCGACCTGGCCGAGGTCGGCGCGGGCGGCGGCAGCATCGCGTGGCTGGACCCGGCGGGCGCGCTGCGCGTCGGGCCCCGGTCGGCGGGCTCCTCCCCCGGTCCCGCGTGCTACGGGCTCGGCGGCGGCGAGCCGACGGTGACCGACGCCGACCTCGTGCTCGGCTACCTCTCCTCGGCCTCGACGCCGCTGTCGGCGCCGCTCGCGGCCAAGGCCGTGGACCGGCTGGCCGGGCCGCTCGGGGTGTCGCGGGAGGAGGCCGCGCACGCCGTGCACGAGATCGTCAACGCCTCGATGGCCGCGGCCGTGCACGTGGTGACGGTCCAGCGCGGGATCGACCCGCGGGGGTTCGCGCTGGTGGCGTTCGGCGGCGCGGGGCCGATGCACGCGGCCGGGGTGGCGCGGCGGTTCGGGATCGCGACGGTGGTGGTGCCCGCGTACTGCGGGGTGGCCTCGGCGGCCGGGCTGCTGGCGGGGGCGCTCTCGACGGACCGGGTGTTGTCGCGGCTGGACGCGGCCGACCCGGAGGAGGTCTTCGCCGCGCTGGCCGCCGACGCCGCCGCCGATCTGGGCCTCGCCCGGGTGCGGGTGGCCCGGTCGGTGGACGTGCGGTTCAAGGGCCAGTCGCACGACCTGACCGTGGACTGGGCGGAGTCGCGGGAGGAACTGGCCTCACGATTCTTCGCGAAATATGCGCAGGTGTATGGGATTGTCCAGCAGGGCGAGATCGAGCTGGTCAGCTACCGCGTCCGCGTCACCGACGCCGCCACGCCCACCCCCGGCCCCGGCCCCGCTCCCGCCCGGCCCGCGCCGTCCGGTGGCGGCGCGGAGGGCGGCAGGAGGGCGTACTTCCCCGAGGCCGGGGGGTGGCTCGACGTCCCGGTGCACACGCGGCGGACGCTGGACCGGGTGCGCGGCCCGGCGATCGTCGAGGACGCCGAGTCCACGATCGTCGTCCCGCCCGGCTGGCGGGCCATGGCGGAGCCGTCGGGCGCCGTGCGCCTGACCCTGGAGGATGCGCCGTGAACGACGCGCTCACCGCCGAGGTGCTGAGGAACGCGCTGGTCGTGGCCGCCGAGGAGGCCAGCATCGTGGTGGTGCGGTCGGCGTACTCGACGTTCATCGTGGAGGGCTCCGACGCCTCGGCGGCGATCCTGGACGCCGGGGGCCGCCTGGTCGCGCAGTCCATGGCGACCACGCTGATGAACAGCATGGCCCTGAAGGCCGCGCTGCCTGAGCTGCTGAAGGACGTCCCGCTGCACACCATGCGGCCCGGCGAGGCGTACGCGCTCAACGACGCCTACCGGGGCGGCGTGCACACCAACGACCTGCTGGTCTACCGGCCGGTGTTCGCCGGCGGGGTCCCCGCGTACTTCACCGCCACCATGATCCACGTCTCCGACCTGGGCGGGCTGTCGGCCGGCGGGATGGCGCCGCTGGCCACCGACATCTTCCTCGAAGGGCTCCAGCTCCCGCCGGTCCGCCTGGCCACCCGGGACGGCCTCGAACCGGCGGTGGAGGCCGTCCTGCGGGCCAACAGCCGCACGCCCGACAAGGTCATGGGCGACGTGCGGGCGCTGGTGGCCGGGACGGCGGTCGCGGCGGCCCGCGTGGCGGCCCTGATGGCCGAGTACGGCGTGGCGGGCCTGGCCGCGGGCGTCGAGGACTACCTGGACCACACCGAGACCAGGACCCGCGCGGCACTGGCGGAGCTGCCCCGGGGGCGGTTCGAGGCGTCGTACCCGATCGACGACGACGGGGTGCGGCCGGGGGTGGCGCACCACGTACGGGTCGCCGTCACGCTCGGCGGGGACGCGGCCGTCCTCGACTTCACCGGCACCGGGCCGCAGGTGCCCGCCGCGATCAACGCCTCGGCGTCGCAGTCGCTGGCGGCGGCCGTCTTCGCGGTGCGCTGCTTCCTGGACCCGACGATCCCGATGAACGACGGCTGCCTGCGCGCGATCGAGGTCGTCCTGCCGGAGGGCTCCCTGCTGAACGCCCGTTCCCCGTATCCGTGCGGCGGCCGGTACGTCCCCATCTACGCCGCCATGGAAGCCGTGTTCCAGGCGATGTCGGACGCGATGCCGGACCGCGCGATCGCGGCCAGCGGGATCCTCCAGCCGTTCTCGATCGCCGCGGTGGGGGCGCCGTACTGGATCCACCTGTCCTACGACTTCGGCGGGGTGGGCGCCCGGCAGGGGCTGGACGGGCCGGACGCGACGGGCGTGCACTTCGGCATCGGCCGCAACTCGGTGCCGCAGGCCGAGCCGGTGGAGAGCCGCTGCCCGCTGATCGTGGAGTCGGTCGGGACGATCGCCGACTCCGGCGGCCCCGGCCGCTTCCGGGGCGGGCTCGGCTCGCGTACCGTCTACCGCTTCCTGGCCGACTGCCACGTCACCACCCGCGGCGACCGCCTCCGCCTCCCGCCCCCGGGCCGCGACGGCGGCCTGCCCGGCAGGGTGGGCGGCTTCCACAAGCGCCACCTGGACGGGCGGGTGGAACGCCTGGCCTCGAAGGTCAACAACGTGCGGTTCGCGGCGGGCGAGGCGTTCGTCGTTGAGACCACGGGCGGCGGCGGCCTCGGCCCCCCGTCGGAGAGGGACCCGGCGGCGATCCTGGCCGACCTGGAGTCAGGCCACATCACCCCCGAAGGCGCCGCGACCGACTACGGCTTCGAACCCCGCGGGGCGACCAGAACGGCCGGATCGAAGCTCACCGGATAGGGCGCCGAGAGATTGACCGTGGTGCCCGCCTCGTACGCGACGGGCCCCTTGTAGGAGTCGTCGTCGAGCTCGTGGACGTAGAGCGTCGGCCCCTCGTCAGGCTCCACACGCCAGTAGACGGGGATTCCGGCTGCCGCGTAGGCCGCCGCCTTGGTGGTCCTGTCGAAGGCCCGCGTGCCGGGGCTGACCACCTCCACTGCCAGCAGCAGGTCGCTGGGGGCGAACATGAGCGGCACCGACTCGCACGCCTTCTCCGGCACGACGGCGAGGTCGGGGATGTAGAAGTCCTTCTCGCCGGGACGCACGTTGACAGTCGTCAACGCCTCCAGCCCGAGGGGGGCCGCGTCGTCGAGGAGCACCAGTAGCCGAGAGATCACTCGCTGGTGCAGGGGGGTGGGGGCAGGGCTCACTACTAGGCTCCCGTTGAAGAGCTCATAACGGTTCCCGTCGTCGGGGAACTTGAGCAGGTCGTCGACTGTGAACGGCGGCGCGCCGGGAAGAACGGTGCGCCTCGTTGTCGGTTCGATCGCCAATGCGGTCACCCACTCAGTATCGGGAGTCACGCCCTCGTCGACATCGTACTTCCCGAAGATAGTCACCTGTAGTCACCGGGGCGCCACGCCTCGGCGCCGCGGCGGACGGCGGTGTGGACGGCGCGGGCCGCGCGGGCGCCCCACTCCGAGCGGGGCCCGCCGAAGAGCTGCTCCGGGCCGTCCTGCGGCACCACCACGCAGACGGCGTCCGAGGCGGTGCCCGTGCAGGGGTAGCCGGCCTCGATCAGCGCCTGGGTCTTGGCCTCGGTGACCGTCATGACCAGGTTCACCAGGGCGGCGTCGGTCATGGCGACGGGCAGGACGGTCACGATGTTGACGGTGCCCGCCCGCATGGGGGCGAGTTCGGGGTCGGCGGCGCCCTCGGGGGCGGCGGCCCAGGTGGGGACGCGCAGCCCGACGGTGGCCACGGCCTCCGCTCCCCCGTCGGCGGCCCGCACGTACCGGTCGACGGAGGCGGCGGTCAGCATGCCGACGCCGGTGCCGGGCGGGCCCAGCTCGACCAGGTGGTCCACCGGGTCCATCCGCGCGTAACCGGCCACGACCTGGGCGTTCAGCACCCATTCGCGGGGGCCGATGCCGCCGCCGAGCATGGCCGAGGAGATCATGCGGAAGCCGGGCCCGAACTCCCACAGCAGGGAGCCCAGCCGGGTCCCCTCCTCCACGCGATAGGTCAGCTTCACGTCCCACCTCGCACCAGGTGCACCACGGGCCGCCCGTCGGGGCCCGGCTCGATCTTGACACGGGCGTCGAAGTGGCGGCCGATCAGCGCCTCGGTGAGCACCTGTTCGGGGCGGCCCGTGGCGGCGGCGTGGCCGTCGGCCAGCAACATCAGGCTGTCGGCGTACAGGCCGGCCACGGTCAGGTCGTGCAGGGTGGTGACGACGGTCAGGCCGTCGGCGCGGCGCAGGCGGTCGACCAGTTCCAGCACCTGCTGCTGGTGGCCGAGGTCGAGCGCGGTGGTGGGCTCGTCGAGCAGCAGCACGGGGGCCTGCTGGGCCAGCGCCCTGGCCAGCACGACGCGCTGGCGCTCGCCGCCGGACAGCTCGCCGACGCGGCGTCCGGCGAAGGAGGTCAGGTCCAGCCGGTCCAGCACGGAGGCGGTCACCTCGCGGTCGTGCCGGCTCTCCCGTCCCAGGTAGGGGATGTACGGCGTGCGTCCCAGCAGGGCGTAGTCGAAGACCGTCATGTCGGGCGGCAGGGCGGGCGTCTGCGGGGCGTAGGCCAGCAGCCGGGCGCGCTCGCGGGGCCTGAGCGCGGCGAGCGGGCGCTCGTCGAGCACGACCTCCCCCTGGTGCGGGACGATCGCGCCCATGACGGTCTTGAGCAGCGTGGACTTGCCCGCGCCGTTGGGCCCGATGATCGCCAGCCACTCGCCGCGCCGCACGTGCGCGTCGACGCCGGTCAGCACGTCGCGCTCGCCCAGGCGCACCGACAGGGCCCGTACGCCGATCACGTGGCCACCCGCCTGGTCATGCGCAGGACGCCGACGAAGAACGGCGCCCCGACGAACATCGTGACGACCCCGATGGGCAGCTCGGCCGGCGCGATCACGGTACGGGCGATGAGGTCGGCCGCCACGAGGAAGGCCGCGCCGCCGATCAGCGACAGCGGCAGCACGATCCGGTACGAGCCGCCCGCCAGCCGCCGGACGACGTGCGGCACGACCACGCCGACGAACCCGATGAGCCCGCTGACCGCGACGGCCGACGCGGTGGCCAGGGAGGCGGCCACGAGGACGGTCAGGCGCACCCGGCCGGCCCGTACGCCGAGGCTGCCGGCCTCCTCGTCGCCGACGCTGAGCACGTCCAGCATCCGGCCGTGCAGCAGGAGCAGGACGGAGGAGACCGCGGCGTACGGCAGCACCAGCAGGAGCTGGTCCCATCCGCCGCCGACGTCGCCGAGGATCCAGGAGTAGATGCGCTCCAGCTCCTCGACCTTGAGCTGCTGGACGAACGTCTGGATCGCGGTCAGGAACGACGTGACCGCCACCCCGGCCAGCACCAGGGTCGCCGTGCCGCCGCCGGTGCCGCCGCCGGAGCGGCCGGCCGCGTTGCCCAGCGTGTACGCCAGGAACACCCCGCCCACCGCCCCGGCGAAGGCGGCGACGGGGATGCTCGCGCTCGAGCCGGGCAGCAGCACGATGGCCAGCGTCGTGGCCAGCCCGGCGCCGGAGGCGGCCCCCAGCAGGTACGGGTCGGCCAGCGGGTTGCGGAACACGCCCTGGTACCCGGCGCCGGCCATGGCCAGCAGGCCGCCGACGACCGCGGCGACGAGCACCCTGGGCAGGCGCAGCTCGTACAGCAGGCCCTGCTCGACCGGGGCGAGGCCCGAGTCGGCCGAGACGAACGGCAACCAGTCCACCACCTGGAGGACCACCTGCCACGGCGAGATGTCCGCCGCGCCGCCGAGCAGCCCGGCGACCATCGTGAGGGCCAGCACGGCGAGGGCGCCCGCCACCCAGACGGGACGCGCCCTCGACGGCTGCGCCTTGCCTGTCACGCTCAGCCCGCGCCGCCGGCCTTGGCCACGGCCGCGCCGATCGCCTGGGCCAGGTCCACGACGCGCGGGCCCCAGCGGGAGGCGAGGTCGTCGTCGAGCTGGATCACCTGGTCGTTCTTGACGGCCGACAGGTTCTTCCAGCCGGGCCGCTTGACCAGCGTCTCCTTGCTCTGCTGGCAGCACTTGACGTCGGCCAGGAAGATCAGCGCGGGGTCGGCCTGGGCGACGAACTCGGCCGACAGCTTGGGGTAGCCGCCCGCCGCGTCCGGGGCCTGGTCGGCGATGTTGGTCAGCCCGAACATGGCATAGACCTGGCCGATGAACGTCTTGGACGTGGCCGCGTACGGCGTCTGGTCCAGCTCGTGGTAGTAGGTGAGCTTCTTGTCCTTGGGGGCGTCGGCGGCCAGCTTGGCCATGGCCGCCTTCATGCCGGAGACGACCTCGTCGGCCTTGGCCTTGTTGCCGGTGGCCGCGCCGATCTCAGTGATCTCCTCGTACGCCTCCTCCAGCCCGGTCGCGGCCGGTTCGAGCAGGACGGGCACGTTCACCTTGGCCAGCTCGGCGACGATCTTGTCCTGGTCGTTGGAGAGGATGACCAGGTCGGGCTTCTTGGCGATGATCGCCTCGACGTTCGGCTTGAAGCCGGACAGGTCGCTCTTGGGCGCCTCCGGCGGGTAGTTCGACTGGTCGTCCACCGCGACGACCTGGGGGCCGGCGCCGACCGCGAACAGCGTCTCGGTGTGAGTGGCCGAGAGCGAGACGATGCGTTCGGGCTTCTTGGCGAGGGTGACCTTGCCGTTGCCCGCCTCGACGGTGACCGGGAAGTCCCCGGCGCCCGCAGCCGCGGTGGTGGGAGGGGGGCTGTCGGGGGAGTTCGAGGGGGCGACGTTGGCGCCGGTCTGGCCACATCCGGCCAGGACGAGCGTTCCCAGCAGCGCGCCCGCGAAGGCCGTGCGTACGGGCCTCACGAGTAGTCCTTTCACACTGTCGGAACCGAGAGACCCGCGATGAGCGACGGATCACCCTTTTCCACGAGGGTTGATGACGTCGGCGCAGAGGCAGGCGACCTGGCTATGACAGTTGCGGGACAGCGCCGGAATCGCACCGGACTTCGCTGCAGCACTGCGCGTCGGACAAACGTTATCAATGCCCCAGACGTCCTCGACGTCAAGGGGTCTCGGGGGCAGACGCGCGAAGGCCCCGGGTCAGGCGGCGAGCTGCGCCTCCGCGGCGGCGATGATCTCCTGGAGGCGCAGGCCGTGCGCCGCGTCCAGCGGGTGGCCGCCGCCGCGCCGGACGGTCTGGGCGAACTCCTCGGCCACAACCTCGAAGGGGTCCTCGTCGCCGGGCAGCAGGACGGCGTTGCCGGTCCTGCCGTACACCTCGAAGGTCGAGGGCGGCAGGTCGCCGACGGCCGCCATGCACAGGGACGCCTCGCTGACCGCGCCGCCCTCGTGCTCCAGCAGCAGGCCGGTCCAGCCCAGCGGGTTGCCGTGCGCGCGCACGCCGACGACCGGGCCGAGCGCGGCGTCGAGCAGGTCGATCACGTGCGGGCCGACGTCCAGCAGGGCGCCGCGCTCCAGCCGCCACGGGGTGGCGAACGGGTTGCCGCCGAGCAGCGCGCCGGAGATGTTGGCGGCGTGCCCGCCGAACGGCTGGATCTCGGCGCAGCGGGCCAGGAACGTGCGGGTCGGGGTGGCGTAGCGCATGGTGAGCATCATCTGCGAGGGCACGCCCGTCTCCGCCACGGCCTCGGCCACCCGCATGGCCCCCTCGACGGAGTCGGCGAGCGGCTTCTCCAGCAGCAGCGCCTTGCCCGCGTGGGCGGCGCGGACGGCCAGCTCGGCCTGCACGCCGGGCGGCACGCAGAACGCCACGGCCTCGCAGGCGTCGAACAGCTCCTCGACCCGCTCGTACACGGGGGCGCCGAGCCTGGCGGCCTGCTCGGGGCGGCGGGCCCAGACGCCGGCCAGCCGGGTGTGGGGGCCTTTGGCCAGCATCGGCGCGTGCGCCATCTCAGCCCAGGGCCCTGCCCCGATCAACCCGACCGCGACCGGCTCCATCCGTCCCCCTAAGTCCGCTTTTCTCCAGACCTTAGATCCCCCGTCCGGTCTCCCGTCCATCGGCCCCTCCGGTCAGGCGCGGGAGCGGTGGATGGCGTGTTCCGGGCGGTGGACGAGGGTGCCGCCGTCGAGGGCGATGGTCTGGCCGGTGATGCAGCGGGACTCGGCCGAGGCCAGGAAGCCGACCAGGTCGGCCACGTCCTCGGGGGCGCAGGGCCAGGGCAGGAGGCGTTCGGCGGCCTTGTCGGCGAGCTGCTCCGGGGTGAGGGCGCGCTCGGCGGCGGCGGTCATGACCAGGGCGGGGGCGACGGCGTTGCAGCGGATGCCGCGGGCGCCGTACATGGTGGCGACGTAACGGGTGAAGCCGACCAGGGCCGCCTTCGAGGTGCCGTACGCGGCATGGTCCACGTCGCCGGTCAGGCCCGACACCGAGGACGTCAGGACGATCGCGCCGCCGTCGCGCATCACCGGGACGACGTGCTTGACCAGCAGCATCGCGCCCCGCAGGTTGACCTCCATCGTGCGGTCCCAGACGGCGGCGTCCATGGCGGTCAGGTCGCGGTCGCGGCCGTAGACGTCGCGGTCGAGGCAGGCGGCGTTGGAGTGCAGCACGTCCACCCGGCCGAAGGCGGCCACCAGCGCGGCCACCGACTCCTCCACCTGCTTCTCGTCCGACACGTCGCAGGTCAGCGCCATGGCGGCGCCGCCCCGGGCGCGTACGGCGGCGGCGGTGGCCCGGGCGGGGGCGGCGCGCAGGTCGAGCACGCCCACCCGGGCGCCCTCGGCGGCCAGCCGGGCCGCGCACGCCGCGCCGATGCCGGACCCCGCGCCCGTCACCAGCGCCACCCGCCCGCCGAACCGCCCCTCGGACCGCCCGCCGGGCCCCGCGCCGGGGGGATCCGCGGTCACCACTCCACCTCCAGCGCGCTCAGCCCGCGCCCGACCAGCGACCTGCGGTAGGCGACGGGCGCGTCAGGGGCGAGCCGCAGGCCGGGCAGGCGGCGCCCGAGGACGTCGAGCGCGGTGCGCAGCTGCAGGCGGCCGAGCGCCGCCCCGACGCAGAAGTGGATGCCGTACCCGAAGACCAGGTGGTCGGCGGCGTTGGGACGGTCGATCACGAACCGCTCCGGGTCGGGGAAGACGGTCTCGTCGTGCCCGGCCGAGTCGGTGGACAGCAGGACGAGCGAGCCCGCCGGGATCGTCACGCCGTGCAGCACGACGTCCTGGACGGCGTGCCGGAAGGAGCCCAGCGAGGCGCCGTCGATCCGCATGCACTCCTCGACCGCCCCGGGGATCAGGGCCGGCGGCACCGGCCAGGCGTCCTCGCGCAGCAGCCGCAGCACGCTGTTGCCGAGCTGGTTGGGGACGGTGTCGTTGCCCCCGAGCAGGATCGTGGAGATCAGCTCGACGACCTCCCGATGGCTCAGCTCGTCGCCGATCAGCGAGGTCATCAGGGACGTGAAGTCGTCCCGCGGCTCCTTGGCGCGGGCGGCCACCAGGCGGTCGACGTAGTCGAGGTAGGCCAGGAAGCTGTCGGCCAGCTCGAGCTGGCGGGCCGGCGGCTGCGGCGACAGGAACAGCAGGAACCAGTCCTTGACGTGCGCCTGCACGAACGCCTCGTCGGCCGCGGGCACGCCGATGAAGCGGGCGGTCAGCTTGACCGACGGCTCGTGCCCGATCTCGGCGACGAAGTCGGCCCGGCCCCTCGGCGCGACCCGGTCGAGGACGTCCTCGTTCAGCCGCCGGAAGCGCTCCTCCATGGCGGCGACGGCCCGCGGCGTGAAGGCCCGGGAGACCGAGCGGCGCAGGCGGGTGTGGTCGGGCGGGTCCACGTTGGCCACGAAGCTGGACAGGAACGAGCCGTGCTCGCCCAGCCTGGCGCGGGTCTGCGGGGTGAGGCTGCGGGAGATCGTCAGCGACCCCTCGGAGGAGAAGCGGGCCGGGTCGCCGTACGCGGCGCGCACGTCGGCGTGGCGGGTCAGCACGTACGCGTCCAGGTGCTCGCTGCGGAACACCGGCCGCCCGGAGCGCAGGCGGCGCAGGAAGTCGTACGGCGCGGCGACGTGCCAGTCGGCGGCGACGTCGAAGTCCTGCGCCGAGGCGGGGGTCGTCGCAGAGGTCATCGCAGGATCCTCCTGGGGTTGTCGACGAGCATCTGGTGGAGCTGGTCGCCGGTGACGCCGCGGCTGCGCAGTTCGGGCACGACGTCGCGGGAGATGTGCAGGAGGTGGTAGTTCGGGTGGCGACGCCGTACGACGTCGGGATCGAACCGGTCATTGAAACAGTACGAATCATGACCTAGAACCATTTTTCCGGCGTGGCCGCGTTCGCACATCGCCGCCACCACCGCCACCCGGTCCTCGAACGAGCTGATCGTCTCGATGCCGAACCGGTCCATGCCCAGGTAGGAGCCGCCGGCCACCAGCTCCTCCAGGTACACCAGGTCCGTCGAGTCGCCCGCGTGCCCGATCACCACCCGTTCCAGGTCCACGCCGAGCGAGCCGAGCAGCCGCTGCTGCTCCAGCCCGCCCCTGGAGGCGCTGTGCGAGTGCGTGGTGATCGGCGCGCCGGTGGCCAGATGGGCCTCGGCCACGGCCCGGAACACCCGCTCGCACCCCTTGGTCATGCCGAGGTGGTCGGAGGCGCATTTCAGCATGGCCGCCTTCACCCCGGTCCGCCCGATCCCCTCGGTGAGGTCGCGGACGAAGAACTCGGCCAGCCGGTCCGGGCCGCCGAACAGCGACCCCGGCCCCCGGTTGCCGAAGTACGGCGGCAGCGCGTCGTAGGTGTAGAGCCCGGTGGCGGCCACGATGTTCACCGACGTCAGCTCGGCCACCCGCTGGACGGCCGGGACGTACCGGCCGAGCCCGACGACGGTCAGGTCGACGATCGTGTCGATCCCCTCGGCCTTGAGCGCGTCGAGCTTGGCCGCCGCCTCCCGCGCCCGCCGCTCCAGGTCCCAGCCCTCGGGGACGTCCGGCCAGTTCCACAGGATCTCCGGGCTGAGCCCGAACACGTGCTCGTGCATCAGCGTCGCCCCGAGGTCGGCGACCGGCCCCCTCACGGTCTCAGGCACGGGAACCTCTCGTGCTCGAAGGGCCGGTTGACCTCCAGGCCGAGCCCGTCGGTCTGCCGGTACGGCAGCCCGGTGTAGAGGGCGTCGGCGTCGAAGTAGGTGACGGTGAACGACAGGCGGGCGGCGTCGCGGCGGTTGGCGGGCGCGCCGTGCACGGTGAGCGCGTGGTGCACGGTGGCGTCCCCGGCCCGCAGGTCGAGCGGCGGCGACAGCTCCAGCTGCGCGAGCCAGGGATGCTGGCTGAGCTGGTCGTCCCCGGCGCGGGTGAAGCTGCGCCCGAGCAGGCCGTAGCGGTGGGAGCCGCTGTAGAAGCGCAGCGCCCCCATGTCGGCGGGCACGTCGGCCAGCGCCAGCCACACCGTCAGCATGGCCGAGCGGTCCATGGGCATCCACGGGAAGTCCTGGTGGAACTCGGTGGCGCCGTGCTCGCCCGGCTCCTTGACCAGCAGGTTGGTGACCTGCACGCGCACGGCCCGCACCCCGCCCAGCAGCCGGACGGCGTTGCGGCCCATGGCCGGGCTGGTGCTCAGCGCGCCGAACAGCTCGTCCTCGGCGGCGACGTCGCGGGACTGGCCGAAGGCCCGGTCGACCGGCGTGTCCGCGGCCCGGCCGCGCGACCGCAGGCGCTCGCGGGCCCGTTCGCGCAGCTCGCCGACCGTGTCCGGGGCGACCAGCCGGTCCAGGCGGACCCAGCCGTGCTCGCCGAAGAACGCCACCTCGTCGTCGGTCGCCTGGCGTACCGGGATCTCCATGGCCACCAGTGTGCCACTCCAAGCAAGCGCTTGGTAAGATTCGGGTCGAGGAGGATGCCGTGCGAGGGTTCAGGTTCGGTGCGGTGCTGCGCGGGGCGCGGTCCGGCAAGGAGTGGGCCGAGCGGGCCAGGCGGCTGGAGGCGTCCGGCTTCGACGTGCTGCTGGTGCCCGACCACCTGGTCGGCCCGCGCTTCGCGCCCCTCGCGGCGCTGACGGCGGCGGCCTGCGCCACCACCCGGCTGCGCGTCGGCACGCTGGTGTTCGCCAACGACTTCCGGCACCCGGCCGTGCTGGCCAAGGAGGCCGCCACCCTGGACCTGCTCTCCGGCGGACGCCTGGAGCTGGGCCTCGGCACCGGCTGGATGGCCGACGACTACGGAGGGGCCGGGCTGCGGCTCGACCCGCCCGGCGTGCGCCTCGACCGGCTGCGCGAGGCCCTGGAAGTGATCAAGGGCCTGTGGGACGGCGGCCCGCTGACCTACGAGGGCGCGCACTACCGCCTGGCCGGGCTGGAGCAGGAGCCCCGGCCGGTGCAGCGCCCGCGCCCGCCGATCCTGCTGGGCGGCGGCGGCCCCCGCATGCTGGCCCTGGCCGCCGAGCACGCCGACATCGTCAACCTCGGCACCCGCGTCAAACCGGACGGCACCGGCCCCGACCCGCGCGACGCCGGGCCGGAGGCGTTCCTCGCCAAGCTGGCGCTGCTGCGGCGCAGCCCCCGCCACCACCTGCTGGAGATCGGCACCAGCGTGATGCAGGTGGGCGAGCGCAAGCCGGAGGAGTCGTGGAGCGCCGCCGACAGCTCCCGGCTCGGCGACACGCCGCAGGTGCTGCTCGGCACCCGCCGCGACATCGCGGACCAGCTGCGCCACTGGCGCGACGCGCACGGCGTCTCCTACTTCGTGCTGCACCACGAGCGCGACCTGGCCGCCTTCACCCCGGTCGTCGAGGAGCTGGCGGCTCTGCCGGATGATGGACCTCATGGATGAGATGTTGTTGCTGAGGCACGGAGCCACCGAATGGAGCACGGCAGGCCGGCACACCGGCCGTACCGACCTGCCCTTGACGCCCGAGGGGGAGGACCAGGCCAGGGCGCTGGCGCCGCTGGTCAAGGCGTCCGCGTTCGGGCTGGCGCTGGTCTCCCCCGCGCAGCGGGCCCGCCGTACGGCGGAGCTGGCCGGTTTGACGGACTACGAGGTCGACCCCGACCTGTGGGAGTGGGACTACGGCGGCTACGAGGGCATCACCACGCCGGACATCAGGAAGACCCGGCCCGGCTGGTACCTGTGGCGTGACGGCGTGATCCCCGGCGACGCCGAGCATCCCGGCGAGAGCGCCGCCGAGGTGGCCGCGCGCGCCGACCGGGTGATCGAGCGGGCCCGCGGGGCCGAGGGGCGGGTCGTGCTGGTGGCCCACGGCCATTTCCTGCGCGTGCTGGCCGCCCGCTGGCTCGGCCTCGACCCGGCGGACGGCCGGCTGCTGCGGCTCGACACCGGCACCTACTCCCGGCTCGGCTTCGAGCACGCCGAACCGGTGCTGCTGAGCTGGAACTCACCGGTCGCCTGAGGGGGGCTCGTCAGTCGCAGCCCAGGGTGGCGGCGGCGCGGATCAGATCGCGCGTGAGCTGCCGGTCGCCCTCCGACGCGTGCGGGAAGGCGTCCGGGGGCCACCGGCCGGCCACCAGCCGGCAGAAGTCCACCGCGCCGGCCGAGATCACCCCGGCGTCCGCGCCCGGGGTGCGCGAGAGCGGGACCGTCCACGTGCCGCCACCGGGCCCGGTCAGCACGACGGTGACCGAGACGTCGGGGCGCGGCCCGCGCAGCGCCCGGGGCAGCAGCGCCAGGCCGAACCCGGCGATCAGGCGCACGTGCCCGGCACGCGGCGGCGCGGGCGGGCGGCCGGTCGCGGCCCTGATGTCGTCGGCGTGCGTCCAGGTCTCGAACGTGCGCTGGATCAGGGCCTGGCGCAGCGGCGCGCGGGCCGGGCGCACCCCCGCCAGCGCCACCTCCACCCCCAGCAGCACCTCGCCGGCCCTGGAGAGCCGGTCCAGCAACGCCCCGGCCTGCTCCCGCCAGCGCCGGTGCTCCGGGGCCGCGCCCGCGCCGGGCAGCCCCATGAAGGCGGCCACGGTGGCGTCGTTGGCGGTCAGGTGCCCGACCAGGTCGCGGACCGTGCCGTGCCGGGCGATCGGCGTGTCCCACTGGGCCGGGCTCAGCTCGGCGAGCAGGTCGTCCATGAGCGCCACCTGCTCGGCGTACGGCACGGTCACGGACGCCACGCCACCGGCGGCGGGCGCGCGCCGGCGGCGGGCCCCCGACAACACGGCCGCGCGCAGCCCCGGCGGCGGGCCGCCGTAGAGGTACGGGTCCGTCATGGCTGCCTCCGCAGCCGACGCTAACCCGGCCGCGGTCACCGCGCCAGACGGCTGCCGGGAAACGGCGCGAGCAGGGTCTCGCGCCAGGGGCCTTCGAGGTAGCCGCGGGCCCGCCTGCCCCAGTCGAGCAGCCGGGAGTCGGGCGCGACCTCGTCGTCGAGCCCGAGCGCGGCGTCGCGGGCCCGCTGGGTGGCCAGGTGGTCGTCCAGCGAGACGGCCCACATGGTGACGGCCTCGGTGTCGCAGAACAGCACCTCGTACAGGCCGGTCAGGGTGTGGCCGTGCTCGGCCAGCAGCGGGGCGCGCTCGGCGCGGACGGCCTCCAGGTAGTCCAGCGCGGCCCCGGGGCGGACGCGGGCGCTCTCGAAGAGGTAGAACTCGGCGGCGGGGGCCGCGGCGAGCGGCGGGCAGCCCGGCGCGGCGCCGAGCGGCCTGGAGAAGGCGGAGAAGCGCAGGTCGTCGATGTCCGACAGGAACAGGCGCTGGTCCACGCCCTGGTAGATGTCCATCATCTGGCGCCAGCCGCCGTCCCACCCGCCGTGACAGTCCCACAGCGTGACGGCCTTGAACTGCGGGTGGCCGGTGATGCCCACGGCGTAGAAGGCGCCGACGAGGTCGATGTCGCGCGACCTGATGGACATGCCGGTGGTCAGGGCGGGCTCGGCGCGGCTCTCGTCCTCGCGTTTGTAGCGGGTCAGCCAGGTCAGGTACTCCAGCGGCCGCCTGGAGTTCATCGGCCGGAAGTCGACCTCTTCGAGCAGGTGGATCGCGCGCCGCACCACGCCTCCTCTACCAAGCATTTGCTTGGCATGAGGATAGCGATCAGGTCAGCGCCTGGGAAGGCCGCGGCCCCCTGCCGGTCAGCCACTCCAGCACCCGGCGGTGCCCGGAGGCGGCGTCCTCGAAGTGGCCCCAGTGCCAGTAGCGCGGCTGGTCGCGCAGGCCGGTCACCCAGGTGCGGTAGGAGATGGCGGCGCCCGCGGGCGCCACGCCGTACGTGCGGACCACGACCTTGCCGCCCGGCGCGAGCAGCACGTCGTCGGCGATCGGGTACAGATTCATCCGGTCGAGCATGTACGACATCCTGACCTGCGGAAATTCCCCGCCGGTTACGCCTCCGGCGCGCCCCCGTTAAGGGAGCGCGCCGGAGGTGAACAGGCTGTTACACGAGAAGGCCGTCGAACTCCCCGTCCTTCGCGCCGAGCACCAGGGCCCGGATCTCGTCACGGGTATAGATGAGAGCAGGACCGTCGGGGAAGCGCGAGTTGCGGACCGCGATCCCTCCGTCGGGAAGCTCCGCGAGCTCCACGCAGTTGCCCTGCGAGTTGCTGTAGCGGCTCTTGCGCCAGGCGACCTGGGTGAGGTCGGCCGCGGGCATGCCGTTGTAGGTGTGGTTCATCTACATCTTTCTGAGAAGACCGCCGATGAGCTCGACGGTGCCCCCTGGCGTGGTGCTTTCCACGCACAGTTGCTCCATGGCGGTGAGGTACGGGTCGATGTCCTCACGTTTGTCCAGGTACAGGGCACCCCAGAGCTGCTCGACGTAGACAACGTCCGACAAATCGGACTCGGGAAACCGCAAGATGCTGAACGCGCCCCCCTCGGCGGCGTGTTTGCCGAACCTGAAGGGCATCACCTGGAGGGTGATGTTGGGCAGGGCGGCGACTTCCAGCAGATGCTGGAGCTGCTCGGACATGACCTCTCGCCCGCCGATGGTCCGCTTGAGCGCCGCCTCGTCGATGACGGCCCACAGCTTGGGGCCGTCCTTCTGGGTGAAGCGCTCCTGGCGCTGCATGCGCATGTGCACGCGGCGCTCGATCTTGTCCGGACTCGCGTCGGGGTTGCCGAGCTGGAAGACCGATCGCGCGTACGAGGCCGTCTGCAGCAGGCCGGGCACGAACTGCACCTCATAGGTACGGATCACGCTCGCGGCCTCCTCCAGGCCCACGTACGTCGTGAACCACGAGGGCAGCTCGGCGGAGTACTTGTGCCACCACCCGGGGGTGTTGGCCTCGCGGACCATCTCCAGCAGGGCACGGCGTTCGGCATCGTCGACGACGCCGTACAGGGTGAGCAGGTCCTCCACGTCACGTGTCTTGAACCCGACACGCCCGAGCTCCATCCGGCTGATCTTGGACTCGGACGCCCGGATGTGGAACCCGGCCTGGCCGCGGTCGAGACCGGAGGCCTCGCGCAGGCGCCTGAGGCTCGCACCCAGCATGATGCGCCGAACGGTCGAGCCGGAGCCGGGCGGATCAATGGACACGTGCTGCTCCTTGTGTCGTTTCCTTGAAGACACAGTCTGTCACTTGGCGGCCGAAAGATCATGGGCCGCGGACAAGATCCCCTTTCCCCCATATTGACCACTTGAGGAGAACCGTAGCGCTTGCACGAGTTGTCTGCACGTGCATTCGCTCTTGCACCTGCATGAGAGATTGCCGCAGAATGATCACGTGCAATCCACCACGGCGCCCGGCCAGTGGACCACGTTCGACTGGTGGCCGCCCGTCGGCTGGTGGCCGGAGGCGGCTCGCGATCTCCTGGTGACCGGCCCGTCCGCGAGCGCCACGTACGTGCTCCCGCCCACCGCCTCCTCGGTCCACTCCGCTCGCAGCTTCACCACGGGGACCCTGTCCGGCTGGGGGCTCGGCGAGCTGGCCGAGAACATGGAACTGGTGGTCTCCGAGCTCGCCACCAACGCCCTGCGCCACGGCCTGCGCCTCGACGAGCCCCACTGCCAGCGCCCGGTCCACATGTCCCTGGTGCGCCGCGGCTCGCTCGTCACCAGCGCGTTCACCGATCCCGGCACCTCGGTGCCCGTGCTGCGATACCCTGGCCCCCTTGACACCGGCGGCCTGGGTCTCCACATCGTCGAATCACTCAGCCTCCGCTGGGGGTGGTCGGCACTCGCGCCCCACGGCAAGATCGTCTGGGCAGTCCTCTCCTGACGGAGGGGTGCTCTGCACTACCGTGGATGGTCATGGCTCACGGTGAGTCCCACGCGACCCCATGAGAGTGCTGACAGATGGAAGATCACCTGCTCGGCTGGCTGCGCACACTAGACGAAAACCGGCTTGCCCGCATCCTGGCCAACAGGCCCGACGCCATCGCGCCGCCCTGGCCCCGCAGGCTCGACACGCTGGCCCAGCGCCTGGGCAACGGCTTCGCCGTCATGGAGGCCATGCGCGGGCTGCCGCTGCCCGCCCTGCAACTGGCCGAGGCGGGCCTGACCATGACCCGGCCGACGCCGGAGGGGCTGGCCGCCTTCCTCGGCGTCCCGGGCGAGACGGTGGAGCCCTGGCTCGACCATCTGTACGACCACGCGCTGGCCTGGCCCGACGACGAAGGCGTGATCCATCTGGCCGAGGGCGTGGCCCGCTGGTGGGCGGCGCCGCTCGGCCTGGGCGAGCCGCTGGAGCACTACCTCAACTCCTGGACGATCAGCAACGACGCCCTGCGCGCCCTGGCCCGCGTGCTCGGCCTGCCCGCCCACGGCAACAAGCGGCGCACGATCGCCCGCGTCATCGAGCTGCTGTCCGACCCCGGCCGCCTCGACCGGCTGACGGCCACCGCCCCCGACGGCACGCTCGCGCTGCTCGGCCGCCTCGCCTGGGACGGCCCCGCCCGCGACGTCGACGGCGGCCGGTTCGTCACCCCCGGCACGCCGGAGAAGTGGTGCGCCGACCACGGCCTGCTGTTCCGCCCGAGCTGGCACGTCGCCGAGATCCCCCGCGAGGTGGCGCTGTGCCTGCGCGGCCCCGGCTACCATCCGCCGTTCCAGCCCGAGGCGCCCGAGGTGGCCTCGATCCCGGTCGACCCCGAGGAGGTCGACCACCTGATGACGCTGGCCGCGCCGCACGTGGTCGAGCGCTGCGCGGCCCTGCTCGACAACACCTCCAAGACCCCGCTGCCGCTGCTCAAGACCGGCGGCGTGGGCGTGCGCGAGGTCCGCAGGGTCGCCAAGGAGACCGGCTGCGACGAGGACGAGACCCGCCTGCTGCTGGAGGTCTGCGCGGTGGCCAGGCTGCTGGCCTGGGACGAGCAGTCGGGCGGCATGATCCCCACCGAGCGGTTCGACCGCTGGCGGCTGGACGAGGGCTCGGCCCGGCTGCGGGTGCTGCTGTCGGCGTGGTGGCGGATGGAGCGTTCGTCCCTGCGCAAGGTCGACGGCAAGTACGCCACCGTGCTCGGCGACGACCCGTCGGGCAGCGCGGTGGCCAGGGTGCGCAGGGCCGTGCTGGCCGCGCTGGCCCATCTGCCGGCCGGCACCGCCTTCGCCGACCGCGACAGCCTCGTGCGCAACGTCCACTGGCACGCCCCGCTGCTCGACCAGGCGCTGCTGGCCGAGTGCGCGCCGGCCGTGCTGGAGGAGGCCACGCTGCTCGGCCTGCTGGCCAACGGCGCGCTCACCGACCTCGGGCGCGCCCTGGCCGGGCTGACCGCCGACCCCGGCGACGAGAACGACGACGCCGTCCCGCAGGTCGAGCACGATCCGGTGCTGGCCGAGGCGTCCATCAGGGCGCTGGCCAGCGTGCGCAGGAGCGCGCTGTTCGGGCCCGACCTCACCGCGGTGGTGACCGGGCCGCCGTCGGCCGAGCTGGCGGCGCTGCTCGACCGGGTGGCCGAGCGCGAGTCGCGCGGCGCGGCCTCGGTGTGGCGTTTCACCACCGAGAGCGTGCGCGGCGCGCTCGACCACGGCTACGACGCCGACGAGCTGCTCGACGAACTGGCCACGGTCGGCACGATCCCGCAGCCCCTGGAGTACCTGGTGCGCGACACCGCGCGCCGGCACGGCGAGGTGACGGTCTCCACGGTCGGCTGCGTCGTGCAGGCCGGTGACACCGCGCTGCTCGCCGAGATCGCCGGGCACCGGCGGCTGGCCCGGCTGGGCCTGCGGCTGCTGGCCCCCACGGTGCTGATCAGCGCGGCCCCGGCCGAGCGCACGCTGGCCGCCCTGCGCGAGAACGGCTACTCCCCCGTGCCCGTCTCCGACACCGGCGAGATCACCATCCACCGGGCCAGGGCCGAGGAGCCGCACAACGGCAAGCTGATCCTGCTGCCCGGCGGGCAGGTGGCCGAGCTGTCGGAGTTCACGCCCGGCTCGGAGCCGCACCCGCCGTACGTGATCGCCGAGCCGGCCCCCGACCCGCACGAGCACGCCCGCCGCCTGGTCGAGGCCGGCCGGGACGACTCCGGCAAGCACGGCCGCACCTGGGCGGTCATCGGCAGGATGGCCACCAGGCTGCCGACCGCCCAGCAGTCGTTGCTCGGCTTCGTCGTCGACCGTGGGGTGCGCGCCGGCATCACGCTGGCCGACGGCCTGACCGCCACGATCAGCCACGGCGAGCTGCGCGGCGGGGCGCTCGACGCCTGGTGCGAGGAGGCGGGCGACTACCTGGAGTTCCCGCTCGCCGAGATCGTCGAGGTGCGCGGGGCCTACTGAAGCTTCTTGGCCTTCTTCAGGTTCGACACCAGCTCCTCCAGGAACGCGGCGTAGCCCTGGTAGCTGAAGGGGGCCTCGGCGCGCCAGGGGTAGAACTGGCCCGCCTTGACCGCCGGGAGCTTGGCGAAGGTGGGCTTCTTCAGCATCTCCTCGGGCTTGAGCGACTGGGTGCGGGTGTCGTAGAGGATCACGTCGGCGTCGTAGGTGTCGGCGTTCTCCCAGCTCAGGGTCTGGAAGAAGCCGCCGTCGTCCACCTTCGCGGGCTTGACGATGTTCAGGCCGTTCTCGGTGAGATGCACGATGTCGGGGTACTCGGGCGGGTTGACGACCCACATGGCGTCGGCGCCGCCGGACATCATGAGGATCTTGAGGTCCTTGAAGGCGGCCAGTTCCCTGGTCGCGGCCTCCATGCGGGCCTTGGCCTCGGGCACGCCCCGGAGGTCGGCGCCGAGTGACCGGGCCAGCTCCTCGTACCTGCCGATCACCTGGGTGGCGCTGCGGCCGGTGAGCATGACGCCGGCGGTGGGGGCGACCTGCTCGATGGTCTCCTTCGACTTCGCCGGCACGTACCACAGGTCGCCCTTGACGTACATGCTGCTGACCAGGAGGTCGGGCTGGAGGGAGATGTACTTCTCGACGTTGAACTCGTCCCAGACGTTGCCCAGGCCCTCGACCTTGGCGATGTCGACGTTGCCGACCTGCGGGTCCCTGGATCCGTCGGCGAGCTTGTGCGGGCCGAAGACGGCGACCGGGCGCACGCCGAAGTCCCACAGCGCGGCGGCGGCGCCCACCTGGGCCACCACCCGGGACGGGCGCTCGGGCAGGTCCAGCTTCTTGTCGCGGTCGTCGGTGAACGTCCAGCCGCGCGCGGCGGAGGCGGCGGGCGCGGCGGAGGCGGCGGGCGCGGCGGAGGCGGCGGGCGCGGCGGAGGCGGTGGCGCCGCCGTCGCCGGCCGCCCGGGTGCCGCCGCCGCAGGCCGACAGTGTCAGGGCCGCCGCGAGCCCTGCCGTGGCGGCCAGGAAGCCTCTGCGCGCGAGTACCGGTCCCGACATGTCCATCTCCTAAGGTTAGGCTTGCCTTCTTACGGAGACATTAGATTAGCCTTGCCTAAGTTTTGACCGCTACGAGAGGGGGTCGGGTGCGCCCGGCTGAGGACACGGCTGAGCCCGCCGGCGGGCGTCCGGCGGCCACCGCGGAACACCGATCCGGTCCCGCGCCGGGCACCGGGGAAGAGCCGCAACCCCACCGATCCGGTCCCGCGCCGGCCACCGGGGAGGGGCCGCGGCCGCGGCGGTCCGCGTCCGTGCTGGTGAGCGGGCTGGTCGTGACCGCGGGGGTGCTGGCGCTGGTGGCGATGGCGAGCGTGGCGCTCGGGGCGCGGTCGGTGCCGCTCTCGACGGTGATCGACGCGCTGCTCGCCCCGGACGGCTCCAGCGACCACGTCGTCATCCGCGAGCTGCGCATCCCGCGCACGCTGCTCGGCATCGGCGTCGGCGCGACGCTGGGCCTGGCGGGGGCGCTCATCCAGAGCCTGACCCGCAACCCGCTGGCCGACCCCGGGCTGCTCGGCATCAACGAGGGCGCCGCGCTCGGCGTCACGCTCGCGCTCGGCCTGTTCGGCCTCTCCGACCCCGCCGTGTACGTCTGGTTCGCCTTCGGCGGCGCCGCGGTGGCCTCCGTCGTCGTCTACGCGCTGGCCGCGGCGGGCCGCTCCGGCGCCGGCCCGGTACGCCTGGCGCTGGCCGGCGTCGCGCTCGGCATGGTGTTCACGGCCGTCGCCTCGGCGATCCTGCGCATGGACGCGCAGACCTTCGACCGGATGCGGTTCTGGCTGACCGGCTCGCTGGCCGGGCAGAACGCTGACACGCTGGCGCGGCTGGCGCCGTTCATGGCGGCGGGGCTGGCGCTCGGGCTGACGCTGGCCAGGCCGCTCAACATGCTCTCGCTCGGCGACGACGCCGGGCGCTCGCTGGGCGTCGCGGTCGGCAGGACGCGCGTGCTCACCGGCGTGGCCGTCACGCTGCTGTGCGGGGCCGCGACCGCCGCCGCCGGGCCGCTGTGGTTCGTCGGGCTGGTCGTGCCGCACGCCGTGCGCGCGCTGGTGGGCGGCGACCAGCGGTGGGTGCTGCCGTACTCGGCGCTGGCCGCGCCGGTGCTGCTGCTGGGCGCCGACGTCGTCGGGCGGCTGATCGCGCGGCCGGGAGAGGTGCAGGTGGGCATCGTGTGGGCGGTGATCGGCGCGCCGATCTTCATCCTGCTGGCCCGGCGCAGGCGGGTGGCGGCGCTGTGACCGTACGTCTCGGCCCCTGGTCCGTACGGCTCGCGCCCCGGTCCCTGCTCGTCTGCGCCGCCCTCGTGGCGGTCGGCTGCGGGGTGGGCGTGGCGGCGATCGCCACCGGCGAGTTCACCGTCTCCGTGCCCGACGTCCTGGACGCCCTGTTCGGCCAGGGCACGCCGGTCGCCGAGCTGATCGTGAGCAAGCTGCGGGCCCCCCGCGTGGTCACCGGGCTGCTGGTGGGGGCGGCGTTCGGGGCGGGCGGCGCGATCTTCCAGAGCCTGACCAAGAACCCGCTGGGCAGCCCCGACTTCATCGGCTTCACCGCCGGCGCCTCGGCGGGCGGCATCCTGGCCGTCGTCGCGGGCGGCTCGGCCATGACGATCGCGGGCGGCGCGCTGGCCGGCTGCGTGGTCACCGCCGTCCTGGTCTACGCGCTGGCCTTCCGGCGCGGCGTGCAGGGCTACCGGCTGGTGCTGGTCGGCATCGGCGCCAACACGCTGCTGCTGGCGGTCAACAACTACCTGCTGACCAGGGCCAACATCAACGACGCGGCCACCGCGGGCGCGTGGCTGACCGGCAGCCTCGCCGGGCGCGGGTGGGACCACGCGATCCCGGTCGCGGTGGCGCTGGCCGTCCTGCTGCCGGTGTGCGCGCTGGTGGCGCGGCCGATGCGGATGATCGAGATGGGCGACGACGCGGCCAGGGCCATGGGCGTCAAGGTCGAGACCGTACGGGCCGCCGCCGTCACGGCCGGGGTGCTGCTGACCGGCGTGGCCACCGCCGCGGCCGGGCCCGTCGTCTTCGTCGCGCTGGCCGCGCCGCAGATCGCCCGCCGGCTGACCCGCTCCCCCGGCGTCACGCTGGGCGCCTCGGCGCTCATGGGCGCGGTGCTGCTCACCGCCTCCGACCTGGTCGCCCAGCGGTTGCTCGCGCCGACCCAGCTGCCCGTCGGGGTGGTCACCGCCGCCGTCGGCGGCACGTACCTCGCCCTGCTTCTGCGAAAGGACCGTCACTGATGGCCGACCACCGACTGTCGGGCACCAGCCTCACCCTCGCCTACGACCAGCGGGTCGTGGCCACCGAGCTCAGCGTGGCGATCCCGGACGAGTCCTTCACCGTGATCATCGGCCCGAACGCGTGCGGCAAGTCCACGCTGCTGCGCGCGCTGGCCAGGATGCTCAGGCCCAGGAAGGGCGCCGTGCACCTGGACGGCAGCCTGATCACCGCGCTGCCGTCGAAGGAGGTGGCGCGGCGGCTGGGCCTGCTGCCGCAGAGCTCGATCGTGCCCGACGGGATCAGTGTGGCCGACCTGGTGGCCCGCGGCCGCTACCCGCACCAGCGGCTCATGCGCCAGTGGTCGAGGGCCGACGAGGCGGCCGTGGCCGAGGCCATGCGCGCGACCGACGTCGCCGGGCTGGCCGACCGGATCGTGGACGAGCTGTCCGGCGGGCAGCGGCAGCGGGTGTGGCTGGCCATGGCCCTGGCCCAGGAGACGCCGATCCTGCTGCTGGACGAGCCCACCACGTTCCTGGACATCTCCCACCAGATCGAGGTGCTCGACCTCTGCGCCGACCTGCACGAGGCCGGCCGGACCATGGTCGCCGTGCTGCACGACCTCAACCAGGCGTGCCGGTACGCCACCCACCTGATCGTCATGCGGGCCGGCGAGGTCGTGGCCGAGGGCGTGCCGGCCGAGATCGTCACGCCCGAGCTGGTCCACCGGGTGTTCGACCTGCGGTGCGAGATCATCCAGGACCCGCAGTCGGGCACGCCGATGATCGTGCCGGAGGCACGGCGGCGGGTGACCGCTCCAGCCTGAGCCAACAACTTGGGCTAGACCGGCTGGACGAGGGCGGCGGCCAGGGCCGTGATGCCCGCGGTCGCGCGCTCGCGGCCGTACTCCTCGCGCAGCACCCCGGCCGCCTCCGCGCCCATCGCGGCCAGCAGCGTGTGGGCCAGCACGTCGGCGTCGGCGCCGGGCCGCGCCTCGGCCAGCAGGATCGCGATGTGGCGGTGCCAGAAGCGGTAGGCGCCGATGCGGTAGCGGGCCCCCGGGCTGGCCGTCTCCGACATCCGCACCAGGTCGAGGTGGGCGTAGAGGTAGTCGAGGTAGGCGGCCGTGAAGGCGGTCAGGCGCTCGGCGGCCGGAGCGCCGGGGCCGACGGGCGGCGGCCCGGACAACACGCGTTGTTGCAGGTCGCGCTCGCGGGCGTCGAGCAGCGCCACCGCCAGCCCCGACTTGTCGCCGAACCTGCGGAACAGCGTGCCCTTGCCGACGCCCGCCGCGGCGGCGACCGCGTCCATCGACACCGCCTCCACGCCCTTCTCGGCGAACAGCCGCGCGGCGGCCGCGAGCACCTTCTCCCTGTTGCGCGCCGCGTCCGCGCGTTCCCTGACCGGTTTGCCGGTCAGCAGCTCCAGCGGCTCGCTTGACGAACCGGACTGCGGTCCGTTAGGTTCCTGGCCATTCACACATCCGGACTTTAGTCCCTTTCGCTTGGAGGCCACAATGACCATCACCCGCGAGGAGCTGCACGCCCGTCTGGGCAGCGTGACCGTGCTCGACACGCTCGGCGGCTCCTACTACGCCCAGCAGCACCTGCCCGGGGCCGTCGCCCTGGTGGAGAGCGAGGTCGCCGAGCGCGCCGCCGAGCTGCTGCCCGACAAGGACGCCACCATCGTCACCTACTGCTCCAACCCCGCCTGCGGCAACAGCAAGGCCGTGGCCAACCGGCTGACCGCGCTCGGCTACACCGACGTGCGCCGGTACGTCGAGGGCATCGAGGACTGGGTGGGGGCCGGCCTGCCGGTCGAGTCGTCCCTGTGACGGTCGTACCGGGAACCGCTCACAGGACTCCGCAGCGGCGCACCGCGAGCAGCGCCAGCGCGCGGGTGACCTCGCGCAGCTCGGCCAGCTCGACCTGCTCCCTGGGCGCGTGCGCGAACCGGACGTCCCCCGGGCCGTAGTGCAGCGTCGGGACGCCGCCCGCAGCGTACAGGCGCAGGTCGCTCCCGTACGGCGCGGCGGCCTCGGCCGGACGGCGGCCCGCGACGTCGGCGACGGCCTCGTTCACCGCGCCGAGCAGCTCGTGCCCGGCGGGCAGCCGGCCGCTGGCGAACTGGCCGCCCGGCCAGGTCACCGCGGGCGGGTTGTCCCGCAGCCACGGGTGACCGGTCGAGGCGACGGCCTCCTCGAAGGCCGCCCGCGCCGCGGCCGGGTCCTCCTCCAGCCGCACACCGAGGCGTCCCTCGGCCACCAGCAGGTCGGGCACGGTGCTCGCCCAGTCGCCGGCCCGCACGGTGCCGACCTCGATGGGATACGGCATGGGGTTGTCGCCGAAGAGCTCCGGCACGTCCCGGTTGCGTTCGGCCTCCAGACGCCTGATCGCCTCGAACACCGGCCAGAAGACCTCGATCGCGTTGACGCCCTCGTACCGCGTGGCGCCGTGCGCGGCGCGGCCGGCGATCTCCAGCCGGAAGGTCTGCGCGCCGGCGTTGGCGGTGATGACCGCGCCGCTGGTGGGCTCGGTGATCACGGCGGCCTCCGCCGTGTGCCCCCTGGCCAGGGTGGCGAACGCGCCGAGGCCGCCGTCCTCCTCGCTGATCACGCAGTGCACCGCGAGGGGCCTGGCCAGGCGCACCCCCGCCCGCTTCAGCGCCCGTACGACGGCCAGGTTGGCCACCAGGCCGGCCTTCATGTCGCAGGCGCCCCTGCCGTGCAGCACGTCGCCGGTGATCCGGGCGGCGAACGGGTCGCTGCCCTCCCATTTGGCCAGGTCGCCAGTCGGGACGACGTCCACGTGGCCCTGGAGGGCGAGTGCCGGCGCGCCTTCGCCCTCGGTCACGGCGACGACGCCGTAACCCTCCTGCCTGGGGGCCTCGGTGCCGGGGAAGCCGGCGCGCGCGGTGAGGTCGGCGAGGTCGAGTTTCCAGACGTCCACGTCCAGGCCGGCCTCGGTGAGCAGGCGGGCGAAGCGGTGCTGGAGGTCGGACTCGGCGTCGGTGCCCGTGACGCTCGGGACGCGCACCGTCTCGGCCAGCAGGCCGACGGTCTCCGCCTCGTCGATGGCGTTCAGGACCCTGGCTTCCACGTCGCGCATGGAGCACACTTTCTCACGCCGTGAACGCCTTTCACGATATATGGCGATACAGGACGTGCGTAGCTGGATGAGCTGGATCGCGGTGACGCCGTTCGCCGTCTGGGCGGCGGTGCGCCTGAGCGGGTTCGAGCCGGACTGGCCGTGGGTGCCGGTGGTCGCGTTCACGCCGCACGCGGCGGTGGGGGCGGCGCTGGGCCTGGCCCTGGCCGGGCTGCTGCGGCGGTGGGCGGCGGGCGCGGTCGCGCTGGTCACGGTGCTGGCGCTGGGCGCCGCGGTGCTGCCCCGCGCCCTGCCCGACGCCCTGCCCGACGCCGCGCCGGCCGCCCACGGCGCGGCGCTGCGCGTGCTGGCCGCCAACCTGCTGCTCGGCACGGCCGACGCGGCCGGCCTGACCGCGCAGGTCAGGTCGCTGCGGCCGGACGTGCTGACGTTGCAGGAGTTCACGCCCCTCGCCGGGCGGCGGCTGGCGGCGGCCGGGCTGCGCGAGCTGCTGCCGTACGCGGTGACGTGGCCCGCCCCGGGCGCGGGCGGCTCGGCCGTGTACGCCCGCCATCCCCTCACCGCGGGCGAGCTGATCGAGGCGGGCGGGTTCGGCCAGGCCACGGCCGTGCTGAGACATCCCGGCGGGGCCCGGGTGGAGATCGTCTCGGTGCATCCGTGCGCCCCCAAGCGGACGGGCAGGCGGCCGTGCTGGCTGGCGGGGCTGCAACGCCTGCCGCGCGGCGACGGACGGCTGCGCGTGCTGGCCGGCGACTTCAACGCCACCCTCGACCACCTCCCGCTCCGCGAGCTGCTGGCCGCCGGGTACCGCGACGCGGCCGACGCCATGGGCCGCGGCCTGTCGGCGACGTGGGGCGGTTGGGGGCCGCTGCCCGGTGTGACGATCGACCACGTGCTGGCCGGCGAGCGCATGGCGGTGCGGGACTTCCGGGTGCTCGCGCCGGTCGGCAGCGACCACCGTCCGGTGTACGCCGAGCTCCTGCTGCCGTGACCCGGACGCCGGCGGGAACAGGACCTGGGAGGATCGCGGGATTCCGGAGCTGCGGCGGCTCGTAAACTGTGACCCGTGGAAGCGCCCAAGTTCGAGATTCAGATGCTGCACGACCGAGTGATGATCCGGCTGGAGCAGGAGGCCGAGGAGCGGCGCAGCGGCTCCGGGATCGTCATCCCCGCGACGGTCAAGATGGCCAACCGGCTGGCGTGGGGCGAGGTCTGCGGCGTCGGCACGAACGTGCGCGCGGTCAAGGTGGGCGACAAGGTGCTGTTCAACCCGGAAGACCAGTTCGAGGTCGAGGTGCACGCGCGGGTCTACCTCGTCATGCGCGAGCGCGACCTGCACGCGGTGGCCACCCAGGAGACCGACCACGGCACGGGCCTGTACCTATGACACGCGGGTCCTGGCGAAGTTGACCCACAGCTCGGCGGCCCAGGTGGCGGCGGGCACGTCCGCGAGCACCCGCGTCGTCCGGCCGGTCAGGTCGAGCACCGACAGGCGGCGGCCCTTCCCGGCCGTCGTGACGGCGATCAGGTGCGTGTCGTCCCACCAGCCGAACAGGGCCGCCGGCTTGACGGCCACGCGCTGGGCGATCGTGCCGGTGGCCAGGTCGACCAGGCACACCTGCTCCTTGAACCGCGAGGGGCACCACGTCGTCAGGCGTTTGCCCGAGGGCGCGTAGGAGTCCTCCGGGCCGGTCGGCAGGCCCACGTTCGCGTACGTGCGCAGCACCGCGCCGTCCGTGGGGCGGTAGACGCGCAGGCCGGTGCCGTACATGCTGACGAGGTTGCCGTCGGGGCTCCACCAGAAGCCGGCCCGCCGGGCCAGGCCCGTGACGCGGACGGTGCTCGCGGTGCCCGCGCGCACGTCCACCACCGTGAAGCCGAGCACCCGCCACGTGCCGCCGATCTTCTGCTCGACGGTGAGCGCGACCTTCCCGCCGTCCCTGGACCAGGACGCGTAGGCCGCCGTCATGGGCTTCTTGACGGTACGGATCCGCGTGGCCCTGCCGGTGGCCCGATCGGTGACGACCACGGAGTCGTAGCCCGCCCGGTACGAGGACGGCACCCCGGCCGTCAGGCGGCCGTCGGGCGAGACCGCCACCTCCGACAGGCCCTTCTGCCGGGTGAAGGCGTCACCGGCGGCGGCGCGCAGGTACGTGCGGCCGGTGCCGAGCCCGTACGCGCTGAGCCGGACCGGGTCGCCCGATCTCTCGTGATATTTCATGCCGCCGGTTTCCGGCAACGTCAGGTCGGCCCGAGCGGCGGCCGGGGCGAGGAACGTCAGCGACAGCACGACGGCGAGGTGAGCGATCACGCCCGCAGAATAGGCAGGGAAAGGCGGCGATTCCGGGAACGATAACGACCCGGTCTGAAAGCCCCTCCGGAACTAGACGAAACGCTGGGCGATCTCCAGCAGGTCGATGCCGAGCGTCAGCATGCCGAAATAGACGATCACCGCGGCGGCGGCCACGGTCACCAGCAGCACGAGGATGCGCACCGTCCAGCCCTGCCGCTTGTACCACTGCGTCCAGGCGTGCAGCGTCTGCTTGCCGAACTCCAGCACCCGGTGGGCCCAGTGGAACTCGGTGGCCAGCACCGCCAGCCCGGCGAACACCACGAGCCAGCCCGGCCCGGGGAACGGCACCATGATCAGGCCGCCGACCACCATCACCGCGCCGATGACGCCGACCACGATCTTCAGCGTGAGCGCGCCCGCGCGGGTGGACCGTATGCCGTCGAGCCGGCCCTTCAGGCCGCCGCGGCGGGCGGGCATGGCGGAGCGGTCGGCGGCCTCGTCCTTCATCACGTCGGCGTCGCCCGTCTCGGAGTTCTGGATCGGCACGTCTCCCCCGTGTCGTCGGCTGTCTCTCAGGATACGGCCCACATCGACAGGAACACTTGCAGACCACTAGCAGGTCGCCAAACAGGACGAAGAGTAAAATTTCCCGCCAGAAGGAAGGGGATTCCGGCAACTATCGGTTAATGTCTGCTATGCCCGAGGTCATCCTTCGCACCGTCACCGGCCCCATTCGCGCGGCAGCGGTGAACGGCGCCGTACTCCCCCACGAGCACCTGCGCAACGACATGCGCTGGGCGGTCGGCATCGACTCCGACCCCCACCGCTGGCTCGACGAGGAGACCACTGTCACCGCGGAGCTCCGCGAGCTGCGCCAGTCCGACGAGCTCAACCTGGTGGTCGACCTGACCTGCCTCGGCATGGGCCGCGACGCCGCCGCCCTGGCCCGCATCGCGGCGGGCAGCCGGGTGCCGGTGATCGCCTCCACCGGCTTCTTCGCCCAGCCGTTCAGCGACGTCGGCGACGAGGACGTCGAGCAGCTCACCCGGCGCCTGATGACCGAGATCTCCAGCGGCGTGGACGGCACGGGTGTCTTCCCCGGCGTGATCGGCGAGGTCGGCAGCTGGGGCGCCGAGCCCACCGCCCGCGAGGAGCGCTGCCTGCGCGCCGCCGCCCGCGCCTCCCGGCAGTCGCGCCTGCCCGTCGCCACCCACGGCCAGAACGCCCTGGCGCTGCTGGAGATCCTGCTCGGCGAGAACCTGCCCGGCTCCCGCGTGGCCGCCGGCTACTCCGGCGACCTGGGCGGCGCCCGCAAGATCGCCGAGGCGGGCGCGTACGTCAGCCTCAGCGTCCTGGCGCTCGGCCCCGACCAGGCGGCCAGGATCGCGCTCGGCCTCATCGAGGACGGCCACGCCGACCGCCTGCTCCTCAGCACCGGCCTGAGCCGCGTGGCCCAGGTCCAGCGGTACGGCGGCTGCGGCTACGCCCACCTGTTCCACAGCCTGCTCCCCCGCCTGCGCGAGGCCGGCACCGGCGAGGACGTCATCCGCCTGATCACCCACGACAACCCCCTGCGCTGGCTGACCGACGGCATGCGCTGACCCGCCCGGCTGACCAACGGAATGCGCTGACCCGACCGGCTCCCCTTCACCGGCTGACTCGCGGACCCGGTCGGCTTCCCTGCGCCGGTGGGGCTGATCCGGGACCTCTCGGCAAGATCGTCTCAGGGCGGCCGGGCGGGCGGTGATCGGACCTCGCCGCCCGGAACTCGCTAGGATCAGGGGCGACACGAGCCTGGCCGGGTGGGGGATGGTGAGCGAGCACACGCAACGCGGCGGGCGCCTGCGCAGGCCGTTCGCGGCGCTGTCGCGCCTGAGCCGGGTGGGCGACGTCCCGGTCGTGGTCATGCTGGCCTGGGCCGGGTGGCTGGCCGTCCCGTGGTCGTTCAGCGGCCTCGCGCAGGCCAGGGCCGCGGCAGCGGCGGCCGCCGCCGACGCCGAGCCCCCGCCCTCGTCCCACGCCTCCGACACCGCCCCACCGCCGTCCGCGCTCGCCTCCCACAGCACGCCGCCCTCCACGCGCGCCTCCCACAGCACACCGGCGTCCGCGCTCTCCTCCCACAGCACGCCGCCGTCTGCCGCCGGCTCTCGCATCGGGTCGCCGTCCGGGGCGGCCTCGCAGAGCACGTCGCCGTCCGCGTTCGTTCCGGGGGTGTCCGTTGCCGGGGGCGGGGGGCTGTGCGGTCCGGGGGCTGGGGAGGCGGCTTCGGGGCGCGGGGCCTGGCCGGTGGGTGCGGCCTGGGGGATCCCGGCGCCCGCGGTCGCCCACCCCGCCGCCACCGTTCGTCCCGCCGGGCCCATCGGTCCCGCCGGGCCTACCCGTCCTGCCGGGCCTACCAGCCCCGCTGGGCCCGCCGCCACCGCCGATGCCTTCGCGACCGCCGCCACCCCGTACGCGCCGGAGGCCGTTCCTCCCGGTGAGGCCGAGGCGGTGGCGGCCGAGCGCGCCCGGATCGCCGGAGAGGTGCACGACGCCGCCGGTCACGGGCTCGCCGCCATCGCGATGCAGGCCGGGCTCGCGCTCGTCGTCCTCGACGACGACCCCGAGCAGGCACGGGCCTCGCTCCGGGCGATCAGGGAGACCAGCACGACCGCCCTGGCCCACCTGCGCGCCGCGCTCGACGGCATCGACCCGCCGGCCGGCGACCTGACCGGCCTCGTCGCGGGCGTACGCGCCGCCGGCCTGCCGGTCGACGTCGAGCCCGCCGACCCGGCCGTGCCCGCCCATCTCAGGGACGCCGTCTACCGGGTGGTCCGCGAGTCCCTGACGAACGTGCTCCGGCACGCCGGCCCGACCAGGGCCTCGGTGCGCCTGGCCGACGGGCCGTGCGGGTTCGTCCTGGAGGTGGCCGACCGCGGCGCGGGCTGGAACGGCGCCGCCGAGGGCCGCGGGCTGGCCGGGATGCGCGCCCACGTCGCCGAGGCGGGCGGCCGGCTCACCGCCGGTCCCCGCGAGGGCGGCGGCTTCCAGGTGACCGCCCGCTTCCCCCGGTCCGAGGCATGACCGCGCCCGGCCCAGGCCCTCACCGGCCAGGCCCGGACGCGCACGCCGCCGGCCCAGGCCCTCACCGGCCAGGCCCGGACGTGCACGACCCCGGCGCAGCCCCGCCCGATGTCGACGCCGGGGGGCGCGCGATCAGGGTGGCGGTCGCCGACGACCAGGCCGTCGTGCGGATGGGGCTGCGGGCGCTGCTGGAGCGGGAGCCCGGCATGGAGTGCGTGGGCGAGGCGGCCGACGGCGCCGCGGCGCTCGACCTGATCCGCCGCACCCGTCCCGACGTGCTGCTGCTCGACATCCGCATGCCCGGCACCGACGGCCTGTCCGCGTTGCGCGCCGTGGCCGGCGATCCCACCCTGGCCGGCACCCGGATCGTCGTGGTGACGACGTTCGCCGTCGACGAGTACGTCTTCGCCGCCCTCCAGGCCGGGGCGAGCGGCTTCGTGCTCAAGGACAGCGCGCCCGACGAGCTGGTCAACGCCGTGCGCGTGGTGGCGGCCGGCGAGGCGCTGCTGTCGCCGTCCATCACCAGGAAGGTCATCGGCCTGTTCGGCCGCGGCGGCGCCGAGCCCGTCGAGGGTCTGGACACACTCACCCCGCGCGAGCGCGAGCTGGTGGCGTGGGTGGCGACGGGCCGGTCCAACGACGAGATCGCCAGGGAGCTGGTGATCAGCCCCGACACCGTGCGCACCCACGTCAGCCGGGCCATGGTGAAGCTGCGCGCCCGCGACCGGGCCCAGCTGGTGGTGTTCGCCATGCGGGCCGGGCTCGCACCGCCGCTCTGAGCCGGGCCGTGCGGGCCGGGCTGGCGCCGCCGCGCCGAGCCGGGCCCGCGGCCTACCGCAGGAAGCCCTCGTAGTTGCGCTGCTGGAGCTGGGCCTCGATCTGCTTGACCGTGTCCAGCCCGACGCCGACCATGATGAGCACGCTGGTCCCGCCGAAGGGGAAGTTCTGCTGCGTGCCGGGGTCGCGCAGGATCGCGAACGCCACCAGCGGCAGCAGCGCCAGCACGCCGAGGTAGAGGGCTCCGGGCGCGGTCAGCCGCGACAACACGTACGCCAGGTAGCGGGCCGTCGGCGCGCCCGGCCGGATCCCCGGCACGAACCCCCCGAACCGCCGCATGTTGTCGGCCACCTCGACGGTGTTGAAAGTGATCGCGACGTAGAAGTAGGCGAAGAAGACGATCAGCAGCACGTACACGCTCATGTAGAGCGGATGGGTGCCGGCGGTCAGGTTGCGCGAGACCCAGGCGCCCGCCTCCGCGCCGAGCAGCGGCGCGGCCAGCGTCGGACCGTAGAGCAGCGACGAGGTGAAGATCACCGGTACGATCCCCGCCTGGTTGACCTTGAGCGGGATGTACGTGCTGCTCCCCCCGTACATGCGCCGCCCCACCATGCGCTTGGCGTACTGGACGGGCACCCGCCGCTGGGCCTGCTCGACGAACACCACCGCCGCCACCAGACACAGCCCGGCCGCCAGCATCACCGCGAACCCGAACGGCGTGAGCACGAAGATCTTCGCCATGTACCCCGGGAACACCGCCACGACCTGCGTGAACATCAGGATCGACATGCCGTTCCCGATCCCCCGGTCGGTGATCAGCTCCCCCATCCACATGACCACGCAGGTGCCCGCGACCATCGTCGCCACGATCACGGACACCGCGAGCAGCCCCTGGTCGCGCAGCAGCGGACGGGCACACCCGGGCAGCAGGTTCCCCGAACGGGCCAGGGTGACGACGGTGGTGGCGTTCAGGACGGCGAGGCCGACGGTCAGGTAACGGGTGTACTGGGTGATCCGCGCCTGCCCGTTGGACCCCTCCTTCCTCAGCGCGTCGAGCCGCGGCACCACCACGGCGGACAGCTGCAGGATGATGCTGGCCGTGATGTAGGGCATGACGCCCAGCGCGAACACCGACAGCTGCAACATCGCGCCGCCGCTGAGCATCTGCATCATGTCGAAGACGCCGCCGCTCGCCGAGCCCACGCACTGCCGCACGGCCACGACGTCCACGCCGGGGGCGGGCATGATCTGGCCGAGGCGGAACAGCACGATCAGCCCCAACGTGGACAGCAGTTTCCTGCGCAGCTCCGGCACCCGGAACGCTCTGGCGAAGACGGTCAGCATGAGCAGGAAGTCTGTCCGCGGGCGCGCCGGACGTCGTCCGCCCAGGCGAGGCACCCGAATACGCAGATCCGCGTAGGTTGGGCGCATGACGACCGTGTGGGTGATCAGCGGGCCGCCGGGGGCGGGCAAGTCCACGGTGGCGGCCGAGCTGCTGGCCCGCCTGTCGCCGGTGCCGGCCCTGCTCGACAAGGACACCGTCTACGGCGACCTCGTCGCGGAGGTCCTGCGGGCCCACGGCCGCGACCAGGGCGAGCGCGAGGGCCCCTGGTACGACCGGCACGTCAAGCACCATGAGTACACCGGCCTGACCAGGATCGCCGCGCAGATCCGCGGCCACGGCTGCCCGGTGCTGCTCGACGGCCCGTTCACCGCGCAGGTGCACGACGCGGCGCGGTGGGCTCAGTGGGTGGCGGAGCTGGGCGGCCCGCCCGTGCGCCTGTTGTGGGTGCGTTCGGACGGGCCGACGCTGCGCGCCCGGCTGGAGGCGCGCGGCCTGGCCAGGGACGCCGGCAAGCTGGCGGCCTTCGCCGACTACCTGCGGAACATCCGGGTGGACGAGCCGCCCGTCGTGCCGCACCTGGAGATCGACAACCGGCGGGGCGCGCCGCCGGTCGGCGACCAGCTCACGGCGGCGGGTACACCGCCGCGAACACGGCCGGCAGCCGGGGGACGAGCCGGGTGAACCGCCCCTCCTCGTAGGAGGCGCCCGGCTCGTTGCTGAGCTGCTGGGACACGGGCCCGGCGATCAGGCTCGCGGCCAGGGCCAGCCCCTCCTCGCCCGCGGCGTCGGGATGCAGCTCCCCGCGCCCGACCGCGGCCCTGATCAGCTCGGCGAAATGCTCGTGGACGGCCAGCGCGGGCGCGTACGCCTCCGGCGAGGGCGCGAACCCCGGCACCGGCCGCCAGAACATCAGCTGGGCCAGCACCTGGTTCTCCATGATCCACCGCGCTCCGGCCTCCAGGGACGGCCCCATGGCCGCCAGCCCCGGCTCATGCGCCTCGGCCCCCCGCCGCACGGCCTCCAGATAGCCCTCCTGCCCGCGCCTGAACAGGGCGTCGTAGACCGCGTGCCGGGACGGGAAGTACTTGTACAGCGACGGCGGCTGGATCCCGAGCCGCCTGGCCACGGTCGCCAGGCTCAGCCCCGCGACGCCCTCCTCCGCCATCACGTCGAGGGCGATGCCGAGGATCTCGGCCTGCGTCTCGGCTCGTCGTCGTGCTCGCCGGTCGGGAATGTCAGCCACATGGAATAGCTTAGGCTATAGGTAGTAGCCAAAGCTATTGGGGGTGTGTCCCGTGTCGCGCGACATCGAGCTGATCGGCCTGCGGCAGAACAATCTCAAGGACGTCTCGCTGCGGCTGCCCAAGGAGCGGCTGACGGTGTTCACCGGCGTGTCGGGGTCGGGCAAGTCCTCGATCGTGTTCGGCACCATCGCCACGGAGTCCCAGCGGCAGCTCAACGAGACCTTCAGCGCGTTCGTCAGGAACCGGCTGCCCAAGCACGAGCGCCCGCGCGCCGAGCGCATGTCCGGCCTGACCGCCGCCGTGATCGTGGACCAGAAGCCGGTCGGCGGCGGCGCCCGCTCGACCGTGGGCACGATGACCGAGGTGCACGCGATCCTGCGGGTGCTGTTCTCGCGGCGCGGCGAGCCGTCGGCGGGGCCCGCGACGGCGTACTCGTTCAACGACCCGCAGGGCATGTGCCCGGTCTGCGACGGCCTGGGGAAGAAGGTGGAGGCCGACGTCGGCAAGATGCTCGACGAGGAGCTCTCGCTGAACGAGGGCGCGATCCGCATGGCCCCGCCCGGGTCGTACGTGTGGCAGCTCTACGCCAGGTCGGGGCTGTTCGACCCGGACAAGCCGCTGCGCGGCTTCACGCCGCAGGAGCGAGACCTGCTGCTGTACGGCGGCGGCTTCAAGGTCAGCCGGGGTGAGTACACCAACACCTACGAGGGGCTGGTCACCCGGTTCGAGCGCGTCCACCTCAAGCGCGACCTCGACCAGCTCGACAAGGCCGCGGCGCCGTACGTGCGGCAGGCCACCTGCCCGGAGTGCGGCGGACGGCGGCTCAACGCGGCCGCGCTGGCCTCGCGCATCGACGGGCTGTCCATCGCCGACCACTGCGCGATGGAGGTGACCGACCTCATCGGCGTGCTGGAGGGCCTCCGCGACCCGGTGGCGGAGGCGGCGGTGGAGTCGTTGCGCCGGATCGACGCCATCGGCCTCGGCTACCTCAGCCTCGACCGCGGGACGCCGACGTTGTCGGGCGGCGAGGCGCAGCGGCTCAAGACCGTGCGGAACCTGGGCAGCAGCCTCACCGGCATGACGTACATCTTCGACGAGCCCAGCGTGGGGCTGCACCCGCGTGACGTCCACCGGCTCGGCGACCTGCTGGTCGAGCTGCGCGACAAGGGCAACACGGTGCTGGTCGTCGAGCACGACCGCGACCTGATCGAGCTGGCCGACCACGTGGTGGACATGGGGCCGGGCGCGGGCACGCGGGGCGGCCGGGTGGTGTTCGAGGGCACGGTGGCGGCGCTGACGTCCGGCGGCACGCTGACCGGCCGCATGCTGCGGCGGGTCACCGGGCTCAAGGACGCCGTGCGCGCCCCGGCCGGCTGGCTGACCGTCGAGAACGCGAACGCCCACAACCTCAAGGACGTCACCGTACGCGTGCCGCTCGGCGTGCTCACCGCGGTCACCGGCGTGGCCGGGTCGGGCAAGAGCACGCTGATGCGCCAGGAGCTGGTCGCCCGGCATCCGCACGTGGTGCTCATCGACCAGTCGGCCATCGGCGGCTCGCCGCGCTCGACCCCGGCGACCTACCTCGACGCCATGGACCCGCTGCGCAAGCTGTTCGCCGACGCCCACGGGGTGCGGCCGGGGCTGTTCAGCTTCAACTCGGCCGGCGCGTGCCCGGTGTGCAAGGGGCGCGGCGAGATCAAGACGGATCTGGCGTTCATGGACCCGGTGACCCGGGTGTGCGACGCGTGCGGGGGCAGCCGGTACAGCGAGCAGGCGCTGTCGTACACGGTGGAGGGCCGCACGATCGCGGACGTGCTCGCGATGACGGCCGAGGAGGCCGCGGGCCTGTTCGACCTGCCGGGCATCGGCGGGCTCGGCGCGCTCGGGCTCGGCTACCTGACCCTCGGGCAGCCGCTCAGCACGCTGTCCGGCGGGGAGCGGCAGCGGCTCAAGCTGGCGCACCGGATGCGCGAGCGCGGCCAGGTGTACGTCTTCGACGAGCCGACGACCGGCCTGCACATGGCCGACGTGGACACGCTGCTGGCCCTGCTCGACCGGCTGGTGGACGGCGGCGACACGGTCATCGTCGTCGAGCACGACCTCGACGTGGTCAAGCACGCCGACTGGGTCATCGACCTCGGCCCCGAGGCGGGCCGGCACGGCGGCGAGGTGATCTTCGAAGGCACCCCGGCCGAACTGACCGAAGCATCCACCTATACCGCGAAATATCTGGTCAAGTCACTCGATAGTCGTCGTCCCGGACGTCCAGCACGGCCATGTGCCCTGGCAGATGACCGATCGCGTACTCCACGCCGCTCGCCATGACCGCTGCCTGCGGCGTCACCCCGCAGGCCCAGAACAGCGGCACGTCCCCCGGCCGCAGCTCCACCGGGTCACCGAAGTCGGGACGCCCCAGGTCGAGCACGCCGATCGCGGCCGGGTCGCCCACGTGCACCGGCGCGCCGTGCACCCGCGGATACCTGCCGCTCACCTCGACGGCCGTCCGCACCAGCTCCTCCGGGACCGGCCGCATCGAGACGACCAGCGGCCCCGACAACGAGGCGGTGGACTCGCAGGACACGTTCGTGCGGTACATCGGCACGTTCCTGCCCTGTTCCAGGTGCCGCACCGGGACACCGGCGGCCAGCAGCGCCGCCTCGAAGGTGAAGCTGCAGCCGATGAGGAACGGCACGAGGTCGTCCCGCCACTGGCCGGTCACCTCGTCCAGGTCGGCCACCGGCTCGCCGTCGCGGTAGAGGCGGTAGCCGGGCAGGTCGGTGCGCAGGTCGCCGCGGAACAGGGTGGTCGACCAGGCGCCCGGCTCGCCCACGTCCAGCACGGGGCAGGCCTGGGGGTTGCGGTGGGCGAACAGCAGCAGCTCGTACCGCAGGGCGGCGGGCACGGCGATCAGGTTGGCCTGCGTCCAGCCGCGGCACCAGCCCGCGGTGGGCACCCGTTCGCCGACGCGGAAGCGGGCCCGCGCCTGGGCGGGGGTCAAGGTGGCGACGTCCACCTCTCGACACTATGGCGACCGCCCCACCCGGTCCACATCGCCGCTCCACGCACATCACCGGCACCACGCCCCCACACCCTCACCGCCGGCCACACCCTCACCCCCCACCGCAACCAACGCACAGCACCGGCACCACACCTCCACGACAACCGGCGCCCGCCGCGCGCGGTCCGAGGCGCGGCTATCGCGGTGTTTTCCGGGTAGCGGGCCGGTTGTGCGATTAGACGTCAACCTCCTCGACTACCTGCTCATCGCGGTCTACTTCGCCACCGTGCTCGCCATCGGGTTCGCCGCCCGCCGCCGGATCAGCTCCAGTCTCGACTTCTTCCTCGCGGGCCGCGGACTGCCCGCCTGGATCACCGGGCTGGCGTTCGTGTCGGCCAACCTGGGCGCGATCGAGATCCTCGGCATGGCGGCCAACGGCGCCCAGTACGGCGCGATGACCGTGCACTACTACTGGATCGGCGCCGTCCCCGCGATGGTGTTCCTGGGCATCGTGATGATGCCCTTCTACTACCGCTCGAAGGTGCGCAGCGTCCCGGAGTTCCTGCGCAGGCGCTTCAACGGCGCCACCCAGCTGCTGAACGCCCTCATGTTCGCGGTCGCGCAGATCCTCATCGCCGGGGTGAACCTGTACGCGCTCGCCCTGGTCATGAGGCCCTGCTGGGCTGGCCGCTGCCGGTGTCGGTGGTGGTGTCGGCGCTGATCGTGCTGTCCTACATCACGCTCGGCGGCCTGTCCTCGGCCATCTACAACGAGGTGCTGCAGTTCTTCGTGATCCTCGCCGGGCTGATCCCGCTGACCGTCCTCGGCCTGGTCAAGGTCGGCGGCGTGGCAGGGCTGTTCGACAAGGTACGGCAGAGCGCGCTCGGCGAGGGCGGCCTGCACACCTGGGCCGGAACCGCCGGCGCCAACCCGATGCAGGCCCACTGGATCGGGATCGTCTTCGGGCTGGGGTTCGTGCTCTCCTTCGGCTACTGGACGACGAACTTCGCCGAGGTGCAGCGCGCCCTGTCGGCCAGAAACACCAACGCGGCCCGGATGACCCCGATCATCGCCGCCTTCCCCAAGCTGTTGATCCCGCTGGTCACGGTGCTCCCGGGGATGATCGCGCTGGTGCTCTTCGGCGACCTGGGCAAGGGCCAGGACTACAACGACGCGATCCCGCTGCTCATGCGCGACCTGCTGCCGAACGGCGTGCTCGGCGTCGCGGTGACCGGGCTGCTGGCCTCGTTCATGGCGGGGATGGCGGCCAACATCAGCGGGTTCAACACGGTGTTCACCAACGACATCTGGCAGGCGCACGTACGCCCCGACCGGCCGGACGGCCACTACCTGAACGTGGGGCGCGTCGCCACCGTCGCCGGCGTGGCGCTCGGCGTGGGCACGGCGTTCATCGCGGCCGGCTACTCCAACATCATGAACTACCTGCAGGCGCTGTTCAGCTTCTTCAACGCGCCGCTGTTCGCCACGTTCGTCGTCGGGCTGTTCTGGCGGCGGATGACGCCGTGGGCCGGGTTCTGGGGGCTGCTGGCGGGGACGCTGAGCGCCTTCGCGTCGTACTTCGCCTACAAGGCCGGCGTGGTGGACTTCGGCACCGAGCTGAACGCCAGCTTCTGGGGCGCGGGCATCGCCTTCGCCGTGGACGTGGTGGTGTCGGTGATCGTCACGCTGGTCACCACGCCCAAGCCGGAGCGGGAGCTGCGCGGCCTGGTGTACGGCCTGAGCGCCGCGGACCTGGAGGATGACGCCCTGGCCGGCGACACCCGCTGGTACCGCTCGCCGGTGCTGCTCGGCACCGCCGCCGTGATCCTGGCCGCCCTGTTGTACGGAGTGATCCTGTGAGCGACATCCGGATGGTGATCGGCGGGCTGTTCCTGCTGTACGGCGTGATCCTCGTCGTCGCCGGCCTGCTGGGGGACGCGGTGAACCTGTGGACGGGCCTGCCGATGGCCGTCTTCGGCGCCGCCTTCGTCCTGTGGGCCCGCCTCCGCCCCCTCAAGCCCTAGCCGTACGGGCTCCGATCGAGCCACCGAGCCCGCAGGCCGCACGCCCGGCCTGCGGGCTCCGCACCGGCATTCCCGCACCGGCACCCCCTGCGGCGGCGCTGAGCCGTCCGCGTCCGTTCAGTACTCGACCTCGAAGGTGTGGGGGCCGAGGCCGTACCCGTCGCCCCGCGGGACGACGTACCCCTGGCCCGTGAGAACGGCCAGGCTGTCGCGCACCTCGTCGTCCTCCAGGCCGGTCGCCCGGATCACCGCCTCCAGGCCGGCCACGCCGCCGGACCCGACCACCTGCGAGGCCACCGCCTCGTAGACGTGGATGTCGACGTCCGACAGCTCCTGCACGTCATGCCCCTCGGACATCAACGTTGCCTCGCCCCCTCCCTCAGCCTGGCCGGATCGACCTCGCGGTCGGGGAACCTGCGAAGGTATTCCGCCTCTAGCTCGTTGGTACGGGAAGTGTGACGTGCCAGAGCATCGTCTGATCCATGGAAGAATGTGTCACTACGAGTGGCATGGAGTTGCCGCAGCTCGCGTACCACATCCTCGTCGCTGAGCTGGGCCGGATCTATTCCCATCGTCGTCATGGGTTCCCCCTACCCCAGACACCCCCGACAATATCTGTCACAATTCCTGACATATAGCCATTGTTTGGGAGCGATTCGTCGCCTTACCTTCCCGGTATGGACCTCGAGCTCAGGCACCTCAGGATCGTCCGCGCGGTAGCGGACGCGGGAAGTGTGAGCAAGGCCGCGTCCCTGCTCGGGCTGGCGCAGCCGGCCCTCACCGCCCAGCTCAAACGGATCGAGAGGGTGCTCGGCGGCGCCCTGTTCGAACGTGACCGCCACGGGGCGCGTCCCACGCGGCTCGGCGAGCTGGTGCTCGCCCGGGCGCGCGTGCTGCTCCCCGCGGCCAAGGAATTGCAGGACGAGGCCGTACGATTCGCCCACACCCCCTCCCCCGGCTTCCGCATCGGCGCCACCAACGGCCCGATACTCGGCGGCCTGGTCGACCGGCTGGCCGCGGAGCGCACGGTCACCACGTTCACGTCGTGGTCAACGCACGAGCTGATCAACATGGTCGAGCTCGGCCGCCTCGACTACGTGCTGACCGGCGCCTGCGGCGACTCCGGCACCCCCACAGGAACGCTCCTGTGGGAGACGATCAGCGTCGACCCGGTCTTCGCCCTCGTCGGCGAGGACCATCCGCTCGCCAAGGAGAAGGAGGTGGAGCTGGCCGACCTGGCCGGCGAACAATGGGCCGTCACCCCCGGCGACGGCTGCTTCGCCGACTGCTTCGCCATGGCCTGCGCCCGTGCCGGCTTCACCCCCGGAACGATCTACGAGACGGACGTGCCCACCTGCACCCACCTCGCCCAGGTGGGCCGCGCCGTGGTGCTCTGCCAGGCGACCCACCAGGCCCTGCCGGGGCTGGCCATGGTCCCGCTCTCCGGCGCGCCGCTGCGCTGGCGGCAGCTCCTCGGCCGCCACCCCACCGCCCCCGACGCCACCTGGGTCGTCGCCCAGGCCAAACAGGCACACACCGAGGCCGTACGCCGCAGTCCGGTCTACTCCGATTGGCTCGCCCGCAACCCGGCGTACGGCACCGCGCCATAACACCCTGATAGGAGTGAAGTAATAACTCCTCGCCCCCTGGGCCCGCCGTTACCGTGACGGCACCCCCAGTGGCGGGAGACAACCCAGCTCCACCCGCCGGCGCTGATCGCGGACGCGATCGGCGCATCAGCCATGTCCGGCGCCCGCCACCACGACCAACCAGGCCCCATCCCACCCTGACCCGGCCCCCGCCTCCAGAAAAGCCACCATGCCACCCCGCACCTCCGGCACCATGCCACCCCGCACCCCAGGGCGTTAGACCAGCTTCGTACTCCAAGGTGCTTATGCCACCTGCGCACACCAAGGCGCTATGCCAGCTCGTACTCCCACCCGGGCCGCCACTCGAACGGCGCGTCCACCAGGTCCTCGAGCGGAGTGCCGTCCAGCAGGTGCTGCAACGCCCACCGATTGGCCGAATGGGACACCACCAGCACCGTGGCCCCCTGCCACTCCTTCCGCAGGTCCTCGAGGAACGCGGCCGTCGCCGCCACGACCTGCCGATAGCTCTGCCCGCCCGGCCACGGCGTGTCGATGTGCCGCCGGCGCAGGGCCGCGACCTCGCTCACCGGCCGTCCGTTGTAGCTGCCGTAGTCGCACTCCCTGAGCCGCGCGTCGAGCCGGACCTCCTTGACGCCCCCGAACGCCACCTCCACCGTCTCGACCGCCCTACGCAGATCCGAGCAGTGGACGACGTCCACCTCCCGCCTCCGCACCCCGAGCTCGGCGGCCAGCTCCCGCCCCCGCTCGGACAACTCCCCGGGCAGCCACCCGGTGGCGACCCCGATCTCGTTGTCCACCGTGATGGAGTGCGTCTCGTACACCACCTTGATCGCCATATCGGCACCGTACCTCCCCTCCCAACCCCTCCCATTCCGCCCACAGCAAACACAACCCCCAACCGAGACCCGAATATGATCGACACGACTCCACCAACCTTGCCCGGCATGGAATGATGTCCGCGGGACCCCGTCCCCATACGGCCGTGCGGCACTCCCGGATCCGATGCTCTAGCCTTGACATGCGCGAGCCTCACCAAGATCCACCAGCCGCACACCGCATGTCACAACTGAATCCAGGGGCGGTAGCTCAGCCGGTCAGAGCATCGGACTCATAATCCGTGGGTCGTGGGTTCAAGTCCCACCCGCCCTACTCTTCAAAACTGCGTCTGACCTGGGATTTCTCGGTTTTCGCCAGCCTCGGATCCCGTTTTTGATCACGGCTGGTCGCTCGCTGGTTGCTCTTGCGTACGGACCGTGTACCGGCGGTAGATCGTTTAGACGTCCAGCATCAACTCAGCCCCCAAAGACGACCACCAGAAGCCCAAGCCAGAACGCCCCCTCAGCCTCGCCACCAGGGACGGCTCCAGGCATGGGCCGATCCCGTCGGTGAAGACGAATCCGCTGTCCGTACACGCCTCCCCCGCGCTCAACCGCTCAGCGGCTTGGCGCTTGCGGTGCGCGCGTGGCGCCGTGACGGTGTCGGCGTCCAAGGCGATAGCGCGGTCGCTGGCCTCGGTCTTCGGCCTGCCCTCCACCGGCTCCCAACCGAGCTGGCCTACGCCATCCGCTGCCGGAGGGCTCCATCGCTGGCGCACCGAAGGCGAGGCAGGCCTGTACGACCGGCCCAGCCGTCCGCACACCACCCCGCACCGCACCGCCCCTGACCTGGAAGCGCAGGTGTGCCGGCTACGCACCAGGCGCAAGCCCGGCCTGGCCCGTATCGGCCCGATCCTGGGCCTGCCCGCCTCCACAGTGCACCGCGTCCTGACCCGCCACGGCCTGCACCGCCTGGCATGGCTGGACCGGCCCACCGGCCGGGCAAGGCCGAGTCCGATCCCAGCCAAGTGCGGCGGCGAGGTCCTGGCGCAGGCGCCTCGGATAGATCCCCGCGCCGCAGCCGCCGACCGGGATCGCTCCTTTGGCTGGTCCGGCTCCGGATCGGGTGAGCACCCGCAAGCACACCGGGACGCCCGACGCCCCGGAGCCTTCAGGCGGGGCCGCCGCTTCAGGGGCCGCCGCTTCATCCGGGCTGGTTCTTCAGCTTGCGCCATCCGCCGGCTCGGTTGTTCGCGATGATCTGCCGGAACATGGCGGTGAGAGCGGGAGCGTTGATCGTTTCCCCTTGACGGAAGGCCACCGTGCGGGCGCTCTTGTTGTCGTGGCCGGCCGTGATGATGCCTTCGGGGTCGGGGACGATGGCGCCGTCGTACAGGAACACGTTGACGTGGTCCTTGGCGGCGAGCAGGGCGCACACGTTGCCCTTGAGCACGAAGTAGGGCTGTACGGTTCGCTTGATGGTCTCGTTGACCTCGGGGTCGGCGGCGTGGATCAGGTCACGGACCTGTCGGCAGATGTCCTGCTGCCACCCGGGCAGGGCGTCAATGTAGGCATCTACGCGTGGGTCCCTCTCGTAGGGGCGTACGTCGTTCACAGCCAGGCACCCACGATCGCCGAGATGGCGAGGATCTTAATCAGCCAGTCGCCGGCGTGCAGCGTCGCGGTGGCGGCGGGGGTCTTCTCCCACATCATGGAACCGGTGAGCAGCACTGCGGGAAAGCCGAGCCAGAGCACCAGGCCGAGCACGACCGCCGACTTGACGTCGGTGAGGCCGGCGTACCGGGCCAGGCCCGCGATCGCCGAGGCGACGATGAGGCCGCGTGCCAGCTCCAGGAGGATCTTCAGGGGCGGCGGCCGATCGCCTCGGTCCGGGGCGCGCTCGTCCAGCAGGCGTTTCTCGGTCGAGGTGAGCAGAGCGTAGTAGGTCGAGCTGATGACGAACGCCGCGAGCGAGGCGACGAGGACGGAGATCGCGATACCCACGTTCCCTCCAAGGTAAACTAAACGGTATCGTTTCCAACGCTTGTAAACTAAACCGGGTAGTGTTCTGTGTCAAGGAGGTAGTTCGTTGACCGCTTCGGCACGGGCTGAGGCCCGCTCGGCGCGCAAGCGCCAGGAGATCCTCACGGCTGCGCGCACGGTGTTCACCGCCCACGGCTACGTCGGCACGAGCATGGACGCGGTGGCCGCCGCCGCCGGCGCCTCGAAACGGACGGTGTACCAATACTTCGCCGACAAGGAGGAACTGTTCGCCGGCGTCGTCCTGGACACCGTCGACCGCGGTTACGAGTACTTCAAGCCCGCGATCCACGCGCTCGCGGAGGCGGACGACCTCGAGACCGCCTTGCGGGACCACGCCAGGATGACGCTCGCCGGGTTGATGAACCGGGAGGTCCTGCAGATGCGACGCCTCGTCATCGCCGAGGCGGAGCGCTTCCCGGGCATCGGACGCGAGTACTTCGAGCGGAGCTGGGGGCGTACCCTGAAACTCCTCGCCGAGACCTTCGCCAGGCTCACCCGGCGCGGCCTGCTGAACACCCCCGACCCCGAACGCGCGGCCTACATGTTCACCTGGCTGATCGCCTCGATCCCCACCAACCGGGTCGCCTTCCTGGGCGACGCGGCCGTCGGCTCCCCCGAGGAGCTGACCGAACTGGCCGACGAGGGCACCCGCATCTTCCTCGCCGCCTTCACCCCCGCTTGAGAGTGCGCCTGCCGAAAACTACGTCCGTGCAGCTCAAGCAGCATGTGAGTATGCGTGGATGATGCCTCCGAGACAGTCATGTCGGCGGATGGTCAGGTCAATGACACGCACCGGTTCGATGATCGGGTCTGGGACGGCGCGGAGTGGTGCTGCCTGATCGAGGGCTTGATGGGCGCGGTGCTGGTTGTAGAACTTCTCGTACTCGCCGAGGGCCTGGCGGAGGTGGTGTTCATTCCAGAGCAGGCAGCGGTCTAGGAGTTCGTGACGGCAGGTTGGTGCCCGCCGTTCCACGATGGAGTTCATCCGCGGTATCCGAATGCCGGTGAGTACGGTTTGGGTGCCGGCTTCGGCGAGGATCTCCTCGATGAGGGTGGGGAACGTGCCGTCTCGGTCGCGAATCAGGGACCGTGCCCTGCTGCCCGCATCCTCCAGATCCATGACGAGATTCCTGATCGCCTGGGTTACCCAGGTGGCGGTGGGGTGAGCGGTGGTGCCGAGCACACGAATACGCGTGGTGGCGTGCTTGATGACGGCCAGGATGTACTGGCGCTGCCCGGTAAGAGTGACGGTTTCGATGAAGTCGCAGGCCAGGAGTGCGTCGGCTTGCGAGCGCAGGAAGTCAGCCCAGGTGGTGGAGGCTCGCTCGGGTGCTGGGTCGATGCCTTCCTGCTTGAGGATCTCCCAGACCGTGGACGGCGCGACCTTGATGCCGAGTGTGGCGAGCTCACCATGTACCCGCCGATAGCCCCAGCCGGGGTTCTCCCGAACCAGGCGCAGGATGAGAGCGCGGATGGACCGGATCGTGGGTCGGCGCCCACGTCGGCCCGGCTGGCAGGTACGGGCGTGGCGCCGTCTCATCAGGTCGCGGTGCCAGCGCAGGACGGTGTCCGGACGGACGACAAGCCGCAGCCGGGGCAGAACCTCACGCGGCAGTGAGGTCAGGCGCGCGGCGAGAAAGGCCCGGTCCTCGGGTGCGAATTTCACTCTGGTGTCGGCGCCGACATGGCGTTGGAGGACGGTGATCTGGTGGCGCAGGACGGGAGCATCTCCACGTCCTTGTCCCGATCGCTCAGGGGCAGCAACCGCAGCGCGGCGAACGTGTTCGTGACGGTGAGGTAGGCCAGGCGAGGGAGCACGACTCCTCATCCTGCCGCACGCGTTTCCGTCCCCCGGGTGGCCCTGAGTTCGCGCCGCCACGAGAAGGCCTCACATGGTCATGACCTCGGCCGATGTAATTTTCGGCAGGCGCAGAGATGACGGCGACAACTACGTCCAACGAAGATCAGGTAGATCTCCCAGCCTCGATCTTTCTCGACCTTGAGCCGGTCGTCCATCGCCCCGGCCGAGCAGCGCAGACAACAACAGGTCCTGGCCCTGCTCCACCATGACCCCAACCGCCCCTGACCAGCCCGGGGCATCGCCCGCCACCTCCGCGATGTCACCCTCGATACCATGTAGCGGCAACTGTCCCGCTGGGCCGGCAGCCAACTCATCCGCAAGATCGGCCGGGTATCCACACCGCCCGCCGATCTCTTCAGCACTCTTGCCAACAGCCCAAAAGCCTCAACTGCCTGGCCTTGGGCGAGTCCCCATCCGCTGCTACCGGAATCGTCTGCCGTTCCGTCCCGACCGGCGACTGACAACCGGTGTGGTGATCGTCACAGGGATGCCTGAGGGAGCCTGGGCGCCCGTGATACGCCTCAGCTCGGCCTCGCCCGAACGGACCTCGCTGGTCTGCGGGACGATACCGGCGTCGGCCATCAAGCGGGTCATGTCACGGCGCTGATTGGGCAGCACCAGGGTGACGACGCTGCCGGACTCGCCGGCGCGGGCGGTGCGGCCGCCGCGGTGCAGGTAGTCCTTGTGGTCGCTCGGCGGGTCGACGTTGACGACGAGGTCCAGGTCGTCGACGTGGATGCCGCGGGCCGCGACGTTGGTCGCCACCAGCGCCGTGACGTGGCCGCTCTTGAACTCGGCGAGGGTGCGCGTGCGCTGGGGCTGGGACTTGCCTCCGTGCAGCGCGGCGGCGCGCACTCCGCTGTTCAGCAGCTGTTCGGTGAGCCGGTCCACAGCGTGCTTGGTGTCCAGGAACATGATCACCCGACCGTCGCGAGCAGCGATCTCCACAGTGGTGGCCTGCTTGTCGGCGCCCTGGATGTGCAGCACGTGGTGCTCCATCGTGGTGACCGCGCCCGCCGAAGGGTCGACCGAATGGACCACCGGGTCGCTCAGATAGCGGCGGACCAGCAGATCGACGTTGCGGTCCAAAGTGGCGGAGAACAGCATCCGCTGGCCATCTGGGCGCACCTGGTCGAGCAGGTGGGTGATCTGCGGCATGAAGCCCATGTCGGCCATCTGGTCGGCCTCGTCCAGCACGGTGATGCCGACCTGGTCCAGGCTGCAGTCGCCGCGTTCGATGAGATCTCTGAGCCGTCCCGGGGTCGCGATGACGACCTCGGCACCGTTGCGCAGCGCATGGGCCTGGCGGCTGATCGACATGCCGCCGACGACCGTGGCCAGCCGCAGCTTCAGTGCTTGGGCTTACGGCGTGAGCGCATCGGTGACCTGCTGGGCCAGTTCCCTGGTGGGGACGAGGATCAGGGCGAGCGGTCGCCGCGATTGTGCCCGCTGTCCGGAGGTGCGGACGAGCAGGGCCAGGCCGAAGGCGAGTGTCTTGCCCGACCCGGTGCGCCCCCGTCCCAGGACGTCCCGGCCGGCCAGGGAGTTCGGCAGCGTGGCCGCCTGGATGGGGAACGGTTCGTTCACGCCCAGGCCGCTGAGCACCTTGAGCAGTGCGGGCGGCATGCTCAGTTCAGCGAATGTCGCGGCTGCCGGCAGGGCCGGGGTTACGGTGACCGGCAGCGCGAACTCTCTCTGGAGCGCGGCGGGACGCCGCCCGTTGCCGGACCGGTTGGAGGCGCCTGAACGGCCCTGAGCCGGAGAGCTGAATCGGCCGCCCCTGCTTCGGGCGGAGCCGCCCGTACGGGGCGAAGAGTTGCGATCGTGCGCGCGAGTTGCGTGGTTCATGCAGAACCTTCCTCGATGCGGCACGTGTCAGGATCCTCGGCGCGATGAGCGGCACAAGAACAGCTAGCACGAGCCGAAGAAAGACGAGTCGAGCCGGCGGAAACAGCCTGGGCTCGTACGTCGAAATGGTCGGCTTTCGCCGGGAAGAACGCGGCTGTGATGCGGCGCCCTGGAACTGGAGCGGGCCTATGCCCGAACCGGAGCCATCGGTGGTGCATCCGGTGTGCGGCGGAAGAACAGACATGCTGTGCTTCTCGGGTTGTGAGGTCATCACGGCACGATGGATGCCACAAAAGCAACGCGCCGGGGACCGCGCCCTGCGGCGCGGGCCCCGGCTACGTGGTGCGCAGTGTCAGGCGGGAACGATGTTCTCGGCCTGCGGGCCCTTCTGGCCCTGCGTGACGTCGAAGGCCACCTTCTGGCCCTCGCGCAGCTCACGGTAGCCGCCGTTGGCGACGATGTTGGAGTAGTGCGCGAAGACGTCGGCGCCGCCGCCGTCCTGCTCGATGAAGCCGAAGCCCTTTTCCGCGTTGAACCACTTCACGGTGCCAGAAGCCATGTTGATCTCCTTCGATGGGTGCAAAGCCGAAATCCGCATCGAACGGATTCCGCGTCGCCGCGATAGGACCACACACCCGGAAATGACCGGAGAACAAAAAATGCACCTGAGGCTACATACCGTCAGGTGCACACAAAGTCTTTATGGGTACCACAACTGCAACTGATCCCAATCTAGCACATGTGCCGGCGTGCTGCGCATGCCCCCGCCGACGCCGACCTCATCCGCGCGCCATCGCCGCCTTGACCTGCAAGTTCCAGGTCCAACTGCGCTGTTGCCCGCACCGCGCCATCCCGATCGGCCAGGCAATCTCCTCGTCCTGCAGCTCATCAAAGAGGCCGCCATTCAGGCTGGGAAAGGCTTACGGTTCCGGGCCCCGCAGGTGTCCCGGCCAGCGCGGCCTGCCTGTACGACCGAGCAGACCGGCAGGTCGGCGAGGTACTCGGCGGCAGCGGGCCGCTCGCCAGTCGAGGATCGGCTAATACTCCAGTGACACATCGGGTCGCCCACCTGGTCGAGAACCAGCCGGTCGCCGAGTACGGCGGCCCGGGCTGGTACCGCATCAAGAGTCGCGGCAAATGCTTCTAGGCGGACGGGATATCAGGCAGCTCAGCGTGCACGATTGCGACTGGGAGCCGCACCAGTGGTGGGAGCTGCGCGTGGGCGGCAACTGGACCCAGGGCCCGCCCGTCCCGGGCACCGGCCCCCAACTGTGCGCCTGCCGGAAAGCACGTCCATGCACGTCAGGCAGACCATGCATCGCATCCGAGGTCCGCTGCGAGCCATCCTGCCTGTGAACGCAAATGACCACGCGATGACTGCTCGGTGGTTGCTCGCACAGCTCGGTCCGCCGCAAAATTCGAGTTCACCACGCAAGCCTGGCCCCAGTCAGCCGCGCCGAGATGGGGGACAAATGGCGCCTAGTGCCGATGGTCAAGAACGCATGGTTGCTCGGTGGTTGCTCGTGTGTACGCGATACAGCACGGCACGCGTCGGCACAGACCGACACGACGACGGGGATAATTCCGGCCACGACAATACAAAACAGCACTCCGTGACACCGAGCGACATCAACCAAGGATTCTCATAATCCGTGGGTCGTGGGTTCAAGTCCCACTCGCCTTACTACGCCGATCGGCGGCTTCACGAGCATAGGTAGTCGCGTCATCTGACCATGAGTCACGGTGAGCCACATGTGAGTCACGTCGTCTCCCGTGCCTTGCCGATCTTCCGATTGGCCCCCCGTACAGCCTTCAGCACCGGCCGCGCCGTCGCCCGGACGCTGTCGTGATACAGCTGCGGCAGCACCGAGACGTAGACGTCGGCGGTCAGCACGATGCCGGCATGCCCCCACGCCGCAGCTCCATGACGCAGGTCGGGCAACGGCACCGGCGGCCTTCGTTGCGCACGCTCGTGCCAGCCGGCCAGCGCCGGGAGATGCCGCGTCGAACCCAGATCTTGACGATTACCCGAGGCCGGTGCTCACTCGAAGGTGTTTCTCCATCCCGACCGTGAGGAGTCACCCGCGATGAGGATCCGCCGATTACCCTCCGCCGTAGTCGCCGTAGCGCTGGGCGTCAGCGTCCTGGCCGGGACCGCACCAGCCTCCGCCACCACCTCCGCCACCGCCACAGCCCGGACCGGCGCGGCCGGCTGGCCGGCGCCCGACTGGTACCTGCGGGGCCCCTACCAGACGCTGGCCGACTGCGACGCCGGCTTCGACAACGCCGCCGACAGCGGCCTGTACACCGCCCTCGCCGGCTGCCACTGGTTCCGCGGGGGCGGCCTCTGGGCGCCGGGCTACTACTTCGAGGTGTACCTCCCCTGATCGACCGGCGCACTGCGCAGCGATGAGATCGGCAAGGGGCTCAGGCAGGCGTCCGCCCGCCTGAGCCCCGGTGAGAGAGGGCCACGCTGTGGGCATGGAAGATCCCCTTCATCTCTTAGGACGTCTGCGGCTGGGCAGGGAGGAATACTGCCAGCGCCTCCTGACCATGCTCATCGTGGCGGGTCCCTACCCTCCCTGGAACAGCCGCTCCCGGCCGTCGCCTCAGGGAGCCCGGTTCCTGCGATCACTGGACGAGCTGTCGTTCGGTCAGGGCGACTGGCGGACGCCACCGCTGTTCGTGGACGAGTTCGAACTGCGTCCACGGCACGACGACGAGCAGGGCGGGGCCCCCGACTACGCCGCGCTGTGGCCGGACCGCCTCTGGATGATCGAACTGAAGACGGAGACCTCCAGCCACCGGCGGGGCCAGCTGGCCACCTACGCCACGCTCGCCCGCCATCACCATCCCGGCCTCCGCGTCGACCTCACCTACCTGACTCCACCGCTCACCTTCGCCCCGCCGGCCGGCCAGGACGGCGTCAGGCTCGCACACGTCACCTGGGCTCAGGTCCTGCCCCTGTTGACGCAGGTCTGGGGCCGGGGCACGGACGCGGAACAGCATGCCCTCGCCACGCTGCTGGAGGCGTTGGCCGGCATCGGATCCAGCTGGTCCGACTGGCGAGCCCAGCGGACGCAGCCGACGCAATCGACTCAGCGAGAGCAGCGGGCTCAGCGGGCCGGCACGACGAGAGCCGAGCCGGCGCCCACCGAGGACACGGTCATGGCCATGGTCGAGGCCACCGCCCGCGACGGACGTCAGCGAGCCGTGCACGATCCGGCGGCGGACCTGGACCTGCTCCAACGTCGTCGTCTGGCCCTGCGCCAAGCCATTTGTGCCGAGCCGGAGCACTCCCCTCTCCGGCACGTACGTCCCTGGCTCTGGAGCGCCGCGTCGAGCCTCGGTGCCGCCCTCTCGGCCTCTGGCCGAGAGACCGGCTTCGAACTCCGCCTCTCCCGCTACCGGAACCCGGTGTGCTGAGAGTACGACCGCACCTCGGCATCACGACGGCCGCCACACGCCCGGTGGCGGGCGGGGGCAGGGATGGAGGTCGGTGAAGGTGAGGGTGTTGGTCACGTCACGTCGATCGAGGAGAGGACGTCCGGGCGATCTCGTGCGCCGGGGCGGCGTACGCGAGGTCCTGCGAGCAGTGCGGCGCGAGGACGGCGCCGCGGGCCGCGGCCCTGACGGACGCCGGAGGTCACACTGCGTGTCGGCGAGGTACGGATCTGCAACCCTCAGGGGCATATCACGGAACCGCTGGTGAGGCTGTCATGTCTACGTACCCGTGGTTCCGGTCGTGAACGTCGCCCCGTCAATGCCCTGCCGTTCATCCCCCTAGGGAGCGTCCTGTGAGCTTTCGTTCAGCTCGGCGAAGCCGGGTCCTGCGCGCGCTGATCGCCGCCGCGGTCGCCGCCGTCAGCGTGATCGCCCTCAGTGCGGCCGCTCCGGCCGCGCGTCCGGCCTACGCGGCCGCGCTCGTGCAGTGTCAGGGGACCGAGACCGTCACGTACAACCCGGGGGTCGTCCTGACGCCGCGGAACGTCACGCTCACGGTGCGGGGCCGGTTCAGTTCCTGCCTCGACAGTACGGGCCAGGTGGCGAGCGGGGCCTACGACGAGGTGTTCACCATCTTCGTCGGCTGCAACGACCTCCTCGACCCGTTCCAGGGCGAGCGGATCATCAAGTGGAACACCGGCGACAGCAGCGTCATCGACGGCAGCGGGAGCAGCACCGCCGTGGGCGGTCAGGTGGTCACCACGTTCACCGGCCCGATCGTCGGAGGCCGTTTCCAGGGCCGCCACGCGGTGGAGACCATCACGCTCGTCCAGACCGAACTGCTGCAGTGCCTGACCACCGGGCTCACCCGGGCGACCGGCCTGACGACGCTCACCATCGTCTGACCCTGCGACGGCCACGACCCTGGCGCCGGCGGCCGGGCGCGCGGCCGCGGAGCCGCGCGGGCGGGGTGGCGGTTCGCCGGGCCGGAGTTCGCCCGGCCGGTGGGTCAACGCCTGGGCCAGGGCGTTGACCCACCGGCCTTCGGGGCACTACCCGCCCCGGCCTTGCCGGGAGCTCATCGCACCACGTGGACGCGCAGGGCCGAACCGGCCTTGAGGACGGCGGGCCGGGCAAGGATCACGGTCAGGCGCGTCCCTTCGGCGGAGGCGGAGGCGGTGGCGGTGGCGGTGGCGGTCACGGGTCTGCCGTCGAGGTATGCCTTGACGTGCTTGGGGGTCCCGGCCGCCGCCAGCTCCAGGTCGACTGTCCGCACCGTCGCGGTGCCGTACTTCAGGGTGAGGACGTCGTTCTGGGTGAGACCGGCCCGCTTCTGGGCGAACGTGCCCCAGGCGGCGCCGGTGCTGAAGAAGGAGCGGTGGTCCTCCGGCTTCCAGGTCGGGGCGAAGGTCACCTTCTGGGCAGGCCCGTCGAAGGCGAAACCCTGCATCGCCGTCAGCAACGACCAGGACGACAGAGTCCTTCCGTACCATTTGCCACACTCGTCGTCACCGAACGGGCTGCCGGTACCGTCGCCTGTCGAGCACGGGTCCGCGCTGATGTGCTCGGTCCTGGCGCGGCCGTCGTAGCGGTCGGAGACTGCCTTGACCACGCGCAGGCCCTCATCGAGCAGGCCACGCTGGAGCATCAGCGCCGCCGCCGAATACTCGAATCCGGACATGACCTCGTCGAAGTAGAGCGGGCTGTTACCCGGTTTGGGGTTCTTCGGCCAGGTCATCATCTGCAAGCCGGCGTCGGTCTCCTCCACGTACTGCCGGAACTGGTGGCTGACGTCGTAACCGAGGAAGTGCTCCTTGAAATTGTGGCGGAACAGGTTCTTGGCGGCCGTGGTGATGTCGGCCGACGGGTAGATGTCGCCGAGGCCGAGCTGGGTGGACCACCACTGGCCGAGCAGCATGTCGATCTCGACGCCGTCGCCGTAGGAGTGTCCCTGGGGCGAGTAGACCTCGTGGAAGTACTCGCCGTTGAAGAACCGCCGGCTCTGCTTCGTCCGGCCGGAGGCGTAGATCGTGTCATAACCTGCCTTGGCCGTACGGTCGCCGGCGAGTTCGGCCATCTTGGCCGAGGCGTTGACGGCGGCCAGGTAGAGCGAGCCGAGCCAGGACCCGTCGCCGGTCTCGCCGCCGTCGAGCGTGGTGTTGTGGATGCCGGTCAGCACGCCGTCCCGGTCGGGGTCGGCCTGGGCGACCACGTACTCCATCGCCGACTTGATCTTCGGCCAGTTGGCCGTCACCCAGGCCCGGTCCGTGGTCTGATAGGTCCGGTACGCCGAGAGGATGACGCCGGTCTGCCCGTCGAGGGTGAAGCCGGCGTCGCTGTCGAACCGCATCGGGATCTTGCCCGCGGAGTCCATGTTGTCCAGCCACTGCTGGGTCCAGCGCTGCCCGACCTCGGGCCACAGCCAGGCCTGGCTCTGGGCGTAGTGGAAGACGTGGGTGGGCATGCCCGGACAGCAGCCCCAGCCCTCGCGGGCGCCGAAGAAGCCGTTCTTGGCCCACCACACGGTCGGGGTGTGCAGCAGCGCGGTGGCCGAGGTGACCCGGTCGAGCAGGTACTGGGGCAGGTTCGAGTCGTAGACGGTGTCGTGGTAGAGCCTCGTCCGGCCGATCAACCGGCCGAGGTTGTCCTCGACGTAACCGGCGACGGCGTCGGCGCCGGTCCACCAGTTCTCGTACTGCCGGCCCGGGCCGCCGTTGAAGTTCTGGGCGCCGGGGAAGTGCCAGCTCAGCACGACGGGGATTGTCTTGGACGCACCGGGCTCGACCGTCACCGTGGCCGCCAGTGCGCCGTCCACGGTGGTGTTCGCCGCCGGGCTGCCGGCGTCGGCGGGGCCGGCGAGCGCGCCGTCGTCGGCGAGGTCGCCGTGCAGGGCGTCGAGCGTGGTCCAGGCGGCGGTGCCGGTGACGCCGCCGGCCAGCGCGGCGAGGTTCATGCCGCCCGCGCCCTGCTTGCCGGTCATGCGTAGATTCTTGCCGTCGAACACGGTGCGGTTGTCCCCGTAGCCCGCCACGACTCGGTTGCCGGCGCCGCCGATCGTGTCGTAGCCGTTGAAACCGACCGCGTTCTGCTGCGCGGCCAGCATCGACACCTCGGCGGGCCGCCGGCCCGGGTTCTTGACGGTGATGTTGTAGATCGCGGTGGGGATGGCCGAGTCCTTGACGTCGCCCGGGATCATCGGGTTGAGGACCTCGGTGGAGACCTCGACCGGCAGCGACTCGTCCTTGTACTGATAGTTCAGGATCGGGTACTCACCCTGCTGGGTGAGCGACTTCATCGGCTCGAACGCGCCCACCCCGGTCGTCTGCAGCGCCCGCACCACCGGCCGTCCGCCCGCGGCCTTGGCGCGCACCGCGAAGAAGCTGTTGGGCAGCCTGCCCTTCTGGTAGGTGTCGGCCTCCAGGTGCCAGCCGCCGCGGCCGAGGTTGTTGAAGATCCACCAGGTTGGTCTGGCGCCTGTGCCGTCGTGCACGATGCCTGCCGAGCCGAGCGGGCCCACCGGGAATCGGGTGTCGGTGAGGTTCTGTCCCGCGTAGGTGACCGTGTCCCCGCGTGCCCGCAGGTCGGCGTACGGCCGGGCGTAGGCGTACACCTTGCCGGACTCTGCGCCCGACGAGAGCGCGGACACCGCGTAGAAGTAGGCCGTGTCCGGGCCGGTCGCCCGGTCGGTGAAGCTCGTCCCGGAGACCTCGCCGAGTTTGGTGAAGCCGGAGTCGCGCTCGGTGGAGCGGTAGACCGCGTAGACCTGTCCGCCGATGGCGGGGTCCCACGTCAGCGTCGTCCGGCTCGCCGTGCGGGCCACCCGGACCTCGCCGGGTGTGGCGGGCAGGTCGTTGCGGATGTCGTCGACCGTGATGTGGCCCCAGCCGCTGGTGGAGTCGTCCACCACCTTGACGATCGCGCGTTCGCCGATGTGCGCGGACACGTCGAGCAGGCGCCGGGCCATGACTTCGGCGCTGTCGCCCCGGGCGACGGCGAGCTCCTGCCCGCAGCCGTCGGGCCTGGTCTCGTCGTAGGCGCAGACCGCGACGTAGGTGTTCGCGCCGCTGCCGCCGCCGACCAGCATGGAGACGACCGGCTGGGCGATGGTGAACGTCCCGGAGACGACCACGCCGCGGTAGCCGTCGTCCGGCGTCTGGGTGGGGCTCTCCAGGGTGGACAGGTGGTAGGCGCCCTGCCTGTTGTACGGCCTGCTGTCGTTGTGGTTGACGGCCCGGTCGGTGATGAGCTGGCCGAAGGAGCCCGAGACGATCCGCCAGCCTGCGGGCAGCGTGCCGCTCTCGAAGTTCTCGGTGAAGGCGTCGGCGGCCTGGGCGGGGAGATCGACGACGACGGCGGGCAGGACCAGCAGGCCGCCAACGGCCAACGTGATGAGTCGTCCGGATGGTGTGCGCATGGGTGTTCTCCTGAAGGGGGTCGCCCGTCGATCAGTCGCAGGTCGTCTTGTAGATGAACTTCGCGACGTCGGGCTGGGTCATGTTGTCCTTGGTCAGCACGACGAACGGCGTGGAGATCTTGGGAGTGGTCGCCTCGCCCTTCAGCGCGGCGACGGCCTGGGTGACGGCGTCCACGCCCATCTGCAGCGGCTGCTGGACGATCAGCGACTCGACGACGCCGTTCCTGACGTCGTCGAGGATCGGGTCGGAGGTGTCGAAGCCGACGATGTGCACCTGCCCCGCCTTCGACGCGTTCTGCACGCCGGTGGCGACCCCTTCGACCTCCTGCGTGCTGACCGCGAACACTCCGGCCAGGTCGGAGTTGGCGGCGAACACGGCGGCGAACTTGGACGTGGCCGTCGCCGGCTGACTCTCGCTGTACTGCGGCCCCAGGTAGGTGATCCCCGAGTGCTTGCCGATCTCGTCCTCGAAGCCCTTCTGCCGGGCGTCGGTCGTGGAGATGCCGGGCTTGGCGCCCATCACCATGACCTTGCCCTTCTCCCCGACCTGCTTGGCGAGGGTCTGCGCGGCCAGCACGCCTCCCGCGTAGTTGTCGGAGGCGATCTGCGAGACCGCGAGGGTCGCGTCGTCGGCGACCGAGTCGGCGAAGACCAGCTTGATGCCCGCCGCCTTGGCCTTGCTCAGGGCCGGGACCATGGCCTCCCCCGCCATCGGTGAGATGACGATCGCGTCGGGCTTCTGCGCGATGACGCCGTTGAGGATCGGGGTCTGACTCTGCGGGCTGTAGTCCTTGCCGCCCTGCGCGTCGAACTGCACGCCGAGCTCCTTGGCGCGCTCCTGCGCGCCGCAGGTCAGCGAGGTGAAGAACGGGTTTCCCGCCATCCCCTGGACATAGGTGATCTTGTACGGCTCGCTGCCGCCGGCCGCCGGTCCGCCGGTTCCCGAGCAGCCGGCGACCAGGGCGAGGACCGCGACCGACAGTGACAGGACGCTTGTGCGCATGCTGACATGACCTCTTCTCGAAACGGGGGGTGTCTCTCGTCTGGGACGAGGGGGCTACGACTTCTCGCGCGACTTGCGCTTGAGCTGGTCGATGTAGACGGCGAGGACGAGGACCACGCCGATCGCGACCTCCTGCCAGAAGGTCTGCACCTTGAGGATGACGAAACCGTTCTGCAGCACCGCGGGGATGAAGACGCCGATCACGGTGCCGGGGATGGTGGCCACACCGCCGAACAGGCTGGTCCCCCCGAGCACCACGGCGGCCACGGCCTGGAGGTTGTCGGTGGAGTGACCGGCGATGTTGGCGCTGGCGAACAAGGCGAGGTCGAGGAAGCCGGCCACCCCGGCGAGCAGCCCTGCCAGGCCGTACACCTTGATCAGGTGCAGGTCGACGTTGATGCCCGACCGGCGCGCCGCCTCGGCGCCCGAGCCGACGAACAGCGTGTACCGGCCGAACCTGGTCTGGTTCAGCACCACCGCTCCGGCGACGGTCACCACGAGCGCGATCACGACCAGCCAGGGCACGACGCCGAAGAGCTTGCCGAGGCCGACCGTCTCGTACAGTGCCTTGGGCACGCCGGACAGGTCGTTGCCGCCGGTGACGAGCTGCGCGATGCCCAGGGCCGCGCCCATCGTGCCGAGCGTGGAGATCAGCGCGGGGACCTTCGCCTTGGCCACGAGCAGGCCGTTCAACGTGCCCCAGACCACGCCGGACACCACGGCGACGGCGAATCCGGCCAGCACGACGCCGAATCCGGAGCCGCCCAGCGCGGTCATCGTCCGCAGGGACATCACCGCCGAGAAGACCAGCACCGAGCCGACCGACAGGTCGATGCCCGCGGTCGCGATCACGAACGTCATGCCGACGGACAACACCAGCAACACGGAGGTGACCGTCAGCATCGTCTGGATGTTGTAGGCCGACAGGAACGCCTCGGGCGCCGCGGCCGAGAAGACCGCGATCATCGCCGCCAGCGAGGCGGACAGGTAGGTGAGCGGGGACGCGGTGAGCCTGCGGCGCAGCCCCGCCGACGGCCTGGCGGCCTCCTCGATCGATACCGACGTCATGCCGTCTCCTCCAGAGTCACGCCGTGAGTGAGCAGGCCGGTCATGGCGGCGACGAGGTCCTCGGCCTTGGCCTCGCCCGTGGTGAACCGGGCGACCCGGGCGCCGAGCCTGAGCACCTCGATCCGGTCGGACACCTCGAGCACCTGCGGCATGCTGTGACTGATCAGAACCACCGCGATCCCGCGGTCGCGTACCTGGCGGATCAGGTCGAGCACGCGTCTGGTCTGGACGACGCCGAGCGCGGCCGTGGGCTCGTCCATGAAGATCACCCGTTTGGCCCAGGTGACCGCCCGGACGATCGCCACACTCTGCCGCTGCCCTCCGGACAGGGTCGAGATCGGGCCGTCCACGTCGGCCAGGCGCACGCCGAGGGAGGCCAGCTCCTTGATCGTGCTGTCCCGCATGCTCGCCTTGTCGAGGAAGCCGAGCCTGCCCAGCGGGCCACGGCGGGTCACCTCGCGGCCCATGAAGAGGTTGGCCGCCGGGCCGAGCGCGGGCGCCAGGGCGAGATCCTGGTAGACGGTCTCGATCCCGGCCGCCTGGGCGTCGGTCGGCGAGGAGAAGGCGACGGGCTCTCCGTCCAGGAGGATCCGGCCGCTGTCCGGCCGTACCGCGCCTGACAGCACTTTCACCAGCGTGCTCTTGCCCGCGCCGTTGTCGCCGATGAGCGAGACGATCTCGCCCGCGTAGGCGGTGAAGTCGGCTCCTCTCAGCGCGTCGACGTGGTCGAACCGCTTGCGGATGCCGCGGGCCTCCAGCAGCGGCTCAGCCATCACGGCCTCCGAGGGACAGGGCAGGCATGGCGCATCGTCCTTTCGACGGGGGGTGTTTTCGGGCAGGCTTCCGCCACGTCGTGGCGGGGGGAGGACAGGACGGTCAGTGAGCGGTGAGGATGGCGTCCTCGATGCCGGCGATGTGCGCGGCCGCCCTGATGCGGGCACGGTAGCTGTCACCGGCGGTCAGGGCCTCGTAGATCGCCTGATGTTCGGTGAGGGTCAGGTGCAGGTCGGACTCGCCGGTCATCCCGCACCAGGCGTGGGGCCGGAGCGTCTTGCCCGACATGGTCTCGACGATGGTGGCCAGGACGGGGTTGCCCGACGCACGGGCGATGACTCCGTGGAAGGACTCGCCGTTCTTGCGCAGTCGCGCGCGGTCGGCCGGCTGGGCGGCGACGAGTTCGGTGGCCTCGGCCTGGAGCGCGGCCAGCTCGCCGAGCGCGTCCCTGTCGATGTGCAGCGCCGCCATGGCGGTCACCTCCGGCTCCAGCAGCCGGCGCACCTCCAGGAAGTGCCGGATCGTACTGTCCTGGTGCAGGTCGACGACCATGCTCATGGTGCCGAGCAGCAGCTCAGGGTCCAGACTTGTCACGTACGTGCCGTCGCCGCGCCGGGTGTGCAGCACACGCATCATGGTGAGTGCGCGAACCGCCTCCCGCAGCGAGTTCCTCGACAGGCCGAGCCGGGCGGCCAGCTCCTTCTCAGCCGGTAGACGGTCACCGGGCTGAAGCTCGCCGGTGATGATCATCTGACGGATTCTGTCCACGGCATTGTCCGTGAGCGTCACTGGGCTCCCTTCTTGCGCGCCTCCCATCTTGACGGATCGCCTGCGCCGTCGCCGCGAGTGATCGTCGAGTTGTTACCTACGTCGCGAGAACTTCGTCAAATCGACCCGATGTTTGCGGGTAGCAGCACCGTATGCTCGGCGGCGAGATGGTGTCAATAAGCCCATGTTTAACGTATTCGCAACAGACCCCGCCCGATCCGGCGGGGCTTTCGTGCCTATTTATTGCGATTCTCTGCTGCGGGCGGAGCCCAAACATCGGGTTAATCCCAGCCTGGAAGCAGGTTCACCCCTGCGGTCGGACGGGCGCACCGGGAGCCTGCCCGCCCGTGGAGGGGCGGACAGTGCGGTGTGCGGAGCGGCGGACGCGGAGCCGGGCGAGGGCGATGAGCAGCATCGCGACCGAGCACCAGGCGGCCCAGTCGCCCAGGCCGGCGTAGACGGTCGAGGCGCCCTGCTCCGGCAGCGTCGCGAACACCGTGGTCACGCCGGGCTTGCCGCTGCGGCCTTCGGCCAGCACCCGTCCCCGGGTGTCGCTCACCGTGAGAAGGCCCTGGCGGGCCGCGCGCGCCACCGACAACCCGCTCTCCACCCCGCGGACCAGCGCCATGCGGCTGTGCAGCCAGGCGTCGTCGTCGAAGTCCCAGGCGGGGGCGAGCAGCGTCGTCGCGCCGGCCTGGCGGTACTGCCGTACCAGCCAGGGGAAGTCGAGGTCCTTGCAGACGATCAGGCCCGTCGTGGTCCGGCCGAGCAGGGTCAGCGTGCTTCCGGGCGTGAACTCCGGCTCCAGCCCGGGGATCATGTGGTGCTTGTCGTAGCGGGCCCCGGACGGGTAGGCCAGCGCGCTGTTGGTCCACGTCGCGCCGGCGCGGAGCGCGACGCCGGCGACGACCACCACTCCCGGCCCGGCCAGCGGCAGGCGGGCGGTGACCGTCTCGAACGTCTTCTCCGGCAGCAGCACGATCTCGGCACCGCGGGCGGCGGCCGCGTCGACGGCCCGGCGGTAGCGCCGGAGCAGGTCGCGCCCCTGCGGGGAGTCGAGTTCCACGGTGTCGCGCGGGTCGTCGGTGGAGATCAGCGCGACCTCGCGGCGCTGCCCGCCGTCCTGCCCGCCGTCTTGGCCGCCGTCGGCGCCGAGCCGGGCGAAGCCGTACGCCAGGGCCGGCGCCACCAACGCGCCCGCGGTCACCGCGACGGAGAGCCGGCGGGTCGCGCCCGGCGCGAGCAGCGCGGCCAGCGCGGCGGGCACGAGCAGGAGCAGGAAGGTGATCCCCCAGACGCCGGCGACGGAGGCGGTCTGCAGGACGGGCAGCACGTCGGCCTGCGTATAGGCCAGGCTCCACCAGGCGCCGTGCGGTCCGGCCACCGCCATCAGGTATTCGACGCCGACCCACGACGCCGGTACGGCGAGCACGGCCGACAGCGGCCGCCGCCTGGCCAGCAGCGCACGGTGCAGCAGCACGCCGAGGCCGTACAGCAGCGCCGGTCCGGCGAGCAGGCCGGCCGCCACCGGGACGGGCGTCTCCAGCGTCCCGGTGAAGTACGGCCACCACTGCAGCTGCCCGCCCAGCCAGGCCAGGGCGCCCGCGGCGAAGGCCCAGCCTCCCCCCACCCGGGGAGCGGCGAGCAGCACGGGCAAGGGGGCGAGCCACGTCAGCCAGGCCACGGGGTGCAGGCCGGTGCCGAAGTGCAGCAGGACAGCCGAGACGAGAGCCGCGGCGAGCGCGATCAGGACACGTTTCATGACGACGATGCTGCTGGCGGCCACCCTGGTGGCGCGTCAGTCGTGAGTGTGATCTCCGATGTCACTCTCACCGGCGACCACGAGGCCGCATTCGTAGGCGAACACCGCCGCCTGCACCCGATCCCGCAGGTCCAGCTTGGTCAGGATGCGGCTGACGTGCGTCTTGACCGTGTGCTCGGTGACCACGAGCGCGGCGGCGATCTCGGCGTTGGACAGTCCGCGGGCGACCAGCCGGAGCGTTTCGCGTTCCCGTTCGGTGAGCGCCGCCAGCCGTCCCGCCAGCCGCGGCATCGGGCCGTGGGCCGGCCGTCTGACCAGGCTCTCCAGCAGCCTGCGGGTGGCGGCGGGCGCCAGCAACGCCTCACCGGCGGCCACGGTGCGCACCGCGTGCGCCAGCTCGTCGCGGCGGATGTCCTTGAGCAGGAAGCCGCTGGCGCCCGCGCGGACGGCGTCGTAGACGTACTCGTCCAGGTCGAACATGGTCAGGACGAGCACCTTGGCGGCGGTGGTCGCGCAGATCTCCCTGGTGGCCTCGATGCCGTTCCTGCCCGGCATCCGCACGTCCATCAGGACCACGTCCGGACGCAGCCGCCCGGCCAGCGCGATCGCCTCGTCGCCGTCCGCCGCCTCGCCGACCACCAGCATGTCCGGCTGGGCGCCGAGGATCAGGCCGAACCCGGCGCGGAAGAGATCCTGGTCGTCGGCGATGAGCACGCGCAGCATGCGCGCTATTCAAGCGGAAAGGCGGCTCTGACGAGGAATCCGCCGTCCTGTCCCGGTCCCGCGGTGAGCGTGCCGCCGTACGCGGTCGCACGTTCGCGCATGCCGATCAGGCCGTAGCCGCCGCCGTCGCGACGTGACCCGCCGCCGTCGTCGGCGATCTCGACGAGCAGTTCGCGCGCGGTCCAGCGCAGGTGCAGCCGCACGTCGCGCACCCCGGCGTGTTTGCGCACGTTGGTGAGGGCTTCCTGGACGATCCGGTAGACGGCGGCTTCCAGGCTGCCCGATGTCCGCCGCCGCTCGCCCTTCACGGTGATGGCCACGTCCAGGCCGCTGCGTGCGGCCAGTGAGGCGAGTCCGTCCAGGCTCGGCTGGGCGGGCCCGAGGCCCTCCCCCTCCGGAACGGCCGACGCGCGCAGCGCGGTGAGCAGGCCGCGCAGCTCGGTGAGCGCTCCCCTGCCGGTGTCGGCGATCGCGTCGAAGACGGCCTCGGCCCTGGGCGCGTCGCTCCGTACGACCACGGGCCCCGCCTCGGCCTGGACGACCATCAGCCCGACGGCGTGCGTGATGATGTCGTGCATGTCACGCGCGATCCGCGCCCGTTCCTCCGCCGCCGCGGCGATGTGCTCCTGTTCCCGGCGGCGGGCCCGTTCGGCCAGTTCCGCGGTGCGCGACCGGCTCGCGCGGGCGCTGGTGCCGAGCGCGTAGGCGGCCACGAAGGCGGTGCCCATCAGGCGGAAGATCTCGCTGTCCTCCCCGGGCAGCGCCAGGGAGACGCCGACGATGACGGCGACCGCCGGGATCGCGGCCAGGCGCTTCCACCTGGGGCTGACGTCGGCGATGGTGTAGACGGCGACCAGGGGGCCGAACGGCAGGAACGGCTTCTCCCAGAAGACCATGACGGTCATCGCCGCGCCGACCAACAGCGCCACGGCCATGGGCGCGCGCCTGCGCCAGTAGACGGGCGCGGAGGCGAGCGCGCCCAGCCCGACGATCCACCACGCCTTCGGATCGGGCACCAGCAGCGGGCCGAGGGTGGCCGCGGTGGTGAGCGCCGCGATCGCGGCGTCGCCCCTCGGACCGGATAACCCGGCGGTACGAAGCGTCCGGGCCCCGCGGGCGCGCCCCTCGGAAGGTGTTGCTGCTGACATGCGGAGACTCCTTGAGAGACGCGATCAGCACCGTGCTCGCCCGGCCGGCGGTCCGTTTCTCGGGGGCGGGCGGGTCAGCCGCGTCTGGTGCGCCAGCGGGAGGTGCGGAAGCCGTCGGAGCGCTCCAGGAGGTAGGTCAGCCTGGCGGCCGTCTGGCGTACGCCGTCGTCGTGGCGGTGTCGTTTGTCGGGGGCGAGGCGGGAGCGCAGGTCGAGGATGTGGGCCAGTTCGCCGGCGACCTCCGAGACCAGCCGGTAACGGATGCCGAAGGAGTGCAGGTCGCCGTGCACGTCGTCGACCAGGTCCTCGTCCACGTGCCGCTGCAGCGGTTTGAGCTTGGTGAGCAGTCGGGCGTCCATGCCGGCCACGGGCGCCCTGCGGCGGGCGTCGTCGGCCGGCACCGCCACCAGGGCGCGGATCCGTACGAATGCCAGCGCCCGCTCGGCGTCCGGGGTGGAGGGGTGTTCGGCGAGGTCCAGCAGGCGCCGCAGGGTCTCCTGCGTTTTGTCGTCGAACATGAGGACAAGTCTATGCACTCCGGCTCAGGAGCTCTGCTCTGTCCGGATGGCCCGGCGGAGGCCGCCGGCGATGGATCCGCGGTCCCGCCGGCCGGGCCGAGGCGGTCAGCCTGCGAGCCAGGCCGGCGGCGCCGGCGTTCACCTTGAACCGGGGCGACGTGCTACTTCAGCACGTCCGCGGCGACAGGCGACTGGTTGCCCTGCGCGTCGACCGCGACGACCTCCGCGCGGTACCGCGCGCCGTCGCGCTGGACCGGGACCGGGATGTCCATGGAGGCGGCGGCGGGCACCACGTCGAAGCGGTTGGCGACCTTGGTGTTGAGCACCTCGGCCCCGTTGTCGGCGCGGGTGACGCGCACCTTGTAGTGGTACACCAGCTCGTCGTCCGCGGCCTGTTCGATGCGCAGCGCAAGCCGGCCGTCCTTGCCGGCCTGGGCCGTCAGCGGGTGCGGGGACGTCCAGGACGGGGCCGTGCGGTTGCGGTTGGCGTCGGTGTAGGTGAAGTTCCGCACGACCTGGGCGTCGTCGCCGGCCGTCCTGATCTCCCAGGACCTTCCCGCCAGCGTGCCGTCGCTCTGGAACGGGGGCTTCCAGTTCGCCGACCACTTACCGCCGGTGTAGATGTCGTGGAGGTCGGCGTTGAGGTTGACGCGGTTGACGACGGTGCGGCCCCGGTAGACCTCGACGGCCAGCCCCTGGGCGGTGGGGGTCTCGAAGCGATTGGCCAGCTGCCCTTCGGCGTCGAGCATCTGGTATCCGTGGTCGATCTCGATGTAGGACGAGCTGCCGTCGTTGACCGCGGTGAAGCTCTTCTGGTGGATCGAGCGCGGGTCGTTCACGTTCAGATGCGAATGGCCCGAGAAGTAGACGGCGCGCGGGAACTTCGACAGGTCCTCGGTGAGGCGCGGGTTGCTGGTCTGCTGGCCGTCCATCACGGTTCCCGGAGCCGGCCGGTGCCCCTGGACGATGATCGGCAGGTCGCGGTAGGCGGGGTCCGCGGAGATCTGCCCGAGTTGTTCACGCAGCCAGGTGGCCTGGGCCGCGGAGTAGTTCTCGGTGTTGACCGTGATCAACGGGACGCCCTTGACGTCCGTGCGGTAGTAGCCGCCGCCGGAGTCGGGGAACCACTCCTTGGGGTAGCCCGCACGGAGCTCGGCCAGGGTCGCGTCGTGGTTTCCGTACGACATGAACACCTGGGTGGCGTTCATGCCCTTGCGCGCGAGGTTCTCCTTGAAGATGCGGGCGGTCAACTGGTGGTCCTTGCCGCGCCCGTCCCAGTTGTCGTTGATCATGTCGCCGTTGGAGAGGATGGCGTCCGGGGTGCCCGTGACCGCCGCGATGGTGTCGAAGTAGGACGACCAGCGGTCGCGGTCAGCCTCGTAGCTCCCGATGTGCACGTCCGAGACGATCATCAGGCGGGCGATCGGCTGCTCTCCCTCGCGAATGAGGTACCCCTCGGACTTGACGGCGCCGGCCTGGTTGCCCTTGAAGGCGCGGGCCGTCAGGTTCGTGTCCTCGGTGATGCGGATGGGCTTGCCGGCGAAGGTCGGGCTGCTCTTGGTGGGAATGCTGCCGTCGGTGGTGTAGCGGATCGTCTCGCCCTGCCCGGCCCGCAGCTCGACGGACACCGCCTGCTCGAAACGACCGCCCTCGACACTGAACGCCGGGGCCTGCGGCGTCCCGCCCGGGACGGCCGACGCGCTCTGTGCCAGCGGGAAGAGCCCCAGACCGATGCCGACCGAGACTGCTGCGAGGTGGCGCCAGGCAGCCGGTTCCCGGCGGACGGTGAAGTCGGCATGTCTCATGTGGTGCTCCCCGATCTTGCCGCGGCGCGCTCGGCGCCGCGACACGTGCTTCAAAAGTGAACGACTAGAACCTGGAGCACCAAGGTGTACGGAAACGGCGACCTGCATGAAGTCCGCACGACCTGCAAGGTAAGAAGTGAGCATCCCGCCCGCCGAGGACTCCGTCCGCGCACTCCCCGCGCCGGGCGACGCGGTCGAGGCGTCCCGCACGTCTTTCCTGGTCGGGAGCGGTTCCCGTGCGGTAACTCGGTGCCTTTCAAGTGCCGTCTTCCGCGGCCTCCGCACGGTGACGCACGATGCCCTGGTCACCGAAGACGGATCGAGCCAGAAGGAGTGCCGTCGATGACCACGTCATTCGCCGAGATCGAGAGCGAGTTCAACGCCTACGTCGGGGCCATCCGGTACGCCACCATGGTCACCGTCGACGCCAAGAACCGTCCCCGCACCCGCATCCTCATCCCCGTCTGGGAGACCGTGGACGGGCGGCCGCGCGGGTGGCTGGCCACCTACCGGACGCCGGTCAAGGCGGCCCACCTCGCGGGCAATCCGCACACCTCCTTCTCCTACTGGAAGCCCGGCAACAGCTCGGTCGCCATCGACGCCACCGCTGCCTGGGTCGACGACCTGGCGACCAAGCGCCGGGTCTGGGACCTCTACCGGGCGACCAGCCCGCGCGGGGCCGGTTACGACCTCGGGGCCTTCTGGCGGTCGCCCGACGACCCCGCGCTGCACGTCCTGCGCCTCGAACCCTGGCGCGTCCAGGTGATCCGCGGCACCGATCTCCGCAGCCGCATCTGGACGCCTCCGGAATGACGCGGCCGCGGAAGGCCGCGGGCGGGGCGTCGGCCGGCACGATCAGCCGTCACGGCGGACGCCCGAACCGGGCGACGGGCCTCAGCGCGGGTCCGCGGCGTGGGCGAAGGCCGCGGACCGGTCCCGGAGCAGGGCGGCGAGCTCGGGAGAGTCGACCACCTCGAAGGGCCACCGCACCCAGAGCAGGCCGCCGGCGAGCACCTCGAGGCGGACGTCGGCGATGCGCCAGTGTGTCGCCGCCCGGCCGGTGGCGGTGGTCGTCGGGGCGAAGTCCGTGGCGAAGCCGCCCATGTACGCCTGCACCTGCTCGATCGGCGCGTGGATGAGGATCGTCGCCGTGTGCCGGCGGGGCGGGGCGCCGAGCCGGCTGGTGACGAACGCGACCGGGTCGCCCCCCGGGACCTCCTCCGGCTCGAAGCGCACGCCCGTCGCCGACGCCGCCGTGATCCGGTCGACGCGCAGCACCCGCCAGCCGCGGTCGAGGTCGCGGCAGACGAGGAACCACCGGGTCTGCCGGGGCACCAGGGCGGCGGGCTCGACGTGGCACGGGGACTCCCGTCCTGAGCCTGCGCCCTCGGTGCTCATCACGCGCAGCCGGACCCGCTCGGCGTCCCGGCAGGCCAGCGCCAGGACCGCCAGCACGCCGGCGTTCAGCGGCGCCGGATAGGCGCCGGCCACGGCGTTCGGCGTGCCGCCGAAGGCGACCGAGGAGCGCAGCGCCCGCACCCGCCGGCGTACCGCTGGGGGCATCACCTGCTCCATCTTGGCCAGGGCGGTGAGCGCGACCTCGCCGCCGCCGGCGGCGCCGCTGGCGGCCGACGAGGCCAGGGCGGCGGCCACGGCGAGCGCCTCGTCCGGGCTGAACACCAGCGGCGGCAGGTCGCTGCCCGTGGACAGCCGGTAGCCGCCGTCGGGGCCGCGGCGCGCCTCGACGTGGTAGCCGAGGCGGCGCAGCCGCTCGACGTCCCGCCGGAGGGTGCGGCCGTCGACGCCGAGGCGGTCGGCGAGCTCGCCGCCGCTCCAGGACCGGCGGGCCTGCAGCAGCTCCAGCAGGCGCAGCGCCCGCCCGGTCGTGGTCTGGTCCGGCATACTCCCCGAGCCTAGTAGAAGTGGACAGAAAATGACCTAAAAGCTCCCTAAGTTGGAGTTCGGGCCGGACGGACCGGCACCGCATTTCCCTGAGGTGAGTCACCTTGAGCATCCTTGTCACCGGCGCGACCGGCACCGTCGGCCGTCATCTCGTCACGACCCTGCTCGCCCGCGGCGCCGCCGTGCGCGCGCTGACCCGCAAGCCCGACGACGCGGGCCTGCCGGCCGGGGTCGAGGTGGTGGCCGGCGACCTGGCCGACGCCACCACGCTCGGGCCGGAGGTGTTCGCCGGCGTCGATCGTGCCTTCGTCTTCCCCGCCGAGGGCGTCGAGGCGTTCGTCGCGGCGGCCACCGCCCGCGGCGTCCACCGGTTCACCGTGTTGTCCTCCCTCGCCGCGGCGAAGGAGTTCCCGCGCGACCACGGGTCGGCCAGCCAGCGCCACCACACGGCGGTCGAGTCCGCCGTGACCTCACGTGCCGGCGCCTGGACGATCCTGCGTCCCGGCACCTTCGCCGGCAACCTGCTCTCCTGGGCCTGGCAGATCCGCTCCGGCGCACCCATCCGGGCGCCCTACCTCGCCTCGGCACAGGCCCCGATCCACGAGTACGACATCGCCGAGGCCGCCGCCGAGACCCTGCTCTCCGACGATCACCTGGAGACGGCGATCCCGCTCACCGGCCCGCAGGCCCTGACCCGCGCCGAGCAGGTGGCGATCATCGGCGAGACCCTGGGCGTGGAGATCCCGCTGGTGGAGATCACACCGGCGGAGTTCCGTGCCGAGACCGGGCGGTTCATCCCCGAGCCGGTGATGAAGATGCTGCTCGACTACTGGCACGACACCCTCACCGTCCCCGACGTCCCGCGTCCGGTCACCGCGGTGACCGGACGGCCGGGCCGCACGCTCGCGGAGTGGGTCGCCGACCACCGCGCGGACTTCACGGCCGGCTGACTCTCACGCCGACGGTGCGGGATCGTCGAAGATCATGGTGTGGCCGAGCGGCCAGCCGGGGTCGCCGGTGCGGGCGAAACGCACCCAGGCGGCGTGCATCGCGTCGGCCAGCGCCTGCGGCGCGCCCGGTCCCGCCGTGCGCTCGACGCCGGGCGCGTCCAGCACGTCGAAGACGAAGGGCAGGTCGAGGTTGTGCACCGCGCCCACGCGTCCGCCGCCGGCCGGGCTCTCGACCGGCGACTCCCACCGGAACTCGTAGCCGTAGGCGGGCCTGGCCTCGCGGATCCAGCGCGTCTCGCGGGTGAACAGGTGCCGGGTGACGGCGCGGCCGACCCGTTCGGCCGGGGTGAGCCCTGGTTCGTCCACCTGGACGCCGAGGTGGTCGAGCGCCGCCCGCGCGGCGGCCTCGTCGAGCCCGGCGGCCATGCCCCGGACGAACACGTCGGCCTCCTGGGACGTGCAGCCGACCAGCAGCGGACGGTCCCCGCCCGTGCCCGCGCGCAGGGCGTCCAGCGGGACGGCCGGGATCAGGTCGCCGTCCACGACCGGCTTGACCGGCACCGAGTCGTTCAGCCCGCCGGAGCCGCCGGTCAGCGGCGGCGGTTGTGCGGCGACGAGCGCCTCGGGGGGCAGCGCGGCGAAGGACGCCCTGGTCGGCGCGATCCCGAGGCGGGCGGCGAGCGCCCTGGCGTGGTCGCGGGCCTCCTGCTCGGCGGCGACCAGGGTGGCCGAGCCGCTCATCACGATCGCGCGCCGGAACAGCCCTTCGGCGCGGGGCATGGTGAGCAGGGTCGCGACGGCCGCGGCGCCCGCCGACTGCCCGGCGATGGTCACGTTGCCAGGGTCGCCGCCGAAGGCCGCGATGTTGTCGCGCACCCACTCCAGCGCGGCCAGCCAGTCGAGCACGCCCCGGTTGAGCGGGGCGTCGTCCAGGGCGAGGAAGCCCTCGAAGCCGAGCCGGTAGTTGACGGCCACGCACACCACGCCGTCGCGGGCGAAGCGGTGACCCTGATGCCAGGCCGCCCCGTTGCCGCCGATGGAGAACGCGCCGCCGTGGATCCAGACCAGGACGGGCAGCCCCGGCTCGCCGGTCCCGGGGGTGCGCACGTCGAGGTTGAGGCAGTCCTCGCCGGTCCGGAAGACGTCGGGCGCGTACAGGCCGATGTCCGCGCCGGCCGCCTGCGGGGCGGCGGCGCCGCGCGTGACGGCGGGCCGCACGCCGTCCCACGGCGCCGGCGGGACGGGCGCGCCGAAGCGGTGCTCGCCGAAGGGCGGGGCGGCGTACGGCACGCCGAGGAAGGCGCGCCCGCCCTCCTCGGCCCTGCCCTCGACCAGCCCGGACGCGGTACGGACGATCATGCGCGACGCCATCCGGCCGTCCCTTCGACGATCCTGACGGCCGCCCGGGTGAGCGGTTCGAGGCCGTCCTCGTAGACCTTGTCGAGGGTGTCGGCCGAGTCGAACAGGTACATGGGGGCCGACAGGAAGTGCACCAGCGGCACCCCCTCGGGGTGGAAGAAGGCCCCGTCGGTGGGCGGCATCGGGGAGAAGGCGTCCGGCGGCAGCACGAACGAGCGCCTGAGGTCCTCCGCGACGAGGGCCGCCGCCACCAGGCTCTCCAGCTCCGGATTCCGGGTGGTGAACCACCAGCCGGGTTCGGGGTCGCCGGTGGGGACCAGCTCGCCGTCCACGGCCACGCACCGCCGGGCGGCGTGCTCCAGGTGGAGCTGGAGCACGACGTCGCCGAGCAGGGCGCGGTGCTCCTCGATGAAGGCCCGGGTGCCGGCGGCGTGCGCCATGTGCCCGGCGGTCAGCAGGAAGAGCAGGTTGTGCGGCCGGTCCCGCTCGGGCACGCTCGCCCAGTACCGGGCGGCGGCCAGCACCAGCGCGATCCCCGAGGCGTCCTCGACGGCCGAGGCCCAGGGCGCGTCGTGGTGCGAGCCGATGATCACCCACTGGCCGGAGCGGCCGGGGAGCGTGCCGATCACGTTGTGCGAGACGGCGGGGCCGGTCTCCGACTCGACGGTGAGCGTGCCCGTGCAGGGGCCCGCGTCGACCAGGTCGAGCACCCGCCGCGAGTCGCCGCCGGACAACCAGACGGCCGGCAGGTCGCGGTGCACGGCGTCGTAGGGCACGTAGTAGTCGCGGGTCTCCCACGGCACCCCGGTCAGCGCGCCGGCGAACGCGGCGGCGCCGCCGTCGATCACGCCCTGGAGCACGTCGAGGTGGTCGAGCTGGAACGGCAGCGTCTGGACCAGGTCGTCGAAGACGCCCTCGGGGTCGTGCACGGCCGTCGCCAGGTCCCTGACGTAGGACTGCGGCAGCTCGGTGAAGGCGTACTCGGGCACGACGATCGCGCCCGGCACGACCTCGCGGCTGACCGGCGCGGTCACGGTCGCCTTCGGCGTGGTGTACGGCAACGCGGACGCCGCCACCCGCACGACCCGCGACGGGTCGGCGTCCAGGCGCACCACCAGGGACGCCGTCACCGGCCGCCAGACGGGCAGCTCGACCGGCGCGAGCCGGACGTCGCGCAGCCCGAACTCGGCGAAGCGCTCGGCGGCCCACGCGGCGGTCCAGTCGTCGGCCGGGTAGCCGGGACGCCGGACGCCGCGCGCGGTGACCGTCTCGATCCACTCCATCATCCGGGCGGCGCCGGGGATCAGGTCCGGGATCATCGTTTCAGCCCTCCGAAGGTGAGCCCCGCCACGTAGTAGCGCTGCAGCGCGACCATCAGGACGAACGGCGGCACGGCGGTGACCAGCGCCGCGGTGGTGGTCAGGTGGTAGGTGACGCCGACCTCGCTCTGGAAGTTGGCCAGTCCCACGGGCAGCGGCCACAGCTCCTGCTCGTTGGCCACGATCAGCGGCCACAGCAGGTTGTCCCACTGCGCCAGGAAGTGCACGAGGAACAGGGTGATGAGCGCGGGCCGCAGCAGCGGCACGGCGATGCGCGCGAAGATGCGGAACTCCCCCGCGCCGTCGACCCGCGCGGCCAGCAGCAGCTCCTTCGGGATGCCGAGGGCGAACTGGCGCACCAGGAAGACGCCGAATGCGCTGATCATGCCCGGCACCATCATGCCCTGGAACGTGTTGACCCAGCCGAGCTCCTTCACGATGAGGAAGACCGGGATGACCATGACCATCGGGGTGAGCGCGAGCGTGCCCACCACCAGCGCGAACAGGACGCGGCGGCCGGGGAAGGACAGGTGGGCCATCGCGTGACCGGCGGCGGCCGAGAAGAGCACGTCCAGGACGCCGGTGCCGACGCACAGGATCAGGCTGTTGCGCAGGTACGTGGGCAGGTTGCCGGCGCCGAACAGCACCCCGATGTTCTCGGGCAGGTGGAAGCCGTTGAAGACCAGCCCGCGCAGGTCGGTGTCGTCCGGCGCCGAGGCGACGACGACCATGGCGTAGACCGGCAGCAGCATGAACCCGACCGCGACGATCAGCCAGACGGCGCGCAGCACCCTCATTCGTCGCCGCCCTTCAGGAACGCGAACTGCACCGCCGAGACGATCACCATGGCGACCAGCAGCACCATGCCCATGGCGGCGGCGTAGCCCATGTGCTCGTAGGGGAAGGCGTTGGCCCAGATGTAGTACGGCAGCACCTGCGTGGCGTCGGCGGGCCCGCCCCCGGTGAGCAGGAACGCGGGCACGAACGCCTGCATCGAGCCGGCGACCGAGATGACCAGGACGAACAGCAACGTCCTGCGCAGCAGCGGGAGCGTGATGCGGGTGAACGTGGTGACCGGTCCCGAGCCGTCGATGGCGGCGGCCTCGTACACCTCGCCGGGCAGCGCCTGCAGGCCGGCGGTCAGGATGATCACGAACAGCCCCATGCTCTTCCAGACGACCATCACGACCAGGGCCCAGATGGCCAGGCCGGAGCTGGTCAGCCAGGACTGCGGGGGGATCCCGGCCAGGCCGAGGAGGGTGTTGGCCAGGCCGCGGTCGGAGTAGATGATCACCCAGACCATGGACGTGGCGGCCAGCGGCATCACGGCCGGGATCATGACGAGCGCCCTGAGCCAGCGGTTGAGCCGTCCCGGCCTGCTCAGCGGCACGGCCACCAGCAGGGCCAGCAGGATCGTCGGGACGACCGTGCAGACCGTGTAGACGACGGTGATCCACGCCGAGTTGAGGAAGCCGGGGTCGGCGAACATGCGCTCGTAGTTGGTCAGGCCGATCCAGTTGGGCGTGCCGGCCATCTCGTAGTCGGTGAAGCTGAGATAGATCGCCGACAGGAACGGGACCAGCCAGAACACCACGAAGAAGACGGCCACCGGAAGGGTCAGCGCCACGCCCGCCGTGGCCTGCGGCCGGACCCTGACCCCGCCGAGCAGCCCGCCGAGCAGCCCGCCGGGCCGGGCGCCGAGCACGCTCACAGGATCGGTCGCACGGTGGCGTCGAAGGTCGCCGCGGCCTGGGCCGGGGTCGCCTTGCCGTGGGCGACGGAGTCCACGGCGCCGGACGCGGCCTTGGCCAGTTCCAGCGCGCCGGGGATGATCGGGCCGAAGTCGACGTGCGGCAGGCTGCCGGCGACGATCTCCATGATCTCGGACTTGCCGCGCGGCCCGGCCTCGCGCCAGCCCTTGGTCGGGATGATGATGCCGTTGTCGAGGTTGGCGGCCACCGACGGGGCGCCCTGGAGATAGTTGACCAGGTGCCAGGCGGTGAACTGGTTGGGCGAGTCCTTGGCCACGCCCCAGCCCCACGTGTAGGCGGGGACGACGGACGGCCCGCCGTCCCAGGTGGGCATGGGGGCGACGCCGTACTGCTTGCCGAAGGTGAGCTTGTCCTTGCCCAGCTTCTCCAGCGCGGGGCCGAGGAAGGCGCCGCTGACGACCATGGCCGCCTGGCCGGAGTAGAACAGGCCGAGCGCGCCCAGCGGGTTGGAGAGCTTGGGGTTGCCGATGCGCGACATGTACGTCAGGGCGGCGATGCCCTGCTCGGTGGCCAGCGACGCCTTGCCGCCGCCCGCCGCGACCAGCTCGCCGCCCTTGCCGCGGACGAGGGCGGTCAGCGTCATGAGGGCCCACTGCGGATCGCCGTAGAGCCACTGCAGGCCGACCCGCGCCCGGTCGGGCGAGGTCAGCTTGGCGCTGTGCTCGGCGACCTCCTCCCAGGTCGCCGGGGGCTTGTCGGGGTCGAGCCCGGCCTGCTCGAACCGGTCCTTGCGGTAGTAGAGCAGGCAGGGGTTGAAGTCGATGGGCACGCCGTAGGGCACGTCCTGGTAGGTGAGCGGGGTGGTCGTGCCCGGCTCGTAGTTCGCCAGGGGGAGGGCCTTGGTGTCGACGGGGGCGAGCCGCTGCTTCTTGGCGTGGGCGGGGAAGCTCCAGTGGCCGATCTTGAAGACGTCGGGCGGGGCGCCGCCGCTGAAGGCGGTCAGCAGCTTGGCGTCGAGCTGGCCCACGGGCAGGTAGAGCAGCTTGACGTCGACCTTGAACTCGGCGATGTAGCGGTGCACGAGCTCCTGGAACTGCTGGCCGGTGTCCTGCGAGCCGTGCAGCCAGACGGTGACCTCGCCGTGCGGCCCGGCGGCCGCGGCCTGCTGCCGGGGCTGGTCCTTGCCGCATCCGGCGAGCAGGGTGAGCGCGCCGGCGGCGAGGAGCCCACGCCGCGTCAGATCCGCCATGGTGGTTCTCCTAGGTGAGGTTCTTGAGCGCCTGGTTCTGCCAGGCGGTGTTGGTGGGGAGCTCGGGGGCGCCGCCGGCGAACGCCCCGCGGGCCTGGGCGTCGGCCTGGAGCCGGTACCTCAGCCAGGCGGTCACGTAGCCGAGGAAGGCCCCGCCGGTGTTCTGGATGTCGTTGTGTCCGGCGCCCTTGAGCAGCGCCCGGCCCGCTCCGGCGGTGGCCTGGTCGTAGTAGCCCTGCACGGTCGCGGCCGAGGAGATCAGCCAGTCGTCCGCCCCGCTGAGGAAGAGCACCGGGCAGGTCAGGGCGGCGACGGAGAACTCGTCCCCGGGGCTGGCCATCCACTGCGCGGGCACGGCGATCGGCACGACGGTCTTGATCAGCCCGGCGGAGTGGTTGGCCGCGTTGACGACCCCGCCCGCGCCCTGGGAGTGGCCGACGGCGCCGACCTGGGCGGTGTCCAGCTTGCCGTGGAAGACGCTGGCGGGGTCGGCGTTCAGGCCCACGAGGTGCTGGGCGGCGGCGAGGATCTCGGCGCCGGTGCCCGTGGTGGTGTCGGTGGAGGCGACCACCGCGAAGCCCCAGGAGGCCAGGTGGTTGAGCAGCCCCGGATAGTTGTCGGGGGTGGCCCACGAGCCGTTGCCCCACGTGACGATCGGGTGGGTGACGCCGCCCGCGCCGAGGTTCGAGGGGTAGTAGAGCCGGTGGCCGCCCGAGGTGCCGGTGGCGACCGGCCACGGACCCGTCGCCTTGTAGGCGGTCTCGATGGTGGCGGCGGCCTCGGCCGCGGTGGTCCACGACAGGAATCCGGCCGACGCGAGGCCGAGCGCCCCTGCCCGCAGCGCCTGCCGACGAGTGAAGTTCTCCATGGTCACTCCGTGGGATATTTGGAGACGTGAACGTCTCCTAAGAGAGGGAAGTACGATCGGTGAGCGATGTCAAGAGATGAACAGAAGGAAGTTCCGGCGGTCCGGCCGCTTCCGCGAGGGCGGCACGGGCTCTCCCCCGACACGGTGCGCGAGTCGCAGCGCGACCGCCTCGTGGAGGCCATGCTGCGGCTGGTGGCCAGGCGCGGCTACGCCGCCACGACCGTGCCCGACGTGATCGCCGCCGCGCGGGTCTCGCGCAACGCCTTCTACGCCCAGTTCGCCGACAAGGAGGCGTGCTTCCTCGCCGTCTGCGAGCGCGACCTGCCCGAGATGATCGACTCGATCCGCGCGGCCGCGTCGGGGGCGGGCGACCGCTGGCGCACGGCGCTGCGGCTGGGCCTGGCCGCCTACCTGCGGTGGTGGCAGGAGCGCCCGGAGTACGCGCAGGCGTACTTCGTGGAGTTGCCGAGGGCGGGCGAGCGGGCCGTCGAGCAGCGCGACACCGCCTACCGGCCCTTCCTGGACATGCTGGCGGCACTGGCCGCGCGGGCCAGGCTGGAGGACCCCTCGCTGCCGCCGCTGCGCGCCGCGATCCCCCGGCTGATCGTCTACGGCACCACCGAGTTCATCGCCTCGGAGGTGCGCGCGGGCCGCGCCGCCACGCTGACGTCGTCGGCGGGCGACCTCTACCACTACACGGTCGCCCTGCTGGCCGGCCCCGATCACGGCATCGGGACCACTCCCTCCGCCTGAACCCGCCAGCCCTCGGGGAAGCAGCCCGAGGCCGCCATGTGCGCGACGGCGGCCAGCAGGCCGCCGTTGCCCGGCAGGTAGAGGGGCAGCAGGCCGGGCCACTGGTGGTTGTGGCCGCTGGGCAGGTAGGTGTTCTTCGGGGCGTCCATCAGCAGGGCGTCCACGGCGGTGCCGGGCTCGCCGAGCCGGGCCGCGCACATGGCGAGCATCGGGAAGTCCCAGCCCCACGCGCTGTCCCAGTCCCAGTCGGCGAGCACGTCGTGCAGGGTGGCCCGCATGACCTCGGGGTCGATCAGCGGGGTGGGCGGCACGAACCCGAGCGCGCCGGTCATCGAGGGATGGTCGGTCCTGACCGTGTACGGCTCCACGCCGATGGCCGCGTACACGCCGTCGCGCACCAGCGGCCGGGCCAGGCCGTCCAGTACCCGCGCCCACGCCGGGTCGGGATCGAGGCCGAGCAGGCCCCGCCACCGCTGGGCCGTCGCCAGCCCCCACCACCAGTAGGCCAGCTCGAACGCGGGATCCCGCACCGACCTCCTGGACTCGTGGTAGGACTCCTGCGCCGGCACCAGCGGCGGCCCCAGGTGCCCGCCGGCCGCGAAGGAGGCCATGAACTCGGCCGTCTCGAACACCAGGTCCCGGTACTCCTCCAGCGCCCCCGGGCGGATCCGGCGGAGCAGCTCGGCGAAGTAGATCAGGTGCGGCTGCTGCCAGACGATGAAGGCGCCGATCTCGCTCGGGCTCTCCCTGCCCTCCGGCCCCACCTGCTTGGGCCAGCGGGCGCCGCGGAACCCCTGCCGCGCCGCCGTGGCCCTGGCCCGGGGCAGGATCGAGCGGTACCACGGCAGGCTCCGCTCCAGCAGCTCCGGCCGGTTCCACAGGGCGAAGTGGGCGGCGTGCCACCAGTGCATCTCCAGGTGGAACTTGCCGCTCCAGGAGTTGACGGCCAGCCCGGTCTCCTGCGGCGGGGTGGTGCCCGCGCAGTTGACCGCGGTGAGGTACTGCGAGAGCACGACCCGGCGTTCGAGCTCGGGCGCCCGGGGGTCGGCGCTGCCCTCGAAGCTGACCGCGCCACCGCGCGTCCAGAACCGCTCCCAGTGGGCGGCGGCGGCCGCGCGGACCTGGGAGAAGGACGGCAGGCCGGCGCCGACGGGGTGCCGGGCGAACTCGACGACGAGCTCCAGTTCCTCGCCCTGGATCAGGTACACGTGGGGGGCGGGCGAGGTGAACCGCGCCGCCCCCGTCCACTCGGCGGCCACGTGGTAGCCGTCCTGGTCCAGGACGCGGGTGAAGTCGCAGCGCGAGCCGCGCCGCGTGCACGTGGTGGTGTGCCGGTCGGGGCTGTCCCAGTCGGCGGTGGTGTGCCAGCCGTCGCTGGCGTAGGGGAAGGCGATCCTGACGCCCGTGCCGCCGGTGACGCGTACGGCCAGCAGGTCGCGCTCGGGATGGCAGACCGTCTCCACCTCGTGCGGCCGCCCGCCCAGCTCGAACGAGCTGGACAGCGTGCCGGTCCACAGGTCGAGCGTCTGCGCCGACCGGCCCATCGGGACGTCCTCGCCTACGTCGAGGCCGATCCGGCCGAGATGCAGGCGGTGCGGGTTGACGTGCAGCCAGCCGCCCGCCTCGGTGGCCGGGTAGAGGTCGGGATAGCCGACGCCGTCGTAGTCGGTGAGCGCGTCCTCCAGCACGTGGCCCTTGGGGTTGGGCATCGTGTGCCAGCCCCACTGCGCCTGCGTGCCGAGCGGCGCGAATGTCTGGAGCCCGGTGGCGTCGGCGGTGAAGGCGAACTCGCCGTTGCCGACGGTGAGCGGGCACCCGGCGCCGGCGACGTTGTGCCGGCGCACGAGCGCCCTTCTGTCTATGCTCACGCACACCCCGGCGTGCCGGCGGCGCGCTGCTGGCGCATGGTCGTCACGTCGCCCGCGACGGCCGACTGGGCCATCGGGCCGAGGTCGAGCACGACGTCGGTGAAGGCGAGCGACGCCTTGCGCATCACCGGCAGGTCGATCGCCTCGGCGCCGAACTGCGGCGAGAACAGCGTCTTGGGCGCGGCGATGGGCGCGATGACGGGCAGCAAATGCTGGTTGTACGGCGTGCCCTCGCCGCCGAAGCTGCAGTGGTGCGGCACGGTGGCGAGGTCGGCGGCCGACAGGCCCTTGAGGATCGCGGTGCGCCGCACGTCCCAGTACTCGATGTGGCCCTTGACCAGCTCGCGCAGCGGCGTGCTCTCGCTGACGGGGACCCACAGCAGCTCGGTGAGACTGGGGCTGGCGACGAGCTGCTTGCCCGGCAGGCCGTTCGGCCTGGCGACCGCGTCGTAGCGCTTGGCGCCGAGGTGTTCGAGCACGACGACGGAGGAGACCTTGCCCTGGTCGTACTCGGCGTCGAGCTGGGCGGCGAGCTGACCGGCGCCGCCCTCGCGGACGTCGGGACCGGTCAGGTGCTGGTAGAGGTGGCCGGTCACGAACGCGAACTGCACGGTCCGCGGACGGCACTCCACCGGCAGCGACGACAGGTAACGGGCCATCTCGATCATGGTGAGCGGGCCGTTGTCCCACACCGGGCTCATGCCGTCGGTGTGGCTCTCCACGACGATCTTCTGGGCGCTCCCGCCGGGCAGCGTGGCGAGCAGAGTGCGGGTCGTCGTCGGCGTCCAGGCGGCGTTCACCGTCAGCGACGCCTGGACCGGCTGCCCGGCGGCCAGCGCGTCCTTGATCTGCTTGCCCTGGTCGGCGCCGACGTACGCGCCGGGCACGCCGTACGGCAGGCCCTCGTAGGGCGCGTACATGTCCTTGATCTGGGCGTGCGGGAGCTGGCTGACCTCGATCACGCCCAGCGCGCCCGCGGCGGCGGCCGCCTTGAGGTCGGCGTCGGCCGCGGCCGGGGCCTCCATCGACTCCGAGCCGAGCAGGTTGATCGTCATGCCCGGGTCGTACATGGAGTAGCCGAGGGTGGGCGGATAGAACAGCAGGTTGGGCACGCTGGTCCAGGGCAGGTCCCGGACGACGATCTTCCCGGCGGCGTTGGCGGCGGTGATGTTCGTCCCCGCGGCCAGGTGCACGAGCGGCGCCGAGACGCCGCCCGCGCCGGTGGAGGAGGAGAACGGCACGGGCGCCGCGACCTGCACGGACGTGCCGCCGACGGTCAGCCCGGTGCCCAGGTTGTCCCAGCGGTCGATGGCGTAGGGCAGGGAGGAGAGCTGGAGGCCGGGGATGGCCGCCATCTCCTCCTCCAGCCAGTCGACGTAACCGGCGTGCGCGGCCGAGCCGGTCGGCCTGGGTCCGAACGTTCCCTGCCGGGTGGCCAGGGCGCTCAGGCGGGCCTCGGAGGCGAACGCGGCCGGGTCCACCCTGACCGGGCAGACCGTGGCGGACGCCTGGGCCAGGGCCGGTTGCGCGGGCGCGACCAGCGGGAGGAGAAGGGCGAGGAGAGCGAGTCGTCTCACGTGGGGGGTCCTTCCATCGAATCGTTTTAATGCACGGCCCGCGACCGTCCCCCGGGGCGCGGCCGAGTTCTCAGCGGCGGGGCGGTCCGGTGGTTCCGCGGACGATCAGCGTGGGCGACACCGACGAGGCCACCGAGCGCGTGCGTCCTTCGATGCGCTCGACGAGCAGGCGCGCGGCGGTCGCCCCGATCACCCGTCCGTCCTGGTCGACACTGGTGAGCGAGATGCGCTTCAGCGAGGCGATGCCGATGTTGTCGTAACCGGCGACGGACAGGTCCTCCGGCACCGACAGGCCGGCCTCGTCGGCGGCGCGCAGGACGCCGAGCGCCGCGATGTCGGCCCCGGCGAAGATCGCGGTGGGCCGGTCGGCGCGGGCGAGCAGTTCCCGCGCACCCTCGTAGCCGCCCTCCTCGGTGAAGGAGGTGGCCAGCACGTCGTCGGCCAGCCCGTGGGCGCGCATCGCCTGGCGGTAGCCTTCGGCGCGCACCATGTGCGGCAGTCCCTGGGCGCGGGCCCGCTCCAGGTGGGTGATGTGCGCGATGCGGGTGTGCCCGAGCCCGACCAGGTGGTCGACCACGAGCCGGGCCCCCATCACGTCGTCGTCGACGACCGCGTCGTGGTCCGCCGCGCCGCCGTGCCTGCCCACCACGACGACCGGGACGGCCGCCGCAATGGCGGCGAGTTCGGCGTCCGTCATGACCGGCGAGATCAGGATGAGCCCGTCCATGCTCCGGTCGATCATGGCGTCGGTCATCCTGGCCTGCGTCTTGGGCTCGATGCCGCCGGGCCCGAGCAGCACCTGGTACTCGGTGTCGCCGAGCCGGCCGGTGATGCCCTCGATGATGTCGGGGAAGAACGGGTTGCGGGTGTCGGAGAGCATCACGCCGAGGGTGTAGGTGCGTCCGCGCAGGGCCCGGGCCGCGGCGTGCGGGCGGTAGCCCAGCTCGTCGATGGCCTGCCGCACCTTGGCCTGCATCTCCGCGCTCACGCCGTACGCGCCGCGCACCACCTTCGACACGGCGGCCGTGGAGACCCCGGCCCGCCTGGCCACATCGGCGATCGTCACCCGTCCGCTCGTCACACGCCATCCTTTTGGGTTCTCGTAGAACGAACTACATACTTTGCTGACAGCAGAGGCTAGCCCGCTCCCGCTCCTCAGGTCCACCCCTTGACGGAGGTTTCGATCTTGCCGTAGAACGTTCTACACATTCTCCCCCACATGAACAGGAGCACGAGCGTGAGAGCACCAACTCGTCCGCTCGGCGCGGCGATAGGCGCCGTCCTCGCCCTGTCCCTCGCCGGCTGCGGATCCTCCGCCCCGGAGGGGACCGGTCAGGTGAAGCTGACCCTCTGGCACAACAGCGCGGATCCGGCGCCGCTGCTGGAGATGTACAAGAAGTTCGAGAAGCAGTCCGGCCACAAGATCGAGCTCGTGTCCATCCCGTCCGACGGTTTCGAGGACACCACCCAGACCAAGTGGGCCACCGGCGAGCGCCCGGACATCCTGGAGTACCACGCGACGGTGAGCGGCCTGCTGGCGCTCAACCCCGCCCAGAACCTGCGCGACCTGACCGGCGAGGCGTACATCGCCAGGTCCGGCGACCTCTACCAGGCCGCCGGGGCCGTGGGCGGCAAGGTCTACGCCGCCATCACCGGCTTCCCCCAGGTCTTCGGCCTCTACTACAACAAGAAGGTCTTCACCAAGGCCGGGCTGACCCCGCCGGCGAACTTCGCCGAGCTGGCCGCCTCCTGCCCCAAGCTCAAGGCCGCCGGCGTCACGCCGGTCTTCGAGTCGGGCGGCTCGATCTGGCCCGTGCAGATCCTGCCCATCCTCTACCTGGCCGGCGCCAACCAGGCCAACGCCTACGGCAAGGCCATCGCCGGCCACAGCAGCACGCTGGCCGACCCCGGCTCGCCCTTCGTCGCCGGCCTGACCGCCTACGCCAAGCTGAAGGCCGACGGCTGCTTCAACAAGGACATCGTCACCGCCAAGTTCGAGGACTCGATGAAGGCCCTGGTGACCGGCGAGGCCGCCATGGTCGCCCAGCACTCCGACATGCTCCCGGCCCTGCTCGCGGCCGCCGGCGGCGACCAGAAGACCGTGGACGAGTCCGTCGGCTTCGTCGGCCTGTCCAGCGACAAGCCGCTGGTGACCTACGCGCCCGGCCCGATCGGCACGTTCTACCTGCCCAAGACCGGCGACTCGGCGCGCGAGAAGGCCGCGCTCGACTTCGTGCGCTTCATGACCGGCCCCGCCTACGCCGAGTACATCGCCGCGTCCAAGACCTTCCCGGTGCTCAAGGACGTGCCCGGCCCGCAGGGCGTCTCCTCCGTGCTGCAGGACGTCAAGAAGGCCTACGACACCGGCGCCGTCATCGCCTTCAACTCCGACATCCCCGGCATGGGCGGCCTGGCCCAGCTCATGTCCGAGCTGATCGCCGGGCAGAAGGACCCGCAGAAGGCGGCGACCCAGCTCCAGGGCCAGGTCGAGCAGGCGGCCAAGGCGGCAGGGCTGCCCGGATGGTGATGCGGAACAGGGCGGCCTGGCTGCCGTGGGCGCTGCCCGCGATCGTGCTGGTCACGGTCTTCTTCGTCGCCCCGTTCCTGCTCAACGTGCGGTTCGCGTTCTCCTCCTGGACGAGCTTCCGGGCCGAGATCACCTGGAACGGGCTGGAGAACGTCCGCACGCTGATCGACCAGGACCTGCTGGCCAACGCGGTCACCGTGACCGTGCTTTACGCGATCCTGTGCATGGCGATCCAGAACACGGTCAGCCTCTCGCTGGCGCTGGCCCTCCAGCGGACCAGCCGGATCAACACCGTCTTCCGCTCGGCGTTCTTCCTGCCGACGCTCATCTCGCCGCTGGCCGCCGGGTACATCTGGCGCGGGCTGCTGGCCCCCGACGGGGCGATCAACTCCTTCCTCGGCATCGAGTGGGCCTGGCTGGGCGAACCGTCCACCGCGCTGGTGGTGGTGGCGTTCATCGACGCGTGGAAGTGGAGCGGGCTGATCACCCTCGTCTACATCGCGGGCCTCAACTCCATCCCGAAGTCGCTGCTGGAGTCGGCGACCGTGGACGGCGCCGGCCCGTGGACCCGGCTGCGGCGGGTGGTGTTCCCGATGCTCGCCCCCGCGCTGACCTTCAACGTGGCCGTCACGCTGGTGGGCGCGCTCAGCGCGTACGACGTGATCGCCGCCACCACCGGCGGCGGCCCCGGCGACCACACGCGGGCCCTGAACGTGGTGATGCGCCAGCAATGGGGACAGGGCTTCTTCGGCTCGGCCAGCGCGCTGGGGTTCACCGTGACGCTGCTGGTGATCGCGACCGCCGTGCCCCTGGTGTGGTGGCTGCGGCGCAGGGAGGTGACGGGATGAGAGCGGCGCTCAAGTACGCGGCGCTGACGGTCTTCGCGGTCCCGTGGGTGCTCGTGCCCGTCTGGCTCGTGGTCGTCAACTCCTTCAAGCCCGCGGGCGAGGCCGCCGAGCTGGGCCTCGGCCTGCCCAGGACGTGGGCGATCGCCGAGAACTACGGCATCGTGCTCGACCGGGGCGGCTACCTGACCGGGCTGCTCAACAGCCTCAAGGTGACCGTGCCGATCGTCATCGCGGTGGTGCTGCTCGGCGCGGCGGCGGCGTGGGCGTTCGGGCGCAGCCGGTCGCGGTGGCTGCAGGCGGCCTACTTCGTGATGGGGCTGTCGATCCTGCTGCCGCCGTCCATCATCCCGACCGTCTACCTGCTGCGCGCCCTGTCGCTGGACGGCGGCTCGCTCGGCTACGTGCTGACGATGACCGGCTGCCGGCTGGGCGTCGTGATCTTCCTGGCCACCGGGTTCGTCCGGGCGTTCCCGCCGGACCTGGAGCAGGCCGCCGCCATCGACGGCGCCTCCCGTCCGCAGGTGTTCGTGCGCATCCTGCTGCCGCTGCTGCGGCCGGTGCTGTTCGTCGGCGGCGTGATCCTGATCATCAACGTCTGGAACGACTTCTTCTTCGCCCTCTTCCTGCTCCAGGGCAGCGCGAACGCCACGCTGCCGCTGAGCCTGTTCCAGTTCGCCTCCGGCACCCTGCAGAGCCTGAACTGGAACCTCGTCTTCGCCCACGTCCTGCTCACCACGCTGCCCCTGGTGGCGGTGTACGCCGTCGCGCAGAAGCGCGTCCTGGCCGGCCTCACGGAAGGTGCACTGAAGGGATGACCACGCACGACATCGCGCTCGACTGGGTCAGGCGCGAGATCAAGGAGGGGCGGCTGCCGTGCGCGGTGTTCGGCGCCGCGACCTCCGACGGGATCCAGGTGCTGGAGGCGTTCGGCGCCCACGACGGCCGCGGGACCAGGACCGACGACCACTTCGCGCTGTTCTCGGTGACCAAGCCGCTGATGGGCCTGCTGGCCCTGCGCCAGGTCGAGCGCGGGCTGCTGTCGCTGCGCCGCCCGCTGCGGGACGTGCTGCCGGGCTTCGCCCGGCCCGACGTCACGCTCTGGCACCTGCTGACCCACACCAGCGGCATCGCCGAGCAGACGCTGACCCCCGACGACCTGGTGGAGCACCTGCTCACCGCGCCGTCGCTGTTCGAGGCGGGCACCCTCAGCCACTACTCCAACCTGGCCTTCGCCGGGATCGCGGAGATGGTCCGCGACGTCACCGGCCGCGACGTGGCCGAGCTGGTCGACTCCGACCTGAACACGCTGGTGCCGGGCGGCGGGCGGATCACCTTCGACCCGGCGTGCGAGGCGGCCGAGGTGCACGGCCTCGAACTGCTCGGGCCCGGCTTCGACTTCGACGCGTTCGTCCGGCTCCGTCACCCGGCGGGCGCGCTGTTCTCCCGCGCCGAGGACCTGCTGGCGCTGGGCGGGGCGCTGCTGCGCGGCGACCGCGCGCTCATCCACCCGACCACCCTGGCCGCCATGACGACCCCGCAGACGACGGGCCTGGTCAAGCTGCAGCCCGACCCGGTCAACGCCGGTCAGGACTGGGGGCTCACCTGGAACCTGCGCCACTCGGCCCCCGGGCTGCTGGACCGGCGGCTGTACGGGCACGGCGGCGCCTCGGGCTGCCAGTGGTGGATGTACCCGGAGCAGGACGCGTGCTTCGTGCTGCTGATCAACGTGATGGCGCCGAGCCTGTCCGGCGTCGACGTCGACGGCCTGCACAACGCCTTCACCACCGGGCTCGATGCGTGAACCGGGACTCGGGGGTGCTCGACGTGCAGGTCTCGGGCGCGCAGACGCCCTACATCCGGCCGGCCCCGCCCGGTGCGCGGGCGGGCCTGACGTGCGGCCTGGCGGATCCGGTGGGCGTGGACGAGCCGTCGCCCCGCCTGTCGTGGGACGCCCGGACGACCACGGAGGCCACCGTGGCGCTGTCCGCGGACGGCCGCGAGGTGTGGCGGTCCGCCGTGCCCGCCGGCTCGCACGGCGTGGACGTGCCGGACGAGCTGCTGACGCCGCTGACGCCGTACACGTGGGAGGTGGAGGGGCTGGCGGCGGGCGCGTTCACCACGGGCCTGCGGGCGCGCGGCGCATGGGAGGCGCCCTGGCTGCCGGGCGATCCCGAGGCGGCGGTGAGCCTGCGCGGGACGTTCACCTGGCGTCCCGCGCCAGGACGCGCCTGGCTGGCCGCCACCGCGCTCGGCGTCTACCGGGCGCTGCTCAACGGCGCGCGGCTGGGCGAGGAGGAGCTGGCCCCCGGCTGGACCGACTACGGCCACCGCACCCGCTACCGGCTGCTGGAGCTCACCGACCTGCTGGCGCCCGGCGAGAACGAGCTGGAGCTGTGGCTGGCTCCCGGCTGGTACGCCGGTCACGTCGCCGGCGGCGGCCCGCGCCGCTACGGTGACCGGCCCGCCGTCAGCGCCCAGGTGCTGGTGCGGGACGACGACGGCCCGCGCCGCGTGTTCGCCACGGACGCCGCCTGGACCCGGCGGGACCTCGGCCGCCCGCGCGCCGACCTGGTGATGGGCGAGACCGTCCAGGCGCCCGCCGAGGGCACCGGGCCGGCCGGGACGACCGCCGCGCCGGAGATCCTGGTGGAGGCCGACCCCGCTCCCCCGGTCCGGGTGATCGGCACGGTGCCCGCCGTGTCGGTGACCGAGCCCGCGCCGGGCGTGCAGGTGGCCGACTTCGGGCGGAACGTCGTGGGGCGCGTCCGGCTGCGCGTGGACGCGCCGGGGCCCGTGCGGATCGTCGTCCGGCACGGGGAGGAGCTGACCGCGACCGGGCGGCTCTACACCGACAACCTGCGCACCGCGGGCCAGCGTGACGAGTTCGTCCTCGACGCCGGATCACACGTCGTCGAGCCCGCCTTCACCCTGCACGGGTTCCGCTACGCGGAGGTCACCGGCTGGCCGGGCGCGCTGACGCCGGACGACCTGGAGGCGGTGCTGCTGTCGTCCGCGCTCGCTGTCACCGGCTCGCTGACCGTGAGCGATCCCGCCGTGCGGCAGCTCGTCGCCAACATCGGCGCGTCGGCGGACGGCAACCTGGTGAGCGTGCCGACCGACTGCCCCCAGCGCGACGAGCGGACCGGCTGGACGGCCGACATCTCGGTGTTCGGCTCGACGCTCAGCTTCCTGCGGCACACGCAGGCGTTCCTGTCCGGCTGGGTGACGACGCTGATCGACGGGCAGCGGGCCGACGGCGCCGTCCCGCACGTCGCGCCGGTGCTGCCCGAGTACGGCTACGACTCCCCCGTCTGGTCCGACGCGCTGGTCGAGGTGCCGTGGCTGCTGTGGCGGCGCTACGGCGACGACCGCACGTTGCGCCGCGCGTACGACCCGATGCGGCGGTGGGCCGCCTACTGCCTGGCGCAGTCCGACGACGGCCTCCGGCCGGGCCGGGCGCTGGGCGACTGGCTGGCCCCCGGCACGGTGGAGACGCCCAGGAGCCTCATCGCCACTGCCGCGCTGGCCCGCAGCCTCCGTCTGATCGCGCACGCGGCCACCGTGCTCGGCGAGCCGCACGCCCCCGAGTACGACGAGGCCGCCGCCCGCGTGTCGGACGCCTTCCGGCGGGCCTTCCTCGACGGCCCGCGGCTGCGCACCGAGACGCAGACCGGGTACGCCGTCGCCCTGGCCTGGGATCTCGTCCGGCCGCAGGACCGCGCCGCGGCGGCGCGGGCGCTGGCCGACCTGGTCCGCGCCGACGGGCACCGGCTCATGACCGGCTTCGTCGGCACCCCCCTGCTGCTGCCCGTGTTGTCGGAGACCGGCCACCACGACCTGGCGTGCCGGATCTTCAACCAGGAGGGCTACCCGTCGTGGCGCTACCAGCTCCGCGCCGGGGCGACGACCATGTGGGAACGCTGGGACGCCTGGCACCACCGGTACGGCCTCCAGACGCCGGCCATGAACTCCTTCAACCACTACGCCTACGGCTGCGTGGGCGACTGGCTGTTCCGGCACGTGGCCGGCCTGGGCGACGACCCGCGCGGGACGGGCGGCGGGTTCGGCGAGCTGCTGCTGCGTCCGGGGCCCGTGCCGCTGCTGCGGCAGGCGCACGCCCGCTACGCGAGCGCGTCGGGGGCCGTCGAGTCGGGCTGGCGGGCCGGGCCCGACGGGGTGCAGTTCACCTTCGCCGTCCCGCAGGGCGTGAGCGCCCGCGCGGTGCTGCCCGTACGCGGCGCCTGGGACGGGATGACCGTCAACGGCACCTTCCTCATGGGCCTCGGCGAGCAGCTGCCGACCACCAGGCTGGCCGACGGCGGCTGCGCCCTCGACCTGCCGCCGGGCCGCTGGTCGTTCACGGCCCCCGCCGCCGCCACGTCCCACCTGCTCCAGGAGTGGGACGACCTGGGCCGGTGAGCCGCGCCCGCCCGGCGCTCAGTCGGGGACGCGGCCGGGGACGCGCCCGGCGCGGCGGGACGTCAGGCGGTCGGGGGCCGGCCAGCGCACGGCGTGGGCCCAGCCCGCCCGCTCGAACCAGCGGATCAGCCGCGCGCTGGGATCGAGCTGGCCCTTGAGCACGCCGTGCCGGGCGCAGGTGGGGTCGACGTGGTGCCAGTTGTGCCAGCCTTCGCCGAGCGTCAGCATCGCCACCCACCACACGTTGGACGACCGGTCCCTGGTGCGGAACGGGCGGTCGCCGAAGGTGTGCGCGATCGAGTTCACCGACCAGGTGACGTGGTGCACGACGGCGTAGCGGACCAGGCCGCCCCACAGCAGCCCGCTCCACGCGCCCGCCCACGACATCGACCAGAGCCCGCCGGCGGCGGCCGGAAGCGCGAACGACAGCAGCACGACCGCCGGGTAGGCGGCGTCGAAACGGCGGACGTCCGCATCGGCCAGCAGGTCGGGCACCCAGTGCCGGCGGCTGGAGCGCTGACGGGCCGTGTAGAACCAGCCGATGTGGGCGTGCAGCATGCCGCGCAGCAGGGCCGGGCCGCTGTCGCCGTAGCGCCACGGCGAGTGCGGGTCGCCCTCGCGGTCGGCGTACTTGTGGTGGCGGCGGTGCTCGGCGGCCCAGAGGGTGAGGGGGCCCTCGACGGCCATGCCGCCGGCCAGCATGAGCGCGATCCGCAGCGCCCGATTGGCCCTGAAGGCGCGGTGGGTGAACAGGCGGTGGTAGCCGATGGCGATGCCGAAGATGCTCACCAGGTACATCACGACCGCGATGGCCAGGTCGCGCGGGCCGATGCCCCAGCCCCAGGCCGCCGGCACCGCCAGGGCCAGCAGCAGCACGGGCAGGACGACCAGGACGACCAGATAGGCGGCGCGGCGGCCGGTGGTGACCGTCACCGTCTCCGCCGTGCCCGGCTGCGGCAGGGGTGACGTCACGTTACCTCCCATGAGCGGTACGGGGTCGATCAGGCTCCTTATTCAATGACCAGGCTCATGTACTGCGGCAATGTCCTGACAGTGACGGAGTAATTACCGTGAGGCGCCAAAACAATGCACTCGATTGTCATGAAGAAAGGGTGTGAAGCCTCCCTAGATTGTGATTGCGCAACGTGATCATCCCAGTGCGCTCCGATATCAGGCGGAAGGTCCACGAATGGGTGCTGTCGATCAGGCGACCACGGGCGGCTATCTGGACAGGTACGACCAGGCGCTGGCCAAAGACCCGATATCGGCGTTCGGCCTGGTCCGGGAGTGGATGCGGACCGACTGGCGGAGCCTGTTCGCCGAGCTGCGCGAGCGGCGTCCGGTCTTCGTCACCCCCGCCTTCACGGTGGTGACCCGCTTCGCCGACGTGACCGAGGTGCTCGCCCACGAACAGGTCTTCTCCGTACGCGCCTTCGCTCCCCGCCTCGACGCCGCGCTGGGCGCCCCGTTCATGCTGGGCCGGGACGCCACGCCGATGAACTGGCGGGAGAAGGGCCTGATGCAGCTCATGCTCGCCCCGGAGGACGCGGCCGGCGTGCGCGAGCTGACCGGCCGCCTGGCCGACGAGCTGCTCGACGCCGCCGGGCCGGGCGGGCGGCTGGAGGCGGTCGAGGCGCTGTTCCGCCCGGTCGCCCTCGGCGTGTGCGCGCGGTATTTCGGCGTCCCCGGCCCCGACCCGCGGACGCTGGGCCGCTGGACGCGGGCCGTCGTCGCCGACGGCTTCGCCAACTTCCTGGGCGACCCGCAGCTCCGGGCGGCGTCCGTCAAGGCGGGCGCCGAGCTGGTCGGGTACCTGCGTGACCTGCTCGCCGAGCACCGGGCCACGCTGCGGGCCGGCCGGGAGCTGCCCGACGACGTCTTCGCCCGGCTGGTCCGCACGTCCCCGCCCGGCGTCCCCGACGACCGCATCGTGATCAACATGGCCGGGCTGCCGCTGGGCTTCGTGGAGAGCGCGCCGGGGGCCATGGCCGAGGCGGTCGAGCAGCTCCTGCTGCGCCCGCGGGTGCTGGCCGAGGCGACGGCCGTCGCCGGCGATCCCGAGCGGTTCGACCCGTACGTCTGGGAGGCGCTGCGGTTCAGCCCGTTCTTCAAGCTGCTTCCCCGGCTGTGCGAGCGCGACCACGTGCTGGCCGCCGGCACGCCGCGCAGCACGGTGATCCCGGCGGGCACGTTCGTGCTCGCGGCGCCGGCCTCGGCCATGTTCGACGCGGACGTGGTGCCGGAGCCCGATGAGTTCCGCCTCGACCGTCCCCCGCACCATCGGCTGTTCTTCGGCTCGGGCCATCACGCCTGCCTCGGCGTGCACGTGGCCGCGGTGGTGATCGCCGAGACCGTGCGCCGGCTGCTGCTGCGTCCCGGCGTACGGCTGCTGCCGCCGCCGGAGGGACGGGTGGAGCGGTCACTCGGCATCTTCCCCGACGCCTTCGCGCTCGGGCTCGGCGCCGGCGTGCGGGAAGGCTGACGATGGCGGTGAGCCGAGCACGCAGCATCGCCACGGACGGCCTGTCCAACCGGCTCAGGTTCCTGGCCCTGACCCACAGCCGGCCCCTCTGGGACCTGCTGCAGAGCAGCCGCCCGGTGCGGCGCCGGATCAACGCCTCGCTGATCGACCACGCGATCCGCGAGATGCCGCCGCGCCCCGAGCCGCTGAGCACCATGGCCGGCTACACCTCGTGGGCCTCGCTGACCGACCGCACCTACAGCGGCAGGCACCTGCCTCCGGTCGCCGTCCCCGAGGGGCGGCTGCCCACGCCCGAGAGAGCCGCCGACCTGTTCGCCCGCGGCGAGTCCATGATCCCGTGCCCGCGCTCCACGGTGCTCTTCGCGTACTTCGCCCAGTGGTTCACCGACGGCTTCCTGCGCGGCGACGTCAACCTCCCGCGCGACCCGCGCAAGAACAGCTCCAACCACCACATCGACCTCAACCAGGTGTACGGCCTCGACGAGGCGGCCACAGCCGCGCTGCGCGCCTTCGACGGCGGGCTGCTCAAGAGCCAGTCGGTCGGCGGCGGCGAGTTCCCGCCCTACCTGTGCGAGAACGGCAAGATCAAGCCGGAGTTCGCCCCGCTGCGCGTCATCCGCTTCGACCAGCTCTCCGACGCACAGCGCGACACGCTGTTCGCCACCGGCAGCGACCGGGGCAACGGCCAGATCGGCTTCACCATGCTCACGGTGCTGTTCCTGCGCGAGCACAACAGGGTGGCGCGGCTGCTGGCCCGGGAGAATCCCCGCTGGGACGACGAACGGCTGTTCCAGACCGCCCGCAACATCCTCATCGTGCTGCTGATCAAGCTGGTCGTCGAGGAGTACATCAACCACATCACCCCCTACCACTTCCGGTTCGCCCTCGACCCGTGGCTGTCCAAGCGGCTCGACCGCGCGGCCTGGCACCGGCAGAACTGGGCCTCCGTCGAGTTCAACCTCGTCTACCGCTGGCACAGCCTGGTCCCGTCCCGGCTGTCGGTGGCCGGGCGGGAGCTGCCGATGGCCGAGACCTTCTTCGCCGGCTCGCTGATCCCCGGCCCCGGCCTCGGGCGGCTGTTCGAGGACGCCTCCCGCCAGCGCGCCGGCCGCATCGGCCTGTTCAACACCGACCCGGTGCTGCGCGAGATCGACGTGGCCAGCCTCGCCGACTCCCGGGTGCTGGGCCTGGCCCCGTACAACCGCTATCGCGAGCACTGCCGTTTCCCCCGGGTGCGCGCCTTCGAGCAGATCACCGGCGACCGGCGGGTCAGCGGCGCGCTGCGCGACCTCTACCGCGACGTCGACGACGTCGACCTGTACGTCGGGCTGTTCGCCGAGGAGCCCGGCTCCCCCGACGCGATCCTGCCGCCGCTGCTCACCAAGATCATCGCCATCGACGCCTTCTCCCAGGCGCTCACCAACCCGCTGCTGGCGCCGCGGATCTTCAACGCCGCCACGTTCTCCCCCCAGGGCCTGCGGATCATCGCGGCCACGCGCACGTTGTCGGACGTGCTGCGCCGCAACACGCCCGAGGACCCGGCCCCCCGCTTCGTCAGCATGTCCCGGCGGGCCCGGCCATGACCGGCGACGACGATCCGGCCGCCGGGCACCTGCGCGCCCTGGCCCGGGAGCTGGTGGACGTCGCGGTCACGATCCACGGCGCGGCGTCGCACGCCACGGCCGCGCTGACCGACGACGCGCTGCTGCGAGCCGTGCCGCGCGCCCCCTCGGCGGCCGCACCCGCCTACCGCGCGCTGCTGCGGGCCACGACGAACGGCCGCGGCCTCGGCTGGTCCTTCGCCGGGGGCCGGCCGGCCACCGCGGCCGCCAAGGCCGGCGCCATGCTGGGGGCCGAGAGCCTGGCCGTGCGGGTGCTGGCCACGTCGTTGCGGCTGCGGGTGGCGGCGGTGGCGCTCGCCCATCCCGAGCTGACCGGGGATCCCATGCTCGTCCGGCTCATCGAGGCGGCCGCCGCCGACCGCGACGTGGAGGCCGTGCGGGCATTGCGCGCCCTGCTCAAGGACCGTGGCGCGGTGCGCGCGCTCAGCCAGCTCGCGCCGGTCTTCGGCGAGGTCCTGGCGCTGCGCGCGTTGCTGGACGAGAACCCGCTCAACGACGCCGCCGCCTGGCTCATCGCCACGGGGACGGGCTTCGCCACCGCCGATCCACTCCTCGGACTGAGCAACAGGGCGATCGCCGTCCTCGACGTCGGGGAGGGCGCCGCGCGCCGGGTCGAGCTGAGCGCGGCCGAGTCGGCCCGGCTGTGCGCGCGCGGGTCGCTGCTCGGCTTCCTGTCCAACATCAGCACGATCGGCACCACCGGGCGGGCCCTGCTCCAGAGCGTCGAGGGGCCGGACGGCGTGATCCGCCACGTCCTGCACGCGCCCGGCATGCGCCTCGGGCGTCCCGACGGCGAGTCGCCTCAGGACCTGCTCGGCGCGTTCAGCAGCGCCGTCCTGGCCGCCAGCCCCTACAGCCGCGCCCTGGCACGGGCCGTCGCCGACTACGGGTTGCCGCCGGGCGCCGAACTGGCGCTCGTCGGGCACAGCGCGGGCGGGGCGGCGATCATGAACCTGGCCCAGGACCCCGCCTTCTGCGCCCGGCACACGGTCACGCACGCCGTCGCCGTCGGCTCGCCCGTCGACTTCAAACGCCCCGCCGACCCGCGCACCTGGGTCGCCAGCGTCACCAACCAGCACGACATCATCCCCACCCTCGACGGGCAGGGCGCCGGCACCTGCTTCGACCTGCACCCCGACTGGTACGTGGTGGACTACAGCGATTCCACCCACATGTTCCCGCAGTGCCACAGCGTCGAGCGCTACCTCGCCAACCTCACCGACGACCTGCCCGAGGCCCGCGACGTCATCGAGCGGCGGCTCGCCCCGTACCGGGGGCGGGTCGTGCGCTCCCAGGCGTACCTGCTGTTCGACCGTCCGCCCGGTCCGGAGCGGTCGCCCTTGCGGGCCGTGCCGGTCGACGGGTCCGAGGGGGGCGTCGAGCTGCCGATCAGGTGCCGCGACGGCGAGGCGCTCACGGCCTGCTTCGCCGTCAGCCCGGCGGCGGTGGCCGGGCTGCTGGAGGGCACGGGGCTCGGTCCCGTCGTACGGGTGGCGGGGCGGGCGCTGGTCGTCGTGCACGCCGCCCGGAACCGGCACACCGGCGTGGGCGACTACGCGGAGTTGCAGGTCGGCGTCGTGGTGCCGGGGCCGTTCCGGTCGCCATGGTGGGGGTCCCGTCTTCGCGACCTGCTGCGGGGCGCGGACGTGCGCCGCTGCGGCGCCTTCCTCGTCGGCTCGGCGGCCGACAGCGCGGCCGTCCAGGCCCTGGGCGCGCGGCTGTGGGGCGGCGAGACGTACCTGACGGCTCTGGAGCTGCGGCTCGGCCCGCGGTCCGCGCATCTCGCCGCCGACCGGATCCTGACCCTGCGTGGCCGGCTCGGTCCCGGCCTGCCGCTGAACGATCCCGGCCTGGTCGGCTACGCCCGCGAGGCCGGCGCGGTGCTGCGGTCCTGCGTCCGCGCCCGCGGGCGGGCCCGGCTGCACGCGGCGCCGTCACTGCGGCTGGCCGTCGAGCCGGGATCGGCCCACCCGCTGGCCGGCCGGCTGCGCGAGCTGGGCCTCGACGGCGCCCGCCCGCTGCTGTGCCTGTCGGCCACCACCCGCCGGACGCTCCGGGACGCCGCCGTCCCGCTGCCGACGGCCTGACGGAGGAGCCATGCCCGCCCGGATCGCCGCGATCGTCGCGCACGCCGAAGTCCTGCGCGCCGACGCCCGCGCCCTGGCCGCCTGCGCCGAGCGGCTGCGTGCCGTCGAGGCAGGCCTGAAGACGGGCGACGGGACGCCTGCCTGGTTGCGCGCGGCGGTGGCCGCCCATCTGGCGGCGTGCGTGACCGCCGCCGCCGACCTGGAGGCGTCCGCCCGCCACCTGCTCCGCTACGCGGACAAGGCGGGCGCCGAGCAGACCGGGCGCCGGCGGCCCGGTCGCGACGAGCCCGGCCGGTAGCGGCGCGGGGTCAGCCGTCGGCCCGCGGCTCCGGCTGCTGTTCCGGGCCGGGCCGGGCCGCCGGCTCCCGCGCGGCCCGGCCTTCGGCGGCCTTGGCCCGCGCCTCTGCGCGCACCAGGTGGACGACGCCGACGATGAAGGCTCCGCCGACCACGACGGGGGGCGCGAGAGCGGCCACGATCTCGTACACAGAGACACCTCTTTCCGGGCTGCCCGCCCAGGATATGCAGAACGGCTGCGCCTCGGCGGCGCCGGTTGCTCGACCAGGCCGCCGAGCTCTGCGGCGCACGCCCCCGCGCCGTGGGGCCTAGAGGGCGAAGCAGACCAGCGGCGCGATCAGCACCGCCAGCGGCCCGCTCAGCTGCAGGACGGCCGCCGAGTAGGCCGCCGCCGACACCCAGCGCGGCCGGCCGCGCCCGTCGAGCAGGCGCTCCAGCCGTTCCGCCACACCGGCGTCGGCCAGCGCGAACGCGGCCGCCCCCGGCTCGGCGCCACCGCCCGCCATCCGTACCAGGGCCCGCGCCAGCGGCAGCTCTCCGTGCACGCGGCGGGCGTGGTCGTCGGCGATCATCTCCAGCAGCACGGCCACCGCCTCACGGGCCGTGCGCGCGGCGGGCAGCCACGAGAACGCGTGCGACAACGCCACGAACGGCAGCAGCGCCAGGTGGTGACGTCCACGCGCGTGCGCACGCTCGTGCTCCAGGACGGCCCGCAGCTCGGCCGGCCTCAGCGCGTCGAGGGTGCCCTGGCTCAGCACGATGCGCCGGCGCCTGCCCGGCACGCAGTAGGCCACCTGCCCGGACACCGGCAGCACGTAGGCGTCGTAGGCCGGATGATGATCGGCCACCACGTCGACCAGCAGGCGCTGCCGCCGCCGCTAGCGAAGGGTCTTGGCCGTGGCCCGCGCCGTGTGCACGGACAACCAGCTCAGCAGCCCCGCCGACCAGGCCAGGGCCGGGAGGTGCAGCGGGCGGGCAACGGTACGACCAGGCGGCTCCGGCCAGGGCGCGGGCGACGCGGCCGCCCAGCGTCACCGGCAGCAGCGCCACTCCGGCGGCGGCGAACCAGGCGATCACCGCGCCGGTCCGTCCTGCTCCTCCAGCGCCTCGCGCAGCGCCGCGGCCACCTCGGGCGTCACCGTGCCGACGAACCGCTGCACGGCCGCCACCACGTCGCCCGCCTCCGCCAGGGCCGCGCGCATGGCTTCGGCGACGAAGGCGTCCTTGCCCGCGGTGGCCTTGTAGAGGTGGGCCCGGCCGACGCGCTCGCGGACGACCATGCCCTTGTTCGCCAGGCGCATCAGCACGGTAAGCACCGTCGTGACGGCGGGCCGGGAGGGCAGGCCGGCCGCGAGGTCGTGGGCGAACATGCCCTGAGGATGCCGCCACAGGGCTTCCATGATCGACCGTTCGAGATTGCCGAGCTGCATCCGCGCCCCCTCCCGGGTCCTGCCCGAAGGAGAAGGCTACCGCCAGGACGTGCTCGGGAGTCCGTACGGGCGGGCCCGCCGATGAGTTTCGCGGGCACGGCCGGTCTGTCCCTGTGCCTCGAGAAACCGCGACCGATCAGTGAGGGACCATGAGCGCGAACGCACTACCGCCCGTCGTCGACGCCGAGACCTGGCGGCTCCGGCTCGACGAGCTGCGGGCCAGGGAGAAGGCCGCCACCCGTGAGCTCGACGCCATCGCCGCCCAGCGCCGTCGCCTGCCGATGGTGCGGATGCCCGACTACGTCCTGGAGGGCGAGGACGGGCCGGTCCGGCTGGCGGACGTCTTCGCGGGCAGGCGGCAGCTGATCGTCTACAACCACATGTGGTTCCCGGGCAAGGAGTGGCAGTGCCCGGGATGCACCGGGTTCACCGCGCAGTTCACCCGCCTGGAGTTCCTGGACGACTACGACGCCCGCTTCGTCGTCGTCACCCAGGGCCCGATCGACGAGGCACTGGCCTACCGGCGGCGGGTCGGCAACCGGATGCCCTGGTACTCGACGGCCGGCAGCCCGTTCGGGGCCGACGTCGGCGCGCCGCCCGGCGCGGGCTTCGCCGTGAACGTGTTCCTGCGCGACGGCGAGGCCGTGTACCGCACCTGGCACACCGACGGCCGGGGCACCGAGCAGCTCACGCACACCTTCGCGCTGATCGACCTGCTGCCGTACGGGCGGCAGGAGGAATGGCAGGACTCCCCCGGCGGCTGGCCGCGCTCGCCGGCCTACAGCCGCTGGCCCTCCTCCCAGGAGATCGCCCGCCGCTACGGGCCGGACGATCAGGTTTAGCGATCTTCCGTCATGTCAGGGGGAATGACATGACGGACGACTTACAGCCCATGCCCGATGACTGGACGAGAGCACTGGCCGTCGTGGCCCACCCCGACGACATGGAGTTCGGCAGCGCCGGCGCCGTGGCCGCCTGGACCGGCGCCGGCAAGCAGGTCGGCTACCTCCTGCTCACCCGCGGCGAGGCGGGCATCGACTCGATGCCGCCGGACCAGGCGCGCAAGGTGCGGGAGGAGGAGCAGCGGGCGAGCGCCGCCATCGTCGGCGTCTCGTCGGTGGAGTTCCTCGACCATCCCGACGGCGGGATCGAGCACTCCCCCCGGCTCCGGCACGATCTGGTGGCGGCGCTGCGCCGGCACCAGCCCGAGCTGGTGATCACCTTCAACCACCACGACTTCACCTTCACCGGCAAGTGGAACAGCCCCGACCACCGCGTCACCGGCCGGGCCGTGCTGGACGCGGTCCTCGACGCGGGAAACCGCTGGATCCTGCCCGACGCCGGGGCCGAGCCGTGGGGCGGCGTCAAGTACGTGGCGATCGCCGGTTCCGTCCGGCCGACGCACGCGGTGGACGTGACCGGATACCTGGACGCGGCGCTGGCCTCGGTCGAGGCGCACGCGGCGTACCTGTCGGCGCTGGGGGTGCCGCCGGGCGGCGCCCGGGTGCCGCTGGAGGGGTTCGTGAACGCCGCGGGTCAGCGGTTCGGCGGCCGTCCGGCGGTGCCGTTCGAGCTGATCTCCTGCTGAAACGCGGCCCGGCCCGGCCCGCCGCGCGCGGACCGGGCCGGGGGCGGCTCCGTCAGTTGACCTCGTCGACGTACTCGGCCAGGCGCTCCTCGTCCACGACCAGGAACGGGTCGGAGGTGGGCAGGACCAGGCCGGCGTCCTTGAATCGTTTGAGGAAGAATCCGACGCGCGACCGGGTGGTGCCGACCATGCCGGAGAGTTCTTCCTGGGTGATGCGCTCCTCGATGGCCCGCACATTCGGGGCACGGCGCTTACCGATCTTTCTCGATAAGCGCAGGAGAACGGAGGCCAGGCGCTGCTCGCTGTCCATCGTGACCATTGTCGCGATCACTTCCTGCTGTTCCCGCAGGCGTAGCGCGAGATAGTCGATGAACCCGTCCATGAGTTCGTTGTCGGCCATGGCGGCGCGGAAGCGGGCGGCCGGGATGCGACGCACCCAGGTGGTCCGCATGGCGGTGGCCGTCTCGCTGCGCTCGGCCCCGAGCAGGGAGGACTCGCCGAAGATGTCGCCGGCGGTGAAGATCGAGAGCAGGCATTCCTTGCCGCAGCGCGCGTACATCTGGGTCTTGACCTGGCCGCTCTCGATCACGTAGATGTTGCTGTCGCGCTGGCCGCAGTTGTAGATGTTGGCGCGTTTCGGCACCCGGATCGAGCAGGCGCCCGACGTTTCCTGGGAGATGAAGGAGCGGAGCCCGGCTCTCAGTCGCGCAGCGTCGGATGGCTTCATTTACCCCGCCCCTCGGAATTCATTTCATGTTGTCGTTGCCCCTACCCATCAATCGACTGATTAACAAGCTGCCCCATAATTCTCTGACATGTCCGGAGAATTGCCTGGAAGCAAATTTCGGCCGTTATCGGACCGCGGCGGCGTCAATAAAGTCCCGGGCCATATCCATCAACTCCGGGTCACCCTTGAACAGCGATATGTGGTCGCCGTGCGCCCGCAGATGCAGGACGGCGTCCGGCAGCGCCGCCGCCACCGCCTTCGACCCCGCCGGGTGGGCGGTCTCGTCGTCGTGACTGGAGACCACCAGGACGGGCCGGTCGATCCCGGCCAGCCACGGGCTCACGTCCGTCGTCATGATCTCGCCGTTCAGTCGGCAGTAGCGGTGCAGCAACTCCGGCGTCGCGTACGGGTAGACCACCAGGTGCGCCAGGTCGGGCGGCACCGAGGAGAGCATCGTCTGGCAGAGCACGGGATGGATGGCGGCGGCCCGGTCGGGGCCGGCCGCGGCCATCTCCATGAGCGCCACCAGGTTCTGCTGGTGGTGGGTCCGGTCGGCGCCCTTGACGGCGGCGAAGTCGCCGTGCCACAGGCTGAGCGAGCCGACGCGGGCGGGATCGAGGTGCGCGGCGGCCAGGCCGATGACGGCTCCGCCGCACAGGCACATCAAGTGCGCGCGCCGGACGCCGAAATGGTCCATGACCGCGAAAAGGTCGCCGGCCTGCGCCGTCACCCCCACGTCCGGCGGCTCCGCCGCGGAAACCGGCCCGAACAACTCGCGGGTCTCCCAGGTGAGGACGTGATGGGTGCGGGACAGGAACCGCATCCACTGCTCGCACAGACGGGCCGGCATGCCGCAGGCGGCCACGATCACGACGGCCGGGGCCTGCGGGTCGCCGGCCGCGTAGGCAGGCAGCGGCGGGCCCCCGTCCGCCCGCGCGACCTCCTCGCGCGTGCACAACCCCTCGAAGCCGTCCCGCGCCGCGCCATCTACGACCTCGTCGACGGTGTCCGGCGGCAGGTCCTCGCCCATGCCGTCGCGCAGCGCGAGATGGTCGCTGACCAGGCGTTCGAAGGTGTCGAGCGAGTCCTGGTCGGTCAGGGCGAAGTCCGGTGCGCCCAGCCGTCGGGTCACACGGCCCAGGAGGGAGGCGAGGCCGGGCGGGCCGGCCAGGCGCACCGGATGCCGCAGGACGTCCGCCAGCGGCCGCGCGTCCTGCACGGCCCGGGTCAGACGTCTCAGTTCGGCGGCCACGAGATGATCACCGCATTCCGTGGGTTGTCAGAAGGCGCGCGGGTCGCCGCGTGCTGTGGGCGGGCAGAGGTCGGGTGGCCGGAGGGCGAACGGGTCGCCGCGCGCCGTGGGCTTCGGGAGGTCACGGCGGGCCTCATCGGGTGGTGAAGGGATGGCCGGTGGTGGTGGCCGTGGCGATCCGGTTGTTCGGGTTGGTGTTCTGCCCGGTGACCAGGACGGCGCCGTACCGGTCCAGGCTGACCCGGCCGCCGTACTCCTCGATCTCGTCGGTGTCCGGGTAGACGTCGACCTTGGTCGGGACGTACCGGGCGGCGAACCCCAGGCGCATCTCGTCGGTCAGGCCCTTGTGCGGCAGCGAGGCGTGCATGAGCGTCGACCAGAACAGGATGGCCTCCCCCGGCCTCATCACCATGGAGACGGCCTGCGACTCGTCGGGCTTCCAGTCGGGGTCGATCTGCAGGTCGCGGTAGTCGTAGCCGAAGAAGCCGCGCCGGACGCCGTCCTTATCCTCCTTGTTGATCTTGTTGGGGTCGTAGTGCATGCGCTTGGTCTCGTCGTAGAACATCGTCTCGTGGGTGCCGGGGATGAACTGCAGGCACCCGGTGTCCTCGTTCGCCTCGGTGAAGGCGGTCCAGACGGTGATGGTGCCGCCGAACTCCTCCGCCTGCGGCCAGACGATCTGCGGCTTGCCGGAGGCGTTGGCGAAGGTGTCGGCCTGGTGCCAGTCGGTGCCCTCGTCCCCGGGGTACTTGGGGAAGAACTCGGTGCGCCAGCAGAGCACGTCCGGGCCGAGCACGCTGACCACGCGGTCCACGATCTGCGGCCGGCTGATGTGGTCGGCCAGGAAGGGCGAGTCCAGGTGCCGGTCGTAGTTGGAGATGTTGGTGTTGCCCGAGGCGGCGTCGTCGCGGTAGACGGCGTTGCTGCGGTCCATGAGACGCATGCGCTCGCGCCGCCAGTTCTGGCGCATCTCGTCGATCTCGTAGACCTTGAACGGGCCGAAGTAGCCCTGGGTGTGGAAGCTCTTCAGCTCCTCCGGGGTCATCGAGTACTCGCCCCGGACGGTGGTCTCGTGCATGGGTCTATCCCCTCACGGTCAGTCGTTCCTCGACGCAGGAGGCCAGGGCGGCGACCGACGCCTCCTCCTCCAGTTCGCGTCCCGTCAGCTCCAGCCCGAAGCGCTCGTTCACCTGGGCGATGATGCGGGTCATCGCCAGCGAGGTCGCGCCCAGGTCGAACAGGTCCACCCGGGGTGGCACCTCGTCGCGTTCGAGCACGTCCTCGGCGATGCGCTGCACGACCTTGGCGGCCGACGATGCCTGCGCGGACCTGGCCAGAGCGGCGCGGTCCGCCTTTCCCTGCGGCGTCATGGGGATCTCCGACACGATGTGGTAGGTGGACGGGCGGGCGTGCGCCGGCAGCCGGTTCGCGGCCCGCTCGGTGAGCTGGTCGATCAGGTCCGGCCCCGGATCGCCGTCCGGCACGACGAAGGCCAGCAGCCGGACGTCGCCCTCGCCGTAGTCGCGGTGGGCCACCACCGCGTGGGCGACCCCCGGATGGCCGAGCAGGCACAGCTCGATCTCCCTGGGCTCCAGGCGGAACCCGCGGACCTTGATCTGGTCGTCGGACCGCCCGAGGTAGGCGTACTCGCCGCCGGGCAGGCGGGTGACGACGTCGCCGGAGTCGTAGCGGCGCCCGCCGTCCGGCGTGATCCTGAACCGCTCGGCGGTCAGCTCGGGCCGGTCCAGGTAGCCGCGGGCGAGCCCGGGGCCGGAGACGTGCAGGTTCCCCGTGGTCGCCGGGCGGCCGTGCTCGTCGAGCACGTCGAGGCGCAGGTCCGGGATGGGCACGCCGATCGGGCTCAGCTCCGGGTGGTCGAGGTCGGCCGCGCGGACGCGGCGGTAGGTCACGTGGACGGTGGTCTCGGTGATGCCGTACATGTTGACGAGCTGCGGGTGCTCGTCGCCGTAGCGGTCGATCCACGGGGCCAGCAGCTCGACGTCCAGCCGCTCGCCGCCGAAGACGATCCGGCGCAGCCGGTACGGCGACGGCTCCTCCTGCCGGGCGTCGGCCGCCACCAGGTGCCGGAACGCGGAGGGCGTCTGGTTCAGCACGGTGACGCCCTCCGCCACCAGCAGCCGGCGCAGCGACTCGGGCGACCTGGCCACCTCGGCCGGGACGATCACCAGCCGGCCGCCGTACAGCAGCGCGCCCCAGAGCTCCCACACCGAGAAGTCGAAGCTGACGGAGTGGAAGAGCGTCCAGACGTCGTCGTCGCCGAAGCCGAACCACTGCTCGGTCCGCTCCAGCAGGCGCACGACGTTGCGGTGCTCGACCAGCACCCCCTTGGGCGCGCCGGTCGAGCCCGAGGTGTAGATGACGTAGGCCAGGTCCTCGTCGCGGGCCGTGGCCGCGGGACGTCCATCGGGCGGCTCGGTGTCGGCGAGCACGACGTCGCCGGGCAGGACGCCGCCGAGCCGGCCGGCCACCCCGGACGTCGTGACGACCGTGCGGACCCCGCTGTCCTCCAGCAGGTACGCGATCCGCCCCGCCGGGTAGCCGGGGTCGATCGGCACGTACGCGCCGCCCGCCTTGAGTATCGCGAGCAGCCCGGCCACCAGGTCGATGCCACGGTCCGCGCACAGCCCCACCAGCACGCCGGGGCCGGTCCCCGCGGCCTGCAGCAGGCAGGCCAGCCGGTCGGCCCGGGCGTCCAGGTCTCCGTAGCTGATCTCCTCGGCGCCGCAGGTGACGGCGATCCGGTCGGGGGCCTTCGCGGCGCGCTCGGCGAAGATCTCGTGCAGGCAGCGGCCGATCATGTCGCGTACATCCCCCAGTGGTGCGGGGTGAGGCCGGTGTCGTGCATGCTGCCGGGCACGAACATCCTGGCCCAGGTGCCGCCGCCGCGCTCGGGCGCGATGCGCTGCTGGAAGTACAGGTCCCGCACCTTCTCGTCCTTCACGTGCAGCGCCAGGACCTTGTAGTAGGTGCTCAGCGACTTCATGTGGATCAGCCAGTGGATGCGGTCGGCCGCGCCGAAGGCCTCCTCGTAGACGAAGACGGTGGCCTCGCCGGGCAGGTTCTCGTTGATGGACTCGGCGGCCTCGCGGGCGAACGTGCGCCCCTCGGACCGGAAGTCGTAGTCGAGCTGGGCGGTCCGGTGCAGCAGCAGGCCGCAGTTGCCCGAGTGGACGAGCTGCTCGTAGGGCTGCGGCACCTGCTCGCGGGCGCCGGGCAGCCCGGTGATCTCGCCCTGCTGCAGGTAGACGGTGGACTGCTTCTCGCGCTCGCCGTCGACCGCGGTCCCGTACATGCCCCAGAACTGCGGCAGCAGCACGGTCTCGGTCATGCTGCCGTCGACGAAGATCTCGTCCCAGCCGCTGTCGGCGGTGTTGTCGCGGTACTCGTCGTCGGAGGTGCCCATGTGCACCATCTGCTCGTAGGCGTGCAGCGAGCTGAGGTGGATCAGCCAGTGCAGGCGGTCCTTGGTCCCGAACGTCTCCTCGTACAGGAAGACGCTGGCGACTCCCACCTGCTTGGCGGTCACCATCTCGGCCATCATGCGGGCGAACTTGCGCCCCTTGGCGTGGGAGCCGTTCCTGACCTGGGCGGTCCGCTCGACGATCACGCCGGCCGTGGCCGAGTTGATCAGATCCGCCGCGGGCACCGAGGTCTGCTGCTCGGCCGGCGGGATGACGGGATTCGGGTTGGTCATCGTTCCACTCCGTCTGTCGGCTTGTTCGTCACGCTAATGAGGGCCCGCCGTGCTGCCTGCTCAATAGTGAGCAGGGGCTTCACAGCGGGATGTTGGTGTGGTCGCCGCGCAGCGGCACGGCCTTGAGCAGGGCCTCGGCGAGCCGCCGCCGGGTGCCGGCAGGCTCGATCACCTCGTCCACGACGCCGATCTCCACGGCCTTGCCGACGCCGCCGGCCTCGCGTTCGTGCTCGGCGACGAGCCGGCGGCGCAGCTCCTCGCGCCCGTCCCGCGGGCCGTCGCGCAGCTTCCTGCGGTGCAGGATGTCCACGGCCGCCTCGGCGCCCATGACGGCCACCTCGGCGGTGGGCCAGGCGTAGACCGCGGAGGCGCCCAGGGCGCGGGAGTTCATGGCGACGTACGCGCCGCCGTAGGACTTGCGCAGCACGAGCGTCACGCGGGGCACGACGGCCTCGGCGAAGGCGTGCAGCAGCTTGGCGCCGCGCCGGACCACGCCGTCCCACTCCTGCCGGACGCCGGGCAGGTAGCCGGGCACGTCCACGAGCACGACGAGCGGCACGCCGAGCGAGTCGCACATGCGGACGAACCGCGCGGCCTTCTCGGCCGCCGCCGCGTCGAGGCAGCCCCCCTTGCGCAGCGGGTTGTTGGCGATGACACCGACGGTCCTGCCGGTCAGCCGGCCGAGCGCGGTGACGAGGTTGGGCGCCCACTTCGGGTGCAGCTCCTCGCCGGGGCCGTCGAGCAGCCGGGCGACGATCGGGTGCACGTCGTAGGCGCGCCTGGCGCGTTCGGGCAGCAGGCCGCCGAGCTCGGGGTCGTCGCGGGCCTCCCAGGGGCGCAGCTCGCCCTGGCCGCCGAGCAGGGTGGTGATCCGGCGGGCGGCGGCGATGGCGCCCTCGTCGTCCGGGGCGGTGAGGTGGGCCAGGCCGCTGCGCCTGCTGTGCGGGTCGGGGCCGCCGAGCCGTTCCATGTCGACGTCCTCGCCGGTGACCTTGCGGACGACGTCCGGGCCGGTGACGAAGACGCGCCCGCTCTCGCTCATGATCACCACATCGGTGAGCGCCGGGCCGTAGGCAGCGCCGCCGGCGGCCGGGCCGAGCACGACAGAGATCTGCGGGACGGCGCCGGAGGCCCGGACCATCGCGGCGAACACCTGGCCGACGCCGTCCAGCGCGGTGACGCCCTCGCCCAGCCGGGCGCCGCCGGAGTGCCAGAGGCCGACGACGGGCGCCCGCTCCCGGACGCCGAGGTCGATGGCCCGCACGATGCGGGCGCAGCCCTCGGCGCCCATCGCGCCGCCCATCCGGCCGGGGTCGGTGGCGTAGGCGACGGCCGGCACGCCGCCGATGCCGCCGCGGGCGGCGAGCACGCCGCAGCCGTCGTCGCCGTCATCGTCGCCGGGCAGCGGCCGGAGGGTCCCGGGGTCGAAGAGCGCGCGGACCCGGTCCCGCGGGTCGCGGTTCATCCCCAGGTCACCGGGAGGGCGTGCACGCCGTACACGAACATGTCGGAGCGGAAGGGCACCTCCTCCAGCGGCACCGCGAGGCGCAGCCCCGGGAGCCGGGCGAACAGCGTGGACCAGGCGATCTCCAGCTGCGCGCGGGCCAGCAGCTGGCCCATGCACTGGTGGATGCCGAAGCCGAAGGACAGGTGCTCCTGCCGGTCGGCGAGGTCGCCGAAGCGGCCAAAGTCCAGCCGGTCCGGGTCGGCCCACACCTCCTCGTCGCGGTTGGCCGCGGCCAGCACGACGACCACGCCCTCGCCCTTCCTGATCAGCCTGCCGCCGACCTCGACGTCGGCGGTGGCCGCGCGGCGGGCGCCGTAGTCGATGACGGTCTGGTGGCGGATGATCTCCTCGATGGCGGCGGGCAGCGCCTCGGGGCGTTCGCGCAGCTCGGCCAGGCGATCGGGGTTCTCCAGCAGCGCCACGGTGCCCACGCCGATCTGGTTGGCGATGGTCTCGTAGCCGGCCACCATCAGCAGCGTGGCGATGCCGACGACCTCCTCCCGGCTGACCTTGGCCGCCTCGCGGTGGGCGCCGAGCCGGCTGAGCAGGTCGTCGGCGGGCCGCTGCTCGCGCTCGGCGACCAGCCGCTCCAGGTAGTGGCGCAGGTCCTCGCGGACCTTCATGCGCTGCTCGGGCTCCACGTTGCGGTCGCCGATGACCTTGGTGGTCTCGTGGAAGTAGTCGCGGTCCTCGTACGGCACGCCGAGCAGCTCGGTGATGACCTGGGACGGCAGCGGCAGGGCCAGCGTCTGGACCAGGTCGGCCGGCGGGCCCTGGGCGGCCATCTCGCCGACGAGCGCCTCGGTGATGCGCCGGATGGCCGGGCGCAGCGCCTCCACCCGCCTGCGGTTGAACTCCGGCAGCAGCAGGCGGCGCAGCCGCGAGTGGTCGGGCGGGTCCATCCTGATGAAGGTGCCCGGCCCCGGAGGCTGCGAGGTGAGCCGGGCCGGGAAGCCGGGGGTGGCGAAGTCGGAGCTGAACCGGGCGTCGCCGAGCACGGCGCGGGCGTCCTCGTACCGCGTCACCAGCCAGACCTCGCTCCCGTCGAAGTCCAGCCGGACGCGCGTGATGGGCCGCCCCGCCTGCAGGTCCCGGTATTCGGACGGCGGATCCAGCGGGCACGTCCTGGGGATGGGGTAGGAGTCCATGGCAGCAGCCTCGCCTCGGTGGCCGCGTACGTCTGCTCAACTGTGAGCAGGCCCGTGCGGACATGGCGATGGCGGGGCCGCGCACGGCCCCGCCACCCGGTGCGCCGGGGTCACGCCCTGGCGGCGCGTCCCTGGTTGGGCGCGGTCTTCTGGTCGGCCTTGCCCGCCTTCGACCTGCCCATGGACATGTCGCGCAGCGGGACCTCCTTCAGGAAGAGGCTGGCCACCAGGCCGATGCCGACCGCGATCGCGCAGGCGAGGAACAGGTCGCCCAGCGCGTCGGCGAGCACCGCCGGCGCGACGCCCTCGCCGCCCTGACCGGCCACGCCGAGCCGGGACGACATGATCGAGCCGAGGATCGCCAGCGAGACCGGCCCGGCGATCATCCGCCAGAACTGGATCTGGCTGGTGCCGACGCCCACCTGCTCCATCGGGATCGCGCTCTGCGTGACGGCCGTGGCCATGGGGAACGCGATGCCGATGCCGACGCCGATGAGCACCATGGCGACGATCGGCAGGCCCTGGCCGCTGTCCGGCCCGACGGCCGACAGGATCAGCAGCCCGGCGACGATGGCGGCCATGGCGAAGACGCCGAGCAGCCGGTAGCGCGGCATGGCCGTCATCGCCTTGCCGGCGATCGGGGCCATGAGCATCAGGCCGAGCATCATCGGGATCAGCAGCGTGCCGGAGTGGGTCGCGCTCACACCGAGCACGCCCTGGTAGAGCAGCGGCACGTAGAAGGCCGTGCCCATCATGGCGAACGCGGAGAAGAAGGCCACCACGGCCATGACCGACACCTGGTTGCTGCGGAACAGCGCGAACGGCACCAGCGGGTTCTTGGCCACCCGCGTCTCGACGAAGTAGAACGCCACCAGCAGCACGGCGCCGCCGATCAGCAGCGCCAGCACCTCGGGCGAGGTCCAGGCGTGCCGGTCGCCGGTGAGCGTGAGCCCGATCAGGATCGGGACGAGCCCGGCCACCAGCGTGACGACGCCGGCGAAGTCGATGTCGCGCCAGCTCGCGCCGGTGCGCACGAACGGCACGCCGATGAGCACGGCGGCGATCGCGAGCAGCCCGATGGGCACGTTGACGTAGAAGACCCAGCGCCAGCTCCAGTTATCGGTGATGAACCCGCCGAGCGGCGGCCCGATCACCATGCTGAGGCCGGAGAAGCCGAAGAAGACGCCCTGCATCTGGGTGCGGCGCTCTGGCGTGTAGACGTCGGCGAGCAGCGTGAAGACGTTGGCCATCAGCACGCCGCCGAACAGCCCCGCCAGCCCTCGCGCGCCGACGAGCTGGGGCATCGTCTGGGCCGCGCCGCACAGCCACGACGCCACCAGGAAGCCCGCCAGGCCGACGAGCAGCACCGGTTTGCGGCCGAACATGTCGCCGAGCTTCCCGGCGATCGGCACGACGACGGCGGCCGCGACGGCGTAGGAGACCCCCACCCACGCGTACAGCGACAGGCCGTGCAGGTCGGCGGCGATCCGGGGCATCGCCGCCCCCACCACCGAGACGTCGATCGACGCCAGCGCCAGGGCCAGGAGTGCGCCGATGGTGGCGAACAGCTGGCCGCGCGTACTCGAACCGGTTTGGTTCATGTCATCGCCTCCCTTGTTCTTGGCAGCCGTCCCACTTCTTCGCGGACCCATGCCGACTCCAGCCCACACGAAAGCGCCTCCCGGGTCTGCTCAACACTGAGCATCCGGGGAGCGCCCGGCTTCCTACCATCGGCCGCATGACGACGAACCCGGCAGAACTGGTCAGCGCCCGTCCGGGCGATCATGTGGCACTTGTCGTGGACGGCGAGCGCGAGCTGCGGGTGGCCGACTGGACCGCCCGGTCGGAGGAGCTGGCCGCCCGGCTGGCCCCCGTCAGGACGGCGCTGCGGCACGACGACTGGATCGGGCACGCCGTCGCCGCCGTCGCCGTGCACCTGGCCGGCGGCACCGTGCTCGGGCTGCCGCCCGCGCTGCCGGAGGACGAGGCCCGCGCCCGCCTGGCCGAGTGCGGGGTGAGCCAGGTGCTGCCCGGCCCCCTCGGTGACGCGGCGGGCACGCGGGACGACGACGTCGCCGAGATCCTCTACACCTCGGGCACGACCGGCCGCCCCAAGGCCGTGGCCGTCCCCGTCGCGAACCTCACCTACGGCCACGAGGGCCGCGGGAAGCTGTTCACCGGCGTGGACGGGGTGCTGGCCGCCGTCCCGCTGGGCACGAACGCCGGGCACAGCGCGCTGATGACGGCGATGACCGCCCCGGCGACCACGCACGTGCTGACCGACCTCGGGCCGGAGAACGTGGCCCGCATGCTGGAGAAGCTGCGGGTGCCGATGGCGATCGTCCCGCCGTCCACCGCGACCCGGATGGTGGCGCACGGCTGGCACGAGCGGTACGACCTGTCCGGCCTGCGGGCGCTCATGCTGGGCTCGGCGCCGGTGCCGATGGCCACGGTGGCCCGGCTCATGGAGGCCCTGCCGGGCGTGCGGATCGTCATCGGCTACGGCTCGACGGAGTCGGCCCCCGCCTTCGTGCACCGCCCGGTGGAGACGCCGCCCACGGAGGCCGACGAGGGCCTGCTGGGCCTGCCGAGCGCGGGCACCGAGGTGAAGGTCACCGACGCGGGCGAGATCTGCCTGCGCTCGGCCGCCCCCCGCCGCCGCTACCTGACCGACGCCGCCGCCGACGAGCGCACCTTCCGCGACGGCTGGACCCACATGGGCGACCTGGGCGAACTGGACGGGGAGGGCCGGCTGCGCTTCTTCGACCGGGCCGCCGACGTCATCACCGCCGGCGGGCGCCGGATCTCCTCGCTGCGGGTCGAGCACGCCCTGCACTGGCATCCCGAGGTGGTCGAGGCGGCCGCGGTCCAGGGGCCGCAGGGCGTCACGGCGGCCGTCGTGCTGCGCTCGCCCGTGCCCGAGGACGAGCTGCGCGCCTTCGCCGCCGACCGGCTGGACCCGGCCGAGCGGCCGGCGCGGTACGTGGTCGTGAAGTCGCTGCCGCGCGGGCCGATCGGCAAGACGCTCAAGCGCGAGCTGGCGGGCTAACCGGCGGTGGCCAGCTCGTGCAGCTTGGAGACGGTCTTCCAGTTGCGGGCGGTGGCGGTGACGCCGAGCTTCTTCTCCCAGAAGGAGTAGGACAGCTTGGTGTTGCGCACCCCGTCGGGGCACCAGACGTAGATCTCCTTGCCGACGTGCCGGAACACGTCGGGCTTGAAGGCCTCGGGGTCGAGCGCCTTGATCGGCCCGGCGTCGGGCTTGTCCGACAGGAACGTGACGAGGTGCAGGGCGTCGTCGTCGGCGACGTCCCCGAGCGGGTTGGCCTTGAGGATCTCGCCCAGCTCGGTGCCCGTCCTGGCCAGGACGGGCACCGAGACGCCCAGGTCGCGGGCGAGCGCGGCCTGGATCTCGGCCGCCGCCTTGTCGGGGCTCTTCCCGCTGGTGTAGACGACGTTGCCGCTCTGCAGGTGCGTCTTGACGTCCTCGAAGCCGAGGCCCTCCAGCAGCTTGCGCAGCTCGGCCATGCTCACCATGTTCCGGCCGCCGACGTTCACCCCGCGTAGCAGCGCCACCTGCCTGGACATGTCGCTCAACCCCTTCTGCCCGCCACCGCCTGGGGACGGAACTGCCTGATGCGCTCGACCAGATAAGCCGCGTCGTCCTTTACCCACCAGATGAGCGCCGAACCGTAGGAGTGCTGGCACTGCATGCCGAGGACGTAGAGGCCGGGGGCGGCGGTCACGCCGCGGTCCTGCGTGATGCCGCCGCCGTCGTCATGGATGGGCGCGTGCACCCAGGAGTAGTCGTAGCGGAAGCCGGTCGCCCAGACGACGGCGTCGACGTCGGCCGAGCGGCCGTCCTCGAAGCGCATCGTGCGGCCCTCGGCGTCGACCGTACGGCCCACGAGCTCGAAGCGGTGCCGCTTGGCCAGCTTCTTCAGGCTCGGCCCGACCAGGATCGTCTTCTTGTGCAGCCGGTCACGCTCGCCCATCAGCGGCTTGGCGATCAGCCCGAACTTGTCGCCCCACCAGTGCAGGCCCTTGCCCAGGAACCGGCGGCCGAAGTGCGGCAGCGGCGAGCCCTGCGACAGCAGCACGCGGCGGCCGGCGGCCAGCTCGGGCGCGATCTGGGCGCCGGAGTTCGCCGCGCCGACCACGACGACGGTCCCGCCGGGCACCTGGGACGGGTTGCGGTAACGGCCGGTGTGCACCTGGTAGACCTCGGGGTCCAGCCTGCCCGCGAGCTCCGGCACCTTCGGCACCCGGTAGGCGCCGGTCGCGATGATCACCTGCGGCGCCTCGTACGTGCCCTTCGTGGTCTCCAGCCGGTAGCCGCCCTCGATCGGCTCCAGGGAGGTGACGCGGGTGCCGAGCCTGACCGGCAGGTCGAACTCCTCGCCGTACGCCTCGACGTAGTCGGCCATCTCCTCCTTGGTGGGGAAGCGGTTCTTCCGGCCGGGGAAGCGCAGGCCGGGCAGGGCACAGTACTCGGCGATCGTGAACAGCTCCAGGGAGTCCCAGCGCTGCCGCCACGCCTCGCCGAGCCGGGGTTCCTCGTCGAGGATGACGAAGGGGATGCCGGCCTGTTTCAGGTAGTAGCCCGCGACGAGCCCGCTCTGGCCGCCACCGACGACGATCACTTCAGTGTCCATGCGGCCATCGTCGCGCGCGGGTGCGAGGCGGTCTGCTCAACACTGAGCAGTTCCTGACATGCGAGTACGCGGGGCCGAGGGCCCCGCGTACTCGACTGCGTGCAGCGCCTACTTGAGGTTGAAGTTGAGGGTGACCTCCGCCGAGCCGTCGGTCTTGGAGACGTACCCTCCCTTGCCGCTCAGCCCCTTCAGCTCCTCCGTGCCGGAGTTCGGCACGACGGACCAGTCGGCCTTGGCCACGCCGCCGTCGAAGGTGCCGGTCGCCTGCAGCACGAAGGAGCCCTTCTTGCCGCGGACGCTCCCGACGACCTTCTGCAGGCCGACGAAGCTGGCCTCGGTGTCGCTGGCGTAGGCCATCAGGTACTCGGCCTGCCCCTCGCCTTCGATGTCGCCGGTCCAGGCGTTGGTGACGTGGGCCTGAGTGAGCTTGGGCTGGCCCTTCTTCTCCTCGTAGGGCTTCTCGTCCCAACCGGTGATCTGGTACGAGCCCTTACCTTGGGTAGTCATGTCAGCTCCCTTTTTTGCTCTCTTTTTCGCTACCCCTGACCCTGGGCGCTATGCGTCGGCCTTCGGTCAACGCTCGCGTCCGAGGACGATGCAGGTGTTGAAGCCGCCGAATCCGAAGCTGTTGGACAGCGCGTAACGGATGTCGGCGGCCCGCAGCCTGCCGGGTGCGAGCCGGCAGTCGCGGTTGATCGGATGGCGCAGGTTCAGGTTCGGATGGACGAAGCCGCGGCGCATCTGCACCACGGTCGCGATCGCCTCCACCACGCCGGCCGCGCACATGCAGTGGCCGATCAGCCCCTTGGTGGAGTTGATCCACGGCCGGCCGAAGCTGTCGCCCAGCGCCCTGCGCAGCGCGGCCAGCTCGGCCACGTCGCCGCTGGGCGTCGCCGTGGCGTGGGCGTTGACGTAGTCGATGTCGCGCGGCCCGACGCCCGCGTTGGCCATGGCGTTGATCATCACCTTGGCCTCGCCCTCCTCGCGCGGGTCGGGCAGGCTGTTGGCGTCCAGCTTCAGGTCGTAGCCGCACAGCTCGGCCAGCGCCGTCGCGCCGCGGGCGGCGGCCGAGCGGGCGCTCTCCAGCACGACGCAGCCGGCGCCCTGGCCGGGCACGAACCCCTCGTGCTCCTCGTCGAACGGCCGGCACCTGGCCTCCTGCGGCTCCTCCACGCCGGCGACCGCGCCGAGCGTGGCCAGGCCGCGCTTCTCCATCGGCGACAGGTCGGTCATGGCGCCCACCACCAGGCAGACGTCCACCGCCCCCGACTCCACCAGCCGGCTGGCGTTGATGATGCCGACGTTGCCGCTGGCCGAGGCGCCGCCCACGGTGTAGCCCTCGCCCCTGATGCCGAACACCTGGCTGAGCGTGCCCACCCGGTCGGTGTCCATGAAGTGCAGCGCGAACCTGGCCGGCAGGTGGGCGGGGTTGTCCTCGTACTTGGGGTGCAGGTCGTGGGCGTAGCCGGAGCTGAGGTTGTGCCCGGCCACGACCAGGCCCATCCGCTCGGGGTCGGCCCGCGCCTCGTGCAGCCCCGCCTGCTCGTACGCCTGCATGGCGGCGACCAGGTCCATCTGCAGCGGCTGCGGCGAGCGGTTGGCCGCCCGCAGCGCGCTGCGCACGATCTCCTCGGGCAGACGGCGGCGGGCCGCCACCGCCTCCCGGAAGCGGAAGCCCTTGACCAGGGCGGCCAGGCGCGGCCCGCCGTCGCCGGGGTCGGGCACCGGCCCGATCCCGCACCGTCCGGCCCGCAGCGCCCTGGTGAACGACGGGACGGTGGAGGCGATCGAGCAGACGATGCCCATGCCGGTGACGACGACCTTCATGAATGCCTCGCCAGCAGGTCCACCAGGGACCGGATGTCGTGCACCTCCTGGAACTCCGACACCGGCACGGTCAGCCCGAGGTCCTCCATGCTCATGGTGACCACGTCGGCCCGGTCGACGCTGTTCGCGCCCAGGTCGGTCAGGGTGCCCTCGGTCGTCACGTCGCCGGGCCGCAGGTCCGGCAGCACCTTCAGGACGTTCTGCTTGACGGTCTCGAATATCTCCGCGTTGGTCATGGTGCCAGCCATTCGTAGGTTCGGTGGTAGTCCTTCGTCCCGGTGTTCACCAGGAGGTCGCGGTCGAAGCGGGCTCGGCCGAGCAGGTGCTCGTACGCGCCCACGTCGACCTGCCTGTCCCGCTCCGGCACGAGGCAGGTCAGGGTCTCGGGCAGCAGCGCCGCGTACTCCTCGAAGCCGAGTTCGCAGCGGCCGTCCAGGTGCTCGCCGATCCGCATCGCGGCCAGCGTGCTCGCCGACTCCTCGTCGACCAGGCCGCTGAAGAACTCCGAGGAGCAGCCCGAGCCGTAGGAGTAGAGGCCGACCCGGGCCGGGCCGTCCAGGGTGGCGTGGTCGATCAGGCTGGCCAGGGCCAGGTAGACCGAGCCGGAGCAGAGGTTGCCCACCCGTCTGGGGTAGCCGAGCGAGGGCAGCACCCGCCGCTCGAAGTCCTCCTCGACCGACGCCGTGCCGCCGCCCGACTCGCGCATCAGCTTGCGGTGCGCGGCCTTGACCATCCCGGCGAACGGGGTGTGCATGGCCAGATAGTCGAAGGTGGTGGCGAAGTCGGCGTCCTCGACCCTGGACCGGTAGCCGGCCAGGCAGCTGGTCAGGCAGTCGAGGTAGGCGAACAGCGAGCGGTCGGAGTCGGCGATGTCGAACGTCGGCCCCGGCCGGGCCGAGTCCATCGTCTCGTAGCTGTGGTTGCCGAACGCCCCCAGATCCAGGTCCAGGATCTTCGGCCGGTCGCTGATCAGCACGGCCGCCGCCCCGGCGCCCATGGCGGGCTCGGCGTAGGCGGCGCGCTCGTCCACCAGGGACACGTCCGTCGCGATCACCAGCGCCTTCGCGCCGGGCGACACGCCCGAGGCGACGTACGCGGCGGCGAGCTGGACGGCCGCCGTGGCCGCGTAGCACGCCTGCTTGACCTCCACGACCCGGCAGCTCCTGGGCAGCCCCAGGTATTCGTGCACGTAGGAGGCCACCGACTTGCTGTAGTCGAGGCCGGACTCGGTGGAGGTGATCAGGATCTCGATCCGGTCGTCGCCGGCGATCGGCCGGGCCGCGTTGACGGCGTTGGTCACCGGGTCCTCGAAGGGCAGGCCGACCGAGCGGTTGCGCATCATCAGGTTGCCCAGGCGCTCGGCGTCGAGCCCGCGCCCCTCGAACAGCTCCGGCACCGGGATCTGGGCCAGGCCGCAGTAGACGTTGAGTGCCTCGATTCCGACGTTCACCTCACACGCTCCCACAGGAAGTCGACCAGGGCGTCGATGCTGGGCACGCCGCCGAAGGAGGACAGCGGCTCGCGCACGCCGAGCCGGTCGAGCACGGCCAGGATGATCTCGACCCGGTCCACGGAGTCCGCGCCCAGGTCCTTCAGGTGCGCCCGGCCGTCGATCTCGACGCCGGGCAGGATCTCGTCGATCGTCTTGTGCACGACGCCCTCGACGTGTTCACGCGTCGTCATCGGTGTCTCCCCTCCTGAGAACGCGCAGGGTGCTGACCGCGATCGTGCGGCCCCGGTCCTCCATGACGAGGTTGACGATCTCCTCGTTCTCGTCCTCCGGCGCCGGCCAGCACTCCAGGCTCACCCGCAGCACCGAGTCGGCGTTCGCGTTGCCCAGGTAGCACAGCCGCTGGTCGAGCACGACCCGCCGGAGGAAGTCGGCGACGCCGATCCCCCGGCTGCGCCAGAAGCGCAGCAGCACCCAGTCGACGATCGCGAAGTAGGAGGCGAAGTAGAGCAGGCCCACGCCGTTCAGGTCCCTGGACGGCTCCACCGGGTAGTCGGCGGTGAACGTGACCGGGTCGTCCGGTTTGCGGGCCAGGAACGTGCCGGTGCTCCTCGCGTGGCCGTACACCTTCCGCGGCGAGTACGCGCCGGGCAGCCTCGGCAGGTGCTCGTGCCTGAAGTCCACCGGCGACGACTTGACCAGCCCCTCGTTGCTGCCGGGCGCGCTGCGCGAGATCCAGCGGTTGAAGGTCTCGACGTAGATGCAGCCGGGGTCGTCGAAGGCGTAGAAGCGGTCGGGGTCGAGCTCGCCCGTCCGGCCGCCGCCGCGGCCGATCCGGTGCAGGGCCAGCACCGACTCGCTGCCGAAGCCGAACAGCCGGGAGGTGACCTCCAGCTCGTCGCCGAACGTCAGGGCGTTGACGTGCAGGTCGCGGCTGCCCCTGACGTGGAAGTAGTAGAAGGACAGGTACGTCGGGTCGCCGGCGGCGTTGCGCGCGTCGAAGGCGTTCGTGCCGCACAGCGCGCTGACCGTGTCCCAGGTCCAGTCGCCGACCTCGCCCATGAACAGCGAGCTGGGCCCGCACATCCCTGGCTTGACCAGCTCGGTCCTGGTCACGGTGCTGTCGTCAATTCTGTTCATCATGGAACTCGCAGATCAGCCGGTTGACGTGGTCGGGGCTGGTGAGCTGCGGGAAGTGACCCGCGTCGGGGATCTCCTCGTACCGGGAGTCGGGGATCAGCGCGTGCAGCAGGTGCGCGGTCTTGGCCGGGATGACGGTGTCGTACCGGCCCTGGACGATCAGTGTGCGCGCCCGGACCTCCGGCAGCCGGTCGCCCAGGTCCGGGCGTTCGGCGAACACGTCCAGGTAGCGCAGGCCGACCTGCGGGGCCATGCTCTCGGCGCGCAGCAGCAGCCGCATCAGGGCCTCCCGTCGCTTGCGCAGCCGCTTGGACCCGCTGCCCTCGATGACCCGGTCGAAGTCCTGGGTGGCCACCACCTCCAGCTTGTCGATGTCGCCGACCCGGTTGCCGATGCGGCAGGAGCTGCCGATCAGGATCAGCGACTCGGTGTCGCCGGGGTGGTCGAGCGCGTACGCCAGGGCGACCAGTCCGCCGAACGACGCCCCGGCCACGTGCGCCGGGCCGCCCGCCACGTCGTGGCAGAGCCGGGCCAGGCCGCTGAGCGACAGGTCGGCGGCGGCCGTGGTCGCGCCGACGCCCGGATGGTGCACGCTCGTCACCCGGTAGCGGTGGGCCAGCCCCTCGAACTGACGGGCGTAGACGCCGGCGCCGATGTTGAACGGGTGCATGAGCAGCAGGGACGGCCCGGAGCCGGCGCTGAACAGCTCGACGTCGCCGTCCGGGGTGGTGACGATCTCGTGCTCGACGTCGGGCTGGTGTTCGCGCAGGATCGCCAGGTTGGGGTTGTCGGGGTTCCTCCGGGTCGTGTTCTTCCTGCGGTCGGGACGGGCGGCTTGCGGGGCGTCGGCGCCGAGGAGGGCGCCCAGGCGGGCGGCGGCGTCCTTGGCCTCCTCGACGCTCAGGCCGACCGGCACCGCCAGGCGCACCACGCCTTCGCGGCCGAAGTGCGGAGCGCCCCTGATGCCCGTCTCGCGGAAGATGCGCACGTGGTCGGCGTCCTTCAGCAGCACGCAGTGACCGCCGGGCGGGCCCTCCAGCGCGACGCCCGCCTCCGACAGGCCCTGCCGGAGCGCCGCCACCGCGTCCGCCCGGGCGCGGACCTGGTCGGCCACCGTCTCGCGGTCCTCCAGGGCGGCCGCGATGATCCGGCGGTTGGCCAGGCCGACGTCGCTGCCCCAGGTCTCCAGCCGCTCGGCGACCCGCTCGCGCAGGGCGTCGTCGCGGGTGGCGAGCAGGCCGCCGAACGGCACCCCAAAGTCCTTGGACAGGCTGATCGTGGCGCTGTCGGCCAGGTCGAGCAGCTCGCCGACGACCTCCCACACGTCCCGGCCGTCCGCGACCGCCACCGCGTTGTCCACCACGCGGGCGCCGTCGATCACCAGCGGGACGCCGTGCCGGGCCGCGGCCTGCTTGACCGCGCGCAGGCTCGCCAGTGAGGTCGGCGCGCCGCCGGCCGCGTTGTTGGCCACCTCCACGCAGACGAACGACACCGGCTCGTCCCCGGCCAGCTCCGCCTCCAGCGCCTCGACGTCGATCTCCGGGCCGCCGGGCAGCTCGACCGGCTTGAAACCGTTGTCGGCCAGGCTCAGGAACCAGGTCGGGAACAGCCCGTTGTGCAGCACCCGCCCGCGCCGGCCCGGCCACGACCGGCACAGCAGCGCCTCGGCCGCCCGGCCGGAGCCCGTCGGGACGACGAACGGGAACGGCAGGCCCTCGATCTCCGTGTCCGGGCGGGCGGCCGACCGTTCCGTCAGCCGTCGCAGCCGCTCGGCGATCCAGGGGGCGTCCAGCTCGGCCCAGGAGTCGGTGATCAGGTCGGTGGTGACGTGGTGGGCGGGGACCCGGGCCGGCTCGCCGCCGTACCGGTTCAGCAGCTCCTCCGCGCCCGGCCTGTCCTCGGCCGGTTCATCGGTCGTGGGCTCCTCGGCGGTGGCGGGGCGCAGGTCCGGGTCGGCGATCATGAGGATGATCTCCGAGACCGGCGTGCGGTCCTCCCCCTCCGGCTGGCACAGGTAGATGGGCACGTTCACCGGCCGGAACTTGTTCTTGAACTGGAAGTTCCCCTCGCCGAAGATGCCCGCCGAACGCAGCTCGTCCAGCGCCTGCCGCACGTCCGGGGCGGCGTTGGCCGACTCCTCCGTCTCCACGCCGAAGCTGGCGCCGAAGCTGAACATCGTGCAGCCCTCGGCCACGAGCTGCTCGATGATCTGCACGATCGCGAACTCCAGCCCGCCGAGCGGCATGCCCTTCGGGTAGAACTCGACGTCCAGCAGGTAGCCGTTCTCCGACGGGATCTTCGTGATGACGACGGCGTTGGCCACCTCGTCGTCCAGGTAGGTGACGAAGACGCGGTGCCTGCCGTCCAGGCGGCCCTCCTCGATCTCCCGCCGGACGACCGACACGTACGGGTTGACCATCTGCTTGCGGCCGGCCCACTCGTCCACCAGCCCGGCCAGCCTGCGGTCCATCTCGGGGTCCTCGCCCGAGCGGTACTCGACCGTCCGGCACTCGCCCGCCTTGCAGAAACGCCGCACCATGTAGCGCAGGCGTTCCATCCGGCCGCCCTTCAGCGTGAAGGAGCCCAGGTCGTCGAGCCGCTGCACGGCCCCGAACGGCGTCGCGCTGTACGGCTCCCCGGCCACCTCGCGCACCGGCAGGAGGGACAGGAAGTTGGGCCGCAGACCGCGCGCCCTCGCGTAGGCGGTGTACTCCTCGACCAGCTCCTGGAAGTACTCCTCGGACCCGGCGTAGCTCCAGGCCAGCAGGTTGCCGCCGTTCTCGGAGACGTGCAGGTAGCCCTTGCGCGCCGAGCCGATGAAGGCCAGCGGCGCGATGTCGCGTCCGGCCAGGCCGCCCTCCTTGGCGTGGCGGCGGTCGATGTCGGCGACCAGGTCCCGCAGCTCCGGGTGCCGGTGCAGGTCCCGCTTCAGCAGCACGGCCGGCTCGCCGTCGCGGGTCCTCGTCTCGAACGGGGCCGGTCCGTCCGGCTGCTCCGGGGGGCGTACGGACTGCGCGCCGCGCTCGTCGCGCAGGTGCGCGGCCAGGTCGGCGAGCGTGGGGTGGTCGAACAGGAGGGTCTTGCGCAGCGCGCCGACCTGCTTCTCCAGGACGCTCACCACGCGCAGCATCTCGAAGGAGGTCAGGCCGTTGTCGGCGAAGCTGCGGGCGGGGTCGAGCGGGCGCTCGGTGATCGCGCCGATCAGGTCCGCGAGCTGGTCCTCCAGGGCGCCGGCCTTCCCTTGCGCCGGCTTGGGAGCCTTTGCTCGCGCGGGGCTGGGCGTCTGCGCCTGCGTGCGCTCGGGCGTGCGGGTGCGCTTGGGGGCCGGTTCAGCGGCCTTCGGTTTCGAGGCTGGTTCGGTGGTCTTTTGTGCGGGCTTGGGGGCCGGTTCTGGGGTTTGCTGCTGGGTGGGCTTTTTCGGTTTTGGGGTGGGGGCGGCGTCGGTGATGGCTGATTCGACGGCGCGGGCGAGCCGGTCCACCGTGTCGTACTCGTACAGCTCGGCTGCCTGGAGGTCGAGGGAGAAGGCGGTGTTGATCGCCTTGACCAGCTCCATCCGGAAGATGGAGTCGAGTCCCAGTTCCTCGAAGGGGGTGTCCACGTCCACGCCGGCGGGGTCGGCGTCCAGGATCGTGGAGAGCCGTTCGCGCAGCATCTCCTCCACCCCGGCGGGCCCGCCGGCGCTTCCGGCGGGTGCGACCGGCGTCTCGTCCAGCCGTGCGGCCTCCGCCCGCTCGGCGGGGGCGGGAGCGGAGGCAGGCGCGTCCGGCGTCCGGCCGCCCTTGGCGGCGCGCAGGCGCACCTTCCCGTCGCTGGTCCGCCGCACGACCCCGCCGTCCGACGGCACGCCGGACGACACGCCGGACGAGGCGCCGGACGAGGCGCCGGACGAGGCGCCGGACGAGGCGGCGGACGAGGCGCCGGACGGGGCGCCGGACGAGGCGGCGGCGCGGGACGGCTCGGGCGCGGTGAACCAGTGCTCGACGCGGGCGAAGGGCGGGCCGGGCAGCGAGACCCGCACCGGGTGCGGCCCCTCCCACAATCCCTGCCAGTCCACCTCGCTGCCGGACACCCACGCCTCGGCGAGGTCCTCCGGCCCGGTGCCCCACGGCGCCGGGGCGTCCCTGCGGGCGGTGCCCCTGTGCACGCCCGCCGGATCGCCGCTCAGCGCCCGTACCGCCTGGTCGCGATCGCTGACCACCACGGCGAGCCGTTCGGACAGGTGACGGCGTCCGTTCTGGAGAGTCCAGGCGATGCGGTCGAGGCCGATCTCCGGATGTTCCCGGATGTACCGGGCGACGTTCTGCGCGTACTCCTCCAGCGCCTCCCGGCGGGCCGCCGAGAGCACCAGCACCCGCGGTTCGCCCGCCTTCTCCGGCGGGACCTGCTGCCGGTACGCCTCCAGCACCACGTGCGCGTTCGTGCCGCCGAAGCCGAACGAGCTGACCCCGGCGACCCGGTCCGGCCCGTCCCACGGCGTGAGCCGCGTGTTGATGGTGAACGGGCTGCCCTCCAGCCGCACGTACGGGTTGGGGCGCTCGTAGTGGATCGTCGGCGGCAGCGCCCCGTGGCGCATGCAGAGCAGCACCTTGAGCAGGCCGGCGATGCCGGCCGCCGCCTCCAGATGGCCGATGTTGGTCTTCACGGTGGCCAGCGCGACGTGCGGGACGTCCGGCGCGGGCCGCCCACGGTCGGCGTACAGCCGGGCGAACGCCTTCTTCATGCCCTCGATCTCGATCGGGTCGCCGAGTCTGGTGCCGGTGCCGTGCGCCTCGATGTAGGTGACGCGGGCCGGGTCGACGTCCGCCTTGCGGTAGGCGTCGACCAGCACCCGCGCCTGCGCCTCGGGGTTGGGCGCGGTGAGCGAGCTGGCCCGGCCGCCGTGGTTGACCGCGCTGCCCCTGATCACGGCGAGGATCTGGTCGCCGTCCGCCAGCGCCGTCCGCAGCGGCTTGAGCAGGACGGCTCCGCAGCCCTCGCCCCGGCCGTAGCCGTCGGCGCGCTCGTCGAACGTCTTGCAGACGCCGTCCTCGCTGATCATGCCGGACTTGGCGAAGGCGATGTAGAGCCCCGGGCTGAGCGTCAGGTTGACGCCGCCGGCGATGGCCGCGTCGCACTCGCCGTCCTCGATGGCGCGTACCGCGTGGTGCAGGGCGACGAGGGAGCTGGAGCAGGCGGTGTCGACCGCCTCGCTGGGGCCGCGCAGGTCCAGCAGGTGGGAGACGCGGTTGGCCAGGATGCAGTCGGCCACGCCGCTGGCCGTGTGGGCCTCGACCGGCACGCCGTGCTCGCGCAGCAGGTCGTCGTAGTCGCACGCGGACACGCCCGCGAACAGGCCCGTCCTGGTGCCGGCCAGGTCGGCGGGGCGGTAACCGGCGTCCTCGACGGCCCGCCAGACGGTCTGCAGGAACAGCCGCTGCTGCGGGTCCATCATCGCCGCCTCCTTGGGCGAGATGCCGAACAGCGCGGCGTCGAAGGAGCGCACGTCGTCGAGGAAGCCGGCGCGGACGTTCGCCGTCTCGGGGTTCTCGCGCAGCTCGCGCCGGTCCTCGGGGACCGGGCGGGTCAGGTCGTGGCCTTCGGCCAGGTGACGCCAGAAGTCGTCCAGGTCGGCGGAGCCGGGCAGCATGCCGGCCATGCCGACGATCGCGATGCCATCCGTCGCGGGGGTGCCGGTTGCGGTGGTGCCCGTCACGGGGCTGCCCGTTGCGGGCGCGGCCGTCGTGTCGGTCGCCGGGGTGTCCGGTGGAGCCGGGGAGGTCCCGGCGCCGGGCCGTGGGGGCGAGGTCACGGTCTCCGGCGCCGGGCCTGGCTCGGCGTCCTCCTGCCGCCCGGCGGGGGCGGCGAGAGGTTCTGCGGCGGGGGCGGGCGAGCTGGTGGCGGGGGCGGGTGGAGTGGCGGGGGTGGGTGGGGTGTGGGCGGCGGCGATCTCGGCCGGGTGCTGGGCGAGCAGGTGGTCGCAGAAGGTGCTCAGGTCGGTGGCCTCGAAGAGCACGGTCGGCAGCAGGTCCAGGTTGTACCGCTCGTTGACCTGGTCCACCAGCTCGGCCATGGAGATCGAGTCGAACCCCATGTCCATCAGCTCGGCATCGAGGTCCACGTGCTCCTCGCCCACCAGCAGGAATCCGGCCGCCGCGCGACGCAGCTCGGCCCGCACCGCCTCGATCAGATGGTCGTCGGACCCGGTCGTCTCCGTCGCGGACATGGGCTCACTCATCTCCATAACCTCGGATTCGGGGTTCGCGGGCGGCTGGGACCGTTCGGGGGCGGGCTGGGCGGGGCCTTCGACCACGGCGAAGCTCGTCTCGGCTCCGGCCAGCCCTCGGGCGAAGGCGGCGAGCCCGGCGGCGGTGCTCATCGGGACGCTGCCCCAGCGGCGTTCGAACAGCCGGCGGGTGGCGTCGTCCACCTTCATGCCGCCCTCCTCCCACAGCGGCCAGCCGACGGCGAGCGTCCTGCCGTGCCCGAGCCGCTGGCGCCGCTCGGCGAAGTGGTTGAGGAAGGCGTTGGCGTAGGCGTAGTCGATCTGCCCGATGTTGCCGGTCTCGGCCGCCACCGACGAGAACAGCGCCAGGAAGTCCAGCGGCTGCCCGCGCAGGGCCTCGTCCAGCAGGACGGTGCCCAGAACCTTGGGCTCCAGCACGGCCCGCGTGTCCTCGGGACGTTTGCGCACGGCCCGCGCGTCCCGGTGGATCCCGGCGGCGTGGATGACGCCGTGGAAGGGGCCGTACCGGTCGCGCAGGTCACGCAGGTCGGCGGCCGAGCACACGTCGGCGCGCACGTAGACGGCGGGCAGCCCGGCGATCCGGCGCTCGATGTCGTCGCCGGGCTCGGAGCGTCCGGTCAGGACCAGCTTCGCCGCTCCGCGCCCGGCGAGGAAGCGGGCGAACGCCAGCCCGATGGCCCCGGCGCCGCCGGTGATCAGGTACGTGCCGTCCTGCCGGACGTCCAGCCGGGGTGGCGGCGGCTCGTACGGCTCCATGCCCTTCAGCAGGCGGGCCCCGTCGCGGTAGGCGACCTCGGAGACCCGCTGCTCGGGAGCGGTTCCGGCGGCGGGCGCCCGCAGCTCGGCCGCGACCTGCGCCGGGGTGGCGCCGGTGACGCACACGCCGCTGAACGCCGTGTGCTCCAGGGCCAGCGTCCGCAAGGCGGCGGCCAGGGCGGTGTGGTGCGGCTCGCCGCTCGCGGCGGACACCACGACCCTGAGCGGGCCCCCGTCGCGCAGGACGGCGGTGGCCGTGCGCAGCAGGGCGTCGAAGGCGGCGGTCCCGGGGAACGGGTCCGAGGGGGCGATCACGATGGTGTCCGGGGTCCGGCCCAGGCCGCCGAACTGCCGGGCGGCCTGGTCGGGGGCGTCGTCCGGTGGGAAGGCGTCGCTGGGGCGGAGCTGGGCGCCGCCGAGCGCTCCGGCCAGCCGGTCGTCGTCGGAGATCACCAGGAGGGCTTCCGGTTCCCGGGGACCTTCGGGGAGTGCGGCGGGCGTCCAGCGGGGCCGCAGGTAGGTGCAACGCCCGTCGGCGGCCTCCCCGGCTCCCTGGTCGGCGGCCGGCCCGGCGGCGATCTCGGAACCCGCCTGAGGGGCGGCCGCGTCGGCGGGCTCGCCGGCGGAGTCGCCGCTGGACTGGGCGGTGGGATGGGGGACGGTCCGGGCGGTGGGGGGTGTGGGGAGCCAGTAGGGGCGGCGGTCGAAGGGGTAGGGCGGGAGGGTCACGCGGCGCGGGTGGGGGGTGGGCCAGTTGGCGGCCCAGTCCACCCGGGCGCCCGCGACCCATCCGGCCCCGAGCCCCTCCGCCCCGTCCTCCGGCGGAGCCTGGCCGGCGCCGGGCTCCGCCGTCCCCACGAGGACGCCCTCGGCCTCGCCGTCGCCCGCGAACGTACGCAGCCGGGCGGCCAGCTCGTCCAGGGAGGCCGCCCGGACGGCGAGCCGTTCGGGCAGCTCGGCGCGGCCCACCTGGGTGGTGTAGGCGAGCTCCGTCAACCCCGCGCGCCCGCTCGCCGCGACGTCGGCGACCTGGCCCGCCATGGCGCGCAGCTGGTCACGGGTACGCGCCGAGAGCAGGATCACCTGCTCCCCCGCGTCGGCGGGCTCCGGCGGCGTCCCGGCGGTGGGCACGTACTCCTCCAGGACGACGTGCACGTTGGCCCCGCCGGCGCCGAACGAGCTGACCCCGGCCCGGCGCGGGAACGTCTCGCCGTCCAGGAAGGGCCGTTGCCAGTCGGTCAGCCGGTCCGGCGGCCGGAAGGGGGACGCGGTGAAGTCGATCTTCGAGTTGGGCGTCCTCAGGTTCGCGCAGGGAGCCACCTGGCCGTGCTGGAACTGCAGCAGCACCTTGGTCAGCCCGGCGATGCCCGCCGCCCCCTCCAGGTGCCCGATGTTGGCCTTGACGGAGCCGACCATCCGGTCCACGCGGTCGGCGTCCGCGACGCCCTGGGAGGTGAAGGCCCGGGTCAGGCTGGCGATCTCGATGGGGTCGCCGAGCGCGGTGCCGGTGCCGTGGGCCTCGACGTACGAGATGGTCCGCGGGTCCAGCCCGGCCCGCCGGACCGCCTCGGCGACCAGGTCGGCCTGGGCGCTCGGATTGGGCACGGTGTACCCCGCGGTCTTCCCCCCGGCGTTGGCGAAGGCGCCCTTGATGACGCCGTAGATGCGGTCGCCGTCCCGCTCGGCGTCGGCCAGGGGCTTGAGCAGCACCGCCCCGACGCCCTCCCCCGGCACGAACCCGTCCGCCGCCTCGTCGAACACCTTGCAGGCGCCGTCGGCGGCGAGCATGTTCAGCGAGCAGAGCGCCACGAAGTGGGCGGGGTGCAGGATCAGGTTCACGCCGCCCGCGATGGCCTGCGCGCACTCGCCGCGCCGCAGGCTCTCGCAGGCGAGCTGCACCGCGGTCAGCGACGACGAGCAGGCCGAGTCGACGGCGAGGCTCGGCCCGCGCAGGTCGAAGAAGTACGACACCCGGTTGGCGATCGACCAGTACGCCGAGTGCGCCCCCGCGAACCTGCCCTCCGGCCAGCCCTCGGCCGCCGCCATGCGCCCGTAGGAGCCGTACATGGTGCCGACGAAGACGCCGGTGCTCGGCTGCCTGGTGTGCTCGCTCAGGTAGCCGGCGTCTTCGAGCAGGGTCCAGGCGGTCTCCAGGAACAGGCGTTCCTGCGGGTCGGTGATCTCGGCGTCGCGCGGCAGGATGCCGAAGAACGGCGCGTCGAACTGCTCCACGCCCTCGATGAAGCCGCCCCACTTGCTGTAGGTGCGCTGCTTGCGTCCGCGTTTGGGGTCGTACAGGGCGTCCAGGTCGAAGCGGTTCACCTCGGTGATGCAGTTCGCGCCCTTCGCCAGGTTGCTCCAGAAGGCGTCCAGGTCGGGGGAGGCCGGGTAGCGGCCGGTCACCGCGACCACGGCGATGTCGAGGGCCTGCGCGGCGGGCTCGCGGCGCGGCGCGGGCCGCGCCGGCTGCTCCGGCGCGGGTTCCTGGCCGGCCGCCCGCAGGGCCGCGCGCAGGCGCTCGCCGTGCTCGTCCTCCAGGTATGCGGCCAGCTCCTCGATCGTCAGGTTCTCGAACAGCAGGGTGGACGGCAGCGGCCCCAGGTCCTGCTCGAACCGGTGGATGACGTTCTGGCTCACCAGCGAGTCGATGCCGAACGTCTCGAACGTGGCGCGCTCGTCCAGGTCGGTCGTCCCGTACTTGAGCACCTCGGCGAACACCCGCTTGACGTAGCCGCGGGCGGCGGCGCCGGTGGCTGTGCCGTCAGCTGTGGCGGGCGCCGTCTCGCCCACCAGGACGCACTGGTCGAGCTCCGCGACGGGCGTGCCGGGGATGCCCAGGGTGCGGGCGGGGGTGAGACCGGTGTCCCGGAACGCCCGCTGCCATTGCGGCGCGCCGAGCAGCGGGCTGTGCGGCAGGCGCAGCTCCTCGTCGGTGAAGCGCCACCAGCCCGGGGTCAGCCCGAACGTGAGGGTCAGGAAGTCGGCCGCCCTGGTCACCTCGTTGACCAGCAGCCGGCCGCCGGGACGCAGCAGCGCGGCGGCGTTGCGCAGCGTCCGGCCGACGTCGGCGGTGGCGTGCAGGACGTTCGTGGCCAGCACGACGTCGTAGGTCCCGGGTTCGAAGCCCTGCTCGGCCGGGTCGCGTTCCACGTCGAAGAGGGCGAGGACGAGGTCCGGGCGGCGGGCGCCGAACTCCTGCTCGCCGTGGCGCAGGAACCCGGGCGAGACGTCGGTGTAGGTGTACTCGACGTCCTGGCCTTCGAGGGCGTCCAGCACGAAGCCGGTGCTCGCGCCCGTACCGGCGCCGATCTCCAGGACGCGGCGGGGGCCGCCACGGGCGACCTCCCCGGCCAGCAGCCGGTTGAAGTGGTCCGAGACCGCCTGCCCCTTGTAGACCTGCTCGACCAGGCTCATCGAGCCGCCGGGGAACAGCACCTCCATGGGGTCGTGCTCGCCCGCCAGCACGCCGGGCAGCGCCTCGACGCACGTGGTCAGCAGCTTGACGTGCGGCTCCAGGTCGGGGAAGCGGGCCAGCACGTCCGCCGGCGACGTCTCCGGCGCGGGCCCGTCCAGCAGGTCGAGCACGGCGGCGTGCAGCCGTCCGCGGTCCGGGCGCACGTTCCCGACGGCCCGCACCCGGTCGGCCGACCGGTGCAGCAGCGCGCGGGCCAGCTCGTCCAGCGCGCCGAACGCCGTCCGTGCCCGTTCCAGCTCGCCGAGCTCGCCGTCCCGGCCGGGCTCGGTGGCGGCGTCCGGGGTGCGGACGCCGATGTGGGCCAGGCCCTTCGGCTCCGCCTTGACGACGAGCGCCTGCCGCGCACCCGCGCCCAGGACGGACGCCAGCGCCGCCATGCCCTCCTCGGGCTCGATCGAGCCGATGCCCAGCTCGGCGAACCGGCTGTCGTAGCCGCCGCCGGAGACCGCGCCGACGCTGCCCCAGTAGCCCCAGTTGATCACGCTGACCGGCCGGTCGGGCAGGCTCAGCGCGTAGGCGTCCTCGAACGTGCTGGCGGCCGCGTAGTTCGCCTGGCCGCCCACCTCGACGAACGAGGCCGCCGAGGAGAAGTAGGCCAGGAAGTCGAGCGGCAGGCCCGCCAATGCCTCGGCGAAGACGGCGGCACCGGCGACCTTGGGCGCGAGCACCTGGGCGAACGCGTCGTCGTCCATGTTGGCGAGCGTCATGTCGCGCAGCACCAGAGCGGCGTGGAAGGCGCCGTGGAGCTCGCCGAACCGCTGCCGGGCCGCCTCGACGGCCCTGCCGAACGCGGCCCGGTCGGCCACGTCGGCCCGCAGGTAAACGGCCTGGCCGCCGAGCGACTCGATCTCGGCGAGCTGCTCGCGGATCTCGGGGCCGATCTCCCGCCGCCCGACCAGGGCCAGCCGCGCCCCTGCGGTGGCGGCCAGATGCCTGCTCAGGGTGCGTCCGAGGCCGCCGGTCCCGCCCACGATCAGGTAGGCCCCGCCGTCCCGGTACGGGCTGCGGCCGGCGGTCAGGGGCAGGGGTTCCAGGGTGCGGAGGTGGCGGTGGCCGTCGCGGAGGGCGACCAGCTCGTCGGCGCAGGTCTCGGCGCGTACCAGGCGGGCGAGGTCGGCGGGCGGCTGCGGCGCGGCGCCGACGTCGATGACGGCGACGGTCCAGTGCGGGTGCTCGGCGGCCACCGCCCTGGTCAGGCCGATCACGCCGGCCGCGTGCGGGACGATCTCCTCGTCCCCGACCCGCACGGCTCCGGCGACGACCACCTTCACCGTGAGCCGCCGGCCGCGGCCCTGCTCGGAGAGCCGCTTGACCAGGCGGAACACGTCGCGGGTGGTGGGATCGCCGGCCGGCGGGCCGGTCCGGTCGGGCAGGGCGAGGACGTACACGGTGTCGTACCGTTCCTCCGGGACCGGCGAGGCCAGCGGCGCCAGGCGGCCGTCCTCGTGGGTGTCCAGGAGGGCGCGGGCCAGCGGCTCGGCGGCCGGGGTGTGCAGCACGAGCGCCCGCCCGCCGCCCGCACCGGACCCGGCGGCGGGTTCGACGGCGGACCCGGTGGCCGACCCGGTGGCGGGCTCGGCGCGGCGCCAGACGGGGGCGAAGATCATGCCGTCCGCCGGGCGGGCCGGCCGGGCCCGCAGGACGACCCCCCGGAACTCGGCCCTGACCTGCCCTTCGGCGTCGGCGAGGCGGATCGTGTACCCGTCCCGGCCCTCGTCGGTCACGTGGGCGTGGGCGGGGCCGGTGATCGGGCCGTCCAGCTCGGCCGACTCCACGCTGAACGGCATCGCCGGCTCACCGCCCTCGGGACGCAGCGCCGCGACGGTCTGGAGCGCGCCGTCCAGCAGCGCCTCCCAGCGCGCGCCCTCGCGCAGGACGCCCAGCGCCTCGCCGTCGCCGACGCGGACCTCGCGCAGCACCCGGAACCCGGGCCCGTAGTGCAGCCCGGCGCGGTCGAAGGCGCGGTACAGGTCGTCGCCCGGACGGCTGTCCGCGCAACGGGCCCCGACCCGGGCGACGTCCAGCCGCCGCAGTGCGCCGTCGCCGGTCCGCAGGGTGCCGCGGGCGTGGCCGTCCAGGTCGAAGCCGCCGTCGTCGCGCACGACCACGTCCAGGACGCGGGCCTCGCGCACCTCGAACGGGCGCAGCCACCGTACCCGCTCGAAGCGCACCGGACCGGACAGCCCGCCGCGCTCGGCGGCGATCGTCAGGAGGGCCACGCCGGGCAGCACGGGGGTGCCGCCGATCCGGTGGTCGGCGACCAGCCGGTCGTCGGGGCGGATCCACGTACGGGGGGCGGCCTCGGCGGGGTGAGCGGCGCCGCCGATCCAGTGGCGCCGGTCGTCCGCGAACGGGTATCCCGGCAGCGGCACGCGCCGCCCGCCCGCCGTCAGGTCGTCCCAGGGGAGGTCGTCCCCGCTGGTGTACCGCTCGGCCAGGCGTCCCGCCTCGCCGCGGGCCGGGCGGGCGCCGTCGCGCAGCTGGCCGCGCAGGTCGGCGAGGTCCCCGGCCACGTACGCGCACCGGGCACCGGCCAGGTGCGGCCTGCCGACGGCGAGCGTGCGGGCGACGTCGCGCACGTCCAGCTCCGGGTGGGCGTCGAGGTGGCCGGCCAGGCCGGTGCGCAGCCGGGCCAGGGCCTGCTCGTCCGAGGCCGACAGGGGCACGACGACGTCCTCGGCTCTGCCGGGCCGCGGCTCGCGGGAGGGCGGCTCGGCGACCACGACGTGGCAGTTCGTTCCGCTGAAGCCGAAGCTGCTCACCGCCGCGACCCGCTCGCCGGAGGGGCCGGGCGTCCAGGGCGACAGCTCCGTGACCACTTCGAGCGCGCCGTCCGCGAAGTCGATCTTCGGGTTGGCCCGGACGAACCCCGGCGACGGCGGCAACTGCCGATGCCGCAACGCCAGCAGCGTCTTGAGCAGCCCGCCGATCCCGGCCGCCATGGTGGTGTGGCCGACGTTCGCCTTGAGCGAGCCGATGCGGCACGGGCGCTCGCGGTCCGCGCCGAACACCTTCGCCAGCGCCTTGACCTCGATCGGGTCGCCCAGCTCGGTCCCGGTGCCGTGCGTCTCGACGTAGTCCACCGCGCCGGGACGGATCCCGGCCCGCCGGTGCACCTCGGTCAGCAGCTCCGCCTGGGAGGAGGCGCTGGGCGCGGTGATGCCGTTGCTGGCGCCGTCGCCGTTGACGCCGCTGGCCCGGATGACGCCGTGGACGTGGTCGCCGTCCGCGAGGGCGCGGTCCAGCCGCTTCAGCACGACCACGCCGACGCCCTCGCCCAGCACGATGCCGTCGGCCGACTCGTCGAAGGGCGCGCAGGTGCCGGTGGGCGAGAGCATCCCGGCCTTGCTGCACCAGATGTGCATCCTCGGGGTGTTCATCACCGCCACCCCACCCGCGACCGCCGCCTCGCACTCGCCCCGCCGGATGCTCTCGCAGGCCAGGTGCACGGCCACCAGCGAGGACGAGCACGCGGTGTCCACGGCCATGGTCGGCCCGCCGAAGTCCAGCAGGTACGCGATCCGCGCGGGCAGCACCGAGGAGGCGTTGCCGAGGAAGGCGTGCCCGGTGTCGTCGCGTCCGGCCGCGGCGAGCAGGCCGGCGTAGTCGCCCGCGCCGCAGCCGACGAAGCACCCCCACGGCCTGCGGCCGGACCTGGCGGCGTAGCCGGCGTCCTCCAGGGCGTGCCACGCCTCCTGGAGGAACAGCCGCTGCTGCGGGTCCATCGTCTCGGCCTCCAGGGGCGAGATGTTGAAGAAGGCCGCGTCGAAGGCGTCGACGTCGGTGAGCATGGCGGCCCACTTGCTGTACGTCCGGCCCGGCGCCATGCGGTCGGCGTCGTACACCCGGGACACGTCGAACCGCTCGGGGGGCACCTCGCGGATGCTGCACCGGCCGTCGGCCAGGTTCCGCCAGAACGTCTCGAGGTCGGGCGCGTCCGGGAACCGCCCGGCCATGCCGATGACGGCGATGTCCCCCTCCCGCGCAGGCGTCTCCTCTCGTGCGGGAGGCTCCGCACGGGCGGAGGGCTCCTCACGGGCGGAGGGCTCTTCGGTGGGCCTCACCGCCTCCAGGGTGACCGTGCCGGGGGTCGTGGGAGGCCCGGCGGTCGTGGTGTCCAGCTCGGCACGGTCGCCGTCGAGCGAGGGCAGCCGGATCCGGCCCGCCGGCTCCTCCGGATCGCCCGGTTCGGGCGTCTCGTCCCGCTCGGCGGGGGTGGGTTGTCTCGGTACGGAAGGTCGCTCCTCCCGGACCGGCTGCTCGGGGGCGGGACGCGGCGGGGGCACGCTCAGCCCGTCGGCCGCCACGGCCTCCCGTACGGCCTCCACCAGCGCCGGGACGGTCGGATGGTCATAGACGGCGACGGAGTCCAGGTCGAGCCCGAAGCTCCGGTTCAGGTCCCGGACGATCTCCACGGCCCCGATCGAGTCCAGGCCCATCTCGCTGAAGCTCAGCGAGTCGTCCACCTCGTGGGCCTGGAGGTAGAGGTGGCTCATGAGCGTGCCCTCGATGACCCGCCGCACCTCCCCCGGCTCGGGCCCGGCCGCCGCGGCGGGCTCCTCCGCCCGCCCCCGGGGACGACCGGCCTCGGACCGCGCCCCGCTGCCCTCACCGCCGGAGACCCCGCCCCCGGCGATCCCCGGCTCGGCGATCCCCGGCTCGGTGGCCTTCCCTTCGAAGCCCCCTCCTTCGGAGCCCCCTACTTCGGAGGCCCCGGCCGTCGGGGAGTCGCCTCTGCCGGTGTCCGCCTTCGGGGAGTCGCCTCTGAAGGTGTCCACCTTGGCGAAGTAGTCGTCGACGCGGGCCAGCGACTCCTCCCCCAGCACGCGCTCGTGCATCCCCGACTCGCCCGCGATGACGCCGGTCAGCCGGTCGAGCACCCGTCCGGCCAGCTCGGACTTGAGCGCCCGCAGGGCGGGCAGCGGCAGCGCGGCGATCGAGCGGGCGTGCCTGAGCGCCGCCTTCAGCACGGCGTCCTGCGGCAGGACGGTCACCCCGGCCCCTCGCCTGGCCAGCTCCTCACCCGTGACGGACCGGCCGGTGTAGAGCATCTCGTGCGCCGCCGACCGGCCGAGCCGCTCTTCCAGGATGTACGTCGCGCCCATCCCGGGCGTGAAGCCGAACTTCATGAAGTTCGCGCTGTAGACCCCTTCGGCCGCCATGATGACGAGGTCGGCGAACAGCCCGAAGGCCAGCCCGCCGCCCGACGCGTGCCCCTGGACGGCGGCGATGACCGGCCGGTCGCACCGCAGCAGCCCCTCGTACAGGAAGGGCACGTCCGTGAAGCGTCCCTCTCCGCCCGCGAGCGTGCGCAGGGCCTCAGGGGTGGCGCCCATGCTGAAGACGTTGCCGCTGCCGGTGAGCACGACCGCCTTGACGTCCTCGCGCCCGGCGATCTCGGCGAACGCGGCCTGGAGGTCGTCGATCAGCTCCCTGGTGAACATGGACGCCCCGGACCCCATCACCACCAGCGCCACCCCTTCGGGCAGCACCTCGAACCGCAGCCCTTCCCCGTCCGGCACGAGCTCCACGTCCTGCTCCGCCGGCCTCTCCACGGCGAGCGGCTCGACGGGCGGCTCGGCGGGGGGCTCGGCGGCCGTGGTGATGCGCTGCCACCGGCCCAGCCAGCAGCTCTCCTCCTGGAACGGGTAGACCGGCAGCGACACCAGCCGTCCGCCGTCGTGGCACTCGCGCCACGGCACCTCGACTCCTGCGGCCCAGGCGGCCGCCACCTCTTCCAGCCGTCCGGCCCGGAACAGCCGGACGCAGTCCGCCGCCGACGGCGTGTCGTCCTCGCCGCCGGAGCCGGTGAAGACGCCGGGGCCGGGGTTCGCGCCCGCCGCGTACGCCTCCAGCCCGTCCCGGAGCTCGGCCACGTCGTTCACGACGAGCGCCAGCCGCTCCGCCATGCCGGTCCGTCCGACCTGCGAGGTGTAGGCGAGGTCGGCCAGAGCCGTGCCGGGGCCGGCCAGGTCGGCGACGGTGTCGTCCAGCGACAGGCCCTGTCCGAGCTGCATCAGCGCGGCCGGGTCGAGGCCGAGGTCGCCCAGCGAGTCGGCCGGGTCGAGCTGGTCGGCGGGGATGCCGAGCAGCGCGGCCACCCGTTCGACGCCGTCCCGGGAGCTCGGACGGGAGCCGTCCGCCGTGGCGGTCTCGGCCAGGAAGCGGGTCCAGGCGCGGGCGTAGTCGCGCAGCGCCTCGGGCGTACGGGCGGAGAGCACGACCAGGCAGGGCCCGTCCGCGCCCGGCCGGGGAGCGGGCTCCGGGGCCTCCTCGACCAGGACGTGCGCGTTCGTGCCGCCCGCGCCGAACGCGCTGACCCCGGCCCGCCGGGGTGTGCCGTCCGCGCGGGTCCAGGGTTCGAGCTTGCGCTGCACGTGGAAGGGCGTGGCGGCGAAGTCGATCTTCGGGTTGAGCTCGTCGGCGTGCAGGGACGGCACCAGCTGCCCGTGCTGGAGCTGGAGCAGCACCTTGGTCAGCCCGGCGATCCCGGCCGCGCCCTCCAGGTGGCCGATGTTGGACTTGACCGAGCCGATCGCGCAGTCCGCGCCCTCCGGCAGTGCCTGGCGCATGCCCTCGACCTCGATCGGGTCGCCGAGCGAGGTGCCGGTGCCGTGCGCCTCGATGTAGCCGATGCTCGCCGGGTCCCAGCCGGACCTGCGGATCGCCGTGCCGATGAGCTGGGCCTGCGAACGCGGGCTCGGGACGGTGGCGCCGCTGGTGCGGCCGGTGTGGTTGACGGCGGTGGCGGCGATGACGCCGTAGATGTGGTCGCCGTCCGCCCTGGCCCGCGAGAGCGGCCTGAGCAGCACGGCGCCGACGCCCTCGCCGGGCACGTACCCGCTGCCGCCGGCGCCGAAGGCGCGGCACCGGCCGTCCTCCGACAGCCAGTGTCCCTGGGCGAGTTGCAGGTACTTCTGCGGGTGGACGGTCGCGTTCACGCCGCCGGCCAGGGCGAGGTCGCACTCGCCGCGCCGCAGGCTCTCGACGGCCAGGTGCACGGCGGTCAGCGAGGAGGAGCAGGCGGTGTCCAGCGCGATGCTCGGGCCGTGCAGGTCGAGGGTGTAGGAGACGCGGTTGGCGATGGAGGCGTGCATGGCCGTGGGGGCGACGCCGCCCTCCCCGCCCTCGACGAGCTGGTAGTGGTTCCACATGACGCCCGCGAACACGCCGACGTTCTGCGCCGACAGCGACTCCGGCGGGTGGCCGGCGTCCTCCAGCGCGTGCCAGCAGGTCTGGAGGAACAGCCGTTCCTGCGGGTCCATGCGTTCGGCGTCGCGGCGGGAGATGCCGAAGAAGGCGGGGTCGAAGCGGTCGACGCCGTCGAGGAAGCCGCCCCACTTGCCGTACGTCCTGCCCGGGGCGCCCTTCTCGGGGTCGTAGATCTCGTCGTGGTTCCAGCGGCCGTCCGGGATCTCCTCGATGCAGTCGCGTCCCTCCGTCAGGTTGCGCCAGAAGGCGCGCAGGTCGGGGGCCTGCGGGTATCGCCCGGCCAGCCCGACGACCGCGATGGGCTCGTCGACCTGCACCCCGCCGGGCTCACCGCCATCCGCCGCCCGCGCCTCCGTCCGCGCCTCCGCCCGCGCCTCCGTCCGCGCCTCCGCGCGCGGCGTGGCCGCCGCGGGCCGGGCGGCCGGGCGGGGCGCAGGGTCCGGTGGGGCGGGCGGCAGCAGCGCGGGGATGCGGTCCGCGTCGCCGTGCAGCACCGTCAGGACGTCCTCGGTCCCGCTCAGGGCGCGGTCGAAGACGTCGAGGGCGGCCTCGGTGGGCAGCGGGACCATCCCGGTGGCCGTGCGGGCGCGCTCGACCGTCTCCGGCCCGACCCGCATCCCGCCCTCGGCCCAGTACGGCCACGCGACCGCCAGGGTCCGGCCCGGCCGGTCCCGCCGCGCCCCCCGCCGCCGGGCGAACTCCTCCAGGTACGCATTCGCGAAGGCGTAGTCGGCCTGCCCCGGGTTGGCCAGCGACGCCGACACCGACGAGAACACCACGAAACAGTCCAGGTCGTCGTCCCTGGTCGCGGCGTCCAGGTGGCGCACGCTCAGGGCCTTGGCCGCCACCACGGCCTCGATGTCGGCGGCCCGTTTGCCCGGGTAGAGCCCGTCACGGTTGACGCCCGCGCAGTGGACGACGCCGTCGATGCGGCCGTGGCGCTGCCGGACCGTGGCGAGGGCGCGCTCGACCTGGTCCGGGTCGGTCAGGTCGGCGGAGATCTCGGCGTTCCTGCTGACGGGCACGGCCGTGGCCTGGTGGCGGCGTTCCAGGTGCTCGGCGAGGAGGCGGCCGATGCCGCCCGTCCCGCCGGCGATCACGTACACGCCGCCCTTCCTGATCGGGACGGGCCCACCGCGCTCATCGGGCTCGGGCGGCTCGGGCGGCTCGGCCGGCTCCACCGGGAGCCAGCGGCGCACCAGGCGTTCGCCGCGCTCGTAGCGGATCTCGGGCTCGTCGGAGGCGTCCCGCAGCGGGTCGGCAGAGGCGTCGGCGGGGGCGGAGGCGTCGGCGGAGGAGGCGGGGGCGTCGGCGGGGGCCAGGCGGATGCTGCGGCAGCGGATCAGCGGGGTCTCGGCGGTGATCGTCCTGGCCAGCGCGCCGACGGCCTCGTGGGCGGGGTCGTCGCCGGTGTGGGCGTAGGTGAGGGTGACCGGCCGCTCCGGCTTCGCGGCGAGGACGGCCTTCGCGGTCTCCCAGACGGCCAGGCACGGGTCGGCGGGCTCACCCGGCGTGGCCCGGATCACCAGGTGCCGGGAGCCGTCGTACCGGGCGCCGGGGGTGATCTCGCGGTACTCGCCGGGGTCGTCGCCGTCCTGGGGGTGCGGCACCCACACGTCGCGGAAGCAGCGCGTCTCGCCCGGCTCGGGCTCCGGCTGTCCCGGGGTGAGGTCGTAGGCGGAGGAGAGGTGGGCGGCGAGGCTGTCGATGTCGCCGTACTCGAACAGCAGGGTCGGGTAGAGCCGCCGCCCGACGATCTTCTCCAGCCGCTCGCTGATGTCCACGAGCGTGACCGAGTCCAGGCCGAGGTCGTAGAAGCCGGTCCCGGTGGGCACCTCGCCGGGCGGGCGGCCGAGCGGCCCGGCGACGAGCTCGCGCAGCCGGCCGACCAGGTCGCCGGAGCCGTTGTGGCCGGTGGCGGACGGCTGCTCCGGACGTGCCGGGTCGTCGAGCAGCCGCTCGATCAGTCGCGGCGACCTGATGCGCTTGCACGACAGCCCGCCGAACCCGGCGACGAAGCGCCCCCGCTCGTCGTAGAGGCCGAAGTCGTTGGTGATCACGTCGCCGGACGGCGCGATGCTCTCCGGGCGCGGCGCGTACACGTGAAAGGCCGCGCCGAGCCGCCGGGGCGCGCGGAACTCGGCGATGTAGACCGGGATGAACGGCTCCCGCCCGGACGCCTGGGTCTGGCCCAGCCCGGCCAGGGTGGCCGCGTCCAGCCGGGCGGGGTGCAGGTGGAAGCCCTCGTGGCCGGGGGCGGGCGAATCCTGACGCAGCTCGGCGAGCAGGTACCCGTCGCCGTGGTGCAGCCGCCCGGCGCATTTCATCGGGGCGCCGTGGCTGATGTCCTCGGCCCTGGCGCGGGCGTACAGGTCCTCCATGTCGCCGTGCCGCCGGGCGCCCCGGCGCAGGGCGTCCAGGTCGATCGGGCCGGGCTCGGGGCCGCTCGGCGCGCCCACCTTGCCGGTGAAGTTCCGCCGCCAGCCGGACAGCGGCGTCCCGTCCCTGCTCCAGCGGCTCTCCGCCCGCACGTCGGCGCCGTCGACGGTGACGCGGATCTCCCGGTCGGCCTCCGGCTTGGTGACGATCGCCTCGGTGAACAGCACCTCGCGCAGGACGATCTCCCCGGGGTCGCGCCCGGTCGCCATCAGCGTGCGGAACACCAGATCGAGGAACGTCACCCCGGGCATGACGGACACGTCGTGCACCCGGTGGTTCCGCATGATGAAGTCGTTGTGCTTCAGCGTGGTGTGACACTCGATCGCGGGCATGGAGTCAGCGCCTCCCCGTGGTGATGTTCAAGTCGAGCAGCGAGCTGGCGTCGTCCGGCGGGCCGGGATCGGGACCGTGGCCGGGACCGGCGGCGCCGGCCGGAACCGGGTCGCGGGCCGGGTCACGCGCTGGCTCACGGGCCGGGTCGCGGGCCGGGGCCGGGTCGCGGTCCAGCCACAGGCGCCTGCGCCGGAAGACCGGCGCGGGGGCGGGCTCGCGTTCGGGCCGCGCGCCCGACCGCGGGGGCGGCTCGCTCAGCACGAGGTGCGCGTTGGTGCCGCCGAGCCCGAACGAGCTCACGCCCGCGACCCTGGGCGAGGGCCAGTCCCGCGGCTCGGTGACGGGCTCGAAGGGCGAGGCGGCGAAGTCGAAGCGCGGGTTGGGCCGCTCGCAGGACAACGTCGGCGGGATCAGTCCGTGCTCGACGGCCAGCGCCGCCTTGATCAGCCCGGCGATCCCGGCCGCGCTGAGCGTGTGGCCGATGTTGCTCTTCACGCTGCCGATCGCGCACGTTCCCGGGTCCCCGCCGCCCTCGGCGAACACCCGCGTCAGTGCGCGCAGCTCGATGGGGTCGCCGATGAGCGTGCCGGTGCCGTGCGCCTCGATCAGGCCGATCTCGCACGGCGTGCGGCCGGCCGCCGCCAGGGCCCGGCGGACCACGTCGGCCTGGGCCTCGGGGTTGGGCGTGGTGACGCCCATCGTGCGGCCGTCGTTGTTCACCGCGACCGCCTCGATGACCGCGTGCACCCGGTCGCCGTCGGCCAGCGCCGCGCGCAGCGGCTTGAGCAGGACGACCCCGCACCCCTCCCCCGGCACGAACCCGTCGGCGCGCTCGTCGAAGGTGTGACACCGGCCGGTGGGCGACAGCGCCTTGGCCGCGCTCAGCTGGAGGTAGTCGTTCTCGTCCAGGAGCACCTCCACCCCGCCCGCCAGGGCCACCTCGGCCTCCCCGGCGAGCAGGCTCTGCGCGGCGAGCTGCACGCCGACCAGCGAGGAGGAGCAGGCGCTGTCCACCACGAGGTTGGGGCCGCGCAGGTCGAAGTGGTGGGCGACCCTGGCCGCGATGAAGTTCTGGTCCGAGGCCAGCCCGCCCGGCCGGACGCCGACCCGGCGCCCGTAGTCGGACATGCGGGCTCCGGCGAACACGCCGGCCCGGCGTCCGCGCAGCTCGGCGGGGTCGTAACCGGCGTCGGCCAGGCAGGCCGCGCAGCACTCCAGGAACATGCGGATGGCCGGGTCGAGGGCGCGGGCCTCGTCCTCGCCGAGGTCGAAGTAGTCGTTGTCGAAGTCCTCGATGCCGTCGACGAAGCCGCCCCACTTGCTGATGCTGCGGCCGAGGGCGGGCTCGGGCGAGTACAGCTCGCGGTGGTCCCAGCGGGAGACGGGCACCTCGCGCACGTCGCACCGGCCCTCGGTGAGGTTCCGCCAGAACGCGGCCACGTCCGGGGCGCCGGGGAACCGGCAGGCCATGCCGATGATCGCGATCCTGCGATCCTCGGCGACACCGGGAAGGGCAGAGGCAGGGGCGTCCGGACGGCTGGCGGTCGGCTCGGGGGCGTCCGGACGGTCGGCGGCCGGCTCGGGGGCGTCCACGCGGTCGGCGGTCGGCTCCGGGACGCCCAGGCGGTCGCGGAGTTGCTCCAGCGTCGGGTAGTCGGGCAGCAGCGACGGCTCCAGGCTCTCTCCGAGCCGTTCCTCGATGCGCTGCACCAGCTCGGCCAGCATCACCGACTCGACGCCGAGGTCCCCGAACTCGGCCGTCGGGTCCAGCGCGTCCACGGGGATGCCGATCGTCTCGGAGAACAGCAGCGCCAGCCAGTCGGGCCCCTCAGCGCCCCGCGCCGGCTCGGGAGGCGGAGGGACGGGGGCCGGGTGGCGGTCCGCCCGCTCGGGCAGCCGGATCAGCGCCGGGACGTCCACGGACGCGCCGGACGGCGGGCACGGCAGCACGGTCGCGCCGCGCGGCAGCCCGATCACCCGGTCCAGCACCCGCAGCCCGTCCCGGTCGGTGAGGGACGCGAGCCCGACGGTCTCGCCGACGTTCGGCTTCCCGCGCGCCCCGCCGGACTCCCGCCACTGCGGCCAGTCGACCGACCGGAACTCGGTCCGCCCGGACCGCCGCCTGACCCCGGTGCAGTAGTCGAGGAAGGCGTTGGCGGCGGCGTAGTCGGCCACCCCGGCGGCCAGCGCGGGCACGGCGGCGCACACGGAGGAGAAGGTGACGAAGAAGGCCGGACGGTCCCCGGCGCACGCCTCGTCCAGCGCCTCCAGGAGGTCGGCCTTGGGGACGAGCACGGCCCGCAGGTCGTCCTGCGACTTGTGGGCCAGCGACGGACGTCCCTGGCTGGAGCGTCCCGCGCAGTGGACGACGCCGCCGATCGGGCCCAGCTCGCGCCGCACGCCGTCCAGGAAGGCGGGCACCCCGGACGGCGGCCCGGTGTGCACGACCACCCGGGCGCCCGCGCGTTCCAGGTCGAGGACGGTGGCGACGGCCTCCTCGCCCGAGCCGTCCCACTGGTCGCGCGGCGGCAGCGGACGCACGCCGAGCAGGGCGAGCCGGCGCGCGCCGCGCTCGGCCAGGTGGCGGGCCACCAGCGCGCCCAGCCCCCTGGTGCCGCCGCTCACGACATAGACGGCCGCGGGATCGAGCTGCGGCTCGGCGTACGGCGCGGACAACTCCCGCAGATCAGGACGGAACCGCTCGCCGTCGCGGTAACAGACCTCCCCGTACGGCTCGGCGGCCGCCCATTCGGCGCGGATCTGCGCGGCCGTGGGCCGGTCGCTGTCCAGCACCGTGGCCGTGACCGCCGGGTACTCGGCGGCGAGCATGCGCACGAACCCCGCCATCCGCGCCCCCGCCAGGCTCGGCGACGGGCCGCCGAGGTCCAGCAGGCCGCTGGTGACGTGCAGGATCCTGAGCGGGCGGCGCCGGGCGAGGGCGTCCCGCAGGACGGCGAGCCGGTCCAGCTCGCCCTCCGGGTCGGCCTCGCCCAGGTCGCGCAGGTCGATCCAGCCGGTGAACTCCTCCGGGACGGGGTCTCCCGGGCCCACCGGCACGACCTGGTCGCCGAGCGAGCGCGCCAGTTCCTCGGAGGCGTCGCCGAACAGGCACACCACGGTCCCGTCGCCGAGCGTCCCGGGGTCGTGGGCGGGCTGCCCGGCCGGCGCCCAGATGCGTTCGAACAGCGGTATCTCGGCAGCAGCCGGTTCCCGGCCCCCGAAGGCGGGCTCCCGGCCGGCGGCGGCCGGTTCCGGGTCGCCGGAGGCGGGTTCGAAGGGCCAGCAGCGCATCCGCTCGAACGGGTACGACGGCAGCCCCACCAGTCGCGCCCCCGGCGGCGGCGTCCAGTCCACGTGGCCGCCGTCCACCCAGTGCCGTCCCAGCTCCAGCAGGTCGCCGGGACGTCCGGACAGCTGGTCGCCGGACCACCCGGACGGCGGGACGCCGGGACGTGTCCGGCCGCGCAGCACGTCGGCGGGCTCCGACCGGGCGAACCGCTCCAGCCGCTCGCACAGCTCCGCCACGTCCGCGACGACCAGGGCGAGCCGTTCGCGCAGCGGTTCCCGTCCGATGCGGAGGGTGTGGGCGACGTCGGCGAGGCTCTCGGGCGTCGCGCGCAGGTGACCGGCCAGCCGGCCCGCCATGGCCCGCAGCCGCCGCTCGTCGTGCGCCGACAGCACGATCAGCTGCGGCCCGGCGTCGGACGTGCCGGTCGCGGCGGGCGCGGCGGGCGGGGCCTCCTCGATCACCGCGTGCGCGATCGTCCCACCGGCGCCGAACGAGCTGAGGCCCGCCCGCCGGGGCGCGCCGCCGGGCCCCTCGGGCCAGTCGGCCGCCTCCCGCTGCACGCGGAAGGGGATCTCGTCCCAGGCGATGTCCGGGTTGAGCTCGTCGGCGTGCAGGGAGGGCACGAGCCGCCGGTGCCGGAGCTGGAGCACGATCTTGGTGAGCCCGGCGATGCCGGCGCCCGACTCGACGTGCCCGAGGTTGGACTTGACCGAGCCGATCGGGATGCTGCCCGGCGCGGCCCCCGTCTGCCCGAACACCCGCATGAGGGCGTTGATCTCGATGGGGTCGCCGAGCGCGGTGCCCGCGCCGTGGCATTCCAGATAGCCGATGCCGGCGGGGTCCACGCCCGCGTCGGCGAGCGCGCGGGCGACGAGCTCGCCCTCCTCGACGGGGCTCGGCACCACCCAGCCGTTCGTCCGGCCCGAGTGCACGACGGCGGTGCCCCTGATCACCGCGTGGATGCGGTCGCCGTCCGCCTTGGCCCTGGACAGCGGCTTGAGCAGGACGACCCCGGCGCCCTCGGCGGGCACGAAGCCGTCGCCGCCGGCCCCGAAGCTGTGGCAGCGCCGGTCGCCGGCGGTGAGCCGCATGCGGGCGTGCTGGACGAACTTGTTCGGGTGCAGGTTGAGGTTGACGCCGCCGGCGATCGCCAGCTCGCACTCCCCCTGGCGCAGCGACCGGACCGCGAGGTGCAGCGCGGCCAGCGACGACGAGCACATCGTGTCGACCGACATGCTGGGCCCCTTGAGGTCCAGGTGGTAGGAGACGCGGTTGGCCACGCCGCCGAGCGTCGCGCCGGTGTCCTGCGGCGTGCCGCGCAGGCTCTGCTCGACGCCGAAGAAGGGGTACTCGTTGTACATCACGCCCGCGTAGACGGCGACGTTCGAACCGTGCCGGTCGCGCAGGCGGGTGCGCGGGTAGCCCGCGTCCTCCAGGGCCTCCCAGGTGACCTCCAGGAAGACGCGCTCCTGCGGGTCCATGAGGGCGGCGTCGCGCGGGGTGATGCCGAACAGCAGCGGGTCGAAGTCGGTGACGCCGTCGAGGAAGCCGCCCCACATGAGGTCCACGGGCCAGCCGTCGCGGGTCCTGTCGGCGGGGACGCGGGAGAGCGAGTGCCGCCCGGCAGCCAGGTTCTCCCAGAACGTGCCCAGGTCGGGGGCGTCGGGGTAGCGCCCGGCGATCCCGATGACGGCGATCGCGCCGTCATCGGCGGTGTCGGTGTTCCCGATGACGTCGATCGCGCCGTCGTCGGCGGGATCGGCGCTCCCGGCGGAGCGCGGTCCGGTCCGGTCCGGCCGGTCCGCGGGGGGCGGGGCGGAGGTTCTGGCGGACAGCGCGGCGGCGACCCCGGCCAGGTCCTTGTGCTCGAAGAAGAGCGTGCGCGACCGCTCGCCCAGGTCCCGCTCCAGCCGCGCGTTCAGCTCGACGATCTGGGACGACGTCAGCCCGTACTGCTCCAGCGGCACCCGCGTCCCCAGCCGGTCGGCGTCGATCCCCGAGACCTCGGCGTAGACGCCCTTGAGGTAGTCCTCCATGTCGCCGGCGGCGGCCTCCGCCACGACCGGCTCCGCCCGTTCGATCCAGTACGGCTCGGCCTCGAACGGGTAGGAGGGCAGCGCGACCCGTCCGGGCGGCTCCGGCCAGAACCGGGCCCAGTCGACGTCCTGACCGGCCACCCAGGCGGCCGCCGCCTCGGCTTCCGCGCCGGTCGGACGCCCGCCGGAGCGTCCGGTGAGCACGGACGGGTGCGTCCTGCCCGCCGCGAACGCCTCCAGCCCCTCCCGCAGCCCGGCCGCGTCGCGGCAGACGACGGCGAGCCGGTGCGCGAGGGCGGCGCGCCCGGTCTGGGTGGTGTAGGCGATCCGGCGCACGTCCCGCTCCGCGGCCCCGGCCAGGCGGCGCGCGGCGGTCACCAGCCGCTCCTCGGTCGCGGCGGACACCAGGACGGCGTGCTCCTGCCCGTCCTCGGCCGCGCTGTCCGGGGTCTCCTCGGGAAGGGGCGCGCGGACGACGGCGTGGGCGTGCGTGCCGGTCGCGCCGAAGGCGTTGATCAGCGCCCGCCGCTCGCCGGTCCACGGCCGCGGCTGCTCCGGCACGGTGACCGCGTCGGTGGGCGGCTCGGCGAGCAGCGTGGGCGCCAGGCGTCCGTGCCGGAGCTGCAGCAGCACCTTGGCGAGCTGGGAGGCGCCGGACGCGGCCTCGAGATGGCCGATGTTCGGCTTGAGCGTGCCCGCCGCGACGGGCTCGGACCGCTCGCCGAAGACCTCGGCCAGCGCCTCGGCCTCGGCCGCGTCGGCCAGCGCCGCGCCGGCCGCCGCGCACTCGACGTAGGAGACGTCGCCGGGCCCGGCGCCGGCCCGCTCCAGGGCGCGGCGCATGGACGCCGCCATGGCGTCGGCGCTCGGCGCGGTGAACCGCCCGGTACGCCCGGTGTGCGCGACCCAGGTGGCCTCGACCACGCCGTGGACGGCGTCCCCCGCCCGGACGGCGTCCGCGACGGGCCGCAGCAGGAAGGTGCCGACGCCCTCGCCGACCGTCCAGCCGGGCCGGTCGGGGTCGAAGGCGGCGGCGCCGGCCTCCTCGGCCAGCAGGCCGAGCCCGGCCAGCAGCCCGGCGTGGTAGGGGTCGGCGAGCAGGTTGACGCCCGCGACCACGGCCGCGTCGCAGTCGCCCGTACGGATGGCCTGGGCGGCCAGGTGCAGGGCGGTCAGCGTGGACGAGCACGACGTGTCCACGGCGATGCTCGGCCCGGTGAAGCCGAAGAAGTACGAGACGCGGTTGACCATGTCGGACGCGGTCGCCGAGACCACGGCCGGGCCGCCCGCGCGCCAGGCGGCGGCCCCGGCGTGCTGGTAGTCGTGCCACATCGAGCCGACGAAGACGCCCACCCTGGGGGCGGTCGCGTGCAGCGAGTCGGGGGTGTGACCGGCGTGCTCCAGGCACTCCCACACGCTGTGCAGCAGCAGCCGCAGCTGCGGGTCGAGCGTCGCGGCCTCCTTCGGCGAGACGTGGAAGAGCAGGCTGTCGAAGCGGTCGATGTGCTCCAGGTAGCCGCCGGGACGCTCGCCCCTGGGGCTCGGGCCCAGGCTGCGGGCGCCGGTGCTGAGGTTGCGCCAGAAGCCGTCCAGGTCGTCGGCGCCGGGGTAGCGGCCGGCCATGCCGATCACGGCGAGCCCGGCCGGCCGTTCCTCGGGCGCCGGCTCCCCGCTCCGGGCGGGCTCGGCGTGGAGGGCCGGTTCCGTCTGCGGGGTGGAGAGCACGGGAGTCGCGAACACGGGGACGGCGTCGCCGGTCGCGTACTCGGCGGGGCCGCCCAGGAACGCCTGGAGGAAGCGGTGGCCGTCGTCCAGGTCGAACTGGTCGCGCACCTGGTCGAAGGCGACCTCGCCGATGGGACAGAGCCCGATGCCGCAGGCCGCCTGGCCGGTCATCAGGAGCTGGCCCAGGTAGCCCGCCTCCAGGGTCAGGTAGCGCAGGCTCTGCTCGCCGTACAGGGGCTCGATGCCCTTGGTCTGGCCGATGAGGTAGAGGCTGAAGGCGGCGCGGTCGTACAGGTCGCGGTTGTAGACGAAGTGGGCCGTACGGTCGAGCTCGGGGCGGCCGTTCACGAGGTGGAGGGCGTGCTCGACCGGGTTGTAGTAGTAGATCCCCTCGGCGACGCCGCTGATCGCGCCCTTGGTGACGTGCAGGTACGCCTGCACGGCGTAGGTGTCCCCGGCCGACGGGTACAGGTGGCGCGCGCGGTCGCCGAGCCGCCGTTCGCGCAGCAGCCCGAGCAGCCGGCACAACGACCGGTACGGCAGCGGGCCGGGCGCGAAGTCGCGCACGCTGGCCCGCCAGGCGAAGTGCTCCTCGGGCACGTCCAGGCGGTCGAGGCGGATGAGGCTGGCGTCCGGCTCCAGCGGGCGCAGGTTCCACTGGGCCGCCTTGAACGCCTCCCGGTCCTCGGGCGAGAAGAAGTCGACCTCCCCCGGCCCGTCCGCCTCGACACCGGCCTCGACGGGCTGCTCGGCGGGCTTCTCGACGGGCTTCTCGACGGTCTGCTCCGCAGCGGGCTTCGCAGTGGAGGGTTTCTCCGCGGCGGGCTTCTTCGGCGCGGGCGTGTCGGCGGGGGCGCCGACGACGGCGGCGATGCCGGTGACGGTCGGGTTCTCCAGCAGCAGTGCCACCGGCACCCGCCTGCCGTACCGCTTCCGCAGCGCCTTGGAGACCTGGACCATGGTGAAGGAGGTGACGCCCTGGTCCCACAAGTCCTGGCCGGGATCGACCTCCTCGACCCCGATCAGCTCGGCGAACAGCTCGGCGATCTCCGTCACCGTCCGCCCCGCCACCTCGGGCTCGGGCTCCGGCTCGGGCGCGGGCTCCGGCTCCGGCTCGGGTTCCGGCTCGGGGGCGCGGTCGGTGAGCGGCCACGGGAGCGCGTCCCGGTCCAGCTTGCCGTTGGCGGTGGCCGGGAACGTGCTGACGAACGCCACGTGGTTGGGCACCATGTACGCCGGCAGCGTCCCGGCCGCGTGCGCCCGCAGCTCCCCGACGTCCGGCTCCGCGCCCTCGGCCATCACGTACGCGACCAGCTTCCGCTCCCCCGACCGGTCGTCGCGGGCCAGGACGACGACGTCCCGCACGCCCGGATGTTGCCGCAGCCGGTGCTCGATCTCGCCCAGCTCCACCCGGAACCCGCGGATCTTCACCTGGTTGTCGGCCCGCCCGAGGAACGTGATGTTCCCGTCGGGCAGCAGCGCGGCCCGGTCGCCGGTCAGGTACATGCGGCCGCCCGCGAACGGGTCCGGCACGAACCGCTCGGCGGTCAGCTCGGGCTGGTTGCGGTAGCCGAGGCTCAGGCACCTGCCGCCGATGAACAGGTCGCCCTCCACGCCTTCGGGGCAGGGCCGTCGGTCCTCGTCGAGGATGTAGTAGAGGGCGTCGTCGATCGGCCGCCCGTACGGGATGCTCCGCCACGACGGGTCGACCTCGCCCACCTCGAACCAGTTCGACCAGACGGTGGCCTCGGTGGCGCCGCCCAGGCTGACCACCCGCGCCCGCGGGAAGGTCGCGCGCACGGCGTCCGGCAGCGGCAGCGGCGTGTAGTCGCCGCTGAGGAAGACCAGCCGCAGGTCGCCGGTGCCCTCCTCGCCCTGCCGCTCGGCCAGCAGCGGGGCGAGCTGGTTGAGCGTGGTGGGCGCGGAGTTCCAGAACGTGATCGGCTCGTCGATGAGCACGTCCAGCAGCAGTTCGGGGTCGCGCTGCTGGCCCTCGTCGGCGATGTAGAGCGAGGCGCCCCGGCCGAGCAGGCCGAAGATGTCGAACACCGACAGGTCGAAGCCGAGCGAGGTGACGCAGAGGCCGACGTCGGAGGCGTCGAAGTCGAAGGTGCGGTAGCACCAGTCGAGCAGGTTGAGCAGCGGCCGGTGGCTGACCTCGACGCCCTTGGGCTTGCCGGTGCTGCCCGAGGTGAAGATCACGTACGCGAGGTCGTCCACGGTGCCGGCGAGGGGCGGGTCGCCGCGGTCGTCGCCGCCGGCGTCCAGCTCGACGGCGCGCACGCCCTCGGGCACGGCCCAGCCGGGCGTCTGCGCGCAGGTGAGCACGATCCCGGCGGCGGCGTCGTCCAGCATGACGGCGGCCCGCTCGTCGGGCAGGGACGGCTCCACCGGCAGGTAGGCGCCGCCCGCCTTGTGTATCCCGAGGACGGCGGCCACCATGTCGGGCCCGCGGCACAGGCGCACGGCGACCACCGTCCCCGGCCCCACGTCCAGCTCCTTCAGCCGCCAGGCGACGGCGTTGGCGCGCCGGTTCAGCTCCCCGTACGTCATGGTGCCGCCGGCGTGCCGCAGCGCGACCGCGTCGGGACGGGCGGCGGCCTGCCGCTCGAACAGCCGGTGCGCGGGGCGCAGCCGGTCCTCGAAGGCCGCGAACAGCTCGGCGAGGTCGGGGAACTCCGGCTCCAGGGCGTCCCAGTGGTAGTGCAGCCGGTCGCCCTCCCTGATGACGATGCAGTCGAGGGCGACGTCCGGGGTGTAGGTCATCCAGGGCCCGGCCTCGACGCCGTCCGGCAGGGGATGGTCGGTCAGGTCGAGGGTGCTGGTGTAGACGACGGGGAAGGCGTAGGCGCGGCGGCGGCGCTCCTTCATGACGTGGCCGCGCAGCGTGGCCAGGCCGGTCAGGGCGCCGTTCGCGGCGTCGGCGGCGATCCGGTCCGGGTAGGACTCCGCGTCGGTGACCCAGCTCAGGGCGGTGTGCTCGCCGGGACGCCGCGGCTCGGACTCGGCGGTCCAGCGCACCACGGACACGCTGAACGGATTGGCGAAGCGGGCGCGCAGCGCGCCGGCCAGGGCGGCGAAGACGGTCTCGTCGGACACCGCGGCGACGCTGCCGCTCAGCCGGACGCGGCGCGCGGGCGTGGTGGCCACCTCGGGCCCCGGCGGCAGGTCGCGGAACCGCTCGGCCCAGTAGCCCCCTTCGTGCGGGCGTTCCGGGGCGCCCGGCGCCTCGGCGGGCGGCCGGGGCTCGGCGGACGGGTCGGCGTACAGCCTGAACAGCTCGCGCAGCATGATGTGGATGCTCCGGCCGTCCAGGACGGCGAGGTCGACGGCCGCGTGCACCGTCTCGCCGCTGACCCGCAGCTCCCAGTGCGGCCAGCGGCCCAGCGGGAACGCCCGCCCGGCCATCTCCCCCGCCATCTCCGCGGCCGTCTCCCCCGCCGTCTCTCCCGTGTCGGCGCCGGGGATGTCGGGGATGCTCCAGTTCTCCGGCGCGTGCGGCCTGACCCGCAGCGTCCCGTCGTGGGTGACCTCAGAGCGCAGCGCGTCGTGCGCGGCCACCAGGCGCAGCCAGGCCCGTTCGAGCCGGTCCCGGTCCAGGTCGCGGACGTGGAAGCTGTGGTGGACCTGGCAGCCGTCGTAGGGGTGCGAGCCGCCCGCGCGGGCCACGTAGTACGCCTTCTGCAGCTCGTTGAGCGGCCGGATCTCCTCCTCGCCGGTGTCGGCGGCCAGGGCGCGCAGCGCGTTGGTGAAGCGTGCGAACAGGGTCTGCGGCTCGCCGGGCGCGAAGCACCCGGGCACCAGGTCCCAGCGCACCCGCAGCTCGCCGTCGTGCTCCCACATCTGGTGGTCGAGCGCGACGCCGGAGGTCTGGCTCAGCGCGTACGTCACCGGCGGCACGGCCTCGTCGGGCCGGGCGTCCAGCAGGCTGGTGAAGACGACGGGCAGCGCCGTGCGCTCGCGCAGCTCCCGCATGACGGTCACGCCGGGGACGCCCGCGTGGCCGAGGTCGCGCCACAGCCGCCGGTGCACCTCCTGGACCGCTTCCGGAAGCGGCTCGCCGAGCGTGCTCTCGGCGGCGAACACGGCGGTGCCGGTGAACGGCCCGACCACCTCGTCCACCTCGCGCGGCAGCCAGGCCCGGCCGGTCGTGGTCACGGCCAGGGAGCAGTCCTCCCCCCTGCCGACCGTCTCGGCGAACAGGGTCAGCACCAGGGCGGTCGGCGAGACGTCCAGCTCGGCGGCCCTGGCGCGCAGGGCGCCCCACTGGGCGGCGGTCAGCGAGCCGGTCAGCGCCGAGCGCGGCGACCCGTCCGGCACGCCGGCGGCGGGGCCGGGCGGCAGGTCGGCCAGGCGTTCCCGCCAGTAGTCCAGGTCCTCCTGGTGGCGGGGGCCGCGCCGCTGGGCGTCCAGCGCCAGCAGGCAGTCGCGGACGGACAGGCCGCTCTCCTCCAGCGTGTGACCGGGGTCGCGGTAGCAGCGCCACCAGTCGCGCAGCAGCACGTCGAGCCCGCGGCCGTCGGTCACGCTCGCGTCGATGCCGAAGTGCACGGTCCCGGGCGTGGTGACCTCGACGGCGAACGGCGGCCAGACGCCGGGCTCGTACCGCCGGTGCGCGAGGCGTTCGCGGGCGCCGGGCTGGTCCACCGGCAGGTCCCAGGAGGGGGCCCGGTCCAGGATCCGCTGGGTGCCGTCCTCGCCCAGTTGCAGGCGCAGGGCGTCGTGGTGGTCGACGACGCGTTGCCAGGCCGCGCGCAGGCGGTCGGGGTCCACGCCGGGCACCTCGAACTCGCGGTAGACCTGGCAGCCGACCGGGTCGGGGGTGGCGTCCTCGTCCGCGCCCATGACGTACGCCTGCTGCAGGGGCGTCAGGGGGAACGGCTCGTGCCGGTCGCCGGGGGCCGGGCTGATCTCGGCCACGGTCACGGGGGCGTCGTGCTCGGCCGTCCCGGCCAGCTCGGCGATCCGCGCGGCCAGCTCGGCCGGCGTCGCGCAGCCGCCCAGCCGCTCGACGGGGAAGTCCAGCGAGAACTCCCGCTGGATCTCGAACCACACCCGTACCGCGGAGATCGAGTCGAGTCCGCTGTCCTTGAGTGATGCGTCGGGGGTCAGCTCCGCGCCGCCGGGCAGCACCTCGGCCAGCAGGCGGATGACCGTCTCCGTCACGCGCTCGTCGTGCTTCATGGGCCTCCTCCCTCACTGCGACGCTAGTGAGGACGGCGCGCGCTGCCTGCTCAAGACTGAGCAGGCGGCGCAAGGCGATCGGCCGTAGGTTTCTGACCATGCCTGGTTCCTGGATAGCGGGCGGCGGGCCCCGAGCCGACGCCCGCATCAGACTGTTCTGCTTCGCGCACGCGGGAGGCGGGTCGACGCTGTTCCGCAAATGGGACGACCACCTGTCGCCGGACGTCGACGTCTGCCCGGTGGTGCTGCCGGGGCGCGAGTCACGCCTGCGCGAGCGGCCCTACAACCGCATGGAGCAGCTCGCGGGGCCGCTGTGGGAGGCCATCGAGCCGTACACCGACCGGCCGTTCGCGCTGTTCGGGCACAGCATGGGGGCCGTGGTGGCCTGGGAGACGGCCCGCCGTTTCCCGCCCGCGGTGCTGTTCGTGTCCGGACGCCGCGCGCCGCAGCTGCCGACCCGCCGGCGCCGCTTCAGCGACCTGTCGGAGGAGGAGATGCTGAGCGAGATGGGCAAGCTGAACGGCACGCCGTCGGAGGTGATGGACCAGCGCAGCCTGCTGGAGGTGTTCCTGCCGGGCCTGCGCGCCGACTTCGAGCTGAACGAGTCGTACACGCCGCTGCCCGGCCCGCGTCCGGACTGCCCGATCTCGGCGCTGACCGGCGACGCCGACCCGGAGGTCGACCCGGACGAGATCAGCGCCTGGGCCGAGGCCACCAGCGGCGGGTTCACGTTGCGCGTGTTCGGCGGCGACCACTTCTACCTCAAGGGCCCGCGGCCCGAGGTGCTGACGGCGGTCCAGGAGGACCTGAACCGCCATCTGCTCAACGTCTGACCGTCCCCAGCTTCTAACCGTCCTTGGACAGGTCGCGCAGCCGGGCTTCGAGCAGCCCGGCGGCGGCCTCCATCAGCCGGTCGGCGATGACGTCCACGTGCCTGGCCCGCCAGTCGGCCAGCTCCGTGCCGGTCACCCACCGGTTGAACGCGCCCATCGCCGGCCCGCAGTGGACCTGGTAGTCCACCTGACGCCCGGCCTCGCCGCGCAGCGCCAGCCTGATCGTGTGCACGAAGTACCAGCGGAAGACGAGCGCCATCCGGTGCTTGGGATCGCGCTCGGCGCGGGCCAGCTCGGCCGGCCGGCGCGCGGCCAGGAACGCCCGGGTCTCCTCCCACACCTCCTCGAAGGAGCGGCGGAAGAACTTGTCCTGGATCGTCCGCCTGGTCCGCTCGTCGATCTCCTCCAGCGAGCCGTGCTGGCGGTAGAGCTGGTAGAGCTTGTTGGCGCGGGCCGGGAACAGCGTGCCCTTCCTGGCGACCTGCACCTGCGCGCCCATCTCGAACATGTCGCCGGCCGGGGCGTAGGCGGTGTCCTGCACGTCGAGCCCGGCCAGCAGGTCCTTGACGGCGTCGGACGTCCCGGCCTGCGGGGTGCACTGGTTGACGCTGCCGGTGACGATGAAGTCGGCGCCGAGCACGAACGCCGCGGCGGCCGCCTCCGGTGCGCCGATCCCGCCGGACGCCCCGACCCTGATGCGCCGGGCGTAGCCGTGGGCGGCCATCTCCTCGTCGCGCAGCCGCAGGATCGCCGGCATCAGCGCGTACGGCGAGCGCCCGTCGGTGTGCCCGGCCGAGTCGGCCTCGACGCAGACGTCCCCGCTGACCGGCAGTTCGGCGGCGACCTCCGCCTCGGCCGCGCTCAGCGCCCCCTCCCGGACGAGCCGGTCCAGGACGGCCTGCGGGGCGGGCCGCATGAACGCGGCGGCGACCTCGGGCCTGGAGACCTTGGCCACCACGTGCCGGACGGCGACCGGCCGCCCGGCCGGGTCGCGGTGCGCGCCGCTGTAGCGGTAGCGCACGAGGGGCGCGGTGACGTGCGGGTAGGCGGCGGCCTCGACGTACCGCACGTCGCGGCGGAGCAGCAGGTCCACCGTCTCGCGCTCCAGGCCGTCCTCGTCGAAGCCGTGGAGCAGGTTCACGCCGTAGGGGCCGTCCGGGCCGAGGGCGGACTGGACGGTGTCGAGCGCGTCGGAGATCTGGTCCAGGGTGAGGCCGCCCGCGCCGAGGAAGCCCATCAGCCCGGCCCGGCCCATCCTGATCACGAGCTCGGCCGAGGCGATGCCCTTGAACATCGACCCGGCCAGGTAGGCGTGGCGGACGCGGTAGTCGGCGCGGAACTCGGCCGAACCGAGCGCGATCCCCGGCTCCGGGGCGGCGGGCGTCGCGACGCGCTCCCGGACGGCGGGCGCCTCGACCGGCTCCCGGGCGGGGGGCCTGGCCACCGGCTCGTGGGCGGCGGGCGTCTCCGCCGGCTCGTGGACGGCAGGCGTCTTCGCCGGCTCGGGCGGGTGGCGGCGGGTGACCGTCCACAGTTTGGTGAGCACGTCGCCGGGGCCGATCTCCACCTGCTCGGACACGCCCTGGTCCATCAGGTAGCGCAGGCCGTCCACCCACCGCACCGGGCTGCAGATCTGGCGGCGCAGCAGCTCGGCCGCCTCGCCGGCCCGGTACGGGCGTCCGGTCACGTTGGCGATGACGGGCACCCGCGGCTCCTCGATGCGGACGCCGTCCAACGCCTCGGCGAAGGCGTCGGCGGCCGGTTCCATGTAGCGCGAGTGCGAGGGCACGCTCACGCTCAGCGGCACCCACTTGCCGGGGCCGCCGCGGCTGAGCGCGTCCAGTTCGTCCTTGGGCCCGGCCAGGACGACCTGTTCCGGGGAGTTGTAGTTGGCGATGTCGACGCCGGTGCCCGCCACCAGCTCCTCCAGCCGTTCGCGGTCGGCGCCGAGCACCGCCGCCATGGCGCCGCCGCCCGCCGCGGACATCAGCTCGCCGCGCCGCTTGACCAGGCCGAGCGCGGTCTCGAAGTCGAAGCAGCCGGCCGCGAACAGCGCCGCGTACTCGCCCAGGCTGTGCCCGGCCAGGTAGTCGGGCCGGCAGCCCTCCTCCTGCCGGGCGAGGAAGCTCAGCGCGTTGACCGTGAACAGGGCGGGCTGCACGTAGCGGGTCTCCCGCAGCCGCTTGGGGTCGTCGCACAGCTCGGCGACGGAGTAGCCGAGGATCTCGTCGGCGCGGGCGCACAGGTCGGGGTACCGCTCCAGGACGCCCGCGCCCATGCCCTTGCGCTGCGACCCCTGCCCGGGGAAAACCCACACGACGGACATCAGGCGCGTTCCTCTCTAGCGTTCCCAGGGGAATCTCTTCTCGGTCGCGTAGTCGACGAGCCTGCGGCGCACCTCGGGGCTGGACATGAGCCGGCCGAACTCCTTGACCGCCACCTGCTCGGTCTCCTCCGACAGGATCCACAGCTCGCGGAAGTAGCGCTTCATGTCCGTGACGATCGACCGGTCCAGCTTGGTCAGCCGGTAGGCCAGCCGCCGCACGAGCGCCTCCGGGTCGTCCGACACCTCGTCCACCAGGTGGAAGGCGGCGGCCTCGGCGGCGCTCACCGGCTGGGTGCTCAGCGTCATCGCGTAAGCCTTCTGAAAGCCCGTGCGCCGGATCAGGAACGGCAGCACGCAGCACGGCAGCAGCCCCCACAGCGCCTCGGGGAGGCTGAAGGTGCTGCGCTCGCTGGCGAAGACGAAGTCGCTGGCCGCGGCCAGGCCGACGCCGCCGCCGGCCACCCGGCCGTCCACCCGGGCCACCACCGTCACGGGCGTCTCGGTGAAGCGGCGCAGCAGGCCGTAGAACGCCCGGCCGCCGTCGGCGACGTCGCTGCCGGCCGCCTCCTCCAGGTCCATGCCGGTGCAGAAGACGCCGTCGCCGCCCTCCAGCAGCAGGATGCGGCAGCCGGGCGCGCGCTCGGCCTCGTCCAGGGCGGCGCCCAGCTCGTCGATGGCGCGGTCGTCGATCGTGCGGCTGCGCAGCCGGTGCCGCAGGGTCGCCGAGGTCAGCTCCATCTGTACTCCCGGTGGAAGTCCGCGATGCGGTCCAGCACCAGCAGGCCGCGACCGCCGAAGGCGTCCTCGTACAGGTCGGCGTACGGTTTGGGGTCGAGCACCGCGTCCCGCACCCCGAAGGCGCGGTCGGCGCTCAGCTCGGTCAGCGCGTCCAGCTCCTCGACGCCGATCTCGCGCCGCTCGTCCAGCGCCCGGCCGATGCCGCTGCGTCCCTGGGCCGGGATCACGCCGCTGTAGAACTCCGACGCGCAGCCCGACCCGTACGAGAACAGCCCCACACGTCTGGGCGCGTCGAACGCGCCGTGGTCGATGAGCGAGCACAGCGCCAGGTAGAGCGCGGCCGAGTAGGTGTTGCCCACCCGCACGCCGTAGGCCAGGGACGGCGCGACCCGGGCCGTGAAGTCGGCCTCGATCTCCCGCGGCCCCATGCCCTTGAGCTTGCGCAGCAACATCCGGTGCGCGCCCTTCACCATCCCGGCGAACGGCGTGTGCAGCGCCAGGTAGGCGAAGGTGTCCACGATGTCGGCCCCGGCCACCCGCCGCCCGTAGGCCGCGAAGCACTCCTCGGCGCAGCGCATGTACGCCAGCAGCGACAGGTCGGGGTCGACCGCGTCGGTGTCGTGGCGCGGCCGGGCCGTGTCCATCACCTCGAAGGTGTGGTAGCCGCTGGCGCCGGGGTCGAGCCGCAGCACCCGCGCGTCCTCGCCGACCAGCATCGCCACCGCCCCGGCGCCCTCGGAGGGCTCCCAGTAGGTGGACTTGGCGGTGCCGCTGGCCGCGTCCGTGGCGATGGCCAGCGCCTTGACGCCGGGGATCGGGCTCGCGCCGACGACGGCGGCGGCGCACTGCAGCGCGGCGGTCCCGCCGTAGCAGGCGTGTTTGACCTCGAACGAGCGGCACGCCGGGTTCAGCCCGAGGTGGTGGTGGATGTAGGTGCTGATCGGCTTGCCGAAGTCGAGCCCCGACTCGGTGCCGACGACCAGCAGCTCGATCCGGTCCTTCTCCTCCTGGGTGAGCGCGTCCAGCAGCGGCTTGGCGGCGTTGACCGCGTTGGTGACCGGGTCCTCGCAGGGCAGGTTGACCGAGCGCTGCTCCATCATCAGGTTGCCGAAGCGGTTCACGTCCAGGCCGCGCGCGTCGAACAGCGCGCGGACGTCCGTGTACGCCCTGCCGACGTACGCGTTGATCGCCTCGATCCCGAGAGCCATGGCCTAGGGCACCATCAGGACGTCGTGGATGCTGGTCGGCACGAACAGCCGGTCCCACTGCCCGCCGCCGTGCCGTTCCGGGACCCGTTCCACGTCGTAGACCTCCTTGCGCATGCCCTCGCCGCGGTCCACCTCCTGCACGGCCTGGTAGTCGTCCAGCTCGCGCAGGTGGATGAGGGCGTGCAGGCGGTCCTGCCGGCCCCACGTCTGCTCGTAGATGAAGGCGGTGGCGCGGCCTTCGAGGTTGGCGTTGAGGTAGCGGGACCAGTCGTAGAGGAACTGCCGTCCCTCCTCGCGCAGCTCGTAGCGGGCGTCGGCGGTGCGCAGCACGATCGCCCCGGCGGTCGCCGAGTTCAGCTGCTGCTGCTGCGTGGTCTGGTACGTCGCGGGCGGCACGAACGTGCCGGGCACGTCGTGCACGTCGTCGGTGAACCCGTGCTGCGGGCACATGACGGTCTCCTGGAGACTGCCGTGGACGAACATCTTCTCCCAGTTGCCGCCGCCCTTCTTGGGCAGCCGGTCCTTGAGCGAGATCTGCTGGAACGCCTCGTCGTGGTCCACCATCTCGATGAGCTTGCTGTACTTCTCGGGGGACTTCATGTGCACGAACCAGTGCAGCCGCTCGCGTACGCCGAAGACCTCCTCGTAGCAGAAGGTCGTGGCGACGCCGGCCTGGGCGCGGTTCATGTAATCGAGCAGGTCCACGCTGAAGTCGCGGCCCTCGCGGGCCATGCCGTACTCCAGCATCCCCACACGGTGGATGATCAGGCCCGCGTTGCCCGAGTGCAGCAACTGGTCGGGGGGCAGGGTGGTCTGATACTGCGCCGGCTTCGTCATGCCCCGAATGTCGCCCACGGGCGCGGGAAGCTCCGCTCAATATTGAGCAGGCCCCCGGGCTGTCCGTCGCGGGCGGGCTCAATATTGAGCAGCAGGACGGCGGCCCGATCGGCCTAGCCTCTCCTGTGCCTGACATGCCTCTGGGAGCCCACGAACTGCTGGTCTTCATGCTGCAGCTGGGCCTGCTCCTCGGTCTCGCCGTCCTGCTGGGCCGGCTGGCCGTGCGCCTGCGCATGCCCGCCATCGTCGGCGAGCTGACCGTGGGCGTGCTGCTCGGCCCGTCGCTGCTGAACCACCTCGCCCCCGCCCTGAAGTTCAGCCAGCTCCACCTGCTGGACGCGGTGGGCCAGGTCGGCGTCCTGCTGCTGGTCGCCATCACCGGCGTGCAGCTCGACTTCGGAATGGTCCGCCGGCGCGGCGCGACGGCGGTCAAGGTGAGCGTCTCCGGTCTGGTCGTGCCGCTGGGGCTCGGCGTGGCCGCCGGGTTCCTGCTGCCCGCCTCGCTGCTCGTCGAGGGCACCAGCGTGACCGTCTTCGCGCTGTTCCTGGGCGTGGCGACGTGCGTCAGCGCCATCCCGGTGATCGCCAAGACGCTGACGGACATGAAGCTGCTGCACCGCGACGTCGGCCAGCTCTGCCTGACCGCGGGGATGGTGGACGACGCGTTCGGCTGGTTCATGCTCTCGGTCGTCTCGGCCATGGCGACCACCGGCGTGCGCACCGGGCAGATCGTGTTGTCGCTGGTCTACCTGGCCGCGCTGGTGCCGTTCGCGCTGTGGGTGGGCCGGCCGCTGGTCCGCTGGACGATGCGGGCGGCCACCCGGCCGGACGAGCCGGGCCCGGCCGTGGCCGCCGCCGTGGTGCTGGTGCTGCTGGCCGCCGCCGGCACGCACGCGCTCGGCCTGGAGGCCATCCTGGGCGCGTTCGTCTGCGGCGCGCTCATCGGGCGGTCCGGCCACGCCGACGCCGCGTGGCTGGCCCCGCTGCGCACGATCGTCCTCAGCGTGCTCGCTCCGCTGTTCTTCGCGACGGCCGGCCTGCGCATGGACCTCACGCTGCTGGCCAGGCCGGACGTGCTGGCGGCGGCCGGGGTCGTGCTGGGGGTGGCGATCGTCGGCAAGTTCCTGGGCGCGTACCTGGGGGCGCTGCTGAGCCGGTTGAGCGCCTGGGAGGCGTTCGCGCTGGGGGCCGGCATGAACGCGCGCGGCGTCATCGAGGTGATCGTGGCGATGGTCGGCCTGCGCATCGGCATCATCGACACGGCGATGTACACGATCGTGATCGTCGTGGCGATCGTCACCTCGCTCATGGCGCCGCCGATCCTGCGCGTCGCGATGAGACGCGTCGAGCTGACCGCCGAGGAACGCCTGCGCCGGGCCGAGCACGAGCAGCTGGTCGAGCCGGGCCGGCGCGGCTGACCCCTATCGGGGGACGACGATCGCCGTGGCCAGCAGCCCGGGGGCGGCCGTCCAGCGGCCCGCGAACTCCGCCAGGGGCGCGTCCGGCGGCAGCAGCCTGGCGCGGAAGCGGCCGTCGAGGGAGAAGGCGAGGGAGCCGTCGTGGAAGCCCAGCCACTCGCCGGTCAGCGGGAACCACGCCTTGTAGACCGACTCCTTGGCGCTGAACAGCAGCCGGTCCCAGCAGGTGCCGGGGCGCAGGTCGCGCAGCTGGCGGACCATCGCGGCCTCCTCCGGCCGGGCGACCATGCGGAAGACGCCTTCGGGGAGCGGTTCGTGGGGTTCGGCGTCGATGCCGATGCTGCGCACGTCGCCGGCGTCGGCCACGGCCGCGGCGCGGAACCCGGCGCAGTGCGTCATGCTGCCCACCGCGCCCGCCGGCCAGCGCGGCGCGCCGCGCCGGCCGGGGACGATGGGCGCGGGCGGGATGCCGAGGGCCGCCAGCGCCTCGCGGGCGCAGTGGCGGACGGTGGCGAACTCGCGCCGGCGTTTGGCGACCGCCTTCCTGACGGCGTGCCGCTCCTCGGGGAAGAGCCGCACGCCGGGCGGGTCGCCGTACGCGGTGGAGACGGCGACGTTGTCCGGGACGAGCGTCTCGATCATCGAGGGTCCCTCCTCCTGGGCCGACGGGTGCCCCTCCGTCTACCCACAGGCCGCCGTCGTCACCGCTCCCCGGCGAGCGGTTCGAGGACGAGGACGGGGATCCGGCGCTCGGTCCTGGCCTGGTAGTCGGCGTAGTCGGGGTAGGCCGCCACCGCCCGGCGCCACCAGACGTCCTTCTCCTCCCCCGACACCTCGCGCGCCCGGTAGACGCCGGTCGCGGTGCCGTCCTGGAGCTCGACGACGGGCTCGGCGAGCACACTGGCGTACCACTGGGGGTTGACCGGCGCGCCGCCCAGGGACGCGACGGCCGCGTAGCGTCCCTCGTGCTCGACCCGCATGACCGGCGTCCTGCGCAGTTTGCCGGTCTTCGCGCCCCGGTAGGTCATCAGCACGACGGGCCGGTCCTTGATCGTGACGCCGTCGGTCGTGCCGGTGCGCATGATCTGCTCGACGTGCTCGCGGACCCAGTCCGACGCGCTGGGCTCGTACTCGCCGGTCGGCCCCTGCCCGGCCCGCCGCGCCGCCTCCGCCGGGCCGTGCCGCCGGCCGGGGCGCTTGTCCACGTTGTCGGTGAGGGTGTTGATCAGGGCGGGCAGCCCGGCCACCGTCTCGGCCGGCAGGCCGGCCACGGTCTCCTCGGCCAGGTCGCACCAGAGCCGCTTCACCTGCTCGGCCAGCGCGCGGCCGCTGTCGGTGAGCTCGACCACGCTGGCCCGTTTGTCGGACGGCGCCGGCGTGCGGCGGATGTGGCCGGACGCCTCCAGCTTGCGGCTCATGAGCGTCACGCTGGGCGGCTCGCACCCGAGTGCCTCGCTGAGCTGCGCCTGGATCCTCGGCCCGGTGCGCGCGAGTTCGAGCAGCAGCGCCTCCTGCCCGGGATGCAGGCCCAGCGGGGCCAGCAGGGCGGCGGCCCTGGCGCGGTGGCGCAGGCTCAGCAGGCGGATCGCCTGGTTGACGGCGTCGGCTTGGGCGAAGTCCATGATCGCTCCTTGACGGAAATTAGTTATCTGCATAATAGTTATCCGCGTAACCAAATCCTACACGGCCGGGGCTCGGTCCGCACGAGCCTGGATCGTCCTGACGCGGCGCACGCACGCCGGCGTCCACGGCGGCCGAGAACGGAAGAACTCATGACGAGCATCTGCGCCGCCCCCCGGCGGGCCACCCCACGAACCATCCCGTCCTGGCTGATCCTGGCGCTGGCCTGCGCCGGCCAGTTCATGGTCATCCTGGACGCCTCCATCGTGAACGTCGCCCTCCCCGCGATCCGCGCGGAGCTCGGCTTCACCCCCACCGGGCTCTCCTGGGTGGTGAACGGCTACCTGCTCGCCTTCGCCGGCTTCATGCTGCTGGGCGGCCGGGCCGCCGACCTGTTCGGCCCGCGCCGGACGCTGGTCGCCGGGCTGCTGCTGTTCTCCGCCGCCAGCCTGGCCGCCGGCCTGGCCACCGCGGCGGAGGTCCTGGTCGCGGCGCGCGTGGCACAGGGCGCCGGAGCCGCCCTGATGGCCCCCGCCACGCTGGCCGTGATCAACACGTCCTTCACCGAGCCCGGCCCGCGTGCCAGGGCGTTCGGCGCCTGGTCGGCAGCGGGCGGCGTCGGCGGGATGATCGGCGCGGTGGCCGGCGGCGCCATCACCACCGGCCTGTCGTGGCGCTGGGTCTTCCTGATCAACGTGCCGGTCGGCGCGCTGTTGATCGCCGTGGCCCTCGCGGCGCTGGTCACCGTGCGCGGCGCGCGGCGTGAGCCGCTCGACCTGGCCGGCGCGGTCACCGGCACCGCCGGCCTGGCGGCGCTGGTCTACGGGGTCATGCAGAGCGCCGACCACGCCTGGTCGTCCGGACGGGTGCTCGTGCCCGTGCTCGCCGGCCTGCTGCTGCTCGCCGTCTTCGTCGTGGTCGAGGCGCGCTTCGCCGGGCGGCCCATGCTGCCCCTGCGGCTGCTCCGGATCCGGGGGGTGGCCGTCGGGAACGGCATGCTGCTGCTGTTCGGCGGGATCACCATCGCGATGTGGTACTTCACGTCGTTGTTCCTGCAGAACGTCCTGGGCTTCAGCGCGCTGTCGGCGGGGCTCGGGCAGACGCCGGCGGCGGTGACGTTCATGCTGGTCGCCCGGGGAACCGCGGCCCTGCTGCCGCGGGCCGGGGCGCGTGCGCTGGTGCTCGGCGGGGGCGCGCTCTTCGTGGCCGGGTTCGGCTGGCTGTCCCTGGCGCAGGCCGGCAGCGGCTATCTCGCCGGCGTCCTCGGGGCCACACTGCTCGTCGCGGCCGGCATCGGGCTCACCTTCCCCACCCTGATGGCCGCGGCGACCGCCGAGGCGCCCGAAGGCGCGGCGGGCGTCGTCGGGGGCCTGGCCAACACCACCAGCCAGGTGGGCTCGTCGATCGGCCTGGCGGTGCTCGCGACGGCCGCCGGCGCCGCCGGTTCCCCCGAAGCCCTCGCCGACGGCTACGGCCTGGTCTTCCTCATCGCGGCCGGGCTCGGCCTGGCCCTCGCGGCGGGCGGCTTCCTGCTGCCGCGCCGCGCCTGACCCAACCCCCTTCCAGCAAGGAGTCCTCCATGTCCATCGCCTTCGAACCGATCGCCGTGGGCGGCACGAAACTGGCCAACCGGGTCGTCATGGCCCCGATGACCCGCAGCCGCGCCCGCGGCGGGCTGGTGACGAGCCTGACGGCGCAGTACTACGCCCAGCGCGCCTCCGCCGGGCTGATCGTCACGGAGGGCGTCCAGCCGTCGGTGATCGGCCAGGGCTACCCCTTCACGCCCGGCCTGCACAGCGCCGCGCAGGTCGCCGCCTGGCGCGAGGTCACCGGCGCGGTGCACGCCGCGGGCGGGAAGATCTTCGCCCAGCTCCTGCACACCGGCCGGATCGGCCATCCGGTGCTGCTGCCCGAGGGGGCGGTCCCGGTCGCGCCGTCGCCGGTGGCCGCGCGCGGGCAGCTGTTCACCCCCGACGGCGTCAAGGAGTTCGTCACCCCGCGCGAGCTGACGGAGCCCGAGATCGAGCGGACCGTCGCCGACTTCGCGAACGCCGCCCGCAACGCCGTCGAGGCCGGTTTCGACGGCGTGGAGCTGCACGGCGCCAACGGCTACCTGATCCACCAGTTCCTCGCCCCCGGCAGCAACCGGCGCACCGACGGCTGGGGCGGCTCGGCGGCCGGGCACGCCCGGTTCGCCGTGGCGGTCGTCTCCGCCGTGGCCGGCGCGATCGGCGGCGACCGCACCGCGTTGCGGATCTCCCCCGGGAGGCCGGACAACGACATGCACGAGCCCGACCCGCGGCCGGTCTACGAGGAGCTGCTGGGCCGGACGTCCGGGCTGGGGCTGGCGTACCTGCACGTCATGGAGGCCGCCGACCGGGAGCTGACGCGCGCACTGCGGCGGCTCTTCCCCGGCCCGCTCGTCCTGAACCCGCACACCGGCGACCGCCCGACCGGCCCGGAGGACCTCGCGCTGATCGAGGACGGCACCGCGGACCTGATCGCCTTCGGCCGGCTCTTCCTCGCCAACCCCGATCTGCCCCGACGGCTGGCGACCGGCGCGCCGCTCAACGCCCCGGACCCGGCCACCTTCTACGGCGGCGACGCCGCGGGCTACACCGACTACCCGGCCCTGCCCGCCTGACCGGCCGGTCGCGGGCGCGGCCCCGATCAGGCGACCACCTTTTCGATCTTCGAGGATGCGGCCGGCCGGAATTTCGGCCGGCCGATAAAGCGGCCTCCTGGCGGAGCAGCCCGTCGGAGGCGCTGTCAAGGAAGGCCCGCGCCCCTCACCTCGGCGGCGATTGGCCGGGACCCGCGCGAACAGGACGCCACCAGCCCCGATGCGCGCCTCCACCCGCCGGAGTCACCGAAACGTGATCGGCGCTCTTTTCCCCTGCATTCTTCGTCCCGTGCGCGATTCAGTGGAGAACAATTCTCCGGCGAATTCAGCGCGGGCGGATCGCCGGAAATTCGCCGCCGTCCGCCCGCTATTCGAAGAGATCGGGAAAAGCGCATTGTCTGATTGATCGCGTCCCGGAATTCAGCGAACGGGGCCGTGGAATCCTCATGGAACGATCCATATGCGAGAGGCCGCCGGAGATGTCGGCATCGTCGGATGACGCGAGAGGTGGAATCCATGAGCAAGCCCGCGATCCGTCCCAACGAGACGACAGTTCCGGTGCTGCCCTGCCCTTCCCCCGAGCAGACCCTGGAGTTCTTCGAGGCGCTCGGGTTCACCGTCACCCACCGGCAGACCCGGCCCTACGTCTATCTGGCGATGCGCTGGAGCGGATTCGACCTGCATTTCGGCCCCGCGCCGAAGGACTTCGACCCCGCCCGGGAGGCGACCGGGGCGTGCCCGGTCCTGGTCGACGCCGTGGCGTTCACGCTGACGGACCCGTCCGGGAACTCGATCATGTTCATCCAGCGGGACGAGCCGGCCGAGCTGGAGTACGGCGGCTCCAAGAAGCTGACGGGCCTGGCCGCGGCGCTCGGCGAGCCCGCCGAGCCGTGGCTGGCCGGCCTGCGCGGCACCGAGCTCACCGCCGAGGACAGGCGGCGCGTCGAGTCCGAGCTCGGCCACCTCCCTGACCTGCGCGAATGGCTCGGCCCGAGCTGACGGCGGGCAGACCGGCGGCGAACGGCCGGGCCGCGGCGGGCGTCAGGAGGCGGGGGTGTTGTGCATGATCTTGACCATCCGCACCTTGCCGTTGGGCTCCGGGGTGATGCTGTCCACCGTGCGCGCGGTCACCTCGAAATCCGTGGCGACGGCGGCCACGGCGTCGCGGACCCGCCCGGCCAGGTCGGCGGGCGCCGACGGCGAGGGCACCAGCAGGATCTCCACCGCGCCCGGCCGGTACTGGAGCACCTGCACGCCGCGCACGCCCGCCGTCGGCATCACGACCGGGTTGGTGAGGAAGTTGGCGTGCACGGTACGCCCGTCGGCGGCCACGACGCGGTCCTCGGTCCGTCCCTGGATCCGGCGGATGATCGGGGTGTGGAAGGCGCGGCACGGGCAGTCGTCCGGCTCGATGAGCACGCGGTCGCCCAGCCGGTAGCGGATCAGCGGCATCGCCTCGGCGTGCAGCCGGGTCACCAGGACCTCGCCCTCGCCGTCGGCCAGCGACACGCTGCCGTCGTCGTGCAGCACCTCCACCACCACGTCGGCCGAGCGCAGGTGCATCGCGCCCTCGGGGCAGGTGCGGCCGATCGTGTACGCCTCCACCGAGGCGTACACCTCGTGGCCGCGCGCCCCGAAGTAGCTCAGCACGTGCTCGCGGGCCTCGGGGGTGAGCGTCTCGCCGGCGAAGATGACGGTGTGCACGCCACGGTAGGCGATCTTCCTGCGGCGCAGCTCGTCCACGAGGGTGACGATGCAGCCGGGGAAGCCCCACAGGAACGTCGGCCGTCCGCGCAGGAACGCCTCGACCTGCTCGTCCAGGCTCCGGCTGGTGTTGACGTGGACCGTACGGGCCAGGCCGAGCCGCTGCAGCCGGTGCGGCCGGAACCCGCCCACCCGGAAGTAGCCGATCCGGTCCCAGGGGCGCAGGCCCGAGGCCAGCAGGTCCTGGAGGTAGGTGGCGCGCAGGTAGCCGAGGTCGCCCTCGGAGTAGAAGGGGCGGATGGGCACGCCGGACGACCCGCTGGTGGGCGCCTCGCGGGTGTTGTCGGGGGTGAACCCGGTGGCCATCAGCTCGGCGGGCGGCAGGTCCCGCAGCGTCGTCCGGTTCAGCATCGGCAGCGCGGCCAGGTCGGCGGCGGTGGACAGCGCCGCCACGGCGTCGGCCGGGAACACGCGGCGGTAGTACGGCACGTTGGCGTGCGCGTGGCGGACGAGCCCCGTCAGCAGCCGGTCCTGCACGACCTGGAGCCGGGCCGGGTCCATGCGGTCCCGCGAGCGAGCCAGGTACAGGTTCCGCAGCACCGGCACCACCGGGATCGTGCTGGGCAAGCCCTTCATGAGGTCTCCTTCTTCAGCGTGGCCAGCATGACGCCGCCCTTGACCACCTCGCCCGCGCAGTACGCCAGCAGCGCGCCGAACGCCGCCGCGGCGGGCACCAGGAACCAGCCGGCGGCGGCGACCACCGCGAACTGCAGGCACGCGGCCACCGCGGCCAGCCGCCGTCCCCGGTCGTCGGTGTTCTCCACCAGCAGGAACGCGGGCAGCACGGCCACCGTCAGCGCCGCCTCGGCCAGCAGCGCCGCGCCGGTCGCCGCCATGCCCCGCTGACCGCCCGCCAGCACCACCCCGAGCACGACCACCCCCAGGGCGCCGGCCGGCACGGCGGGCGCGAGGATGCGCCGCGCCATCCGGCGGGCGCCGGCCTCGCCCGTGCCCTCGATCCAGACCGCCACCCGCGGCTGGAGGATGCGCAGCAGGTACGACACGCCCATCACGACCACCGACAGCGCCACCGACCACACGTAGAAGACGCTGGTCTGCTGCGCGTCGTCCAGGTGCGCGAAGTACGCGAACGTCACCGAGGTGGCCGCGACGGCGGTCACCTCGCCGACGCTGAGCAGCGCCGCCGCGCGTACGGCCGGCCGGTAGGAGCCCTTGTCCGCCCTGCCGGCGCGCCCGCGGATCAGCCCGGCCGCCAGCACGGCGTTCAGCACGGCCAGCACGCCGACGTGCAGGGCCAGCAGCGCGTTGGCCCGCATCCCGGTCAGGGCCACCAGCCCCACGCCGGACGCCTGCGCGACGGCGAGCGTCAGGTAGGCGAACACGTCGGCCCGCGCCCGCCCGCGCAGCCGGTTCAGCGCCGCCATCACCGCGCAGCAGCCCAGCCCGCAGGCGTAGGCGGCGGCGGCCGCGTACCGGGCGGGCGCGCCGCCGGGGTCGGCCGCCGCCAGGGCCAGCCACACGGGCACGGCCACCGCGAACGGCGTGGCCGCCAGCAGCATGAACAGCGGCCGCAGCGTCTGGCCGCCGCGCCGCGGCACCAGCGCGAGCGCGGCCTTCTCGATGCCGCTGGACGTCAGCGCCAGCAGCCAGCCGGACACGCCGTTGGCGGTGGCGTACAGGGCGAACTCCTCGGCGCCCCAGAGGCCGAGCAGCACCAGGTTGGCGGTCCACAGGGCGGCGCGGAACGCGCCGCGCCCGGCGAACAGGGCCGCCGTCACCGCCACGAGGCGTGGCGGCGGCCTGCGGCGCAGGCTCACGGTCACGGGCCGGCCTGTGCCGACTCGACGAACCTGCCCTTGCCGCCGGGGGTGAGCGTGACCCGGTCGGCCTGCTCGAAGCGCACCTCTACCGGGCCGCCCACCTGCTTGGCCAGCCCGTCCCGGTAGGCCGCGGCCACCTCGTCGAAGTCCCGGCCCGCCTCGGGGACCAGGTGCACGGTGACGTTGCCCTCGGCGTCCTGGCGGACCATGCTCTCGGCCACGCCCGGTGTCCACATGGCCAGCGACAGGAACGTGGCCGTGTAGACGCGGTGGCCGCCGGGGAAGGTGATGTAGTCGTCGGACCGGCCGCCGGTCACCCGCATGCGCATGAACCGGTTGCCGCAGCCGCACTCCCCCGGCACGATCATGCCGCGGTCGCCCAGGCGGTAGCGGATCAGCGGCATCGCCCGTTCCCTGAAGTGGGTCACCACGACCGCGCCGTCCTGGCCGTCGGGCACGGGCCCGCCGTCGTCGTCCACGATCTCCAGACGGACGCGGTCCTCGTCCACGTGCATCGCGCCCCGGTCGCACTGGGTGGAGACGGTCAGCACCTCGTAGGCCGAGTACTCGTCGAACACCGGGACGCCGAAGCCGTTCTGCAGCAGCTCGCGCACCTCGTCGGTGAGCAGTTCGGAGTCGGTCATGACCATGCGCAGCGTGCGCCGCAGCCGGGCCACGTCGGCGGGTGAGGCGGCGCGCAGCAGCCCGCGCAGCACCACCGGGTAGCCCATGATCAGGTGCGGGCGCACCTTCAGCACGTCGGCCAGGATCTTCGCGTCGCCCTGCCCGGCGCCGATGACCGTGCGCGGGAACAGGCCGAGCCGCTGGAACCAGCGCAGCGGGCGGGGGAACGGCTTGATGTGCGCGATCCGCCACCACGGCCGGTAACCCGACAGCAGGAAGCGGCGGAAGATGGTCGCGCCGTGGTAGCCGTAGGCGGCCACGTCGTGCCGCACCTCCAGGACGCGGCCCGTGGTCCCGCTCGTCCGGTCCAGCCGGTAGTCCTTGGTGCTCAGGCCGGGCGTGTGGAAGCGGGACAGGTCGCCGTCCAGCACGGTGGCCTTGTCCAGGATCGGCAGTTTCGCCAGGTCGGCCAGGCTGTGCAGGGGCACGTCGTAGCGCGGGTCGGCGTAGTGCGGCACGTGCGCGCGGGCGAAGGCCAGCAGGTCGCGCAGGCCGTCGAGGGTGAGCCGGTCGGTCTCGGCGCGCGGGCGGCGGATGGCGCGGAAGGCGTCCACGACGTGCCGCACCTCCCGCACGGCGACGCCCAGTCCATGGCTCACAGGCCGTCCCCGATCTCGAAGCGGAGCAGCCCGGTAGCCTCGGCCAGCACGCCGGCCAGGGCGTCCCGGCCGGAGGCGGCGGCGGTCAGGTAGCCGAGCTTGGCGCCCGCCCGCGTATAGCGCTCCACGTGGTCGCCGGGGGCGGCGGCCAGCACCAGGTCGACGACGCCGGGCAGCGCCCTGACCTGCTCCTCGCCGTCCACCCTGACCAGCTTCCCGTCGCGTTCCGCGTTGAGCACGCGGACCGCGCCGTACCGGGTCGCCGCCGGGGTCAGGGACGGCGTCTCGCCCATGGCCGACAACACGTACTGCTCGACCACGTCCACGCCGTGGACCAGGCCCAGCAGCTCGGCCAGGCCGTTGCCGCCCAGGCGGGCGCCCATCTCGACGAGCACGACCTCGCCCGTCCCGGTGACCAGCACGTCGGCGCTGAGCGGCCCTTCGCGCAGCCCGGTCTCTGCGCAGATCGCGTCGAGCATCGGGCGCACGGCGTCGGTGACGTGGCCGGGGCCCGGCATGGTGTGCTGGACGGTGATGAACAGCGGCGGCGGGGTGAGCTCGCGTTCGGCCAGGCCGATCAGCGCCACCTTGCCGCCGATCACGAACGCCTCGGCCGTGTAGTGGGCCCCCTCCAGGAACTCCTCGGCCACGACGCGGCCGGACAGCGACCACTCCCTGGCCAGCCGCACGGCCTCGGGCAGCTCGTCCGGCGCGCGGCACAGCGACACGCCGCGGCTGCCGGAGGAGTCCACCGGCTTGACCATGAGCGGGAAGCCCAGGTCAGGGGCGTCGCGCAGCACCTCCTCGGCGGTGCCGCTCACGTGGCGGGGGCCGGGCAGGCCGAGCCGGGCGCACATCGCGCGGAACCAGCCCTTGTCGACCGAGCCGCGCACCGCGCCCTCCGACAGCCCGCACGGCAGGCCCAGCCGGGCGGCCAGGGCGAGCTGCGAGGGCAGGTTGACGTCGCTGGCCGGGGAGACCACGCCGGCCAGGTCGTCGCGCTCGGCCAGGGCCCGCGCGACCCGCGGCACGTCGCGGGTGCTGAGGTCGAGGAACTCGTCGGCGTGCGCGACGCCGGGGGCGTCGGCCCGCATGTCCACGCAGATCGTGCGCACGCCGAGGCGGGCCGCGGCGCGGATGGTGCTGATGGCGCCGTCCGCGCCGCCGAGGACCGCGATGGTGCGGCGGGCGCCGGTCACGTGAGCCTCCCGGCGAGCAGGTCAGCGGAATCGACCGGCACGTTGGCCTCCCGTACGAGGAACAGCGGCGGACGGGCCTGACCGCGAGAGATGTGCAGAAGCGTGCGGGCCATCATGGCCAGCCCGAACAGGGCGGCGGCCAGCGCCAGCCCGAACAGCAGCGCGCTGCCGGTGATCCCGGCCAGCAGCGCCACGGGCAGGCCGAGCAGGCCCGCCCACACCGCGGCCGAGATGGGCCGCGAGGAGAAGCCGAAGAACAGGTCCAGCGAGTGCCTGGCCAGCCCGCGCACGGTCACCTTGGACGAGCCGTGCACCCGCGGCCGGTGCGCGGTCGGCACGGTCGTCCAGGCGCGCGTCAGGCGCGGCAGCGTGGCCAGGAAGTACGGCGTGCCGAGCCGCAGGTCCACGATCCGGCGCGCGATCTCCGTGCGGACCAGGCGGAACGTCGTGGCGCGCGGCGGGATCTCGATGCCCAGCAGCCGCCGCGCCAGCCAGTCGTGCACGATCGACGCGGTCCGCCGCGGCCAGGGGTCCTTGCGGTCCACCCGGATGCCGAACACCGCGTCGTACCCGTCGGCCGCCCGCTCGATCAGGCGCTTGGCCTCGGTGGGCGGGAACTGCAGGTCGGCGTCCAGGTGCAGCACCCAGGGGTTCCGGGCGTACCGATAACCGGCCGAGAAGGCGGCCTCCACACCGAAATTCTTGGACAACGATATGAAAGACACACGATTGTCACTCTCGGCGATCGTGCGAATGCGCGCGAGCGTGTCGTCGGTACTGCCGTCGTCGACGAAGAGTATTTCGAGTTCGGCCTGGTCACCGAGCGCGTCAGCGATTTCGCGATAGGTGTCAGGGATGTTGTCGGCCTCGTTCAGGCACGGAACGACCACGGTGAGTGCCAGGCCGTCCGGCGGAACCGGAAGCGGATGCTCATTCATGGAACGGTCTTCACCACGTGTATCAACCCCGGTTCACCCTGTGACAGGGCCCGGGCATTCCCACCCGGCTACGACCCCGGTTGCGGAATATATCCATACGCGTCAGACAAAAGCTAGGTATTGATTTCTTTCCGGACGGTTTGTTAGGAAGATCTCCGACGCGGGGCCGCTGGGTCATGCGCATTGTCAGGGGGCATTCATGTATGTGCTCGGCATCAGCCAGGTCCACGACTCGGCGGCGGCCCTGGTGGCCGACGGGAAGATCGTGGCCTTCGCCGAGGAGGAGCGGTTCACCAGGGTCAAGCACGACGGCCGGTTTCCCGCGCAGGCCGTGCGCTACTGCCTGGAGGAGGCCGGCATCACGCTGGCCGACGTCGACCACGTCGCCTACTACTGGCAGGCGCCCCGCGAGACGTTGCACGCGCTCGGCCACTTCGCCCGGCACCTGCCCCACACGCTGGCCGTCTTCCGCAACGACGCCGGCGACTACGGCGACAAGGCCAGCGGCCTGCTGGAGACGCTGTCCGACCAGAAGGGCCAGGCCCACCCGGACGACTACAACGTCGGCGGCGCGCTGCTGCTGCACCTGCGGCGCGGGTTCACGCTGGAGAAGATCCTGCGCGAGTCGCAGAACTTCCGGGGCCGGACGAAGTTCAAGGTCCACCTGATGGACCACCACCGCGCCCACGCCGCCAGCGCCTTCTTCATCTCGCCGTACCAGGAGTCGGCGATCATCACCTGGGACGGCATCGGCAGCGACGGCACCTCCACCTACCTCGGGCTGGGCAAGGGCGGCCGGATCCACGACATCCGCCGCGTCAAGTTCCCGCACTCGCTGGGCGCCATGTACGCCGGCGTCACCGGCTACCTCGGCTTCAACCCGACCCGGGACGAGGGCAAGGTCATGGGCCTGGCCGCGTACGGCACCGACCGCTACGTGGACGACTTCGCCGACCTGGTCCGCCTGGGCCCCGACGGCCACTTCGAGCTGGACCTGAGCTGGTTCCGGCACCACGCCACCGGCAAGCACCAGATGTCGGCCAAGTTCCTGGAGCGCTTCGGCCCGGCCAGGCCGCGCGAGCGCGCCGTTCCCAACCAGCACTACGCCGACGTCGCGTACGCGCTGCAGGCCACGCTGGAGCGCACCGGCCTGCACGTGGCGCGCTGGCTGCAGGCCAAGACCGGGCAGACCCGCCTGGTCACCGCCGGCGGCGTCGCGCTGAACAGCGTCATGAACGGCCGCATCCTGCTGGAGACGCCGTTCGAGGACTTCTTCGCCCAGCCCGCCGCCGCCGACGACGGCTCGGCCCTGGGCGCGGCGCTGCTGCTGGGCGTGGAGAAGTACGGCATGCGCCGCCCGCGCGACGAGGAGTACATCTTCCTCGGCCCGCAGTTCGGCGAGGAGGAGATGGAGCGGGCGCTCCAGGACGCCGGCCTCGACTACCGGCGCACCGACGACATCAACGACACGACGGCGCGGGCGCTGGCCGACGGCAAGATCGTCGGCTGGTTCCAGGGCCGCATGGAGTGCGGGCCGCGCGCGCTCGGCAACCGCTCGATCCTGGCCGACCCGCGCCGCGCCGACGCCAAGGACCGGCTGAACGAGAAGGTCAAGCACCGCGAGCCGTTCCGCCCCTTCGCGCCCTCCTGCCTGGCCGAGCACGCCGGCGAGTACTTCGCCAGCGGCTACCCCTCGCCCGTCATGCTGCTCGTGTTCGACGTGCTGGAGCACCAGCGGGACAAGGTGCCGGCGATCACGCACGAGGACGGCACCGCCCGCGTCCAGACGGTCTCGGCGGCCGACAACCCGCGCTACCACGCGATGATCTCCCGCTTCGCGGAGCTGACCGGCGTGCCCATGGTGGTCAACACCTCGTTCAACGACAACGAGGAGCCCATCGTCTGCACCCCCGAGGACGCCGTGCGCTGCTACCTCAAGACCGACATGGACGCCCTGGCCCTGGGACCGTTCTTCACCGAGAAGGACGTTCGTTGAGGCGTTGGTTGTGGCTGGCGCCCGCCGTTCTGGGCGCCGCGGCGGCCACCCTGATCATGGTGATCCTGCCGCCCGACCGCACTCTGGACAACCCGCTCGAAGCGCTGTGGAAGGTCAGCCCGCTGGTGTTCGCGGTGCTGGCCGTGGCCGGGTTCCCCCGGCGGCCGGGGCTGGGCATGGCGCTGATGTGCGCGCTGGTCGTCGGCTACATGGGCGTGCTCGACACGGTCAACGTGCTGCACATCTTCTCCTACGCCGAGTCCGCCGACCAGAAGGCCGCCTTCCCCGAGCTCTACCAGTTCATGCTCTTCATGAACTCCTTCACCGTGCTGGCCGTGCTGTTCGCCTACCGGCTGGGCGGGGCGCGCTCCGACCGCGTGCTGAAGGTCGGGCTCGCCAGCGTCCTGGTCGTGATCTCCGGGCTGAACGACCTGTCGATGTGGCTGCTCGGCGACTGGCCGCAGGGCCGGCCCGGCACGCTGACGTGGGCCTCGCACATCGCGGTGTTCGTCGGCGGGCCGCCGAGCGTCGCCGTGGCAGTGATCTTCCTTCTCGTCCACCTCGTCCTGGCCGGGGTCGTGCTGGCGCTGCCCGTGCGACGGTGGCTGGACCGGCTCGTCCCCGCAGCCGCATGAACGCCGACTTAGTCGTCGTCGGCTCCGGCCTGTTCGGGCTGACCGTGGCCGAGCGGTGCGCGTCCGAGCTGGGGATGCGCGTGCTGGTGCTGGAGCGCAGGGACCACGTCGGCGGCAACTCCTACAGCGAGCGCGAGCCGCAGACCGGCATCGAGGTCCACCGGTACGGGTCGCACCTGTTCCACACGTCCAACGCGCGCGTGTGGGAGTACGCCCAGAGGTTCACGTCGTTCACGCCGTACGAACACCGGGTCTATTCGGTGCACAAGGGCCAGGTCTACCCGATGCCCATCAACCTGGGCACGATCTGCGCCTTCTTCGGCCGCCACCTCAGCCCGGACGAGGCCCGCGACCTGGTCGCCCGGCAGGCCGCCGAGGTGACCAGCGCCGGCAACCTGGAGGAGAAGGCGATCTCGCTGATCGGCCGGCCGCTGTACGAGGCGTTCATCCGGGGCTACACCGCCAAGCAGTGGCAGACGGCCCCGGCCGAGCTGCCCGCCGAGATCATCGGCCGGCTGCCGGTGCGCTACACCTTCGACGGGCGCTACTTCGACGACCTCTACCAGGGCCTGCCCACCGACGGGTACGCCGCCTGGCTGGAACGCATGGCCGACCATCCCAACATCGAGATCCGGCTCGGCGCCGACTTCTTCGACCTGCGGGAGAGCCTGGCCGGTGCGGTGCCCGTCGTCTACACCGGACCGCTGGACCGCTACTTCGGCCACGCCGAGGGCGAGCTGGGCTGGCGGACGCTCGACTTCGAGACGTCCGTGCTGCCCACCGGCGACTTCCAGGGCACGTCGGTGATCAACTACGCCGACGAGGACCTGCCGTGGACGCGCGTCCACGAGTTCCGCCACCTGCATCCCGAACGCACCTGGTACCCGTCCGACGCCACCGTGATCATGCGGGAGTACTCGCGCTTCGCCGGCCGGGCCGACGAGCCGTACTACCCGATCAACACGCCGCAGGACCGTGCCCGGCTGCGCCGGTACCGCGACCTGGCCAAGGGCGAGCGGGACGTCTGGTTCGGCGGGCGCCTGGGCACCTACCAGTACCTCGACATGCACATGGCCATCGCCGCCGCCCTGACCCTGTACGAGAACCGCCTGCGCCCCCGCTTCGCCGCCCACGTCCCCGAGTAGGCCGTCCCCAGGCTCAGGCGGACCAGCGGCCGGACGGTAGGGCTGGACGGTTCGGCTGGACGGTTGTGCCGGACCGGGAGGGCGGGCCACACTTCTGGCATGCAGGTAATCGTGCGCCTCGACGGCGAGACGCCGACCGCCCCCGCCCTCTCCTCCCTGGAGCGCCAGCTCCGCGGCGACAGCGCCTTCCGGGGCATGGAGATCCGGCCGCTGCCCGGCCCGCCCGAGCCCGGGGCGATGAACGGCGCCGCCGACGCCCTCATGCTGGCGGTCTCGGCCGCGTCCGGCGGGCTGGGCGTCTCGATCGTCCAGGCGCTGGCCGGGTGGCTCAGGACGCGGCGCCACAGCTTCACGGTCAAGGTCAGCCATGGCGAGCGCACGCTGGAGTTGAGCGTGGAGGCGGCCAAGGACCCGGCGAAGGTGATGGAGGTGGCCCGGCGGCTGGCCGAGATGCTGGAGCCTCCCGCCCCATGAGCCCCTGGCCCGACCCGGCCCGCTGCCGGGCCGTCCTCGTCGGCACGACGACGTACACCGACCAGGTCATGTGGCCGGCCCTGCCTGCGGTGCGGGCCAACGTCACGGACCTGGCCGAGGTGCTCACCGGCCCCCGCTCGTGGGGCCTGCGGAGCGACCACTGCGCGCAGCTCATCGACCCGGCCAGCTCCGACCACGTCCTCGACCTCATCCACGACGCGGCGACCGAGGCCGCCGACACCGTCTTCATCTACTACTCCGGCCACGGCGAGAAGACCGAGAACGACCTGCTGCTGCCGATCGCCACCACCAGGCCCGACCGGCTACGGATCGGCGGCGTGCGGTTCTCGGTCATCCGGGAGATCATCCGCGAGCGCCGCGCGCCCCGCGCCGTGGTCGTGCTCGACTGCTGCTACAGCGGCATGGCCCACGGGATGAGCGGGCCGGCCCTGCGCGGGCTGATCGACACGACCAGCGCGTACGTCCTGACCTCCTCGGCCAGGGACACCCTGTCGCTCGCGCCACCCGGCGAGCGCCACACCGCCTTCACCGGCGAGCTGCTCAAGATCCTCCAGGACGGCGTCCCCGCCGGGCCCGCCGACCTGTCCATCGGTGACGTCACCCGCGCGCTGCGCTACCGGCTGCTCGACCGGCGGCTCCCGCTGCCCGAGTACAGCCAGGCCGGCGCGGCGGACGAGCTGCCCCTCGTGCGGAACAGACGAGAGCCGCCCCGGACGCCGCCCCGGGCCGCCCCCGCCCCGCCACCGGGGATCCGCCTGGCCGGGGCCGCCCGCCGGACGGGCCGGGCGGTCGGCATCTGCTTCGGCGCGGCCAACTCCTTCGTCACCGTCGTCGAGGGCGGCGAGCCGGTCGTCATCCCCGGCTCCGAGGGCGCGCGGGCCACGCCGTCCGTGGTGACCTTCGCCAGGGACGGCGAGGTCGTCATCGGACAGGCCGCCAAGCGGCAGACCGTCACCAACGCGGAACGGACCGTGCGCTCGATCGTCCTGGAGCTGGGCACCGACTGGTCGACGGCCGTCGACGGCCATCGATACTCCGCGCCCCGGGTCGGCGCGCTCCTGCTGGGCCGGCTGAAGCAGGACGCCGAGGCGTACCTGGGCGAGCGGGTCACCGACGCGGTGATCACCGTCCCGGCCTACTTCGACGACGCCCGGCGCCAGGCCGTCACCGAGGCCGGCACGCTGGCCGGGCTCAACGTGCTGCGCCTGATCAACGAGCCGACCGCGGCGGCGCTGGCGTACGGGTTCGACGCGGCGGAGAACCGCTCGATCCTGGTCTTCGACCTCGGCGGCCGCACCTATGACGTGTCCGTGCTGCACATCGGGGACGGCTACGTCGAGGTGCTGGCCACCCACGGTGACACCCGGCTCGGCGGCGACGACTGGGACCAGCGGATCGTGGACGAGCTGGCCAGACGGTTCAGGGAGACCCACGGCGTCGACCCGACCGGCGACAGGACGGCGCTCCAGCGGCTGCATGAGGCCGCGGAGCGGGTGAAGGTCGAGCTGACCGGCGCGCAGCAGGCGCACGTCAACCTGCCCTACCTCACCTCGGGCCGGCAGGGCCCGCTCCACCTGGACACGACGCTGACCCGGCGGGAGTTCCAGAGCCTGACCGCCGACCTGCTCGCCCGGCTGCGGGGGCCGTTCCGGGGCGCCCTCCAGGACTCCGGCCTCAAGGTGACCGACCTCGCGCACGTGGTGCTGGCCGGAGGTGCGAGCCGGATGCCCGCCGTGACGGCGCTGGTCACCGAGCTGTCCGGCGGCGTGCCCCCGCTCATGGGGCTGAGCCCCGAGGAGGTCGCCTCCATCGGCGCGGCGCGGCAGGCGAGCGTGCTCAAGGCCGACCTGACCCCGGTGACCCTCGGCCTGCGGGGCAAGGGCGGTGCGCTGCGGAAGGTCATCGAGCGCGACAGCCCGGTCCCGGTCGAGCGGACGGTCACGTTCACCACGACCGCCGACGACCAGTCGTCCCTGCGGGTCGAGGTCTACGAGGGCGAGCAGGCCACGGCCGCGCTCAACGCGGTGCTGGGGACGTACATGGTGGGCGGCATCCCCGCCGCCCGGCGCGGGGAGCCGCGGATCGAGGTGACGTTCGGCGTGGACGCCGGCCTGACCTTCACCGTCACGGCCCGGGAGGCGGCGACCGGCATCCCCCTCCCGGTGACCCGCCACCCCGGCTGACCGACCGGCCCGCGTCCTCAGGGAGCGGGCCGCTCGCCGGTTCGTCAGGGGGTGGCCTGCCAGGAGGCGCGGACGAGGGCGCGTTCGGTGGCGGCCAGGTGGGTGGCCGCCGCGAGCCAGGCCCGTGCGTACCCGTCCGGATCGGCCTCGGCCGGCCTGCCGAACACGTCGCGGTCACGCCGGTCGGCCTCGTCGGCGAGCGCGACCGCCAGGTCGGCGGCCGTGCGGAACCCGGCGCGGCGCAGGGACGCGGCCTGCCCGCGGGCGTCGCCGCCGCGCGCGGACTCGGCGACCGCCCTGCGTCCGCCGGAGACGGCCAGCTCGACCAGCCGGCGCACCCGCCAGAGCGGCGCGCCGTCCAGCGGGTCCACCTCGGCGAACGCGTCCTGGCCGAGCGGGAGGCAGGCGTCGGCGGGCGGCAGGTGCGAGCCCTGGAGGCGGTCGTAGCCGAGGTCGGCCCGGCCCTGCCACTCGGGGGGCAGACTGAGCGTCGCCTCCTCGCCCCCGACCGGCCCCACGGCGAGCGGGACGAGCGTCGCCGCCCGGCCTGGCTCGACCCTGGCCACCACGCGCACCCGCAGGCCGGGCCGGGAGGCGAGCCGCCGCAGGTTCTCGACGTACGCGAGGTCGGGATGACGGTTCGCCGGAACCAGCCGGACCACCGGCCCCTCCCCGCCGACCGCCGCTCCCCCAAGGCCGGCCGGTTGCGGCGGGCCGGTGGGTGGGAGGTGGCAGGCCAGGACGTGGTCGCCCGCCGCGCCGACGATCACCAGGTCGCAGCCGACCGGCTCCCGTACCTGCTCGGCCGACTCCTCCTCGCTCCACGCCCCCGCCGACAGCCGGTCCCCCACCGCTTCGGACAGCGGCCGGGTGAACAGCGCGCCGAGCGGCCCGTCCGTCCAGGCCAGGCCGGTGACCGGGGTGGCCCGTACGCCCTTGCCCGCGCCGAGGCGGCCGTCCGGGGAGACGGTGGCCCCGGCGATCAGCAGTCCGCCGCGGGCCAGTTGCGCGTGGCTCATCATGGCCGCCCCGATGGCGACGGTCGCGGTCGCCGCGCCACGGGCACGGGCCGCGCCGCCGGGCTTGACGTCGGCCACCGAGAACCAGCGTCCGTCGTCGGTGACGAGGTGCGTGACCACCCCGCCGTAGCCGGTGCTGCTGATCACGGGCTCGCGGAAGACGCCGTACACCTTCAGGCCGCCGTTCGGACGGTAGCCGCGCCGTACGGTGCCGACCAGCGCCGGGTCGGGGTCGGACGCGGCCAGCCGGCCCACGGTGAACAGCAGCTCCCGCAGGGCGGAGACCAGGTCGGCGAGACGGTGGCTGTCGTACCGGGCACGGGCGGCGCGCAGCCCGCGCACCACCCGCAGCGTGGCGGCCTCGGCCCTGGGCAGCCCGGCCACGCGGGCGGTGTGGGCGGCTCTGAGCAGCTCAGCCTGCGGCACCGCACCCGCACCCGGCACGCCCGCCGACAGCACGGCGGCCGCCGCCCGCCACAACCCCGCGGCCGCCGCCACCTGCGCCGCCCCGGGCACCACCGCAGCCGGAACGACCACCTCCCCCGAGCCCGCTCCTGACCCGGCGTCCGCGTGTCCGGCTACCGAGCCCGCTCCGGACCCGGCACCCGCCTGCCCTGCCCCTGACCCGGCCGCGGCACCCGCCTGGCCGGCTCCTGTATCAGGTCCCGACTCCGTGCCCGCCTGGCCGGTGTCCGGGCGTCGGGTGGGTTCTGTGGCCGGTTGGGCGGGACGTCCGTCGGCGGAGGGCGGGTCCGGTTGCCCGGAAGGTGACGGGGGCGTGTCCGTCTCGACGTCCAAGGGCAGGGTGTCGGCAAGGGGGCAGGCGGTGAGGAGGGCGGCGCGGTGGAGGCAGCGGGGGGCGAGGAGGCAGGAGCAGCGGGCCTGCCCCTCCTCCGCGATCACCCCCGACGGCCCCGGCGACAGTGTGACCACCGCGTCCTCGCCGCACGTGACCACCACGTCGGCGCCGTCGGCCACCCGGTCGAGGGCGGCGTACTGGTCGACGGCCGCGTCCAGCTTCTTGCGCAACCTGCTGGTCAGGCCGTCGACGGCGGCGGCCACCACGTGCGGCGCGGCGGGCGGGAGCGTTGCAGAGGTGTTCACCGGACTTCTCCCCGGAGGCGGTCCCCCACCCAGCGGGCGAGGGCGAGCGGGCTGAGCGCGGCGACCGGCATGCCGGCCGCGACGAGCTGCTGGGCGATGGGCAGCGAGTAACGGGGCACGCCCTGGTCGTCGAGCGCCGCGCAGCCCAGCAGGTGGACGCCGGACCCGGCCAGCGAGCGCACCTCCGCGAGCAGGCCGCCCACCGGGTAGCCCTCCTCGAAGTCGCTGACGACGACCACGAGCGTACGGCTCGGCACGGTGACCAGCGTCCGGGCGTGCGCGAGCCCGGCGGCGATGTGCGTGCCGCCGCCGACCCGCACTTCGAGCAGCAGGGACAGCGGGTCCTCCACCCGGTCGGTCAGGTCGATCACCTGGGTGGAGAACGTCAGGAAGTGCGTCGAGAGCGTCGGCACGCCCGCGAGGACGGCGGCCGTCAGCGCGGACCACACGACCGAGGCCTCCATCGAGCCCGACACGTCGACCACGAGGATCAGCCGCCAGTCGGCCTCCTTCCTGGCCCGCGTGCTGAACACCGGGCGTTCCGGCACCACCACGAGCCGCCCGTCATCGAGACGGCGGGTGTGGGCCAGGTTGGCGCGCAGCGTGCGCGGCAGGTCGAGCCGTCCGCCGGGCCTCCTGGTCGGACGCGGGTTCGCCAGGCCGGTCAGCGCGGGTCTCAGCCGGGTCGCCAGCTCACGGGTCAGCTCGGCGACCAGGCGGCGGACGAGCGGCCTGAGCTTGGCGACCTGCTGCTCGGGCAGCCCGCCGGCCAGCGACAGCACGGACGTCAGCAGCTCGACCGACGGCCGCACGGCGGCGGGGTCCAGCTCGGCGAGCACGTCGTGCCGTCCGGCGTCGGCGGCCCTGGCCAGCACTTCCTCGCGTACGTCGCCGCCGAACAGGGACTCCAGCTCCTCGGCCCATTCGCGGGCCGTGGGGAACGGGTCGCCCTGGCCTCCGGTGTCGCCCTGCTGCCCGAAGTCGTCGGCGCCCTCGCCGCGGCCGGCGCCGTAGAGCTCGTCCAGGGCGCGGGCGTACGGGCGGGCGCCGGCGGGCAGCCGTTCGCGCTCCCGGCCGAGCAGCAGCCGCCACCGGTCGGCGGGGCCGATCCGCGTCCCGCCCTCCGCCCGGCGCGTGGACACCGACGGCGCCGGACCGTCATACGGGGCCGGACCGTCATACGGGGCCGGACCAGCTTGTGAGGGCAGATCTTCCTGCGGGGCCGGGTCGTCGTGCGGGGTGAGGAGGCCGAGGGTGCGCAGGGCCGTCAGGCCGGCCAGGTCGGCGGAGGTCCAGGCGGCCAGCAGGTCGGGCGGCGCGTCCAGCGTCAGGTCCGGACGGTCCCCGAGCCGTTCGGACACCGCCGCCAGCAGCCGGCCGCGCGCCGCCGGGGCGAGCGTGTCGAACCCGCCGCGCAGGGCGGGCAGCCGGTCGAGGAACTCCTTGTCCGCCAGCTCGTCCACCCGGTCCATCAGCGGGCCGAGCGCGGCGGGCGCCGCCTGGAGCAGCGGTCCGGCGGCCGTGAGCACGCCGGTCAGCAGGAGGCTGAGCCGGCGGCGGCCGTCCGGGGTGGTGGCGGTGTCGATCCAGCCGGCCGCCCGCGCGCCCAGGAGCTCGGGGCCGTCCAGGTCGAGCAGCACGCGGGCGGCCAGCGCGGCCCCCTGGACGAGCGGCGCCCCGGTACGCGCGAGCGCGCCCAGCGCGTCGTCCAGCCGCAGGCCCAGCCGCTCGTCCCCGGCCCGCGTGGCGAGCGCGACCAGCGCGACCGCGTCCTCGGGCCGGTCGCTGCCGGCGAGTCCGGGCAGCGACCGGACCGCGGCCTCCAGCAGCGTGACGGCCAGCTCGCCCGCCTGCTCGCGGCCCTCCGGCGTGGTGCCGGGAAGGTGCTCGCGGCGCAGCGCCTCCAGCAGGTCGAGGGCGTCGAGCAGCTCGGGGAGGGTGGCCGTGGCGGGCAGCGTGCCGGCGGCGTCGGCCAGCCGCTGCCCGACCAGGTCCGGCAGGTCGCAGCGGGCGGCGGCGCGCAGCCCGTCGAGGATGGTGCGGCAGGTGGGCCCGCCGTCCGCGGACTCGCGGCGGTAGGTCTCGCGCAGCGTGCCCGCCGCCGCCTGGGCCGCGGTCACGCCCCGGACGCCGGCCAGGTCGAGCAGCGCGGGGACGGCGGGCGTCCAGGACAGGCGCCACTTGGTGGTGAGCGCGGTGGCGTCGCCGGTGCCCGCCACCTGGATCGGCTCGCCGTAGCCGACGCCGCACACGTGCAGCCGCCGCAGCAGCACCTCCCGGCGCGCGTCCAGGTCGGAGCGGAGCGGGTCGAGGCGTACCTCGCGCGGCTCGGGGTCGTCCGGGCAGGGCAGCCTGAGCGCGGCCAGCTCCTCCTCGACGGCGGGGCCGAGCCCCGAGCGGGGGGTGCCGGGGGCGGTGCGGCCCCTGGCCGTCCCGACGAGCACCGTGTCGAGCGCCTTGGCCAGCGCGCGTCCGCGGCCCAGGGGTTCGCCCTGGCCGAGGACGGTCGTCACCGCCTCCAGCAGCTCGCCGCGGCCGGGGGCGGGCAGGCCGCGCAGGCGGGCGAGGTCGCACGCCAGGCGCAGCGTCTCGACGGCCTCGCCGGTGCCCGCCGTGTGCCCGGCGGCCCGCAGCTCCCTGCACAGGTCGGTGATCGCGCGGGCGGCGCCGTCCCTGACCCGGTCCGGTACGCCGTCCGCCTCGAACACCGCCTGCTGCCAGCGCGGGTCGCGGATCCCGGCCGGGTAGCCGGACCGGGAGTCGAGCAGGTCGAAGGCGTACGGCACCAGCGAAGTGACGGCCTGCGCCCCGACGGACGCAGACCCGGCGGGCGCAGAGTCGGAGGCAGAGGGGGCGGGGGCGGGGGCGGGGGTCTCGTCGGTGGTGAGCAGGGCGGGGGCGTGGAAGGCGCCCACGACCGCGGCGACCCGGCGTCCACCGGCCGCGGCGGCGGACACCACGCGCCGCATGTGCGCCTCCCGCGCCAGGTCCCTGGCCGGGACGCCGCCGCCCGTCGCCGCGTCGCGCCGCAGCGCCCAGCCGACGCCGAGCGCGGCCCGGCGGACGGCCTCCGGCTCGCAGCCCGGCGCCAGGACCTCGACGGCCCGGTCCCACATGTCGTCCCCCGCCCGCCCGGTGCCCGAAGCGGCCAGCGCGTCGGCGAAGCGGGGCCCGCCGTCGGCCTCAGCCTGGGGCTCGGGCGCTGGTCCGGGCTCGGGCGCTGGTCCGGCGGCCTGTCGGCTCGGGTCCGACAGCGGGAGGTCGCAGCACAGCACCTCCACGCCGCGCTTGACCGCCCACCGGATCGCCACCAGCTCGGGGGAGAAGTCGGCGAACGGGTAGAAACCGAGCCCGTCCGCGCCGTTCCCGGCCAGGGCGACCGGGGCGACGGTGGCCGGGTCGGCCAGATGGGGCAGCCACTGCTGGAAGTCGGCGGGCAGCTCGACGCACACCGTCTCCGGGTCGGCCGCCTCCAGCAACTCGGGCAGCACCACGGCCAGGGCCGGGCTGTGGTGCCGCACCCCCACCAGGTACGGCCGGGTCGCGGCGGCCAGCCCGGCCACCACCACCCGCGGATCGGCCGGGTCGAGAGACGCCGCCGGGTCGGGCGGGCCCGCTGGGTCGAAGGGGCCTGCCGGGTCCGTCAGGTCGGCCCGCGTGTGGGGTGTCAACGGAGGTTCTCCCGCAGGTCCCAGAGGCGGCGCCACATGGCGGAGCCGTCCTCGGCGCGCCGCCGCACCGGCCCGTCCCAGTAGCCGAGCAGCCGTCCGTGGTCGGCGGGGTCGTCCTTGCGCACGACGCCCAGCAGGTGGCCGGGCACCAGGTCGAGGACGTCGCCGCCCGGCAGGTACGCGGCCGCGACGCCGAGCGAGGCCGCCACCTGCACCGCCTCGGCGGTGGACATCACGGTGCCCGGCCGCTCGACGTCCCAGCCCTCGCCGGACCGTCCGGTGCGCAGGTCGCGGAAGACCGTGACCAGCGCCTCCAGCACCGCGTCGTCCACGGCGAACCCGGCGCCGGCGCGCTGGACGACCGCCGTGGCCTGCCGCCGCACCAGGGACGTCTCGGCCGCGGCGTCGGAGATGGGATCGACGGTCTCGAAGTTGAAGCGCCGCTTGAGCGCGGCCGACATCTCCGACACGCCGCGGTCGCGCAGGTTGGCCGTGGCGATCACCGTGAACCCGGGGACGGCGGCCACCTGCGCGTCGTCGGTGCCGGCCAGCTCGGGGACGCTGACCCGCCGGTCGGACAGGATGGACACCAGCGCGTCCTGCACCTCGGGCAGGCAGCGGGTGATCTCCTCGACCCTGGCCACCCGCCCCGACCGCATGGCGGTCAGCACCGGGGAGTCCACCAGCGCGCCCCGGCTCGGCCCCTGGGCCAGCAGCAGCGCGTAGTTCCAGCCGTAGCGGAAGGCGTCCTCGGTGGTGCCGGCGGTGCCCTGGACGGTGAGCGCGCTGGTGCCGCAGACCGCCGCGGCCAGCAGCTCCGACAACATCGACTTGGCCGTGCCGGGCTCGCCGACCAGCAGCAGGCCGCGCTCGCCGGCGAGCGTCACGACGCAGCGCTCGACCAGCGCGCGTTCGCCGACGAACTTGGGCGCCACCTTGAGCTTGGACGGCAGGCCGTCGCGGGCGGGCAGGGAGAGGGTCTCCTCGCCGCTGCCGCAGATGAAGGTCACGACGGCCCGCGGCGTCAGCAGCCAGCCGGGCGGGCGCGGGCCGTCGTCGTGGGCGGCGAGGAAGGCCAGTTCGGTGGCGTACCGCTGCTCGGCGGAGACCACCTGCGTGGCGGGGGTCGCCTCGTCGGTGAGGGTCATGGGGTTTCGTGTCCTTCGTGTGGTGATGACAGGGGTCAGCGGCGGCGGCCGCGCTTGACGTCGAGCTGCCCGAACCGGGGCACGTCGCCGTCCTGGACGCGCCGCCAGGCCCTGGCGTACAGGTCGGCCGCGGGTTCGCCGGGCACGATGAGGCCGCCGAGGCCCGCGTCCGGGCTGAACATCGGGAGCTTCCACTGCTCCAGCGGGAGCCGCGGCGTGCGCTCCTCCGACCAGCCGCCGGTCAGGAACAACGAGCGTCCGGCACGGGCGCGCACGGCCTGGACGACCAGGTCGGTGCGGGCCAGCTCGGCCCGCGCGGCCTTGAGCCTGGCCGGCTTCCAGCCGGTCCACCGGGCGGTGTTGCGGTCGGTGGGGTCGGGCATGGCCAGCAGCATCAGGTAGACGGCGGCGGCGTCCTCGCCGAGGCCGTGCGCCTTGGCGACGTCCACCACCAGGTCGGGCACCGAGCGGGTCGGGTCCTGCGGCCACCAGGTGCCGTCGGCGTCCCGGGCGCCCTGGACGGGGTCGCCGGGGTCGGCAAGCAGCGCCGCGAAGCGCGGGTCGAGGACGGTGCGCAGCGCGGACACGGCGGGGAACGAGCCGTTGAGCCCGATCAGGGCCCGCAGGTAGGGGTCGTCGCCGGCCGGGTCGAGCAGGTGGGGGCGGAGCGCGGGCGAGGGCTGGCTGTCGTAGGTGGCCATGACGACCGCGCCGTACCGCTCGTAGCCGTCGCCGAGCTCGGTCGGCGTGCCCGCGACCTTCTTGAACGCGGGCAGGCCGACGTACTCGTCGAGGTCGATCAGCAGCCCGGGGTGGGCGAGCCGGTCGCGGACCGCCGACAGGGCGGCGGGCAGCGCGGCGCGCAGCGGATCCCCGGCCGGCAGCCGGTGGGCCAGCCACGCGGCCGTGGCGACGGCCGTGACCAGCGACCGCCCGCCGAACCCGGTGCCCTGGCCGACGGGGTGGACGCGGTCGCCGCGCACCTCCCACTCCAGGTCCACGCTCAGCTCGGGAGCGGCGGCCGGGTCGAGCACCGCGCGCAGGGCGTGCGCCGGGTCGTCCCCGACGGTGCGCAGCGCGCGGGCGGCCTCGCCGAGCAGCCATTCGGGCAGGGCGAGCCGCCGCCCGACGCGCTCGTTCCACACCCGCGCGGCGGCGGCCGCGTCAGGGCCGTCGGTCCACAGGCGGGCCGGGTCGGCGGGCAGCAGGGCCGCCGTGACGGCCCGCCGCACGCCGGCGCCGAGGGCGCGCAGCTCGTCCTTGGCGACGGCGGCCTCGGCCACCTTCACGCCGATCGTCGCGCGGGCCTCCTTGTCGAGGAAGGTCCGCTCGTAGGTGTCCACCTGCGGGAACCCGGCCACGACCAGCCGCGCTGCGGTCCGGGAGACCCCGGTGAGCCGGGCGAACTCCTCGGCGGCGGCGTCGTGCCAGGGGGCCGGGCCGCGCGCGGCCAGCTCGGCGAGGAACGCCGCGAGCCAACTCGCCTCCCGGTCCCCGCCGACGGGCGAGGTGTCGCGGACGGTGTAGGGCGCGGGCACCTCGAACGCCCCGGCGGGATCGTGGCACAGCGCCGTCCATTCGAGGCCGTCGACGTCGGTCTCCCGCAGGTCGAGGAAGGCGACGAACGCGCCGCCGCCCAGCGGCAGCACGCCCGAGAGCGAGCCGTCCGCCGGGGCGCCGTCCGCGCCCACCAGGTGCTCGCGCCTGAGCGTCACCGTCATGCGGCGCCAGCGGGACGAGCCGGCCGCGACCGGCAGGCCGCCGTCGCGCAGCTCGTCCAGCAGCACGCCCAGCGCGTCCCGGTGCTCGGCCGGGGTGGTCGGCGCCGCGCACCGGTACGCCACGGCGGCGCAGTGGTCGAGCAGGCGCTCCCACCGCAGGCCGGAGGCGGGCAGTCCGGGCAGGCGGAGGTGGTTGGCCACCTGCGGGCGGTCCTGCCCGGCGGTGACGGCCCGGCCCACCGCGCGGATCTGCTGGACGGCGGCGTCGGCGTTGTGGCGGTGGTAGCCGCGGCCGTCGCCGATGCCGTTGAGCGCCTCGTCCAGCAGCTGGTCGGCAGGCCCGGACGGCCCCCGCTCGGCGGCCGGGTCGCCGGCCAGCGCGCGGTTGAGGTTGGCCACGACGGTGCGCACCGCGTCCTGCTGGGTGGCGGCGAAGCCGACGATCCCGGCCACGCCCTTGACCAGCGCCTCGTGGGTGATGCCCGGCAGCAGCGCCCGGACGGCCGCCGCCAGGTCGGCGCCCTGGGACGCGGCCGCTTCGAGCAGGGCCGCGGCGGTCTCGCGGTCCGCGCGGCGCAGCGCCGCCGAGCCTTGGAGGTCGCGGGGGCGCAGGCAGTACCAGTAGCGCTCGGGCGGCAGGATGGGCGTGCCCGCGCCGAAGGCGCCCGGCTTGGCGTCGGTCCGGTACTCGGCCAGGACGACGCCGTCGGCGTCCACGAGGCTGATCCGGTAGCTGCCGCGCACGACGGCGCAGGCCCGATCCGTGCCGGGGAACGTCAGCACCCGCACCGGCACTCCGGCGCCCGGCGGCAGCGTCACCGAGATGCCGGACAGGTCCTCGGCGCGGTGGGAGCCGTCGGGCAGCTCGGCCACGCGCAGGCCGTACAGGCCGGCCACGGGGGCGCCGACCGGGGTGGGCTCGTCGGAGGGCGCGGGCAGCAGCCAGCCCTCGCCGGGGCGGACGTCCGGGGTGCCGGCGAGGAAGCCGGGCAGCGACTTCCTGCCGACGCCGCCGCCGGCGGGGTCGAACTCGTACCAGCCGCTGTCGTGCTCCGACCCCGACCAGATCCACGTCCAGAACGACGTGCCGTCGGTGAGCAGGTGCCGCTCGTCGGGGACGGCCGTGTCACCGGCGTGCAGCACGCCGTACCCGGTGGTGCGGCCGCCACCGGGGACGGCCAGGCTGACCGGGTCGTCGCCCTGGTAGTAGTCCAGCCGCGTGCCCCGGCTCCGGTCTGTCCCGTCCAGGTCGCGCACCCGGTCGGCGGAGGTGTGCCAGTAGCCGCGCAGGCCGTTGGCGCGGTCGCGGGAGTCCCAGTAGACGAGCAGCTCGCCGTCCACGTAGTGGAAGCCGGGATCGCTCCAGGTGTCGTCCCTGGGGACGCGCAGGTCGTGGGTGAGCAGGACGCCGTCGGCCGAGAGCACCCGGGCCTGCGCGGTGCCCGCGACGACCAGATGGGGCCAGGCGTCGCAGACGACGAGGTCGTCGATGTCCTTCTCCGGCACGAGCTCGGTGGCGGCCTGCTCGAAGGCGGGCCAGCCCAGCTCGTCGATGACGCCGGAGCGCAGGGAGCGGGCCAGCACCCCGGCCACGTCGGCGTCGCTCACCGCCTGGCGCACCTCGTCCTCGGCCAGGGCCAGGGCCTCGCCGGGCAGCCAGGACAGGCGGCGCAGGGCGTCGGGCAGGTTGGGCAGGCCGGCGGCGGCCGAACGGCGGGCGACCAGGCGTACCCACTCGGTCAGCAGCGGACGCCCGCCCGGCGAGGCGGCCAGGGAGCGGACGGTGGCCCGGCCGACGTCGTCGGCGTCGAGGTAGTCGGCGCCGTGCCGGAAGGCGGTGTGGAAGCGGCCGTCGGCGGCCAGGGCGAGCAGGTCGCGCCGGTCGTCCTGCTCCGCCCAGTGCGTCAGCCGGAGCCGGGCGCCGGGGCCGGGGCCGGCCAGGGGGATGCCGAGGGCGAGCAGCAGGTCGATCAGGTCGGCGTCGTCGTCGACCGCGATCGTCTCGCCGGTCGCGGTCAGCTCGGCGCGCAGCCGGTCGGCCATGCGCTCGATCAGGGCGTGCAGCGCGGGCAGGTGCGGCGCGACGCCCCAGGCCCGCTGCCGCGCGGCGAGGAACCTGCGCAGCCAGCCGGCGGCGCCGTCGGCCGAGCGTTCCGGCTCGGGCACGTCGGTGTGCAGGCCGGCGGTCGCGCCCGCGCTCTGCAGGATGTCGAGCCAGATGCCCGGCAGCTCCCGGTCGCGGCTGTCGGGGATGACGTTCAGCAGCGTGCCCCGCAGCTCGGGCCGCTGCCTGGCCAGCGCCGCGACGGCCGGGGCGTGGGACTTCCACCAGCCGGTCGGGGCCTGCATGGCGGCCGGCAGCGCCAGCACCTCGGCCAGGTAGTCCTGCTCGGCCGCCGCGGCGTCCACGCCGGCGGCTCTGGCGAGCCTGCGGATGTCGGCGGCCATCTGCGCGGAGGGGGCGAGGCCGCCGGCGGTCCTGCGCACGCACAGCCGCGCGTACCTGTTCAGCGCCTCCTCGGCAGGCAGGCGGGCGGTCAGCTCCTTGGCGTACCCGGACAGCGCCTTGACCGGCAGCGCCCCGGCCAGCGCGAACTCCAGGAACACCGCGTCGAGCCGGTCGTCGTCCACGGCGAGGCCGTGCTGGGCCTCGGCCCGGCGGGCGGCGGAGAACAGCTGCCCGGCGTACTGGGCGTTGTCGGCCGCGGCGAACACGCGGGCGGCCTGCTCGTAGAAGGTCGGCAGGAAGTGCGGGACGGCCGCGGCGAGCTGCCCGGCCAGGCGCTGGTAGGCGTCGAGCGCCATCTTGGGCTTGGTCCTGGCCTGCCGGGCGACGCGCTCCAGCTCCGGCACGACGGCCAGGGCGTGGTGCCCGTCCTGCGGGTGGTGGACCAGCACCCATTCGGGGAAGCCGAGCGAGCGCCGCAGGCCCAGGCCGACCACCGCGGCCTCGCCCTCGGGGACCAGTCCGAGGAAGCCGCCCACCGCGTCCTCGGCGGCGCTCAGCTCCTCGGTGACCAGGCGGACGATCACCCGGTCGTCGAGGCCGGGGTGCCGGTAGGCGCGGGCGACCAGCGGCACGGCCCGCTCCCCCGCGCCCTCGGTGCCGGGCGGCAGCACCGCGCCGGCGTCGAGCAGTTCCTGTGCCTCGGCGTTCCGCGAGATGCCGGTCATGCGCCCTTCCCCTCTTCGACCTGGCGGCCGGCGTGCAGCGCGGCGGCCATCCTCATGCCTTCCGACCAGGCGACCGGGCCGACCTCGCGCAGCGTGAGCGTCCTGCCGTCCTGGTCGCGCCAGGTGAGATCGCCCGTGGACGTCTCGCTGTCCCAGTAGGGCTCGCCGATCCAGACGGCGGCCTCGGTGAGCCGGCCGGCGTCGCGCACCTGGCAGGTGGCGAAGCCGCCGGAGACGCGGTAGCCGAGCTGGGTGGCGCGGGCCGCCACGCCGAACCTGGAGGCGTACGTGCCGCCCGCGAAGTCCTTCACCTGGCGCACCCCTTCGCCCTGGTCGGCGGGCTTGCGCCAGATGGCCCGGTGGATCTGCTCGACCTTCTGCGTGATGCCCAGCTCGGCGGCGAACTCGCGCAGGTCGTCGAGGTCGGGCAGGAGCACCGGGTGCGGCAGCGTCACCGTGCGCGGGGCCAGCCTGACGGTCTCGCCGTCGAGGTTGACCATGCGCAGCTCGCCGGAGGCGGTCGCGTCGCGCAGGAAGCCCACCTCGTCGGGGTCGTCGCCGACGACCGCCACGTCACGCAGCGCCGTCTGCCACGCCTCGTCCGGCCACACCCGGGCGATCAGCTCGGTCGGGACGGGCAGCGAGGACACCATCCAGGCGTCCACGTGCGCCACGCAGGACGCGGCGTGCCGGTCGAGCCATTCGGCGAAGCGGCGCAGCCGGTCCGCCTCGGGGTGCTCGCGCACCGCCTTCGGCAGCGTCTTCAGCTGCCGCCCGGCCGAGCGGCCGGACGTGGCCCTGGCCGTGACCCGGCCCTCTATCAGGGCGACCTCGTACGCGTCGCCCGCCGCCAGCCAACCCAATTGCCGCCGCCTCTCCTCGTGCCGCCATGGCATGCGGCCATGCCGTCAGGCCATGGGAATGTGTCGTGGCGCGGATCTCCCGCCGCCACGTTGCGCGGAACGTTATCGGCGATCACTGACAAATGCCTACCGACTGCCCGACGGCCCGGTTACGGCGCCGGGTCTCCCCGGGGATCGGGGATGCGGTGATTTGCGTGCCTACCGCCTAAGGACCGTCCGCACCGCCTAAAGAGCAGGGCAGGATCGCCGCGCGCAGGCTACGGGCGCGGGCGGCGGGGGTAGGCCACTCCGGGCCGGGGCGCCGACCGGGGAGCGGGCGCGCGGCTCGCTCGACGGGGGGATGGCCGGTGAAAGTCGTCGTCGATCTGACGCGTTGCCAGGGGTACGGCCAGTGTGCCTTCCTCGCGCCCGACGTCTTCACCATGCGCGAGGAGTCCCTGCTGTACGACCTCGACCCCGCCGACGAGCGGCGCGAGCACGTGCTGCGCGCGGCGGCGGCCTGCCCCGTCCAGGCCATCCACCTCGACTGGACGGCCACCCGGCTCACGCCCGAGCCGCCCGGCCCGCCGGCGCGCGGGATGACCGACGGCCGCATCGTCATCGTCGGCGCGTCCCTGGCCGGGGCGCGGGCCGCCGGCGTGCTCAGGCGGGAGGGCTTCACCGGGTCGCTGACGGTGATCGGCGACGAACCCGCCGAGCCGTACGACCGGCCGCCGCTGTCCAAGCAGGTGCTCATGGGGCAGGTGGCCCCCGACCACGTCATGCTGCCCCACCTGCGCGAGGTCGAGGCCGAATGGTTGTGGGGCACCCGGGCGACCGGCCTGGACGTGGCCGGCAAGCGCGTCCTGCTGGCCGACGGCCGCGAGGTGGGCTTCGACCGGGTGCTGCTGGCCACCGGCACCCGCGCCCGGCCCTGGCCGCACGAGGACGAGGCCCGGCTGGCGGGCGTCCACACGCTGCGCTCGATACGGGACGCCGCCGGCCTGCGGGAGGCGCTGGCCGCCCGCCCCAACCGGGTGCTCATCCTGGGCGCCGGGTTCACCGGCAGCGAGATCGCCTCGGTCTGCCGCGAGCTGGACCTGCCCGTGACGGTCGTCGAACGCGGCCCGGCCCCGCTCGTCAACGCCCTCGGCGGCGTGATCGGCGACGTCGCCGCGCAGCTCCACCGCGAGCACGGCGTGGACCTGCGATGCGGCACCACGGTCACCTCGCTGGAGGGCGACGGGCAGGGGCGGCTGCGCGCCGCCCATCTGTCGGACGGCAGCACCATCGAGGCCGAGGTCGCCGTCGTCGCGCTCGGCTCGGTGCGCAACGTCGAGTGGCTGCTCGACTCGGGGCTGGCCGCCGGCGTGTGGGGCGTGGCCTGCGACGCCGGCTGCCGCGCCGTGGACACCAACGGCCTGGTGACCGACGACGTCTTCGTCGCCGGCGACATCGCCCGCTTCCCGCACCCGCTGTACCAGTACCAGTTCATGACGCTGGAGCACTGGGGGAACGCCGTCACCCAGGCCGAGATCGCGGCCCACAACATGGTCAGCGACCAGACCCACCGCTGGCCGCACCTGTCGGTGCCGGTGTTCTGGTCCAGCCAGTTCGGGGTCAACATCAAGTCGGTGGGCGTGCCCACCTTCGCCGACGAGCTCGTCGTCACCCAGGGCTCGACGGACGAGCGCCGCTTCGTCGCCGTCTACGGCTACAAGGGCCGGATCACCGCCGCGGTCACCTTCGACCAGGGCATGTGGCTGGAGTTCTACCAGCGGCTGATCGAGCGGGCCACGCCCTTCCCGCCCGCCTTCCGGCACGTGGACATGCGGGGGGAGGCGCGGCCCGTACCGGCCCGGGTGCCCGAGCGGCTGGTCGCGGCCGAGGGGGCGACGGTCGTGGTGACCGGGCACGACCCGGCCGAGCGGCGCGCCTCGCTGCTGCACGCGCCGCAGAGCTGACCCGGCAGGAACCCAAGGACAGGAGTGCAGGAGATGACCTCGGACGCCGCCATGCAGCGCATCCTCGACCCGGCCGGCCGCGCCGACCCCTACCCGTTCCTCGGGGAGCTGCGCCGCAACCCGGTGACGCGGCTGGCGGACGGCTCGTACGTCGTCAGCACGTACCGGGAGATCGTCGAGCTGCTGCACGACCCGCGGGTCAGCTCCGACCGGCGCAACCTGGCCGACGCGCCGGAGGAGCCGGAGCACGCGCCCGCCTTCATCAGGCTCGACCCGCCCGAGCACGACCGGCTGCGCCGCCTGACCATGCGCCACTTCGGCCCGCCGCACTCGCCGGGCGTGGTGGACGGCCTGCGCCCGATGATGCTGGCCACCACCACCGAGCTGATCGACGCCCTGGCCGGCAAGAACCGGGCCGACGTCGTGGACGAGGTCGCCTACCCGCTGCCGATCGCCGTCATCTGCCGGCTGCTCGGCGTGCCGGCCGAGGACGAGCAGCAGTTCCACGCCTGGGCCGACCAGATCGTCGAGACGCTCGGGCCGGGCGAGGAGAACCGCGCCGAGCGGGCCCGCGAGCGCCAGGCGGTGTCGCAGAACCTGGAACGCTACCTCGCCGGGCTGGCCGAGGCGCGGCGGCAGGAGCCGGGCGACGACATGTTGTCCGGGTTCGTCACCTACGAGGGCCCGGACGGCCGCATGACGCCGGAGGAGGTCGTCGCCACGTCCCTGCTGCTGCTCATCGCCGGGCACGAGACCACGATCAACCTCATCGCCAACGGCATGCTCACCGTGCTGCGCGACCCCATGCTGCTGGAACGCCTGCGCGCCGACCCCGACCTCGTCATCACCACGGTCGAGGAGCTGCTGCGCTTCGAGCCGCCCGTGCAGCTCGTCTCCTCCCGGGTCACCCTCGACGACGTGGTCGTCGGCGGCGTGACCATCCCGGCGGGCTCGCCCGTCGTGCTGGCGCTGGCGGCGGGCAGCCGCGACCCGGCCCACGTGCGCGAGCCCGACCGGTTCGACCCGTGCCGCCGGCCGAACGAGCACCTGGGGTTCGGGGGCGGCGTCCACTACTGCTTCGGCGCGCCGCTGGCCCGGCTGGAGGCGCAGGTCGTGCTGGGCGAGCTGGTGCGCCGGGTGCGGAATCCGCGGCTGGTCGCCGACCCGCCGCCGTACCGCCCCAGCCCGGTGCTGCGCGGCCCCCGCCACCTCCTGATCGACTACGACGGCATCGCCCCCGCCTGACCCGGCCGCGTTCCGCCGGGTCCGTGACGTTGATCTGTGACTTCGTGTGCAGTTGAATGAGCGGGTGCGTGCTGGGCGGGTGGTGTCTCCTGTTCTGGTTGGGCGGGAGAAGGAGCTCGCCCGGCTCGTCGCGCTGGTCGCCGGGGCGCCCGCCGTGGCCGTCGTCGAGGGCGAGGCCGGCATCGGCAAGTCCAGGCTGACGGCCGAGCTGCTCGGCGGTCCCGCGGTGGCGGGCCTGCGGGTGCTGAGCGGGGCCTGCGTGCAGATCAGGGAGCCGTTCCCGCTGGGTCCCGTCGTCGAGGCGTTACGCGGACGGGCGGCCGAGCTGGACGGCGCGGCGCTGTCGCCGGTCGCCGGGGCGCTGCGCGAGCTGCTACCCGAGCTGGCCGGGGTGCTGCCGGAGACGCCGCCGCCGCTCGACGACCGGGCGGCCGAGCGCCACCGCGTCTTCCGCGGGCTCGCCGAGGTGCTGACCGCGCTCGGCCCCGCCGTCCTGGCGGTGGAGGACCTGCACTGGGCCGACGGGCAGACGGTCGAGTTCCTGACGTACCTGATGTCCGTGCTGCCGGTGCTGCCCGGCGCGTTGCGGGTGGTGCTGACGTACCGCAGCGAGGAGGCGTCCGGAGCGGTGCGGGCGATCACGGCCCGCGCCCCCGACACGATCACGGCCGAGCACCTGGTGCTGCCGCCGCTCGACGCCGCCCAGACCCGGGTGATGGCCTCGGCGATCCTCGGGGCCGAGGAGGTGACGGCCGAGTTCGCCGAGCACCTGTGCGGGCGGGCGTCCGGCCTGCCGCTGGCCGTGCAGGAGCTGCTGGCGCTGCTGCGCGACCGCGGCACGCTGATCCGGTGGGAGGGCGGCTGGGCGCGGCGAGCGCTGGAGGAGCTGGACGTGCCGAGCGGCGTGCGCGCCTCGGTGCAGGAACGGGTGGCCCGGCTCTCCCCCGGCGCCAAGGAGGCGGCCGAGCGGGCCGCCGTGCTGCAGCTCCCGGTGCCCGTCGCCCTGCTGTCGGGGCCCGACGTCGGGGCGATCGACGAGGTGCTCGGCTCCGGGCTGTTCGCCGACACCGGCGGCCTGGTCGGGTTCCGCCACGTGCTGGCGGCGCAGGCGGTCTACGAGGCGATCCCGCTCGGCCGCCGGCAGGCCCTGCACGCCGCCGCCGCCGACACCGTACGGCAGCTGCGCCCGGTGCCGCTGGGCCGGCTGGCCCACCATCTGCGCCAGGCCGGCCGGGCCGGGCAGTGGGTGGCGGCCGCGATCGAGGCGGCCGAGCAGGCGTCCCGGCTGGGCGACGACGCGGAGGCCGCCCGCCTGCTGGAGGACGTCCTGCGCGGCGCCGACCTGCCCGCCGCCCGGCGGGCCGAGCTGACGGTGAAGCTGGGCTGGGCCGCGCTGGAGCTGCTGCGCCCGCCGCCGGTCGCCGACCTGGTCACCGGCGCGCTGGAGCAGGACGTGCCGCCCCCGGTGCGCGGCCACCTGCGCCTGCTGCTCGCGCTGCACCTGGAACGCACCCGCACCGACGGCGCCCGCATCGGCGAGGCGTTCGCGCGGGCCGCCGACGACCTGGCCGGCGAGCCGGGCCTGGCGGCGTGGGCCATGGCGGGGGTCGGCCGCCCGCCCAGCGGCCTGCCGCCGGAGGAGAGCAGGCAGTGGCTGGAGCGGGCTCTCGCGACCCTGCCCGCGGTCGCCGACCCGGCCATGCGGATGCTGGTGCTCGGCAAGATCGCGATGATCTTCGTGGTGATGGGCGACCCGCGCTGGGCCGTGCTCGCCGACGACCTGCTGCGGGAGACCGGCGGACGGCCGCTGCTGCGCCGCGAGGTCAACGCCTACCGCTCCATCGGGGGCGCGGCCCTGTTCAGCGGGCACCACCGGCGGGGCCGCCGCCTGCTGACCGCGGCGGTCGAGGAGGGCGCCGAGCCCGACCTGCGCGAGCGGCTGGAACTGCGCTGCCTGGTGAACCTGGCCGCGGCCGACTACTTCGAGGGCTCCTGGCAGGGCCTGCCGGCCAGGCTCCAGGAGCTGCGCGACCAGTTCGGCGACGAGCCGCACGAGCGCATCCTCGTCGACATCGTGACCGCCTGCCTGGCCGTGGTGCAGGGCCGCCAGGAGGCCGCGCTGCCGTCGTTGCTCGACGCCGCGGCGGAGGCCCGTACCCGGGGGCAGTACGACGACCTGGTGCTGCCGCTGGCGATGTCGCTGCGGCTGAGCGCGGCGCGGGGCGAGCCGGCGGCGGCGATCGAGGCGGCCGTCGAGGCGGGCCGCCACTGGGAGGCGAGCGAGTTGTGGCCGGTGGCGGTCCGCGCGCTGCCCGCGCTGACCGAGGCGCTGCTCGTGGCGGGCCGTCCCGGGGAGGCCGCCGACGTCGTCGCGCGGCACGCCGCCCGGCTGGCCGGGCGCGACGCGCCGCTGGCCGGGCCCGCGCTCGCGCAGGCCCGCGGCCTGCTGGCGGCCGCCGGCGAGCAGTGGGCGCGGGCCGCGGCCGAGTTCACGGCCGCCGCCGACGCCTACGAGACGGTCCCGGCGCGGTACGAGGCCGCGCAGGCGAGCGAGCAGGCCGCCGCCTGCCTGTTCGCCCTCGACGATCCCGAGGCCGCCGTCCGGCTCGGGCGGGCCGTCGCGGTGTACGCCGGCCTCGGGGCGCGCTGGGACCTCGACCGCGCGACCGGGCTGGGCCGCAGGTGGGGCGTCCGCCCGGCGGCGCAGAGCGCGCCCGCGCAGGCGGGGAACGACCACGCCCTGTCGGCCCGGCAGGAGCAGGTGGCCCGGCTGGCGGCCGAGGGGCTGACCAACCAGGAGATCGCCAGGGAGCTGTTCCTGTCGCCGAAGACGGTGGACAAGCACGTCAGCGCGGCCATGCGCAAGGTGGGGGCGCGGTCGCGGACGGAACTGGCCCGCCACCTCCTCCCCAGCGACTGACCCCCAAAATGGGGATTTTTCCCCATAGGGCACCCCATACCCCACCCCCTACGTCTGCCACGACACTTTCGGCATGTCCGACACCATCCACGACCCCGACCGGCCGGACCCGGACGACCCGGCCCCCGACGTCCCCTCCCCGCACGAGGAGACCCCGGAGCCCCCCCGCCCGCCGGACGGCTTCGAACCCGTCTGACCCTTCCTGACGGCTTCGCACCCGTCTGGCCTCTCCCGGACGGCCATGACCCCGTCCGCACCCCTTACGGACGGTTCCTCCTGCCGGGCCATGAGCCCGCCGCCGTCCGAACCCCTCCCCCGCCAGAAAGGCCACCATGGCACTGCCCCGCCCCCCGCTGGCGCGCCGGACAGGCGTCCTGCTGACCGCGGTCACCGCGCTCGCCGGCGTGCTGACCGCCGGACCGGCGACCGCCGCGACACCGGACACCCCCGCCCCCGGCGCCCCCGCCACCCCGGCCGCCCCCACCGCGCCCGCAGCGCCCGCGCAGGCCGCCAAGGACGTCACCCTGTCCGGGGTGCGCGCCCAGAAGGTCGTCGTCACGCTGATCACGGGTGACAAGGTCCAGCTCACCCGGAACGCCGCCGGCCGCTACCGCGTCGAGCCGGCCCCCGCCACCCGCCAGGACGGCCGCCGCATCAACCTGTTCACCCAGTTCACCCCGGACGGCGTCTTCGTGCTGCCGGACGACGCGGTCTCCGCCGTCCAGGCCGGGCTGGTGGACAGGCGGCTGTTCGACGTCAAGTACCTGGCCGAGAACGGCTACTCCGACGAGGTGGCCAAGCGGCTGCCGGTCATCGTGCAGTACCCCGGCGACCAGGCCGAGGCCGCGGTCAGGCGCTCGGCCGCCGCCGTCCCGGCCAGCGAGCCCACCCGGACGCTGGAGAGCATCCACGCCTCCGCCCTCGACGTCACCAAGGCCGAGGCGGGCGCGTTCTGGGAGGCGGTGCGCGGCGGGCGGCCCGCCGGCGAGGGCCTGGCCAAGCCGCCCGGCACGCTGCGCGGCGGCATCGCCAAGCTGTGGCTGGACGCCAAGGTCAAGGCCGACCTGGACGTCAGCGTCCCGCAGATCGGCGCCCCCAAGGCGTGGGAACGCGGCCAGGACGGGACCGGCGTGAAGATCGCCGTCCTGGACACCGGCGCCGACACCGGCCACCCCGACCTGGCCGGCCGGATCGCCGACAGCAAGTCGTTCGTCCCCGACCAGCCCGTCCAGGACGGGCACGGGCACGGCACCCACGTCGCCTCGACCATCGCCGGCACCGGCGCGGCCTCGGGCGGCAGGTTCAAGGGCGTGGCCCCGGGCGCGCAGCTCGTCGTCGGCAAGGTGCTCGACAACACCGGCTCCGGCCAGGAGTCGTGGATCATCGAGGGCATGGAGTGGGCCGCGCGCAGCGGCGCCAAGGCCGTCAGCATGAGCCTCGGCGGCCCGCCCAGCGACGGCACCGACCCGCTCAGCCAGGCCGTGAACGACCTGACCGCCGAGACCGGCACGCTGTTCGTGGTCGCCGCGGGCAACCTGTACGAGGCCGAGACGATCAGCATGCCCGGCGCGGCCGACGCCGCGCTGACCGTGGCCGCCGTGGACAAGAGCGACAAGCTCGCCGCGTTCTCCAGCCGCGGGCCGCGTCCCGGCGGCGGGCTCAAGCCGGACATCGCCGCGCCCGGCGTGGACATCGTGGCCGCGCGGGCGGCCGGCACCGCCATGGGCTCCCCGGCGGACGACCACTACACCGGCGCCTCCGGCACCTCCATGGCCACGCCGCACGTGGCCGGCGCGGTCGCGATCATGGCGCAGCGGCACCCGGACTGGACGGCCCAGCAGCTCAAGGCCGCCCTGATGTCCACCTCCACGGACGACGGCTTCACCGTCTACGAGCAGGGCGCCGGCCGGGTGGACCTGGACCGCGCGACCCGGCAGCAGGTGTTCGCGACCAGCGGCGGCGTGGACTTCGGTCTGCTGGAGACCGGCAGCGCGGCGAAGACCGGCGAGATCTCCTACCGCAACCTCGGCGACCGGCCCGTCACGCTCACGCTGAAGGCGGCGATGGGCGCCGCGAAGCCGGTCCTCGCCGACGCGACGCTGACCGTCCCCGCCGGCGGCACCGCCGCCACCACCGTCACCCTGGACCCGGCCGAGCTGCCCGTCGGCACCTACAGCGGGGCCGTGACGGCCGAGGCGGACGGCGTCCGGCTGACCACGCCGCTCGGCGCGGTGCGGGACGTCCCCAAGTACGACCTGACCATCCACACCGTCGGCCGGGACGGCAAGCCGCGCACCCCGTCGGCCATGAGCGTCCTGGACGTCGACGGCAACAAGGGCGAGCTCGGCCCCAACCGCATCGACGACGTGGGCCTGGTGGTGAGCCGGGTCCCGGCCGGCACCGTCAGCCTGCTGCAGGTGCTCGACTGGGTGGACGCCGACGACCGCGCCAACCGGGCCTGGCTGTTCGAGCCCGAGCTGACCGTCACCGGCGACACGGAGATCACCCTTGACGCCCGCAAGGCCACCGAGGTCAGCTTCGGCGCGCCGAAGACCGCGCAGCCGCTGAACAACACCTACGACGTCTTCTTCCAGCGCTCCCTGCCCAACGGCAAGGTCTTCGGCGGCACGCTGCTGTCCGGCCGCCCGCTCGGCGGCTGGGAGAAGGTGTGGGCGCTGCCGACGAAGAAGGTCACCAAGGGCGGCTTCCGCTTCGCCGGCCAGTGGGAGCTGGGCGTTCCCGAGGTCACCATGACCATGCGCACGCCGAGGCGCACGACCCTGCACCCGGTCTCCCGGGTCCACACGATCGACTCCGGCGAGATCCACCCGGGGTACGTCCCGTTCGAGGGCACCAAGGACCTGCGGGTGGTCGACGCCGGCAAGGGCCGTCCCGAGGACCTTGTGGGCAAGGACCTGCGCGGCGCGCTCGTGCTGATCGACGCCGAGCCCGCCGAGGGCATCTTCGGGGTGGCGTGCGGCCTGCAGATCGAGCGGGTGGGCCCGATCAGGGACGCGGGCGCCGCGGGCGTCCTGGCCTTCAACGAGAAGGCGTCCCTGTGCCCGATCCCGCTGCCCATCTCGCAGAAGCCGTTCAGCGGCCCGTTCCAGCCGGTCGGCATCCCCGTCGCCTACGTCTCCAACGCCGAGGGCCGCAAGATCCGCGGGGAGGCCGGCCGGGGCGCGGTGACCGTCCGGGTCGAGGGCACGCCGAACACGCCGTACTCGTACGTGTTCCGGCCGTCCGTGGACGGGCGCGTCCCCGCCTCGATGCGGTACGAGGTGACCGAGCGCCGGCTCCACCAGGTCGACCTCGACGTGCACGCCGGGCCGTACACGAAGTACATGAACTGGCGGGCCTCGTGGCGGACCGACGACATCTCCTACACGACGACCAACACCAACATCCTGCAGTGGCCGGTCCCGCTGCCCGAGCGCAGGACGCAGTGGGTCTGGCCGCTCGACCCCGAGCTCGTGAGCGAGGCGGGCCTGTCCGCGCTGGTCGCGTCCGCGCCCGGCGAGGAGGTCCAGGAGACCCGCTACCGGCACGAGGTGTTCGACCGGCCCGGCACCACCGTCCAGAAGTGGTTCGCCACGCCGAGCACGCCGGGCGCCTCGACGGCCTCCGACAAGCTGTACGCGCTCGGCGGCCCCGCGGACGCGCCCCCGCTCAAGCAGCTCGTGATCGGCGTGCCGTGCGCGATCTGCGTGCACGACGGCAACCTGTGGGTGACGCCGTCCATGGTCAACGGGGTCGGGGACCGGCGTGACGACGGCGTCGCGTTCGGCGACCTGATCCCCCAGTACGAGCTGCACCTGTACCGCGACGGCAAGGAGCTGCCGAACGCCCCGCTGCCGGGCTTCGACACGCTGCCGCGCTACCCGCTGCCCAAGGAGCCGGGCGCCTACCGGCTGACGGCCAGGAACGCCCTGTCGGACATCGAGTGGACGTTCACCGCGCCGCCGTCCAAGGAGCAGCTCAGGCCGGGCGCCAACTGCTACGCCTGGTTCGTCGACGGGCTGGTCGAGCAGTGCCGCACCACCCCCGCGGTCTACGTCAGCTACGACCTCGGTGACACCCTGTCGGCCGGCAACACCGTCGCGGCCGGGCGCAGGCACACGTTCGAGCTGGAGGCCTACCACGGGCCGTCGGCGGCGAGGATGCCGGCGATCGCGGGCGTGCGGCTGTGGACCAGCACCGACGACGGCGCCACCTGGCAGCCCGCCGACCTCCGGCGGGGCCGGGACGGTGTCTACACCGCCGGCGCGAAGTACCCGGCCTACCGCGCCACCAAGGGCGCGGTGAGCCTGAAGGTGGAGGCGTGGGACGCGGCGGGCAACCGCCTCAGGCAGACCACCCTGCGCGCCTTCAACCTCCGCTGACCCCGGCGACCGCGGCCGCCGGGTGGGCGGCCGCGGTCTCCTCCCCGCTTCCCGGCAGTACGTACGGCGGTGCGCGGGCCGTTCCCCTGCCGGTGTGCTCATGGCGGTACGGTGAGCACCCGGCGGCGTACGGCCACCGGGACGGAAAGCGAAGGGAACCCCGCGCCATGAACGCCACCGGACGGGACAAGGGCCCGGCGGCGGCCTGGCGGCGGGCCCGCGACCGGCACGGCTGGCTCGACCACCTGTCCCGCGCCGTGCTGCGCTACGACAAGGCCGACGGCGGCCGGTTGTCGGCGGCCCTGACCTACTACTCCTTCTTCGCCACCTTCGCCCTGGCCCTGCTGGCGTTCGGCATCCTCGGCCACGTCATGGACGACCCGACGGTCCTCGCCACGGTCCAGCACTACCTGAGCGAGAACTTCCCGCGCCTCGACGTCCAGGCGTTACGGGAGGCCGGGGGCACGGCCGGCGCGGTGGCCTTCGTCGCGCTGCCGATGACCGGGCTGTTCTGGATGGACACCCTGCGCTCGGCCACCCGGGCGATGTGGGGGCTGGAGGAGTATCCGGGGCGGTTCTTCCTGCGCCAGCTCATCGACCTGGGCGTGATGGCCGGGCTCGGGATGCTGCTCGCCCTGTCGCTGGCCGTCGCCTTCGCCGCCGAGCGGCTGCTGACCTGGCTGGCCGTGCTCACCGTGGGCGTCGAGGCCCTTCCGGCCCAGTGGGTGCTCACCGCGGCCGGGATCGTGCTCGGCCTGGGCGTGAACACGCTGCTGGCGATGGCGCTGCTGACCGCGCCGCCCCGGCTGCGGGTGCCGCTGCGCCGCGTGATCGGCCCGGCGCTGGTGATCACCGCCGGGCTGGAGATCCTCAAGACGATCGGCCAGGTCTACGTCAACCTCACCGCGGCCAATCCCGCCTACCGGGTGGTGGCGGGCGCGGCGGGCATGCTGCTGTTCCTGAAGGTGCTCAACCAGCTCATCCTGTTCGCCACCGCCCTGACGGCGACCGGCACGTCGGGCCACGTCAAGGATCTGGCCGTGCGGCGGGCCCGTTGACAGGGTAACCAACCAAGCGCATGCTCGTTTCGGCGAGGGGGCCGACCGGCTCTCCCCTGTCGAAGGGATCACCGATGCGACCAGCCTCACCGGCCTCCGACGACCTCACCCCCCGCGGCCGCAGCCGCCGTACCCTGCTCATTGCGGGCGGGATCCTGGTCACCGGCGCGGCGCTCGGCCAGGACCCGGCCTACGCCGAGGCCGACTACGACGTGGTGGTGGTCGGCTCCGGGGCCGCCGGGATGACCGCCGCCCTCACCGCCGCCAAGCGCGGCCTGAGCACCGTCGTGCTGGAGAAGGCGCCGACGTTCGGCGGGTCGGCGGCGCGGTCGGGGGCGGGCATCTGGATCCCGTGCAACGAGGTGATCCTGGCCGCCGGGGTGCCGGACACGCCCGCCAAGGCGGCGGCGTACCTGGCACGGGTGGTGGGCGACACCGTCCCGGCCGCGCGGCAGCAGGCGTTCCTGGACGCGGGACCGCAGATGATCTCGTTCGTGACGCGCAACAGCCCGCTGCGCTTCCGGTTCATGGAGGGGTACTCCGACTACTACCCGGAGTTCCCGGGCGGGATGCCGAACGGCCGGTCCATCGAGCCCGACCAGTTCGACGGCAACCTCCTCGGCCCGGAGCTGGCCCGGCTGAACCCGCCGTACATGGCGACCCCGGCGGGCATGGTCGTCTTCAGCGCCGACTACAAGTGGCTGACGCTCGCCCTGGTCAACCCGAAGGGCGCGGAGGTGTCGGCGGCGTGCCTGCTGCGGGGCACGCAGGCGGCGCTGCGCGGCGAGAAGCCGCTGACCATGGGACAGGCGCTGGCCGCCGGGCTGCGCGCCGGGCTGCTGGCCGCCGGGGTGCCGGTGTGGCTGAACACCCCGCTGCTCGGCCTGCACGTCGAGAGCGGCCGGGCGGCCGGCGTCGTCACCCCGGCCGGGGTGGTCAGGGCCAGGCGCGGGGTGATCGTCGCATCGGGCGGGTTCGAGCACAGCGCGGCGATGCGGGCCGAGTTCCAGCGCCAGCCCATCGGGACGAGCTGGACGGTCGGCGCCAAGGAGAACACCGGCGACGGCATCGAGGCCGGCGAGCAGGCCGGCGGCGCGCTGGACCTGATGGACGACGCCTGGTGGGGGCCGGTGATCCCGCTGCCCGGCGAGCCGTACTTCTGCCTGGCCGAGCGGACCCTGCCGGGCTGCGTGATCGTCAACGGCGCCGGCCGGCGCTTCGTCAACGAGGCCGCGCCCTACAGCGACGTCGTGCACGTCATGTACGACCGCAACACCCCGTCCGACCCGCACATCCCCGCCTGGCTGATCATCGACCAGCAGTACCGCAACAAGTACCTGTTCAAGGACATCGCGCCGCTGCTGCCCTTCCCCGACTCCTGGTACGACAGCGGCGCCGTGTTCAGGGCCCCGACGATCGAGCAGCTCGCCCGCAGGATCGGGGTGCCGGAGGCCGCCCTGCGCGCCACGGTCACCCGCTTCAACGGGTTCGCCCTGGCCGGGCGGGACGCCGACTTCCACCGCGGCGACAGCGCCTACGACCACTACTACGCCGACCCGTACGTCCGGCCGAACCCGTGCCTGGCGCCGCTCTGGCTGCCGCCGTTCTACGCCTTCAAGATCGTCCCTGGCGACCTGGGCACCAAGGGCGGCCTGCGCACCGACGCCCGCGCGCGCGTCCTGCGCGCCGACGGCTCGGTGATCCCCGGCCTGTACGCCGCCGGGAATGCCAGCGGCGCCGTCATGGGCCACAGCTACGCGGGCTCGGGCTCGACCATCGGACCGGCCATGACCTTCGGCTACGTGGCCGCGAACGACCTGGCCGGCGGCTGACCGTCAGTCGGCCGTGTAGCTGATCGACCGGACGTCGTAGCCCCTCGCCGCGGAGCCGCGGACGTGCATGAACATCGCGCCGCCCTCGTAGGACCAGGCGCACGCGTAGCCCTTCGGCTCCTTGGCGCAGCCCTGGAAGTGGTGGGTGACGCCGCGCGGGTCGTATGTGACCCGGAACAGCGTCCGCACCGCGCCCTCGGCGCCGACCTCCAGGGCGGCGTACCGGTCGCCGCGCCGCCAGGCGGCGAACAGGCGCCCGGCCGCGTCGGACGGCCGCACGACGTGCCGGGACAGGTAGACCTTGGTGACCTTGGAGCCGGTCACGGTCATCGCGATGCCGTTGAGGCCGCCGGGCACGCGCACGCTGGTGTGCACGTACCGGCACACGCCGCGCGAGCAGCCGTCGAACCGGTCGGGCGCGCGGTAGGCGTAGCCGAAGATCGTGCGCACCGCGGCGGGGGTGGCGACCCCGGCCGCGGCGGCGCGGTCGCCGGCCAGCCACGCGCGGAACAGCTTGCCCGCCACCTTGCCGGGCGCGGGCGCGGCGGCGAGCGCGGGAGCGGCCGGGAGGCCGAGCGTCAGCGTGGCGGTCGCCGCGAGGGCGGCGCCGCCGAGAAGCAGTCGTCTGGACACGCCCCCGACGTTAGGACCCATCCCTTGCGCAGGGATTGCTCCCGACTTGCAACCCTTACCCCCGCACACCGGCGGCGCAGCGGGCGGACGGCCGTCGCGCCGGCCGCGCACCGGGGCGGCTGCTCAGCGTGACGAGCTGTTCACGGATGACAAGCGGGGATCGTACAGTGTCAGGATGACGGTCGAGATCACGTGGTCGCGGCGGCGCGCGGCGACCGGCCGGGGCTCGCCGTCGCCCGCGCACATGACGTAGCCGTCATCCTCACGGACGAGAAGGACCACCCCCATGGCTCAGATCAGTCCCCCCAGCCCGCCCGAGGCCGGCAGCGGCCAGCCCAGCCTGAAGCGCGTGATGGGCCCCGGCCTGTTGCTGCTGTTCATCGTCGGCGACATCCTCGGCACCGGCATCTACGCCCTGACCGGCCAGGTCGCCGGCGAGGTGGGCGGCGCGGCCTGGCTGCCCTTCACGATCGCCTTCGTCGTCGCGCTGATCACCGCCTGCTCCTACCTGGAGCTGGTCACCAAGTATCCGGAGGCCGCGGGCGCCGCCCTCTACGTGCACAAGGCGTTCGGCAAGCACGCGCTGACGTTCCTGGTGTGCTTCGCGGTGATGTGCTCGGGCATCACGTCGGCGTCGGCGGCCTCGCGGGCCTTCGCCGCCAACCTCGCCACCGGGTTCGGCCTCGACGCGGGCAACGGCGTCATCCTGCTGATCGCCGTGGCGTTCATGCTGCTGATCCTGGCCGTCAACCTGCGCGGCGTCGGCGAGAGCGTCAAGCTCAACGTCGTGCTCACCGCGGTCGAGCTGTCGGGGCTGCTGATGGTCATCGTGCTCAGCGGGTACTTCATCTCCGGCGGCCACGCCGACTTCTCCCGCGTCGTCGCCTTCGAGACGCCCGCCGACAAGGGCGTGTTCCTGGCCGTCAGCGCCGCGACGTCGCTGGCCTTCTTCGCCATGGTCGGCTTCGAGGACTCCGTCAACATGGCCGAGGAGACCAAGAACCCGACTCGGATCTTCCCGCGCATGATGTTCGCGGGCATCGGCATCACCGGGGTGATCTACGTCCTCGTGTCGATCTGCGCGGTCGCCGTCGTCCCGGTCGGGCAGCTCGCCGCCAGCGAGACGCCGCTGGTCACGGTGGTCCAGACGGCGGCCCCGGGCGTGCCGATCGCCTCGCTGCTGCCGTTCATCTCGATGTTCGCCGTCGCGAACTCGGCGCTGATCAACATGCTGATGGCCAGCCGGCTGCTGTACGGCATGAGCAAGCAGGGCGTGCTGCCGCCGTTCCTGTCGGCGGTCCACGCCACCCGGCGCACGCCGCACGCGGCGATCCTGTTCACCACGGTGATCGCCGTCGGCCTCATCACGTTCGTCTCGCTGGTCCCCGACAGCCCGGTGGTGGCGCTGCTGGGCGGCACGACCTCGCTGCTGCTGCTGGCCGTCTTCGCGGCGGTCAACGTGGCGGTCCTCGTCCTGCGCCGGGACGTCACCGGCGCCGAGCACTTCAACGCGGGCCGCGTGCTGCCCGTCGTGGGCACGGTAACCTGCCTCTACCTGGTGCTGCCGTGGTCCTCCGGGCGTCCGGCGGGCCAGTACGAGATCGCCGGGATCCTGCTGGTGATCGGCGTGGTCCTCTGGGCGGCGTCCTGGTCGTCGGCCAGGCGCAGGGCGGCCCGGCGACCTTAAGCCCGGCGGAAGCGGACCGTAAGCATGCTCCGGCACGCTGGGAACCACACAGAGCGGAACCGGAAAGGACATCTCACATGCGCAAGGTCAAGCTGCAGCTCCAGATCACCACGGACGGCTTCGTGGGCAGACCCGGCGGCGAGATGGACTGGGTCACGTTCCCCTGGACCGACGACATCAACGCGCACGTCGCGGCGATCTGGGAGCCGGTCGACACGATCGTGCTGGGCCGCAAGCTGGCCGAGGGCTTCATCCCGGCCTGGGAGTCGCGGCCGGCGGGCGAGACCGAGGAGGGCATCGACAAGATGATCAACACTCCGAAGGTCGTCATCTCCCGCAGCCTCACCGAGTCGCCCTGGAAGAACGCCGTCGTGGCGGGCGGCGACCCGGCCGAGACCGTCGGCGAGCTGAAGGCGAAGCCCGGCGGCGACGTGATGGTGGCCGGCGGCGCCTCGATCGGCAGGCAGCTGATCTCGCGGGGGCTGATCGACGAGCTGCACCTGTTCGTCAACCCGGTCGCGATCGGGGCCGGGCTGCCGCTGTTCCCGGCGGGCGAGGGTTACCACCGGCTGCGCCTGGTCGGCGCGCGCGCGTTCGACTGCGGTGTGGTGGGCCTGCACTACGAGCCGGAACGGTCCTGAGCCGTCCGCCCTTCACCGTGGCGGGCCGTGAACCGCGGAAGGCGAAAGAGAGCACGTGCCCGGGAATGGCCTCCCGGGCACTTCGCTTTTTGGTCAGAACGTTCCTGACCAGGAGATAGTCCGTCCGTCAACGACGGCGAAAGCGAAGGCCCGGGAGAATGGCGGTCAGTCCACCTCGACGGCGGCCTGGGCGAACTGGGCGGAGTAGAGGCGGGCGTAGGCGCCGCCCGCCGCCAGGAGGGCCTCGTGGGTGCCCTGCTCGACGATTCGGCCCTCCTCCATGACCAGAATGAGGCTGGCGTCGCGGATCGTGGACAGGCGGTGGGCGATCACGAAGCTGGTCCGGCCCTCGCGCAGCGAGCTCATCGCCCGCTGGATGAGCACCTCGGTACGCGTGTCGACCGAGCTGGTGGCCTCGTCCAGGATGAGGATCGCCGGCTCGGACAGGAACGCGCGGGCGATCGTGATGAGCTGCTTCTCCCCCGCGCTGACCGTGGCGCCCTCCTCGTCGATCACCGTGTCGTAGCCGTCGGGCAGCGTGTGCGCGATGCGGTCGACGTGGGCGGCGCGGGCGGCGGCCTCGATGCGCTCGCGGCTGGCGCCCTCGGCCCCGTAGCCGATGTTCTCGGCGATCGTGCCGCCGAACAGCCAGGTGTCCTGGAGCACCATGCCGATGTCGGCGCGCAGCTCCTCCCTGGACATCTCGGCCGTGTCGACGCCGTCGAGGGTGATGCGGCCGCCGGTCACCTCGTAGAAACGCATGATGAGGTTGACCAGCGTCGTCTTGCCCGCTCCCGTGGGGCCGACGATGGCCACGGTCTGGCCGGGCTCCACGGTCAGCGAGAGGTTCTCGATCAGCGGCCGGTCGGGGGCGTAGCGGAAGGAGACGTTCTCGAACGCCACGCGCCCCCGCAGCTCGGCGGGACGGGCCGGCTCGGCCGGCTCGGCCGACTGCTCGGGCGCCTCCAGCAGCTCGAAGACCCGCTCGGCCGAGGCGACGCCCGACTGGACGAGGTTCGCCATGCCGGCCAGCTGGGTCAGCGGCTGGCTGAACTGCCGGGAGTACTGGATGAACGCCTGCACGTCGCCCAGCGAGATCGACCCCGACGCCACCTTGAACCCGCCGACGACGGCGACCAGCACGTAGTTGACGTTGCCGATGAACATCATCGCCGGCTGGATGACGCCGGAGATGAACTGGGCGCGGAAGCTGGAGGCGTACAGGGCCTGGTTGTGCTCCTCGAAGGTGGCGGCGGCCTCCTGCTGGCGGCCGAAGACCTTGACCAGGGTGTGGCCGCCGTACATCTCCTCGATGTGGCCGTTGAGCTTGCCGGTGGACGACCACTGCTTGACGAACTGCGGCTGCGACCGCTTGCCGACCACGGCGCTGACGTAGACCGAGACGGGCACCGTGACCAGGGCGATGAGCGCCAGGACCGGCGAGATCCAGAACATCACCACCAGCACGCCCACGACGGTCAGCACCGAGGAGATGAGCTGGCTCATGGTCTGCTGGAGGGTCTGGGCGATGTTGTCGGTGTCGTTGGTGGCGCGGCTGAGGATCTCGCCGCGCGGCTGACCGTCGAAGTAGCTGAGCGGCAGCCGCGCCAGCTTGGCCTCGATCCGCTCGCGCAGCCGGGACGCCGCCCGCTGGACGATGGTCGTCGTGAGCCGGAACTGCGCGATGCCGAGCAACGCCGCCACCACGTAGATCGCCAGCACCCAGCCCAGGACGTGGGCCAGGGCGGTGAAGTCGATGCCCTGCCCGGGCACGACGTTCATCGAGGCGACCATGTCGGCGAAGTTGGCCTCGCCCTTGGCCCGCAGGCCCGCCACGGCCTGCTCCTTGGTGAGCCCGGGGGTCAGCCGGGCGCCGATGATGCCGGAGAAGATCAGGTCGGTGGCATGGCCGAGGATCTTGGGCCCGGTGACGGTGAGCGCGACGCTGGCCGTGCCGAGCGCCAGCACGACGCCGAGCATCGCGCGTTCGGGCCGCAGCAGGCGCAGGATCCTGCGCAGCGTGCCGCCGAAGTCGAGCGCCTTCTCGGCCGGCCCGGCCATCATCCTGCCCGGCCCGAAGGCGGGCTGCGGGCGGCGCGCGGGTGCCTGGGCGGTCATGCCGCGGCCTCCTGTTCGGTGAGCTGGGACAGCACGATCTCGCGGTAGGTCGGGCAGGTCTCCATGAGCTCGGCGTGGTCGCCGCTGCCCACCACCCGTCCCTCGTCGAGCACGAGGATGAGGTCGGCGTCGCGGATCGTGTTCACCCGCTGGGCGACGATGACGATCGTGGCGTCGGCGATCTCCTCGGCCAGGGCGGCCCGCAGGCGGGCGTCGGTGGCGTAGTCGAGGGCGGAGAAGGAGTCGTCGAACAGGTAGATCTCGGGCCGGTGCACGAGGGTCCTGGCGATGGCCAGGCGCTGGCGCTGGCCGCCGGAGACGTTCGTGCCTCCCTGGGAGATCGGCTCGTCCAGGCCGCCGGGCATCGCCTCGACGAACTCGCGGGCCTGGGCGATCTCCAGGGCCCGCCACAGCTCCTCGTCGGTGGCGCCGGGCCGGCCGTAGCGCAGGTTGGAGGCCACGGTGCCGGAGAACAGGTAGGGCGACTGCGGGACCAGGCCGACCGCGCGGGACAGCGCCGCCGGGTCGAGGTCGCGGACGTTGACGCCGTCCACCAGCACGTCGCCGGCGGTCGCGTCGAACAGCCGCGGGACGAGGTTGAGCAGCGTGGTCTTGCCGCTGCCGGTGCTGCCGATGATCGCGGTGGTCCGGCCCGGCCGCGCGGCGAAGCTCACCCCGCACAACACCGGGTCCGCCGCGCCCGGGTAGCGGAAGTCGACCGACCGCAGCTCCAGCTCGCCGCGGTGGCCGTCGGGGATGACGGGGTTCGCGGGCGGGTCGACGGTCGAATCGGTGCCGAGCACGTCCTCGATGCGCTCGGCGCAGACCTCGGCGCGCGGGATCATCATGAACATGAACATGGCCATCATCACCGACATCAGGATCTGCATCAGGTAGGAGATGACCGCGGTCAGCGCGCCGACCTGCATGGCGCCGTCGGCGATGCGGTGGCCGCCGAACCAGATGACGGCGACGCTGGAGACGTTCACGACCAGCATGACCGAGGGGAACATCAGCGCCATCAGCCGGCCGACCCGCAGCGAGACGTCGGTGAGCCGGTCGTTGGCCACGCCGAAGCGTTCGCGCTCGTGCCGGTCGCGGACGAACGCCCGGATGACCCGGATGCCGGTGATCTGCTCGCGCAGCACCTGGTTGATCCGGTCGATGCGCTCCTGCATGGTGCGGAACAGCGGCCGCATCCGCCAGACGACCAGGCCGACGATGACGATCATCACCGGCAGCACGACGAGCAGCAGCGACGACAGCGCGGTGTCCTGGCGCAGCGCCAGCACGATGCCGCCGACGCACATGATCGGCGCGGCCACCATCATCGTGAACGTCATCAGCACGAGCAGCTGCACCTGCTGCACGTCGTTGGTGGTCCGGGTGATCAGCGACGGCGCCCCGAACCTGTTCACCTCCTGCGCCGAGAAGCCCTGCACGCGGTGGAAGATCGCGGCGCGCAGGTCGCGGCCGAGGGCCATCGACGTCCTGGCGCCGTAGTAGACGGCGACGATCGAGCAGACGATCTGGACGAACGTCACGCCGAGCATCACCAGCCCGACGCGCATGATGTAACCGGTGTCGCCGGTGATGACGCCGTGGTCGATGATGTCGGCGTTGAGTGTCGGGAGATAGAGCGTGGCCAGTGTCTGCACGAACTGGAAGAGGACCACGAGGGTGATCTCCTTCCCGTACGGCCTGAGCTGGACCCGCAGCAGGCGGAGCAGCATCAACGGACGCTTTCTGTGATGGGGGCGCGGTAGGAGGGCAGCAGCAGTCCGTCGAGCAGCACGGAGACGAGCTCGTCGTCGTCCATGTCGCCGAAGTCGTCGGACAGGCCGAAACCGCGGTGGACGCTCACCGAGACGAGCATGAGCAGCAGTTGCGCGGTGGCCATGGGCGAGCGGCGCAGGTGGTCGCGGTCGGGCTCGACGAGGGCGGCGAGCGCGGCGGTGATGCGGGCGCGGCTGTCCATCATGTGCTCGCGGAACTCGGCGTCCTCGGCCATGTGTTCGCGGGGCACGGCGATGAGGTTGACGTTGGCCTTCATGCCGGCCCGCAGCAGCGACGCCGCCTCACGCAGCCGGGCGCGCAGCCCGCCGGCGACGCCGATGGCGGCGAGCGCCTCCTCGGCCGGACGGGGGTCGAACGCGCTCATCAGGGCCGCGCGCAGCAGCGTGGCCTTGTCGGGGAAGACGCCGAAGATCGTGCCCTCGGCCACGCCCGCGGCCTCGGCGATCTGGCGGGTGCTGACGGCGGTGCCGTGCGCGCGCAGCAGGGGGACGGTGGCCTCGATGAGGGCGGCACGGCGGTCTTCGGGCGCCATCGCGGGCACCCGTCGCCTCTTGGTCATGCGGACGAGCGTAATGAGTGAGTACTCGCTCGTTCAAATCATTATTTGCCGGACATGTGGATCGGCAGGTCAGCCCGTCTTGTCGTCGGCCAGGTTCTTGAGCCAGACGCCGGCGCCGCGCATGAGCACGTCGAGCTCGCGGCGGAGTTCGGCGTTCTCGCGGCGCAGCCAGAGCAGCTCGTCCCGCTCCGCCAGGGAGAGCACGCCGGCCTCCGGCTGGACCAGCGGCGGGGTGTGGCGGCCCTCGGGGGCCGGGTCCTGCGTGCGGAAGGCGTCCTCCCAGGGGCCGAGGACGTCGGCGGCGGCCGGAGCGGGCCCGGCCACCGGGGCCGGGGCGGGGGTCGCGGCGACGACGGGGGCCGGCGCGGCGGCGGCCCTGGTCTTCGGCAGCGTGAGGGTGACCAGCGCGGCGACGACCGCGACGCCGCAGCCGATCAGCAGGGCGGTGCGGAAGCCGGCCTCCGAGGGCAGCGTGTGGCCGCCGACCGTCACGGTGAGCTGGGCCAGGACGACGCCGATCACGGCGGCGCAGACCGAGGTGCCGATGGAGCGCATCAGGGTGTTGAAGCTGTTGGCGGAGGCGGTCTCGCTCCTCGGCACCGCGCCCATGATGAGGGCGGGCATCGCGCCGTACGCCAGGCCGACCCCGGCGCTGCCGACGCAACCGGCGATCATCAGGCCCCAGCTCCAGCCCATGAGGCCGAGAGCGGTGCCGTAGCCGGCCGCGATGACCAGCGCGCCGACGAACAGGCTGGTCCTGGGCCCGCGGGCGGCCGACAGCCGGGCGCCGAGCGAGGAGACCGCCATCATCATCAGCCCGGACGGCGCCATCCAGAGCCCGGCGGCCAGCATCGACTGGCCCAGGCCGTAGCCGAGCGCGGCGGGCAGCTGCAGGATCTGCATGAGGACCAGCGACTGGGCGTACATGGCGAAGCCGACGAGGACCGAGGCCACGTTCGTGAGCAGCACCTGCGGGCGGGCGGTGGTGCGCAGGTCCACGAGGGGGTCGCGGACGCGCAGCTCCCACAGCCCCCACAGCAGGGCGAGCGCCACCGCGCCGCCGAGCAGCCCGAGGGTGGCGCCGCTCGACCAGCCCCAGTCGCCGCCCTTCGACACGCCGAGCAGCAGGCAGACCAGCGCCGCGCCCAGGCCGAACGCGCCGACCAGGTCGAGCCGGCCCCGGACGGCGGCGGCGGGCGTGGCCGGGACCAGCAGCCAGATCAGCACCGCGACCAGCACGCTGAGCGCGGCCGAGCCCCAGAACAGCACCCGCCAGTCGGCGTACTCGGCGACCGCGGCCGAGATCGGCAGCCCGAGCGCGCCGCCGATGCCCATGGACGAGCTCATCAGCGCGATGGCCGGGCCGACCCGCTGGGGCGGCAGCAGGTCGCGCAGCGCGCTGACGCCGAGCGGGATCATGCCGACGCCGAGCCCCTGGAGGCCGCGTCCGGCGATCATGGGGATCAGGGAGCCGGACAGCGCGCACACCACCGATCCGGCGATGAGCGGCACCGAGCAGACGAGCATCATGGTGCGCTTGCCGTACAGGTCGCCGAGCTTGCCGATCACGGGGGTGGCGACGGCGCCGACCAGCAGCGTCACGGTGATCACCCATGACGCGTCGGCGGCACTGGCGTGCAGCAGCCGCGGCAGCCGGCCGATGAGCGGCACCACCAGCGTCTGCATGAGCGAGCCGACGATGCCGGCGACCGCGAGCACGCTGACGATCCCGCCGCCGGAGCGCGGGCTGGGCGCGGAATGCACCATTAATCCCCCTATTGTCCGAATGCACCCTACACAGGATGTGCCCCCTGCACAACCTGTGCACCCTGCACATCGGCCACCGCGGCGAAGGCGCGCCGTCGCACCGGAAGGTCAGCCGCGGTCGCGGGCGCCGCCGTCGAGGACCTGGTCGATGTGGGCGGCGAGCTCGACGTCGCGCTCGGTGACCCCGCCGGCCTCGTGCGTCGAGAGCCGGAAGCGGATGCCCTCCCCCGTGCGCTCGATCTCGGCCTGGCGTCCCAGCGTGGCGCCCTCGTTGTGCACCGCCTCGCTCAGCCAGCCGTAGCTGTCCGGCGTGATCGGCACGTCCTTGACCAGGGCGTCGCCGTCCCGCCGCCAGCCCTCCAGCGCCGCCAGGGCGGTGTCGATGTCCTCGTCGGTCAGGTGCTCGGCCATGTTGCCCCCCAAGTTCGTCGGCTTCCCGAGGCTCGGCTACCACCGATGGGCCTCTTCACACCCGGCATTTCTCTCTATAGCGTGTAGTACTACGACTCGTAGAGGAGGCTGTCGCATGCGGGTGCTGGTGGCGGGGGCGGGGATCAGCGGGCTGGCGGTCGCGCGCGGCCTGGTCGCGGACGGCCACGAGGTCGTCGTGCTGGAGGAGGCGGACGGGCTGCGCCTCGGCGGCGGCGCGATCACGCTGTGGTGCAACGGGACGGCGATCCTCGGCGACCTCGGCGTGGACCTGGCCGCGACGGGCCAGCGGCTGTCCACGTTATCCCTGCGCACGGCCCGGGGCCGCCGGATCATGGAGGTGGACCTGGAGTCCCTGACGGCCCGCTTCGGCTCGGCCCCCAGGGTGGTCCCGCGCGGCTCGCTGATCAGGCTGCTGGCCGCCGGCCTCCCGGCGGGCGCCGTACGGTTCGGCGCGGGCGTACGGGACGTGCGGGCCGGCCGCGACGGCGTGCGCGTGCGCACCGCGGCGGGCACGGAGCACGAGGCGGACCTCCTGGTCGGCGCCGACGGCGTGCGCTCGCGGGTACGCGCGCACGTGCTGGGCGACGCCCCCGCGACCCCGACGGGCGCGGCGATCTGGCAGGGCCTGACCCCCGCCCCCTTCGACCCCGGCCCGACCACGACGCTGATGATCGGGCGGCAGGGCGACTTCGGCTTCATGGGCGCGGGCGACGGGCTCATGCAGTGGTTCTTCGAGCAGTCCTGGTCGCCGGGCGACCCGTCGGCGGACAAGCCGGTGGCGATGTTGCGCCGCCGGTTCGCCGGCTGGGGCGCGCCGGTCGCGCGGGTGCTGGACTCGCTGGCCGACGGCGACGTCGAGCTGTTCCCGCACGCCCGGCACCGGGTCCCGCGTCGCTGGGGCGCGGGCCGGTGCGTGCTGCTCGGCGACGCGGCGCACGCGATGCCGCCGGTCGGCGCGCACGGGACGAACCAGGCACTTGAGGACGTGGCCGCGCTGACCGCCTGCCTGCGGGCCGCGCCGGACCCGGCGGCGGTCGTGGACGCGTACTCGGCGCGGCGCAGGCGGCGGGCGGCCCGCGCCTCGGCGGTCGCCGCGAACCTGCTCGCGGTGTCGGGCCCGCGGACGCTCATGCAGAGCGAGCCCCTGATGCGGCTGATGGCCGCCGTCCCGCCGGGCCTGGCGGCGCCGGGTTTCGGGCGTCTGCTGCGCGCGCTCAGCGACCGGATCTGACACTCGGAGCGCACGTCTGCGCCGTTTCTGACATAGGGGTTGACGCCGCCGGGACGCCCGGCCACCGCCGCCGAGCCCCTGACAGGCCGGTAATCACAAGATCGTTTATATAAATGCTTGAATTACAGCATTTGCGACCTGACTTACCACCTATTTCGGGCAAGTCATTTCTGTCAGGACGTACAAACTGTTTGCCGAAACCCGGTGAAATGTGATCAGTTTACGGACGTGAGAGATTTTCTCATTGTCGGGGGCGGCGTCGCGGGCGCCTGTGCGGGGTTCTTCCTCGCCAGGTCAGGCACCGTGACCCTGCTCGAAGCCGAGCAGGTCACCGGCCACCACTCGACCGGACGGTCGGCGGCGCTCTTCTCCGAGTACTTCGGCAACCGGGCCGTCCGGGCTCTCACCGCGGCGAGCAGGAACTTCCTCGCCGCGCCCCCGCCGGGTTTCGCCGACGTCCCGCTGCTGAGCCCGCGCGGCGTGCTCGCGCTGTGCCCGCACGGCGGCGAGCAGCTGTTCGACGAGATGCTGGCCGAAGGACGGCAGGCCCCGGCGCCGGCCGTGGAGATCGACCCCGCCGAGGCCCCGGCGCACTGCCCGGTCCTGCGTCCGGGCCGGTTCAGCAGGGCGATGCTCAAGCCCGGCGCGATGGACATCGACGTCGACGCCCTCCACCAGGGCTTCCTGCGCGGCATCAGGGCCCGCGGCGGCCAGGTGCTCACCTCCGCCCGGGTCCGGGCGCTGTCGCGCGCGGGCGGCGTCTGGCGGGCGGTCACCGACGCGGGCGAGCACGCCGCGCCGATCCTGGTCAACGCGGCCGGGGCGTGGGCCGACGAGGTCGCCGGGCTGGCCGGGGTGCGGCCGGTGGGCCTGCGCCCGCTGCGCAGGACCGCGTTCCTGGTCGACCTGCCCGAGGGGACGGACGCGCGGTCCTGGCCGATGGTCACCGACGTGGCCGACACGTTCTACTTCAAGCCCGAGTCCGGGCGGCTGCTGGTCTCCCCCGCCGACGCCACGCCCGTCCCGCCCTGCGACGCCCGTCCGGACGACCTGGACGTCGCGGTGGGCGTGCGGCGCGTGCAGGAGGCCACGACGCTGGAGATCCGCAGCGTCCGGCACGCCTGGGCGGGGCTGCGCAGCGAGGTGGCCGACGGGACGCCGGTGATCGGGCCGGACCCCGGCGCGCCGGGGTTCGTCTGGCTGGCCGCCCTGGGCGGCTACGGGGTCCAGACCTCGCCCGAGGCGGGCCGGATCGCCGCCGCCGCGGCGACGGACGGGGCCGCCGAACCGGCGTACGCGCCGGGCCGGCTCCGGAACGACTTGGAACGCCTATGAGGAAGGCGACGGGGGCGTGTGGGGCAAGGGGGCCGGTCGCCGTTCGTACATTCCTGACAGAGAGGTGGAGATGACCGGCAACACCCGCGGCTTCACCGGCCGGGCGGTCGACTTCGGCCCGTTCCGTCCCGTCCCGGCGTTGATCGAGGAGCAGACCGACCGGTGCCCCGAGCGGCCGGCGGTCACCTTCGACGGCAGGACCCTCACCTACAGGCAACTGGACGACCTGGTCAACGGCCTGGCGGCGACGCTGGCCGGGCACGGCGTGGGCAAGGGCGACGTGGTCGCGGCCCTGCTGGTCAACTCGCTGGAACTGCCGGTCGCGTACCTGGCGCTGATGAAGCTGGGCGCGGCGTTCGTGCCGCTCGACCCGTCCTGGCCGGTCGAGCGCGTGCGCGACACGCTGGACGTGCTGCCGGACGGGCCGATCCTGTGCGCGGGCGGCGAGCCGCTGCCGCCGGGCGCGGCCGATCGGGCGGTGATCGTCAGGATCGACACGATCGTCCCGACCTGCGAACGTCCGGCGGTCGAGCTGGGCCCGGACGACCTGGCGTACGGCTACTTCACCTCCGGCACCACCGGCACCCCCAAGTGCGCGATGAACCGGCACGGCGGCCTGGCCAACCGGCTGCGCTTCATGACCCGCTACTTCGCCGCGACCGGCGACGACGTCGTGCTGCAGAACAGCAGGCACACCTCCGACTCCGCGCTGTGGCAGCTGTTCTGGCCGCTGACCACCGGCGGGCGCACGGTGCTGCCCGTGCAGGGCGACTTCCTCAACCTCCGGCACACCATCGACCTGATCGCCCGGTACGGCATCACCACCGCCGACTTCGTCTCCAGCGTCTTCAACGCCCTGGTCGCCATCGTGGACGGCGACGCCGCCGCCCTGCGCGCGCTGTCGTCCCTGCGCCGGCTCGTCGTCGGCAGCGAGGCGGTCAGCCCGCGCGCGGTGCACCGCCTGATGGCCCTGCTGCCCGGCCTCGACCTGACCAACGGCTACGGCCCGACCGAGGCGTCGATCGGGATGGTCTTCCACCGGGTGTCGGCGGCCGACGGCGACGCGGTCCCGCTGGGCCGCCCGATCGACAACTGCTACGCGGTCGTGGTGGACGACGACCTGCGCCCGGTCCCGCCCGGCACGACCGGCGAGATCGCGATCGGCGGCGTCTGCCTGGGCGCGGGCTACCTGGGCGACCCGGCCGCGACGGCCAGGGCGTTCGTCGGCAACCCGTTCCCGGCCGAGATCCCCGGCGAGCGCCTCTACCTCACGGGCGACCTCGGCCACCTGGACGACGACGGCCGCCTGTTCTTCGCCGGCCGCAAGGACTTCCAGGTCAAGATCCACGGCGTGCGCATCGAGCTGGGCGAGATCGCCGCGGCGGCCCAGCGCTGCCCCGGCGTGCTGCAGGCCGAGGTCCTGGTGGCCGAGCAGGCGGGCGTCAAGGCGCTGGCGCTGTTCGCCTCCGGCAGGGGCGTGACCGAGGCCGCGCTGGCCGCCGAGCTGCGCCGCACGCTGCCGCGGACCAGCGTCCCCCGCTACTTCTTCCCGCTGGCCGAGATGCCGCTGCACGACAACGGCAAGGTGGACCGCGGCCGCCTCCAGGAGATCCTCGACGGCCGGCTGGCCGAGGACACCGCGCTGCTGGCCGAGAGCGCGCCGACCGCGTGCCTGGACGACCAGGTGCTGCGGGCGATGCGCTCGGCGCTGGGCTGGCCGGGCCTGACCGCCGAGACGCACTTCGCCGAGTCGGGCGGCGACTCCATCCAGGCCCTGTCGGTGGTCCACATGATCACCGCCGAGACCGGCGTGCGCGTGGACGTCAAGGACCTGTACGACCACCCGACGGCCGGCGCGCTGGCCCGGCTGATCGAGCGGCGGCGGCACGACCACGAGGCCATCGAGGAGGAGTCGGTGCTGATGGCGCGCGACTCCGTGGTGCCCGACGGGGAGCCCATCCGGCGGGCGTCCAGGCCGGAGCGGCTGCGTACGGTGCTGGTCACCGGGGGCACCGGGTTCGTCGGCAGCCGCCTGGTGCACGAGCTGCTGAGCCGCGGCGGGCTGCGGGTGTGCTGCCTGGCGCGGGCGGCCGACGACGAGGCGGCCACGGCCCGGGTCGTGGCGGCGCTCGCCGAACGGGGGTTGTGGGAGCCGCGCTTCGCCGACCGGCTGGAGGGCTACGCGGGCGACCTGTCCTTACCCGGCCTCGGACTGGACGGCTCCACCTGGGAGCATCTGGCCCGAGCCTGCGACCTGGTGCTGCACAACGGCGCGATGGTGAACTTCCTGTTCGACTACCGCGCCCACCGTCAGGCCAACGTGCGCGGCACGATCGAGCTGGTGCGGCTGGCGATGGCCCACCACCCGGTGCCGTTGCACTACGTCTCGACGCTGGGCGCGCTGCAGACGGAGGCGCTCCACAGGGGCGAGCGCGTCCCGGAGGACTGCGACCCGGCGCTGGCCAGGGCGCCGGGCGGCGGGTACAGCCGGTCGAAGTGGATCGCCGAGCGCTACCTGGCCGAGGCCCGGCGCCGGGGCGCGCTGGTGACCGTGCTGCGGCTGGGCGAGATCATGCCGAGCGCCGACAACGGCTACCCGAACCCGGTCGCCTTCACCCACCTGCTGCTGTCGGCGTTCGTGCGGCTCGGCGTGCGTCCGGACGTCGCCACGCGCACCGACTACACCCCGGTCGACTACGTCGCCGCGCGGGTCGGGGCGGCCGTGGCCGATCCCGAGGTCTGGGGCCGTACGCTGCACGTCTTCCGCGCCGAGAGCGTCCGCATCGACGACGTGCCGGCCCGGGCGGGCGTGCCGGTCACGCCGATCCCGTGCGGCGACTTCGCGCGGCTCGTCCGCGAGACCGGCCGGGCGAGCGGGGACCGCGAGCTGATCACGCTCGCCTCGCTGCTGCCCGCCGCGGCGGACGAGGAGGAGCTGCGCCGGGCGTTCGGCGGGCTGCTCACCGACAATCCCGCGCTGTTCCGCAAGGACGAGTGCCACAGGCTCGAACAGCGATGGCGGCTCGGCGAGGGCACCCTCGACGGCCCGATCGCCGCCTACCACGCCCGCCTGGCGGGCACGGCCGGGCAGCGGGTGCCCACCGGTTGATCAGGAAAGGTCAGGAATGCGCTACCGCAAGATGGGAAACCTCGGCTGGGAGGTCAGCGAGGTCGGCTACGGCATGTGGGGCATCGGCGGCGGCCCCGGCGGCTTCACCGGCTGGGACTACGACGTCGCACCCCAATGCCTCGACGAGGCCGTCGAACTGGGCTGCACCTTCTTCGACACCGCCTGGGTCTACGGCCGCGGCGTCAGCGAGCAGCTGCTCGGCGCGCTGCTGCGCCGCCACTCCGGCCACCGGCTGTACGTGGCCACGAAGATCCCGCCGAAGAACCGCGAATGGCCGCCGAAACCGGACGACACCCTCGACGACGCCTACCCCGCCGAGCACATCCGCGAGTACACCCACCGCAGCCTGGACAACCTGGGCGTCTCGCGCATCGACCTCATGCAGTTCCACACCTGGGAGGACCGCTGGGCCCGGGACGAGCGGTGGCAGGAGGCGATCAGGGACCTCAAGAGCGAGGGCCTGATCGACGCGGTCGGCATCAGCGTCAACCGGTGGGAGCCGGCCAACTGCTTCGCCGCGCTCGACACCGGCCTGATCGACGTCATCCAGGTGATCTACAACATCTTCGACCAGGCGCCCGAGGACGAGCTGTTCGACCGGGCGCTGCGCGAGGGCGTGGGCATCATCGCCCGGGTGCCGTTCGACGAGGGCACGCTCACGGGCACGCTGACCGCGGACAGCACGTGGCCGCCGGAGGACTGGCGCAGCACGTACTTCGGGCCGGAGAACCTGGGGCCGAGCGTCGAGCGGGCCGAACGGCTCAAGGCGGCGCTCCCGGAGGGGCTCTCGCTGCCGGAGGTCGCGCTGCGGTTCGTGCTGCACCACCCGGCGGTCAGCACGGTGATCCCGGGGATGCGCAGGCCGGCGCACGTGCGGGCCAACCTCGGCGTCTCCGACGGGCGGCCGCTCGACCCGGACCTGCTGAGCGAGCTGCGGCGGCACCGCTGGGACCGGGTGCCGGCGTGGTGGTCGGGGTGAGCGGGCCGCTGGTCGCCATGTGGGCGCACTCGCGCTCGGCCTCGACGGCGTTCCTGCGCATGATGATCGAGCGGGGCGACGTGGCCGTCCTGCACGAGCCGTTCCTGGCGCTGACCGAGGAGGGCTCGCTGACGCTGCCCTCGCCGGACGGCGGCCAGGTGACGGCCCGCTCGGAGAAGGAGCTGCTGGTGCGGCTGGCCGAGCTGGCGCGGGCGCGGCCGGTGTTCGTCAAGGAGGTGCTCGACTACGAGTACCCGCACCTGTTCAAGCATCCGGAGGACCTGGCGGGGATCGTCCACACGTTCATCGTGCGCGACCCGCGGCCGACCATCGCCTCGCACTACGCGATCAAACCGGCGGTGACCTGCGACGAGATCGGCTACGAGCGGCTGTTCCTGCTGCACGAGCTGGTCCGGGAGGCCACCGGCCGGCGGCCGCTGGTGATCCGCACCGAACGGCTGATCCGCGAGCCGGCGGCGGTCGTCGAGGAGTTCTGCGCCTACACCGGCCTGCCCTTCCTGCCCGGCTCGCTCACCTGGGCCGCCGGCGACCGCCCGGAGTGGGGACGGACCCGCCGCTGGCACCTGGACGCGAGCGGCAGCGCCGGGTTCGAGGACCGCGGCAACGTCTACGCCGCGACCGTGGACAACCATCCGGGCCTGCGGGCCTTCTACGACCACCACCTCCCCTTCTACCAGCGCCTCGTCCAGGACGAATAGGGAGTATCCATGTCAGAGTCACCGGGCCGGCTGTTCGCGCGGGCCTACGCCGAGGACCCCGGCCACGCGGAAGTGACCTTCGACTACACCATCACCGAGGCGCACGAGCCGACCAAGGACCGGCCCCGCCTGACCGTGCGCAACCTGCTCAAGGTCGTCCCCGTCGAGGGCGACCGGGCCCGGTTCTGGACGGAGTCGCCGCCCGGCGAGGAGGAGCGGCGCTCGGTGCGCGACGCGGACGTGCGCCGCGAGGCGGCCTTCAGGTTCGGCATGTCGGAGGCCAAGGTGCATCCGATCCGGGCCTGGGTGCAGATCCCCGACGGCCTGGCCGCCGACCCGGACGCCCTGGCCACCTTCCTCGACTACCGCCTGCTGGTCCGGCTGGCCACGGCCGAGAACCTGGCCCTGACCACCGCCCTGCTCGGCCATCCGGAGATCGCCCGCCTGCCGTACGACGACTACGTCCACGGCGTGTTGTCGGCCTGCGACGAGGTCGAGCAGTCGGGCGCGACCCCGCACGCGATGATCGTCAACCCGCGCGACTACTACCACCGGCTGATCGGCCGGGGCGGGCTGCTGGCCGAGCTGGCCGAGGGCAACGGCATGAAGGTCAGCCGCAACCGGTGGGTCGCGCCCGGGGACGCCCTGGTCGGCGACATCTCCGTGGCGGCCAGGCTGCTGGACGCCCGCCGCTCGGTGATCCGGGTGGCCGAGCCGCCGCCCGGCACGTTCGCCCGGCCGGGCGTGGCCGTCTGCGCGGAGGTGTACGAGGGCGTCGCGGTGCATCTGCCGGGGTTGTTCTACCTGGTCACCCCTGCCGGGGAAAACACCGTATTTCCCACTTCATAGCAATCGAGTAGAACGAGAACGACGAAAGGCGGTGACCGTGTCGGACACGAGCCAGGAATACCGGCGCAATGGTTGGTGGCGCGACGAGACCTTCCTCGACGACTTACGCCGCAACATCGGTGCGTCCCCCGACAAGGCGGCACTGATCAGCCGGCGCGTCGCCGACGGTGTCACCGACGTCGTCACGTACGCCGAGCTGGGCGCGATGACCGACCGCATCGCGCACGGCCTGGTCCGGCTGGGCGTGCGGCCGGGCGACTTCGTCGCCATCCAGCTGCCCAACCGCAGGGAGACGCTGCCCCTCGCGCTGGCGTGCATGAAGGTCGGCGCGCGCATCGCCCCGCAGATGCCCATCTACCGGCACCGCGAGCTGGACTTCATGATCCGGCTGACCGAGGCGAAGCTGTTCGTCACCACGAGCCGGATCGGCCACCTGGACACGGCGGAGACGGGGATGACCCTGGCCCAGGAGATCCCGAGCCTGGAGCACGTGATCGTCGTCGGCGGCGACGGCCCGCCCGGCTCGCTCGACTTCGACGAGCTGCTGCTCAACCCGGAACCGGGCGACCCGGCCGACATCGAGGGCCGTGAGCTGGGCCCCGACGACCCGTTCCTCATCCTGTTCACCTCGGGCACCACCGGCGAGCCCAAGGGCGCCCTGCACAGCCAGAACACCCTGTACGCCGACATCAAGGGCTATGGAGAGGCGTTCGGGCTGGACCAGAGCCTGGTCATCATGACCGCCCAGACGTCGATGCACTACGTCGGGCTGGTGATGGCGTACCTGACGGCGCTGACGCTGGGCGGCACCGCGGTCACGGCCGACGCCTGGGATCCCGGCGTCTATCTCGACCTGATGGCCGACCACGACGTCACCATGTACTACGGCTCGCCGCCGTTCGCCCGGGAGATCAGCGAGGAGCAGGCGGCCCGGCCGCGCGAGCTGCCCAGCCTGAGCGTCTTCGTCTCCGGCTCGGCCCCCGTCCCGCCGCACCTGGTGGAACGGGTCACCGAGACGCTGGGCGTGCGCGTGTACGCGCTGTGGGGCATGACCGAGAACGGCGGCGTCACCATGACCAGGCCGCAGGACCCGCCCGAGCGGGCCGGCGAGAGCGACGGCACGGTCATCTCCGGCATGGAGGTGCGCATCGTCGACGAGGAGAACAAGCCGGTCGAGAAGGGCGAGATCGGCGCGCTCCAGGTACGCGGCGCGGCCCAGTGCCTCGGCTACTACCTGCGCGACGAGATCTACGCCAAGTCGATCACCCCGGACGGCTGGTTCGACACCGGCGACCTGGCCCGCGACGACGGCTACGGCGGCGTGCGCATCTCCGGCAGGACCAAGGACGTCATCATCGCCAACATGTGCCTCAAGCTGCCGGTCAGCGACATCGAGGCGCTGCTCGGCCGGCATCCGGCGATCCGCGACATCGCCCTCATCGGCATCCCGGACCCGGCGCTGGTCGAGCAGGTGTGCGCCGTCGTCACGCCGTCGGGCGAGCCGCCCACGCTGGAGGAGCTGCGCGCCTACCTCAAGGAGGCCGGCGTGAACGACTGGTTCTGGCCCGAACGGCTGGAGATCGTCGAGGAGATGCCGCGGACCGTCACCGGCAAGATCCGCAAGGTCGAGCTGCGGGAGCGGTTCGGCGCGGCGTCGGACTGAGGTGGCCGGTTCACGGGCGCTCCCGCTCGCCGTCCTGTGCGGGAGCGCCTTCCTCGGCGCGATCGACGTGCAGCTCGCGAACATCGCCTTCCCCGACATCCTGCGCAGCTTCCCCGGCAGCAGCCTGCCGGAGCTGTCGTGGGTGTTCAACGGCTACGCGATCGTGTTCACCGCCGCGTTGCTGCCGGCGGGCGGCCTGGCCGACCGGTTCGGCGCCCGGCGGGTGTTCCTGACCGGCCTCGCGGTGTTCGTGGTCGGCGCCGCCCTGTGCGCGGTCGCGCCGTCGGCCGGCGCGCTGATCGCCGCCCGGGTCGTGCAGGGCGTGGGCGGCGGGGTGATCACGCCGCTGACGCTCGCGCTGATCCTGCCGTACTACCCGCCGGAACGCCGGGGCACGGCGATCGGGCTGTGGAGCGCGGCGCAGTCGGTGGCGACGGCGTCGGGGCCGTCGCTGGGCGGCATGCTGGTCGGCGTCTGGGACTGGCGGACGGTGTTCTTCCTGCACCTGCCGGTCGGCGCGGCCGTGCTGGCGGGCGCCTGGCGGATCGTGCCCAGGGGGACGGGCGAGGCGGCCACGTCCAGGCTGCCGGACATCGCCGGGCTGCTGCTGCTGGTGGGGGCCATCGGGCTGCCCTCGCTGGCGATCGTGCAGAGCGACGCGTGGGGGCCGGGGAGCCCCGGCACGATCGCGGCGCTGGTCGCGGGCGTCGTCGTGGCCGTGCTGTTCGTCCGGCGGGCGCGCACGCATCCCGCGCCGATCGTGGACCTGGGCGCGCTGCGGGCGCGCGGCACGCAACGGGCCAACCTCGCGATGTTCCTGGTCGGGCTGGTGATGTTCGCGCTGCCGCTGGCCAACATCCTGTTCCTGACCGGGATCTGGGGGTACTCCGTGGCCGCCGCGGGGCTCGCCGTCACGCCGGGCGCGCTCGCCCAGGTGCTGACCGCGCCGCTGGCCGGGCGGCTGGCCGCCAGGACCGGCCACCGCCTGCTCGCCCTGTGCGGGGTGGCGCTGCTGGCCCTGTCCACGGCGTACCTGGCGTTCGCGGCGGGGGGCGAGCCGGCGTACCTGGCGGTGGTGCTGCCCGCGGTGGTGCTGTCGGGGGTCGCGGTGGCCGTGCTGATCACGTCGCTGAGCGGCGCGGCGGTGGCCGAGATCCCGCCCGCGCGGCTGGCCACCGGCACCGCCCTGTCGGTGACCTCGCGGGCCGTCGGGGCCGTCATCGGCGTCTCGGCGCTGGTGCTGGTGCTGTCGGGCGACCGGCTCGGGGCGGTCGGGGCCTACCACGGGGTGTGGCTGACGATGCTGGGGCTGTGCGCGCTGATCGCCGTCGCCGCCGCCGGCCTGCGCGCCCCGCGGGCCGAGCCCGCCGCGCAACGCGCCTGACCGGCGTACGCCTTCACGGGACGGGCCTGCCGGGTCAGCCGGGGGCGTAGGCCAGGACGTGGTCGTGCAGCAGGCGTCCGGCCTGCGGGTCGTCCCGCTCGAACGCCTCCACCAGGGGCTCGTGGTCGGCCGCGTTCTCGTGCGGCCGCATCCTGAACAGCCGGATCGACACGTGCGTCCACACCTCGACGCCGAGCGACTCCCACACCGACACCAGCAGCGCGTTCCCGGAGGCCGCGACGATCTCCCGGTGGAAGGCGACGCCGTGGCGCACCTGGTCATCGAGGGAGCCGGCGGCCGCGGCGGCGTGCAGGCGGGCCACGTGGACGCGCAGCGCCGCCGCCGGCGGCCGGCCGAGACGGGTGGCGGTCTCCTCCAGGCCGGCCCGCACCTGGTAGACCTCGCGCAGATCGTCGAGGGTGAAGCCGCGCACCCGGGCGCCGCGGTTGGGGGCCGACTCGACCAGCCGCAGCGCCTCCAGCTCGCGCAGCGCCTCGCGGACGGGGGCCTGGCTGACCTGGAGCTCGGCGGCCAGGCGGCGCTCGACGATGCGCTCGCCGGGCTCCCAGCGGCCGCTGATCAGGCCGTCGAGCAGCACTTTCCTGATCTCCTCGCGCAACGGCGGCCGCACCACGGGCTCCACAGATAATCCTTTCATCGGATGATCGATCATATGGTGTTTAATGGAAGCATGGAGAAAGACCTGGATCCACAGGAGACCGCCGAATGGCTCGAATCGCTTGAGGCGGTCCGGCGGGCGGCCGGTCCCGATCGGGCCGATTACCTGCTGCGCAGGCTCGCCACGAGCACGCGCTATCTCAACACGGTGCCCGCCGCCGAGGAACCCGCCTACCCCGGCGACCTGGAGCTCGAAGAACGCGTCGCGGCCTACGACCGGTGGAACGCCGCCGTCATGGTCAGCCGGGGCAGCAAGCTCGGCCTCGGCGGCCACCTGGCCACCTACGCCTCGGCCGCCTGGCTGTACGAGGTCGGCTTCAACCACTTCTTCCACGGCACGGACGACCAGGTCTTCTTCCAGGGGCACGCCTCCCCCGGCGTCTACGCGCGGGCCTTCCTCGAAGGTCGTCTGAGCGAGGAGCAGCTCGACCTGTTCCGGCGCGAGACGCTGGGCGGGCTGCCGTCGTACCCGCACCCGAGGGCGATGTCGGGCTTCTGGCAGTTCCCGACCGTGTCGATGGGCATCGGCCCGCTCAACGCGGTCTACCAGGCGCGCTTCAACCGCTACCTGCACAACCGCGGCATCAAGGACACCTCGCACAGCCATGTCTGGGCCTTCCTGGGTGACGGCGAGATGGACGAGCCGGAGTCCACCGCGGCGCTGACGCTGGCCGCCAGGGAGGGGCTGGACAACCTCACCTTCGTGATCAACTGTAACCTCCAGCGGCTCGACGGCCCGGTACGCGGCAACACCCGGATCGTGCAGGAGCTGGAGAGCGTCTTCCGGGGCGCGGGCTGGCACGTCGTCAAGGCGCTGTGGGGCGCCGAGTGGGACGGCCTGCTCGGCTCCGACGAGCTCGTGGCCCGGCTCGGCGAGGTGCCGGACGGCCAGTTCCAGACGTTCGCCGCCGCCGACGGCGCCTACATCAGGCAGCACCTGTTCCAGGGGCTCGACGTGCCGTACTCCGACGACGACCTGCGGCGCATCGTCGGCGGCTCGCGGGCCGGGCACGAGCCGCGCAAGGTGTACGCCGCCTACCACCGGGCGCTGCAGAACCGGGGCGCGCCCACGGTGGTCCTCGTCCAGACGGTCAAGGGCTGGACGCTGGGGGCGGGCGTCGAGGCGCGCAACGCCAACCACCAGATGAAGAAGCTCACCCTCGACGAGTTCCGCGTCATGCGCGACCGGCTCGGCCTGCCGGTCCCCGACTCGGCGCTGGCCGGGGAGCTGCCGCCGTACCTGCACCCGGGGCCCGGCTCGGCCGAGGCCGAGTACGTCGCCGAGCGCCGCCGGGAGCTGGGCGGCCCGATCCCCCGCCGCACGGTGGCCGCCCGGACGCTGCCGCAGCCGGGCGAGCGGCCGTTCGCGGCCCTGGCCAAGGGCTCAACGCAGCCGATCGCCACCACGATGGCGTTCGTCCGGCTGGTCAAGGACCTGATGAAGGAGCCGGAGACCGGGCGGCGCTGGGTGCCGATCGTGCCCGACGAGGCCAGGACGTTCGGCATGGAGTCGCTGTTCCCCACGGCGAAGATCTACTCGCCGCTCGGCCAGCGGTACGAGTCCGTCGACCGGGAGCTGCTGCTGGCGTACAAGGAGGCGGTGGACGGGCAGATCCTCATCGAGGGCATCACCGAGGCCGGGTCGATGGCCTCCTTCACCGCGGCGGCCACCAGCTACGCCACCCACGGCGAGCCGATGGTGCCGTTCTACATCTTCTACTCGATGTTCGGCTGGCAGCGGACCGGCGACCAGATGTGGGCCCTGGCCGACCAGCTCGGCCGCGGCTTCCTGGTCGGCGCGACCGCCGGCCGCACCACCATGACGGGCGAGGGCCTGCAGCACGCCGACGGCCACTCCCAGCTCCTGGCCTCCGCCAACCCCGCCTGCCTGGCCTACGACCCGGCCTTCGCCTACGAGGTCGGCGTCATCGTCCGCGACGGGCTCAGGCGCATGTACGGCGAGGCCGCCGAGGACGTGTTCTACTACCTGACCGTCTACAACGAGCCGCTGCCCCAGCCGGCGATGCCCGAGGGCGTCGAGGAGGGCATCGTCAAGGGCATCTACCGCTACTCCGCCGGCGGCGGCGCCGCGCACCTGCTGGCCAGCGGCACCGCGATCCACTGGGCGCTGGAGGCCCAGCGGCTGCTGGCCGAGGAGTACGGGCTGGGCGTGGACGTCTGGTCGGTCACCTCGTGGAGCGAGCTGCGGCGCGAGGCCATGTCGGCGACCGGGGTGCCGTACCTGCGGCGGGCGCTGGCCGGGACCGAGGGGCCGGTGATCGCGGTCAGCGACTGGATGCGGGCCGTGCCCGACCAGATCAGGCCGTGGATCGACCGGCCGTGGACGTCGCTCGGCACCGACGGGTTCGGGCTCTCCGACACCCGGGAGGCCGTGCGCAGGCACTTCGGGGTCGATCCGCGGTCGATCGCGGACGCCGTGCTGAAGGCGGTGGAGGAGTAGCAGCGAGGCGACTCGTCCCGGCGTAACCGTATTTATCGAGGAATCTCCCTAAGTTAGGGCCTGGTGCACCAACCGTGTTCTGCTGATCCCGGGGGGAGACGGGTGAGAACACGGTTGCGCCGGTCGCTGCGTACGCGCCTGGCACTGCTCGCCGGCATCGCCATGCTGCTGCTGAACGTCGTCGTCAGCGGCTTCGTCATGTTCGGCATCCACGACGACGTCGCCGACGTGCGCGCCAGCGACGTGTCCGCGCGGGCCCTGCGCGTGCTCCTCATGGTCAAGCGCAACCAGCTCCCCCAGGTGCTGGAACCCCTCGGCCTCGACGGCATCCAGGTCGTCGACCCGGCCGGACGGGCCGTCGCCTGGACGCCCAACCTGGCCGGCGCCCCCCGCCAGACGGCCCACATCCCCCGCGACCAGGCCAACTACGTCAGCAGGAGCTGCGACCTGCCGGCCTTCCCCGGCCGGTGCGAGCTCGTGGTCGCCCTGCGCGCCTTCCAGCCCGAGGGCACCTGGATCATCTACGCCTTCGACCCCGCGGTCCCCTGGTTCGTCAGCCCGCAGGTCGTGCTGTTCCAGATCGTGGTGTCGGCGCTGCTGGTCGGGCTGACCTTCTTCGGGGTGTCGCGGGTCGTGGCCAGGACGCTCGCCCCCGTCAGCAGCATCACCAAGCGGCTCGCCGAGATCACCGCGGACGGCGGCGGCCTGCGGGTGCCCGTCCCGGACACCGACGACGAGATCAGAGCCCTGGCCGAGACCGCCAACCAGACGCTGGAACGGCTGGAGACGGCGCGGGCCCGCCTGGAGGCCGCGATGGAGCAGCAGCGCAGGTTCGCCGGCGACGCCTCGCACGACCTGCGCAGCCCGATCACCGCCATGCGCGCGCAGGTCGAGGAGGCCATGCTGCATCCGGAGGAGACCGACTGGCGGGAGACCAGCACCCAGGTGCTGGCCAGCCTCGACCGGCTGCAGGCCATCGTCACCGACCTGCTCACGCTGACCAAGCTGGACGCCGGTGCCCCGAGCGACCGCGAGCCGGTGGACCTGGGCGACCTGGTCACCGCCGAGACCGCCCGGCCGCGGGCCAAGCGCGTGGTCACCCACCCGGACGAGGGCGTGGTCGTCATGGGCGACCGGCTGCAGCTCACCCGGCTGCTGACGAACCTGCTGGACAACGCCGAGCGGCACGCCGAGACGCAGGTCACCGTGACGGTCCTGGAGGAGGACGGCCGGGCCGTGCTGGAGGTCCTGGACGACGGCGCAGGCATCGAACCGGCCCAGCGCGAGCTCGTCTTCCAGCGCTTCACCCGCCTGGACGACTCCCGCAACCGCGACGCCGGCGGCACCGGCCTCGGGCTGCCGATCGCCCGGGAGATCGCGACCGCGCACCACGGCACGCTGACCATCGAGGACTCCCCCAAGGGCGCCCGCTTCGTCCTCCGCCTCCCCCTCGCCTGACGGGTGCGGGGCCGCCGGGTTCCTAGTGCTTGCCGTGGCCGCGGGCCAGGCCCTTGCCGTGCTTGGCCTTGGCGGCCTGATGGCCGACCTTCCGCCCCTTGCCCGAGGTGGCCGCGGAAGTGGCGCCGGACCTGGCGCCGGTCCTCGCGCCGGTCACGGCGGGCCGCTGGGCCGGCGGCTGGGCGAGGGGCTGTGCGGACGGACGGCGGCGGGAGCCGCTCTGCTCGCCCGCGCGGTCGGCGGCCTCCTGCGAGGCGCGGTCGCGCGCGACGGCCACGGCGTGCATGATGCCCTCCTGCTCGGGGGCCTGGTTCGGCGCCGGGTCGGCGTGGGAGGGCGTGCGGGTGGCGGCGGGCGGGCCGCCGTCGCCGTTCCAGGACGTCGTGAGGAGCACGCTGGTGACGAGCGCGGCCAGGGCGGTGAGCTGCCGCCAGCGCTGCGGCCTGCCCGGATGCGGGATCGACACCGAGAACGGCAGCAGCTCGCGGTGCGCGCGAAGCCCTCGCGCGGCGCCGGGCATGGTCCGGCGGACCACGTGGTTGCGCTCGCCGGTCCTGCGTCCCGCGCGGTCCCACCCTGGGATCCGCCGCCTGGCGTCCGGCCGCGCCCCGGCGACGGCCCCCGCGTCCTGGACACCTGCCGGGACACCCGCCGGGACGGCGACGCTCTCCGGGACGGGGGCGGGAGCGGTTTCCGGGGTGGGGAGGGAGACCTCCGGGGCGGGGGCCGGGGGGAAGAGGGTGGGGGCCAGGAGGTCGCCGGTGTTGGGCAGCGGGGTGGCCAGGGGGATGGCGGCGGTGTCGTGGGGTTCCTCGTCGCGCAGCGCGGCCACCCGGGTCAGGCGCCGCCGGGCCTCCTCGCCGTCGATCCGGCGGGCGGGGTCCTTGACCAGGAGACCGGCGATGACCGGCGCGAGCGGCCCGGCCAGGTGGAACGGCGCGGGCTCGGAGGTGAGCACCGCGGTCAGGGCGGCCAGGTGGCCGCTGTGCGGGAAGGGCGACTGGCCTTCGACGGCCGCGTACAGGGTGGCGCCGAGGGACCACAGGTCGGCCTGCGGGGTCGCCTGGCCGCCGCGCAGGCGTTCCGGGGCGATGTAGGCGGGCGTGCCCACCACCATGCCCGACTGGGTGATGTTGGCCTGGTCGTCGAGGGTGGTGGCCAGGCCGAAGTCGGTGAGCAGGGCGTGCCGGTCGCCGTTCAGCAGGATGTTGCCGGGCTTGACGTCGCGGTGCACGATGCCGTCGGCGTGCGCCGCGCCCAGCGCCTCCAGCACCTGCAGCCCGAGGCGCGCGGCCTCGGGCGGGGACAGCGGCCCGCGCTCGGCGATCACGTCGGCGAGGCTGCGCGAGGGCACGAGCTGGAGCACGATCCACGGCCGTTCGTCGGCCACCACCACGTCGTAGACTGCGGCGATGTGCGGGTGGCTCAGCCGGGCGGCCAGCCGCGCCTCCCGCATCGTCCGGCCGAGCAGCCGCTCCCGCTCGGCCCCCAGCGTGTGCCCGAGGGTGACCTCCTTGACCGCGACCTGCCGGTCGAGCAGCTCGTCGTGGGCTCGCCAGACGCGGCCCATGCCACCGCGGCCCAGTTCGGACAGCAGCCGGTAGCGTCCGGCCAGCAACCAGCCCGCACAGTGGGAAAGTGACATGCCGCCCTGCCTACCCGATCATCCCGCCCTCATGCAACGGCCGCACAAGCTTCGAGTCGTTCCTGTGAGGAGGGCGGGCCGGGCGGGGGGCGCGGGTCACCCGTTGGTGGGGAAGCCGAGGTTCACGCCGCCGTGGGACGGGTCCAGCCAGCGCGAGGTCACCACCTTGCCCCGCGTGTAGAAATGCACCCCCTCCGTGCCGTGCACATGCGTGTCACCGAACAACGACGACTTCCACCCGCCGAAACTGTAGAACGCCATCGGCACCGGGATCGGCACGTTGATCCCGACCATCCCCACCTCGACCTCGTTCTGGAACCGCCGCGCCGCACCGCCGTCGTTGGTGAAGATCGCCGTGCCGTTGCCGTACACACCCTCGTTGATCACCCGCAGGCCCTCCTCGTACGAGGACACCCGCACCACCGACAACACCGGCCCGAAAATCTCCTCGGTATGCGTCCGCGACCCCACCGGCACCTGATCCAGCACCGTCGGCCCCAGCCAGAACCCACCGCCCCGGCCGCCCAGCACCTCGGTCTCCCGCCCGTCCACCACGAGCTTGGCCCCCTCCGCAACCCCCAGGTCCAGGTAGGAGGCCACCTTGTC